>NZ_JAPFHB010000007.1:0-272337 GCF_059803555.1 Chryseobacterium sp. TB1-D10 | reverse complement strand
CAAGTCTTTTATCCGAAAATTAATACTTATTTAATAAGTGCCAATCTTCTCATATTTCCCTGTTAGGCTTCTGCGCTGCTCTCTTAAAGCGGTTGCAAAAGTAGGAACTTTTTCCCAAACTGCAAGTTTATTTGCTCTTTTTAAATAAACATTTAAGTACAACGCTGGTTATCAACGACATTGTTTTTGATGAATGTTTTATTTAGAGGAAATAATCGTGGATTTATCAGCAACCCCGCAATAGGGATAGTAGTGGAAATCCTTTTTATAAAGATTTGTAATGGATAAAATAGAGCAAATCTTTATAAAAAGATTGCAGCGGATAGCCCGGTTCGCAAAATGACGAGGCATATGAAAGGGCAATTTTGTGGAATTGCCCTATTTATTATATTCTTAAAATCTGTAACCGAACGATATCCCAGACCTAACACCCAACCAATCCGAATCCAAAGCAATCACGGCGCCAGAGGAATCCGTTGTAACCTTGTAATTAAATAACGAGATATCTAAGTCCTTAATATCTTCTTTAAGCTGATTCTGCTCATAAGAGGTAAGAGACCTGGAGGACTTCCCTGTAATCGTTCCTGTTGCGCCACCATAATGACCACCTATGAACCAAACATCCAATACCCAATTGTCTCTCCGACCCAATAACCATTGGGCGCCTAGCAGTAAACCTACATTATTAGAATTGGTTTTCCCATTAAATGCAATCGGAATCTTTTTATCAGCCGCAGCAGGATCTTCTGATGTGTAGCGGTAAGTCAAATTATCTATGTTGAAATGTGAGTATCTATAATAAGGCGCAATATAAAAACCATGACCATAGCCTTTACCAAGATAGAATCTAGGTTCTATTGTAATATTGTTTCCACCTAATTTTATATTATCAACATTTTCGTCTTTGATAATTTCATCTATCAACGGAACCTGACCGGCTGGGATAAAGCCATAAGATACCTGAACAGAAAACCTTTTTGTAAACAAACGCTCGTAAGCAAATTGATAATTGCGAAAAACAATGGATGTAAGATTCATCTTTACAAGATTCATCTTTTCCTGATCCTCTTTTTGCTGCGCATTAGCAATTAATGAACAAAACAGAGAAATAGTAATTAATAACTTATTCATAACTTTCAGTTTTTATCAAATATATAAAATAATTGATATCTGAATAGAAATAATTTTTAAAGTATTATTTATTCTACTAATTTTTGAAAATAATGCTCCAGAGTTTCTCTTTGTTTGGTTGTTAAATTAGCTTTGGGATGATAACCTATGTATGAAGGCAGCGGCATTTCCACATCACGAACAGTAGAAATCGTTTTCTCAATTGCATTTTGTCTGAGTTCCTTATTGTACGAACCCCATTCTGAAAAGTTGAGATGATAACGACCTTCGTTGATGTGATCTTTAATTGTCCAAGAAATTGGAGCAATGTAGGAATAATTTGGATATTTGGTTTCATTGGAATGGCAGTCGTAACAGGCATTTTTCAAAATAACCCTTATGTTTTCCGGTGTTTTATGAATATCAAAAAAATTATCATTCTTATTGACGGGTTTGTTTTCCCTGTCAACAGGAATCAACTGAATTCCTAAAAAAACAGCAGCGACCCAAAAAATTATCTTTTTCAATTGGCAGGTTGTTCTTCTAAAGTAAGATCCCAATTCTCATTGATTTCCCACATAGGGCGGATATTAATCTTGCTCATCACTTCTTTATCCCCAAATTTCTTAAACAAATAAACATCTTCTGCCACCACTTCTGTAGAAAAATCGGAGCTGTCCCAGATTCCGTTTTCATTATTATCTACCAAAATCCGAAGTCTGTAAGTTCCGGGTTTGATATTAACGAATTTGACATCCGCCAGATTGGTGTATTGCTGATAAGCTGGTTCATTTTTTTCATCTAACAATTGGATCCAGAATTTTTGAGCAGGAAGGTTTTTAAGATGTGCGGAAAAACTTCCGAAATCTGCCAGTTTTGCAACTTCGAAATCGAAACGGACACTTTCACTTGATCTGTTGTAAAAGGAACTCAATGTATTTTTCGGAACAGTCAATTTGTATTTTTTCCCGATTATGAAATTTGATTTTACAATAACCTGCGTGGAATCCAATTCAGAAATTCTGGCTGTGAAGTCTTGCGCAATGCTGTCAGATTCCAGCTTCCAGTTCTCCGGTTGGATTTTATTAATGATATAATTAGAAGAAAATCTAAAATCTGTTTCCGGAGCCAACTTATTTGAAAAAGGATTGGCTATTGTCATCTCTTCTTTCGATGGTCTTTTATAAAATATAGAGACTGTGTCCTGCTTGGAACCTGTGTCATAGGAGAATTTTAGATTTTCGCTGACTGTTGCTCTGATGTTTTCTTTGGTTGCATCAAACCAAATCCTTACAGAGTCTGATTTTGATTTGTGTGTCACTTTGTAATCTGCAGGCTTTTCCCCAACGGTTTTCACCACTACTTTTTCCGGCTTCCCATCAAATGTCATAAGGACCCCTCCGGTAGAAACTGTCATTTCTTTATATTTTACATCTTTTTTGGATGGGAAAGATTTTAGCTTCAGTCCGGAAATACTTGTTTGAAGATCGATCACTTCTTTCTGGAAAGCAACATTTTCTTTTCCGATGTCATAAATGGAATTAGAATTCTCGTCATCGAAACCGATAATTCTATATTTTCCGGGTGTCAAATAATTTAATTCAAAATAACCATCAATGTCAGCTTTCGAAACATAGTAGGGTTTTTGACGATAATTCATCGTGTCTTTGACCTGATAAAGTCCAACGACCAGATTTTTTTCTTTTCCCTCAGAATTTTTCTCATTTCCCAACGCATCGGAAACCGTTCCGCTGATGTAAAGGTCATCCAATTTTTCTCCCGTCGAAAATGCAAAATTGAAATAAGGCAAGACATTACTCTCATTAAGATCTACAATAGAATTTCCGAAATTGAAATTGTAAGTCGTGTTTGCCTGAAGCGTATCTTTCCATTGGATTTCCAGATATTTGTTTCCGGTGGAAGAAGGAATAATCTTGGTGTACTGAATCGGAGGGGAAATAATCAAATTCTTGCTTACATCTTTCAACATGATGTATTCATCAAAATCTATTCTGAGTTCTTTGAGATTTCTTGAGACATTGATTCTGGTGGTGTCAATATTAGAACCTATCATTTTTGGGGCGATAGAATCTTTTGCGCCGCCAACGGGCGAACCAACTCTGGCACAGCTTACCAAAACCAACGATGCAAATAGCCAAAGAAGAAACTGCTTCATTATTATATATAGATGTTAAAAATTAGATTTTAGGCTTAGACCAAAACCTCAATCAGCAAAAATAAGCAAACTTTGATATAAATTGGTTTTCCCTAAGCATAAAGGGAGCCAATTTTATCATAAAAAAAATGAGTTTTAATTTTAAAACTCATTATAGATGTACTTCAAAATATCTTTGTCAGCTTCGGTGATTGGGATTTTTCGTCGTTCCATTACTTTTTCTGCCACTTCATAGGATTTGTCGAGTCGGAATTTTTCGTCGCCTTTCATTCCGCCCCAGGAAAAATTGTCTACAAGATTTGGTGGGAAGCCGGATTTGAAAATATTGGAAGCAACGCCGACTACAGTTCCTGTATTGAGCTGGGTATTAATCGCCGTTTTGGAATGATCACCCATTATCAGGCCGCAAAACTGCAAACCTGTATCGAGGAATCTTTCTTTACGATAATTCCAAAGTTTTACGGAGGCGTAATTATTTTTTAAGTTGGATGAGTTGGTATCTGCACCCAAATTACACCACTCGCCTACTACCGAATTTCCTAAGAAACCGTCGTGACCTTTATTAGAATAGCCGAAAATCACAATATTATTGACTTCGCCGCCAACTTTGGAATATGGACCAATAGTGGTTCCGCCATAAAGTTTGGTTCCGAGATTGATTTTTGAATCTTCACAAAGTGCCAATGATCCGCGAATATTGGAACCTTCCATAATTTCGGCATTTTTTCCGATATAGATTTTTCCGGTTTTGCAATTGAGTGTGGAAAATTCGATAACAGCTCCTTCTTCTATAAACATATTTTCTTTGTCACCGATGAATCCGTTGGTCGATGATAATTCCTGAGAAGTTCTGCCTTTTGTCACTAGTTCAAAATCGAAATTGATAGCAAAATCGTTGTGGGAAAATATGTCGGTTGGTTTTTCTATGAACAACAGTTTTTCTGTGATGTCAGTCATTTTATTAATCTGATTCAGAGAAAACTGATCCATATTGATGTTGGCGACAAGAACTTCATTATCATAAACCAAAGCTTCACCGGGCTGAAGTTCTTTAATTTGCTTCAAAACATCTTCTGAAGGGAAAAAGTTTGGAACAATGAAAAGACTTTGTTTCGGTTCCGGCTTTTTGAACTTTTCCTGAAGATAATTTTCTGTGATGTAGAAAACCTCGTCTATCTCGAGAAGTTTTTTCCATCTTTCTGAAAAAGTCAGGATTCCCATTCGCATTTCTGCAACCGGTTTTGTAAAAGTGAGCGGAAGAAAATCTTCCCAATATTGTGCGTCCGAAAAAACGAGTTGCATATTTGTTGGGTGTTGGGTGTTGGGTGTTGGAAGAGACATCTGACATCAGACATCAAACTTCCAGCATCTAAAAGCAAAAATAATAAAAAAACCTCTCGGAAAATCCGAAAGGTTTTGATATTTGTAAAAATCGTCTAAAATTATTTAGCGAATTTTTTGTATTTGTTCATAAACTTGTCAACTCTACCTGCAGTGTCAACCAATTTGGTTTTACCAGTGTAGAAAGGGTGAGAAGTAGAAGAAATCTCCATTTTGATCAATGGATATTCAGATCCTTCGAATTCGATAGTATCTTTTGTGTCAGCAGTAGATTTGCAAAGGAACATCTCGTCGTTGCTCATATCTTTGAAAACTACCAATCTATAATTTTCTGGGTGTATGCCTTGTTTCATTTGGATATACTTTTTTTTTAATTATCAAATGGAACCTTTCGGTTTCATTTTCAGAAGTTTTAAAATTTAATATAATATGAGCAGTGGACTAATGGATCCGACAACTCTGGTTTTGAGGATGCAAAAATAGGAATTATTTTTTATTCTGCAAATTTTTATGACTTAATAATAGAAAAAATAATGGAAAGTTGATGTCTTTTTTTAAGAAAACAGGAATTAACCTCGGTTCATATTTATAATTAATTATCATTTTACCATCAATAATCAATTATTAATGTAGTTTTATTAGAATGTTTGTTTAATTTTATGCAAACTATAAATATTGAAAATATATGGCTAATTTTAACTTTGAGGATTACAATGATTCTGTTGAAAATTGGAACCAAGCAAAATCTAACTACTCGGAAATACAAACACTTATCGCCCCACAAAAGGTTTTCAGATTATTTCCTGAGCAGATACAGTGGATGAATGATCTGGATGAATCTGGAAACTACTTCCGGATGGATATTGGTGTTTGGAACAACGAACTGATATTGATCCTGGCACCAAGAACAAGTGCAAGCGATGTCATACAATTATTGGACTACAAATTCGCAACCTTGGGATTTCTGGAAAATGATTTGCTGCTGACACAGACGAAGACTTACACTTTGACAAATAACTATACTTTAACAAAAGATCTTGAAAAAAGTCAAAATGATACTGATATTAATTTTCCTATTCTTGACCAGCCTGTAACCGGGCAGCAAGTTGCTGTTGCAGAGATAGAATCCTGGAGAGAAAATGGAATGGATTGGCTAAGTTTGGAATCAAATGAATTTCATGGGGAAAGAATTTTCCAAAGTTTTTTTGTTCCGAAAGCTGACCTTTTGCAAAACCAGGAAGATGCAACCAGTATTGTATGTGCTTTTGGATTGAAACCGTCTGCAGTTTACCAAAGATTGCTGCCAACGTTAATTTTTATTTCCTGTTTTGAGAATCCAAGCCTGGTAAATGTCACGACTAAAATACCTTCTAATACTTATGATTGGTCCAGACCAAATCCACCTTACACGGCTTCAACTTTAGGTTAATAATTCGTGGAACAATTTTTCAAAATTAGTGCAAATTTGGCTGATATATTTTTAGCCACTGCTCTGATAATTGCGCTAATAAAATTTAAACTTTTCTCAAAAAATGAAAAATGGTATATCTATTATGCCTTTTTCGTTTTTTGTGTAGAGATGATTCTTTTTATTAGAACAAGCTGGACAGACAAAGTTTTGTATCCTATCTATATAGCAGGAGAATTTTTTTTACTGACAGGTATTTTTATTAAAAAACTAAGATTACATAAATACACTTTTGCTTTAACCGGAATTTTAAGCCTGGTGATTTTAGTTTTAAGCAAAATGCTACCTCATTATGAAAATGATTATTCCAAGGCAATTTCTAATCTTATTATTGTTTGTCTTATTGCCTATTCATTGATTCAGGAAATCAAACACTTTTCGGATAAAAGTCGTTTTGTAATTTTGGATGCTGTACTTTTCCTTTATTATACGGTAAGTATTTTTATATTTATGTTTCAACATCAGCTTTTAGGATTTCCTGTTGATTATTTCTACGCATTATGGATCATTAATAATACATTACTTGCAGTTTTATATTTTACATTCTTATACACTTTTTTAAAATTAAAGAAATAAAACTCAATATCATATTTTTGATTATGTTGATCATTGTTTTGATCATCATTATCTCTTTTATCTTATTAGCATACCGAACTTTCATCCAAAGAATCGTTAAGGAAAAAGATCTCCAGTTTCAGGCTGAGATGGAACATCAGAAAGAACTGACGCTGGAAAACATAAAAGGCCAGGAAGATGAGCGGAAGAGAATTGCCATCTCCGTGCACGATGACATTGGAAATCGTCTTAATATTCTTTCACTTTGGCTTAATAATCTGGAACCGGAAAATCAGGAAGCTTCCAAAAAAGTTATTACTGCCCAAATTACAGAACTGATAGATTCTACAAGAAACATTTCCCACTCACTCTATCCTGTCAATCTGGAAAAGCTTGGTTTGGTTTTGTATCTGCAGGAGCTGGTCACAAATCTTTCTTACAAAATCACTCTTTCACTATTTATAGATAACAGGTACCAAAAGAAAGATAATTTCACGGAAGTTCAGATTTATAGAGTCATTCAGGAGTTCACATCCAATGTCATCAAACATTCTAATGCAGATGAAGTGTCGATATACATCAGGAAACATCAGAAATATTTAACAATAATTCTTTCTGATAATGGTCAAAGCTTCGATTACAAAACGGCAAGCAGAGGAATGGGACTTAAAAATATAGAATCCCGAATCGCATCTCTGAAAAGTTTTTACAAATGGAAAAACAGAATAGGAACTGGCAGCCGATTGATTATTAATATTCCAAATTGATTATGATGAAAGAAAAAATTAAGATAGTTTTGGTAGATGATGAACAACTTATTCTGGAAGGCATCAAAATGCTGCTTTCCATGCAAAAGAATATTTCTGTGAATTATATGGCAACAAGTGGGGCAGAAATCCTAAATCATTTGGAAACCATTGCAAAAGAAGACTTTCCGGATATTGCAATGATAGATGTACAAATGCAGCCGATGGATGGTTTTGAACTGGTAGAGATTCTCAAAAAAAAATATCCTGACCTTAAGATCATAATTCTCTCTTCTCATTACAAAAGCAGCGTTTTGGGTTATATGATAAAATTAGGCGTTTCTGCTTTTCTCCCGAAAAATTCTGACAAAAAGACTTTCATTGATGCAATAGAAGCCGTGGACCAAAACGGAATGTACTTTACCAAAGAAGACCACGAGATGCTGACCTCGTATATGAATATGCCTGCCCGCAAAAAATCGCTTTTCGAAAATGAAGAAACACTTTCCAACAGAGAGGTGGATGTGGTAAAACTCATCTGCCAGGAAAAAACAAATCAGGAGATTGCAGACATTCTCTTCCTCAGTCCCAGAACTGTGGAAAGTCATCGGCAGAGAATCCTTGATAAAATTGGCGCAAAAAACACAGTTGGGATTGTAATTTATGCTGTTATCAACAACATCTACTCTGTACCTATTAAGTTGTAACTGGAAAATTCAGTATTTCTACGCTATCCTACTTTTCATTTTTGTGGTTTCTTTGGTATAAGAAAATTGAAAACAATTAGTAAAATGCCCCAATCACTAGAAATAGTCAATTCCACAGATTATATCATCAGAGGCGAAGTCACATATATGACTATTTTTTGCACTAGCCACTATTTTTTTGTAAAACCAAGCTCCGGATGGAAATCAGAAAAACGAGGAATCTTTCCAATCATACAAGTTTCTGCCGAGATCCACACGCCCAGAGGAATTTTTACAGCCAAACCATATATTTCCGTAGGAACCAATTACAACCGATTCGAAGTAGTAGAATTACGAGAGAATGTTTTCAAAGTTGTAAGGAAGAAAAACTCCGAAGCTAAGAAGCTTGCAACAATCAATACTTACGAACAAAAATTTCTGGAACATCAATAAGATAACTTTTGATATTTTTTCTAAGTCTCATCAAATTTTTTTGCGGGGCTTTTTTTATGGAAAATTAGAAATCCGTATAAATACGCAATCTGTAAATTGGTAATTTCTACTCTACTGGAGCATCTCGAATCTTTCTACTTTTGACATGTCAATACGACACAAACACATATTAGATATTCTAAAAACAAACAACGATGAGAACTTATTTTGAAATTTAGTTAGAGTTAGTTAATTTAATTTCCGAATGAAAACAGAACCGCCTTCCAGATTGGGAAGGCGGTTTTTGTTTTTTACAATTTCATAAATAAAAAATATTACTTTTGCGGCTAAACTTATAATCATTATGAAATTCATTTTTACTCATTTTTTATTGCTGCTGTCAATTACATTTTCTGCGCAGATCGTCAATATTCCTGATGCTAATTTTAAAAATTACCTTATATGGAATAACGAAATTGACACAAATAACGATAATCAAATACAGATTTCGGAAGCAGAAAATTTTACGGGACTTTTAGATTGTAGTAATAGGTTTATAGAAGATCTTACGGGAATTGAGGCTTTTATTAATATTACAGAATTATACTGTTACAACAATCCTATAATGACACTCGATGTCTCTAAAAACATCAAATTAAAAATTCTATGGTGTGAATCAAATCAGCTCACAAGTTTGGATATTTCAAAAAATATTCTGCTCGAAGGTTTGAACTGCAGCAAAAATCAATTAACGGATCTGGATATTTCGAAAAACACACTCTTAACTGGTCTGAGTTATAACTCTAATAACATCTCGAATTTTGATCATTCTAAATATATTCAGCTTAAATCATTAAATTGTGCAAATAATCAAATAGGAAGTTTGGACGTGTCTAAAAACATCAATTTAAAAACTCTTGATTGTTCAGATAATCTACTTACTATTTTAGATATCTCTAAAAATCTTTTGCTCGAAAATCTACACTTCACAAACAATCAGATAAGTAGTGTTGATACATCAAAACATCTCTCTTTAAAATCTTTAAATTGCGGATTTAATTTATTAAAAAATATTGATATTTCTAAAAACTCAGATTTGATGTTCTTGACTTGCAACAATAATCAATTGATTTCTCTTAATTTGAAAAATGGACAAAATAATAAAATTCAATATTTAACTTCATATAATAATCCTAATCTTTTTTGTATCCAAGTAGATGCAGGGAAGCCAAGTGGACTAAGCTGGTGGAAAGACAGCTGGGCAACCTACAGTACAGACTGCGGTTTAGGTGTAAATGACGTTAAAAAATCATCAATCCAAATTTACCCAAATCCAGTAAAAGAAAAATTAATTATCAATACCAATAATAAAATAGAAAGCGTAGAAATCTATTCCCAAAACGGACAACTTCTGAAAACTGTAAAATCCAAAGAAGTCAACATTTCCAATTTATCAAAAGGAAATTACCTTGTAAAAATCAAAACGGATAAAGAAGCAATCACACAGAAAATCATCAAAGAATAAAACGAAAGCCTTTCTAATTTTGAAAGGCTTTTTTGTTGGTAATTATTTATTTTTAAATTGATTAATTGCATTGATTGTAAAATCTGAGAGAACCAATTGCCCACTAACTGCAGCCCGTTCGGTTAAAAGATGATCCCAATGATCTGTTCCTTTCCAGAGAATATTTTTCAACTCAAACATTGCTTCAGGATTTGATTTGGATAATTTTTCTGCCAAAATTTGAATTTCCGCATCCATTTCTTCAGTTGTTTCGTACATATCCTGGAACATATTTTTTTCTCTAGCCCATTCAGCCGAGTAAAATTCTGTCGCATTAATTGCCAGTTGCGCAAAAGCGGAAGTTCCGATTTTCTTTTCTACAACAGGACTGATAACGAAAGGTCCAATTCCGACCGCCAATTCACTCAACTTAACCGAGGCATTTTCTGTTGCAAACGTGTAATCTGCTGCGCACGCAATTCCAACACCGCCACCGACAGCTTTTCCGTGGATTCTGGCAATAATTAGTTTTGGAGATTTCCGCATTGCATTAATGACATTAGCAAAACCTGAGAAAAATGTTTTCCCCGTTTCGAAGTCTTGAATGGAAATCAGTTCGTCAAAAGATGCTCCTGCACAAAAGGCTTTTTCGCCACCACTTTTCAGGATGATAACTTTTGCGTCGTCATTTTTTCCTAGTTTTTCGATTTCTTCTACAAGGTTTTTAAGTTGCGAACTCGGCATCGAGTTGCTTTGCGGATGAAAAAACTCGACGGTTCCGATTCCGTTTTCTATGGTTGATTTTACGTAAGCTGTCATTTTTTTGTTGGTTGATAGTTATCTGTTGATTTGATTTATGTTGAATCTGCAGCCCGACTTGAGCGGAAATCCTTTTTTGCATGGTCTTCGAGTTAAACTTAACTGAAATTGTCTGCAAAAAAGATTGGGAGCGGAAGGCGGAAATAGCTGCCATAATTACAAAACTTCGAAAATACTTGATTCTTTTTACTTTTATCCTGTTTCTTAATTTATTCTTGATTAAGTTTTTTCACCATCGTCAGAATCGTTGCGATCGCTACAGTTTCTCCGGTTTCGTCGTAAACATCCACGAGCCAGCGGACGATTCCTTTGGCAATATCATCTTCGTCGCGTTTTTCCTGACTGATTTTTTCTTTGCAGGTAAACTTTACGCCAATCGTCATTCCCGGATAAACGGGTTTCACGAAACGGCATTCGTCCAAACCATAATTTAGTAAAACCGGACCTTTTCTCGGGTCAACAAATAATCCTGCGGCTTTACTGAGAATGAAATATCCGTGCGCGACCCGACCTTCGAAAATCGTTCCTTCTAAAGATGTTGCGTCCATATGTGCATAGAAATTATCACCGGAAACATTGGCAAAATTGGTAATATCCGTTTCTGTAACCGTATGTTTTGCCGTGATGTAAGTTTCACTGATTTTCAGTTCTTCAAAATGTTTTCTGAATGGATGAATATTGTCCTCGAACTGTTTTCCACCGTATTGATATTGTTGAGTGATATTCGTCAAAGTCGTTGGCGAACCTTGGATGGCCGTGCGTTGCATATAATGAAGAACGCCACGTTTTCCACCCATTTCTTCACCTCCGCCAGCTCTTCCCGGGCCACCGTGAACCAGCATTGGCAAAGGCGAACCGTGACCTGTGCTTTCTTTCGCACAATCTGAATTGAGAATCAAAATCCGGCCGTGCATCGATGCTGCGCCAATGACAAATTCTCTTGCAAAATCGTCATCAGCTGTCACAACGGAACAACAAAGCGAACCTTTTCCCATTCTCGCCAACTCAATCGCTTCATCAATATTATGATAAGGAATAATCGTGCTGACTGGCCCGAAAGCTTCAATATTGTGGCAATCTGTATATTTAAAAGGGTCGGAATTAAGGAATAAAATCGGAGAAATGAATGCGCCTTTGTTTTTGTCCGCTCCTTTCACATCGAAATCATCCAAATTTCCGAAAACGATTTCCTGAGTTTTGGATAATTCCTGAACTTTCTCGGAAACTTCCTTCACTTGGTCTTTATTTGCCAAAGCGCCCATTCTCACACCTTCTACATTCGGGTCGCCTATCACAACTGCGGAAAGTCTTTGTCCAAGTGCAATCTGAACATCTTCGACCAAATTGACAGGCACTAAAATCCTTCTCACCGCCGTACATTTTTGTCCGGCCTTGGTGGTCATTTCACGAACGGCTTCTTTGATGAACAAATCAAATTCCGCTGTTCCGGGTTTTGCATCTTCTCCTAAAACCATTGCATTTAATGAATCCGCTTCTAAATTGAAAGGAACAGATTCTTCAAGAATTCTTGGATGAGACTTCAACATTTTCCCTGTGGAAGCCGAACCTGTGAAGGTTACAACATCTTCGCTGGTCACACTTTCCAGAATTCCGTTGGCTGAACCGCAAATCAATTGCAGACTTCCTTCAGGTAAAATTTGAGAAGAGATGATTTCTTTAACGACAACTTCCGTTAAAAAACTCGTTGCAGTTGCAGGCTTTACGATTGCCGGAACGCCAGCCAAAAGATTGACCGCAATTTTCTCCAACATTCCCCAAACCGGGAAATTAAACGCATTGATATGAATCGCAACCCCACGTTTCGGCGTGCAAATGTGATGACCGATGAACGTTCCTTCCTTGGAAAGCTTCACCGATTCGCCATCTATATAATAAGGTAAGTCCGGAAATTGTCTCCGCAAAGAAGCATTCGCAAAAAGATTTCCGATGCCACCTTCGATGTCAACCCAACTGTCCGCTTTTGTTGCGCCGGTTGCCCAACTCACTTTGTAGAACGTTTCTTTCTTTTCCAAAAGATGGAAAGCGAGTTTCTTCAGCATCAATCCTCTTTCCTGGAAAGTTAATTTTCGAAGAGCCGGACCGCCAATTTTTCTGGCATAATCCATCATTTCTGCAAAATCCAAACCTTTAGAAGTCGCTGTTGCCACCAAATCGCCGTTGATGGAATTATATAAAGCCTGCCCTTCTCCCTCTCCTTTTGTCCATCTGCCGAGCGCGTAATTTTCTAGTTGCATAATTTCTTTTTGTATTTATGTATTATGTAAAATGTATTAATGCCTTAAAATAAGTTCAATGTAAATCGTAAATACTTTTTACATTAATAAATTTTACAATTCACTAAACTTTCTCAATAATCACCGCAAAACCTTGTCCCAAGCCAACACACATTGTTGCCAAGGCATATTTTTTATTTTGGTTTTGAAGTTCATACATTGCGGAATTCAGGATTCTTGCACCACTCATTCCTAGTGGATGTCCGAGTGCAATGGCTCCGCCATTTGGATTGATTCTGGAATCGTTGTCATCCAATCCCCAAGCTCTGATACACGCTAAACTTTGTGCAGCGAAAGCTTCATTCAATTCAATAATATCCAAATCATTAAATGTCAACCCTGCTTTTTGCAATGCCAATTCTGCGGCTTTTACAGGACCAATTCCCATCAATCTCGGTTCAACACCGACAACTGCGCTTGAAACTATTCTTGCTTTTGGTGTTAATCCAAATTCTTTAATCGCATTTTCAGAGGCCAATAAATTAACTGCTGCACCGTCATTCAAACCAGAAGCATTTCCTGCAGTGACTGTTCCGTCTTTTTTGAAAGCCGTTCTTAATTTTGATAAGCCTTCTAAGGTTGTATCATTTTTAGGAAATTCATCTTTATCGAAAATCAAATCGTCGCCTTTTCTTTGAGGAATATTGACCGGAATAATTTCCTGTGATAATCTTCCGTTTTCCTGAGCAACTTTCGCTTTTTGCTGAGAGTTGAAGGCAAACAAATCCTGGTCTTCACGAGAAATTTGGTCGCGCTCAGCCAGATTTTCTGCTGTTTCACCCATTGCATCTACGCCATACATTTCTTTCATTTTCGGATTAATGAACCGCCAGCCGAAAGTTGTATCGTAGATTTTTGCATCGCCACCAAAAGGACTCTCAGATTTTGAAATCACCAATGGTCCGCGCGTCATATTCTCAACACCACCCGAAATCATCAAATCAGCATCGCCAACCTGAATCGCTCTCGTAGCATTAATCGCTGCTGACAATCCGGAAGCGCAAAGTCTATTCACCGTTTCTCCGGGAACGTGATAATCCAAACCGGAAAGCAACGCCGACATTCTTGCGATATTTCGGTTGTCCTCGCCAGCTTGATTGGCGCAACCTAAAACGACATCGTAGATTTTACTTTGGTCGATGTTCGGATTTCTTTCCAATAATTTTTTGATGACAAAAGCCGCCATATCATCGGGACGGACGGAAGATAAGCTTCCTTTTAGCTTTCCGATTGGCGTTCGGACGCCGTCTATTATATATACTTGGTTCATTTTTCTGCATTTATCGCCAAGGCGCATTTGTTAATTTTTTAAAACTGTTTTAAGTCGCAAAAGACTCTTTTCAAAATTTATTTCTTTAAAATTATAATTTGTTAACCACCCTTTTTACATTATCTTTATAGAAATCGGTTCTGAAATTTATTAATAATCCAAGTTTACATCCTGTCATTTTCAAATATGTAAGGATTTGAGCTTTGTGAATATCATTAAGCGCATCAACAGTTTTTATTTCAATTATTAATTTGTTTTCTATTAATAAATCTATTTTGTATGCATTTTCAATTTTTAAATCATCATAAATAATAGGTAAATATTTTTGTCTTTCAACTTGTAAACCCGACTTTTTGATATCGTGATAAAGACATTGCTCATAAACATTTTCAAATAATCCTGCTCCAAGTTTTTTGTAAATATTAAATCCTAAATCAACAATGATTTTGGCTAATTCGTTTTCGTTCATCTTATTTGTGTTTTTTACTATGCGAGAATTTGCGACTTAAAGCATCCTAATTTCCACCTTCTACTTTCCGCCTTTGCGATTAAATCTCATAGAATTTCCTATTTTGTTTTACTAAGTTTCTGATAACCGGACTGCATCTGTAGCGGTCTTCGTGGTAGAAATGATAAAGTTCATCGAGTTCGTTCTGAAGATTTTCCAGACCAAATTCATCTGCCCATTTCAATAATCCTTTTGGGTAATTCACGCCTTTTGTCATTGCCAAATCGATGTCTTCTGCGGAAGCAATATTTAAGAAATAAGCATCTGCCGCTTCGTTCATTAGCATTACCAAGATTCTTTTGAATATTAATTCTAATAATTCAGGATTTTCATTTGGTTTCGGCTGTTCTTTATCTTGAGAATAATCATAAAAACCTTTTCCTGATTTTCTTCCGAAATATCCCGCTTCAAATAATCTTTTTTGCGTGAATGACGGTTTGAATTTCGGGTCGTAGAAAAATTCTTTGAACACACTTTCCGTTACTCGGTAATTCACATCGTGCCCAATGAAATCCATTAACTGAAATGGTCCCATTTTGAATCCGCCCAAACTCGTCATTGCAAAATCAATGGTTGCGCAGTCGGCAATTCCTTCTTCCAAAATCCGAATTGCTTCTCCGTAAAATGGTCTTGCGACGCGATTCACAATAAATCCAGGTGTATCTTTTGCAATTACCGGCAGTTTTCTCCAGCTTTCAACTAAGCTTTTCACTTTCGAAATTAAATTTTTATCCGTCTGAACTGCAGGAATCACCTCAACCAAAGCCATCAAAGGCGCAGGATTGAAAAAGTGAATTCCAATCACACGTTCCGGTTTTTGGCAAGATGATGCAATGGATGCAATTGATAACGATGAAGTATTAGTTGCCAAAATACAATCTTCAGAAACCAGACTTTCCAGTTTTTGAAACAAATCTTTCTTGATTTCCAAATCTTCAACAATCGCTTCGATGATTAATTCGGAATATTCTAATTCGGATAATTTATCGCTCAATCGGATATTATCAAAATAAGTTTCCGCTTCTTCGAATGTCATTTTGCCTTTTTCAGTCAATTTTTGAAACTGCGCTTCGAGATTTTGTCCTGCTTTTTCTACGGCAAGTGGATTGCTGTCGTACAACAAAACCTCGTTTCCAGCTGTTGCCAAAACCTGTGCTATTCCGCTTCCCATTGCGCCACTACCGACTATTCCTATTTTCATTTTTTATTGTAAAATGTATAATGTAAAAAGTACAATGACTTTTTTTATTGATATAATTTTAGCGGAAATTAATTATTTACTTCCATCTGCTTCTTAACTTATTCCACTCATTCCAAAACGCTGGATAGCCAATTACATTCATTTCATTTTCTTGCTCAACTATCTTTGGTTTACTTTCATTGTAAAAACTTTCAATTTTATCTGCAAAGTCTAAAACAATTTCTTTATAGTTTTCAAAATTTATTACTGCTTCGGTTCCTTTTTCTGTTATTAATTTTACAGTGTCATCTGTATGAATAATTGTCCAATCTATTCCACTTGGACAACCTAGAACGTTGACAAAATCATCTTCCTTACTTTCTGCAATGTAATTAAAGCCACAACAAGGAAGAAGTTGACCTGCATAATCTCCACCTGTATAATTTTCTTCTAAAGTTCTCATTAAATATAATGCCGTTGAACTAACAGTAATTTCAAAAGTATCCTCATCGCAAATTGTTTCATCTCCAATTTTTACCATTAATTTTCCGTGTGCGCACAAATCAATTTCTTCGTTGATATTTTCAAGCCAATATAAACTCAGCAGTTTTAGTTCAAAAGATTTATTCATTTGTTTAATTAATGGCATTTAAAATAATCAAAAGGTTCTTTGCAATCATCGCATTGGTATAGTGCTTTGCACGCCGTGGAACCGAATTGACTTACCAAATGGGTGTGTTTTGAACTGCAAAGAGGACATTCGACCTCATCTGTTTTTGAAAATAATTCGTCACTATTTTTTGAGTAAACAGGCGGTGCAATACCGTAAGCTTTCAATTTTTGTTTTCCTTCTTCCGTCATCCAATCGGTTGTCCAGGCTGGACTCAGTTGGTTGGTTATTTTGATATTGTTGAAACCTTTTTCAATCAGTTTTAGTTTAATCGACATATTAATCATCGATGTGGCGGGACAACCTGAGTAAGTTGGTGTCACTACCACTTCGATATCGTCTTCATTGAATCTCACATCACGGATGATTCCCAAATCTAAAAGATTGAGAACAGGAACTTCCGGGTCGGGAATTTCCTTCAAGATTTGCCATATGTCGTTTTCTGTAATTGTCATTTTTTATTTTGAATTCTTTTTGAACGCAAAGTCCGCAAAGATTTTTTTTATCATTATTGAAAATATTTTTAAGTTCGCAAAGGCGTAAAACTCAGCTAAGAACTCAAAGATAATTTTGCTTTACTACTTTATCTTACCATTCCATATTAGGATAAGTGCGTTGCATTATTTGCATTTCTGCTAAGATGTAACCCATTTTCTCGGTGTGTTTTCCCTCTTTTCCGCCTGTCAGCTTTCTTGATTTTTCGATATCGATTGTCAAAGTAGCTTCGTTCAGGATTTCCAGAACTTTGGTTTCCCATTTTGTTCGGAAGTTTCTGATGTCGGGAATTATTTGTTGCTCAATTAATTCTGATTCCCAATTTGTAGGGATGAACATTTCGTCTGTAAAATCTACCAAATCATTGACTGACTTCTGGATTCTGCTGTGGCTTTCTTCTGTGCCGTCGCCTAATCGAATCATCCATTCACTGCTCCATTTTAAGTGATAAGTAACTTCTTTCAAAGACTTTTCTGCGATGGAAGCGAGTTTCAAATCTGAGAGGTGTTTCAGTTCGTTTAATAATAAATGATGATAGGCATCGAAGAAAAACTGTCTTACAATGGTGTCTCCGAAATGGCCATTTTCTTTTTCTACCAACAACAGGTTTTTGAAATCTCTTTCGTTTCGTAGGAAAGCCAAATCATCTTCCGTTTTTCCTTTGTTCTGAATCTCTGTGGCATATTGATAATAGTTGGAAGATTCTCCCAGCAAATCCAAAGCGATGTTTGACAAGGCAATATCCTGCTCCAAGACGGGACCTTTTCCACACCATTCGCACAAACGCTGTCCGAGAATGAGACTTGTGTCTGCGAGATGCAGGAGATAATTGAGATAATTATTGTTCATTTTTTTTCTTCAATTTTTATTGTCATTATTGACCACCACGAATTTCAAATATTTTGAAATTCTCCCCCTCCAAGGGAGGGGAATTATAATGCTATTGAAAGCCTTTATTGAAGATCTTTCAGAAAGCAAGCTTGCTACGAGGCAAGAGCAAGCTAGGTTTTGAGTCAAAGCAAGCTTGCTTTCTCTAATAAGTAAGCTTACTTTTTATTGAAACGAAGCTTTTACATATTCTTCACCTCCTCAGGAACGTGGTAAAACGTCGGGTGGCGGTAAACTTTATCTTCGGAAGGCTCGTAAAACGCTTCGGAATCATCAGGGTTTGTGGCGTGGATGTGCTTTGATTCTACGACCCAAATGCTGACGCCCTCCATCCTTCTGGTGTAAACGTCACGTGCGTTTTGGATTGCCATATCAGCATCTGCCGCGTGGAGACTGCCGACGTGCTTGTGGTCTAGGCCTTGTCTGCTTCTGATGAAAACCTCCCAAAGTGGCCATTCTGTATTTTGCATAATATTTCAGATTAGAGACGGATAGATTAGAGATAATAGATTTTAACCTATCGGTTTATTATTGTTGATTTTATCGCAAAGGCATTAAACTGTTTTTCTGTTTTGTTCTTCTCTTAACTTTCTTTTCTCGTGGTAAGCGGTTGCGGCTTCTCTTACCCAAGCGCCGTCGTCGAAGGCTTTTTTGCGGGTTTCAACACGTTCTTTGTTACACGCGCCGTTGCCTTTTACCACTTTCCAGAACTCATCCCAATCGATTTCCCCGAATTCGTAATGTCCGGTTTCTTCATTGAATTTCAAGTCTGGGTCGGGAATCGTCAAGCCCAGATATTCTGCTTGGGGAATGGAAACATCTACGAAACGCTGTCTCAGCTCGTCATTGGTGAAGCGTTTGATACGCCACTTCATTGACAGTTCTGTATTTCCGGATTCGGCGTCTTTGGGTCCGAACATCATCAAAGTCGGCCACCACCAACGGTTGAACGCATCCTGAGCCATTGCTTTCTGCTCTGGCGAACCTTGTGCGAGTTTCATCATCAGCTCGTAACCTTGTCTTTGGTGAAAACTTTCTTCCTTGCAAATCCGAACCATCGCTCTGGCGTAAGGTCCGTAAGAAGCTCGGCAAAGTGGCACCTGATTCAAAATCGCAGCACCATCTACCAGCCAGCCAATTGCGCCCATATCTGCCCAAGTGAGCGTTGGATAATTGAAAATGCTGGAATATTTGGCCTT
Source organism: Chryseobacterium sp. TB1-D10 (assembly GCF_059803555.1). NCBI lineage: Bacteria > Pseudomonadati > Bacteroidota > Flavobacteriia > Flavobacteriales > Weeksellaceae > Chryseobacterium > Chryseobacterium sp. TB1-D10. The sequence continues at coordinate 252,996 of NZ_JAPFHB010000007.1, read as the reverse complement.
TCCGGAATGCAAATCATTGATGGTTTCGTCCCTTGTAACGCCCAAAGTTTCGGCGGCGCAATAGAGATACAAACCGTGACCAGCCTCATCCTGAACTTTTGCCAAAAGGATTTTCTTTCGGTTCAAAGTTGGAGCGCGCGTAATCCAGTTGGCTTCTGGCAACATTCCTACAATCTCGGAATGCGCGTGCTGAGAAATCTGACGAATCAGTGTTTTTCTGTACGCGTCTGGCATCCAGTCTTTTGGTTCGATGCGGATTTCGCTGTCTATTTTATTCTGAAAATGTTCTTCTAAATTGATTTCTGTTGTTTCCATAATGTTTTGGTTTAATGGAATTTATTTAAACGCAAAGTGCGCAAAGTTTTTTATTTATTCTACTGTTTTTAAGTTCGCAAAGACGTAAAACTCATCAAAGAATCAAACTTCAAAGTTTTTTTGTCATTCCGTAGGAATCTCAACGGTTTAGATTGACTTCGTCGAACCACTTCGTTAGGTTTCCTACGGAATGACAAACTTCTTGGTTATAACCTTCTCTTGTTTTATACCGAATCCGCAGCCCGACTTGAGCGGAAATCCTTTTTTGCGTGGACTTCATTTTCTATTCAACTGAAATCGTCTGCAAAAAAGATTGGGAGCGGAAGGCGGATTAAGCTGCCATAATTATTATTTTATTTAATATCAAAATTCACAATTTCATAGGGCATCACCCTATGCTGGCTTATATCGCCACTTTGTAGTTTGTTGGTTTATTTAATATCAAAATTCACTACTCATAGGGCTAAACCCTATGCTATTATATTTCACCACTTCGTGGCTCTTACTTAATATCAAAATTCACAACCACTTCCTCCGACCTCGGGTGTGCCTGGCAAGACAGGATAAATCCTGCTGCAATCTCGTCCGGTTCCAAGGAATAATTGATGTCCATCACGACTTCGCCTTTTTCCAGTTTGCATTTGCACGTGGCGCACACACCGCCTTTGCAGGCGTACGGCAAGTCTGCTCCGTTTTGCAAAGCGGCATCCAAAATGGTTGGGCCGTGGTAAGCTAAGTCTAATTTCAAAGCAGTTGCATCCAACTTGACGGTGACTTTGCTGAATGTGTCATCAGACTTATTAATTGCGGATTCGTGTTCTTTTTTCTTTTCGGCAGAGGCCGCGCTGAAGAATAATTCGAAGTGAATCTTCTTAGCATCCACGCCGGAACTGACCAAAGTGTCTCTCACGCCGAGAATCATTTCCTCTGGCCCACAAAGGAAAACCTCATCGATTTTCTCTGCCGGAATGATATGATTGAGGAATGATTTTGCTTTCTCAGAATTGATTCTGCCACTCAACAAATCGGCATCTGCAACCTCGCGGCTGAGAATATGATAAATGCTGAGGCGTTCCATAAAACGGTTTTTCAACGCTTCAATTTCTTCTTTGAAAATGATGGTTGCTTTATTTTTGTTCCCGTAAATCAGAATGAACCGGCTTTGAGGCTCGTTTTTCAAAACTGATTTGATGATGGAAATTATAGGTGTGATTCCACTTCCAGCTGCAAAAGCAACGTACGTTTTCTTGTTTTCGGAATTCAGTTCTGTGTAGAATTTTCCCATTGGAGGCATTACTTCCAATACGTCGCCTTCTTTCAGGTTTTCATTCATAAAAGAAGAGAACAGACCTTCTGGCACTTTTTTCACGGCAACTTTCAATTCGTTTTCGTGTGGACTTGCGCATATTGAGTAAGACCGACGAAGTTCTTCGCTGCCATTGATTTGTCGGAAAGTCAAATATTGTCCTTGCGTGAATTTAAATTGTTCTGCCAATTCTGCAGGCACATCAAAATTTACAGAAACACAATCCTGCGTTTCTTTCTTGACTTTTTTGACTTTTAAAGGATGAAAATTTACTGACATTCTTATTTATAATTGATGAGCGATAATTGATAAATGATTAATTCAAATTGTAGAGATTATCATTCATCGTTTATCATTTATGAGTTAAGGCCTTTCATTAACAATGTTTTTAAATCATCTTCCAATTCCTGTGGTGTGATTTCGCGGCTTGGTTTGTACCACAGTTCTATCCACCTTAAGGAAGATAACATTGTGAACAATGCGACGGAAACATTCATTTTTTTGAATTCGCCGGTTTGCATTCCCTGTTCTATGATGTTGGCAAAACTTTTTTCGTAAGATTTTCTGGTTTGTTTGTATTGTTCTTTCTTGTCATTAGACAAATATTTCCAATCGTTATTGGCTACAGAAACTGAGGCTGCATCTTCGATAATCAATTGAACGTGAAGTCCGATGATGGCATTCAGTTTTTCCTGAAAAGTCTGGTCGGTGCTTTCGATTTCCTGAAGTTGAGAAATGTATTGGTTGGCAATTTTGAAGCAAATCAATTCCAGAATTTCGTCTTTGGATTTGATGTGGTTGTACATACTTGCGGCTTCCATTCCCACTTTTTCAGCGAGGTCGCGCATACTTGTTCCACCGAAACCTTTTTCTTTGAAAAGCATTGCGGCCTCAGACAAAATCAACTCTTTTTTATTGATTTTATTTTTCTTATTAATAGTTAATTCCTGTATCATAATGTGTCACTCCTACGGAGTTCTGCTAAATTTAAAAAACATTTACTACAAACGTTTCGCTCCTACGGAGCTTAGTATTTCAACAGTTTTTCTATTTCTTTAATCAATTTCTGTGTGTTCGGCAACATTTCCTTTTCCAATTCGGAATTAATAGGAATTGCTGGCAAATCTTTGGCACCAACCACTTTTACCGGAGCGTCCAAATTTCTAAAACAATTGTCACTGATTCTTGCTGCCAGACTTTGCGCAAAGCTGTTATTCACAGGTTCTTCTGTCAAAACGATGCAACGGTTGTGTTTTTTCACACTTTCGAAAACGCGGTTTTCATCTAAAGGTGCGAGCGTTCTTAAATCAATGATTTCGATTTGATTATCAAACTCTTTTGCTGCATTGGAAGCCCAATAAACGCCCATTCCATACGTGATGATGGTCAACGTTGGTTTGTCCTGACGATTTTCGCAAAGCAAAACCTCTCTCGCTTTCCCAAATGGGATAATGTAATCTTCGTCTGGCTCTATGGTTTTAGCATTTTCTGTGCCTTCTATTTTTGACCAATACAAGCCTTTATGCTCTAACATTACAACCGGATTTGGGTCGTAGAAAGCGGCTTTCATCAAACCTTTCAAATCGGCACCGGTTGAAGGATACGCGATTTTGATGCCTTTGATATTCGTCAAAACACTTTCAACCGAACTTGAATGATAAGGCCCGCCGCTGCCGTAAGCGCCAATCGGAACGCGGAGAATCATTGACACCGGCCATTTTCCATTAGACAAATAATAACTTCTGGAAACTTCGGTGAATAATTGATTCAAGCCTGGCCAAATGTAATCGGCAAACTGGACTTCGACAATTGGTTTTAGTCCGACTGCGCTCATTCCAACCGTTGAACCAACGATAAATGCTTCCTGAATTGGTGTATTGAAAACTCTTTTCTCTCCGAATTGTGCCGCCAACGTGATCGCTTCTCGGAAAACGCCGCCTAACCTTAAGCCAACATCTTGTCCATATAATAAGGCTTCCGGATGTTTTGTCATCAATTCTCTGATGGCGAAAAGTGCACAATCTACCATTACAGTTGGGATTTTTCCGGTTGGGGAACGTTCTCCTTTTTCCTCGGTGATTGGTGTTGGTGCGAAATCGTGTTTGTACGCGTCTTCCGGTTTTGGGTCTTCTGCTAAAACAGCGTTTTCGAAATCAGCCCTTACGAGTTCTGCAACTTCTTTTTCTATGGTTTCGATTTCAGAATCTTCTATGCTAAATTCTGAAAGTGTGTTTCTTAATTTAATTAATGGGTCATTCTTTGCGCATTCTTCCAAATCGTCGCGATACCACTCTTTTCTGACGCCGGAAGTGTGATGATTTAATAAAGGAACTTTGGCGTGAATCAGCATTGGTCGGCGTTCTTCGCGGATGATTTTGATGCATTCTTTTACGGTTTCGTAGGATTTGATAAAATCGGTTCCATCAATTGTTCTTGTTTCGATGCCGTTGAAACCCTGCATATATTGTGTGATATCCTGCGCTCTTATTTCTTTGGCATTGGCAGAAATATCCCATTCGTTGTCCTGAACCAAATAAAGAATTGGCAATTGTTTCAACGCTGACATTTGGAACGCTTCGGAAACTTCGCCTTCTGTACAACTTGCGTCGCCGAGTGAGCAGACTGCGATTGGTTTATCATCAAGGTTTTCGGCGATTCCGGTTTCCTCTTTGTACTTCATTCCCATTGCAATTCCAGTGGTTGGGATGGCCTGCATTCCTGTTCCGGAACTTTGGTGGATGATTTTTGGAAAATAATCTCGTCTAAGACTTGGATGTGCGTAGTAAGTTCTTCCACCGGAAAATGGGTCGTCGCGTTTTGCTAAAAGTTGAAGCATCAATTCGTAAGGTGTGATTCCGATTCCGAGTAAAATAGAATCGTCTCTATAATAAGGACTCACGAAATCCTGTGGCAACAACTGCATTCCCAAAGCCAGTTGAATCGCCTCGTGTCCGCGGGAAGTCGCGTGAACGTATTTTGAAGTGATCTTTTTTTCCTGTTCAAACAAATCGGTCATCGTTTTGGCCGTAAACATCAAACGGTAAGCTGATTTGAGCAAATCAGTCAGAGAAATTTCTTTGTTTAAAAAATGTCTTTTGGTCATTTCCATATTTAAACATTTGACATTCAGATTATTAATTCAAATATTGAATTATGAATGTGATTTAAACAAACTTACGCATTTTTATTAAACTAACAAATGTTAGTTAGTTTAAATTTAATATTTGAATCTCATTGAAAATCATTATTTTTATAAAAAACTTAACCTATGAAACAATCTTTACTCTTTATTTTTACAATCATTGCCTCCAGTTTAGGATTTGGACAAGTTAATTCAGTTCAAAATTTACAGTGGAATCATTATTATGATTACAGTAACTACCAAAATATTTTCTCGCTTTCTTGGCAAGAACCAGCAACGCCGCATAATGAATTGATTGGATACAATATCTATCGTGGAAATGAATTGTATAAATTCCAAACATCAACAACCATAGGCTGCAATCCAGATTGGGGAATAACTTCTGGCTGTGATTTTATAAATTATAATAGTGGCGGTTCATTTACTGGCTCTGTCAAAGCTGTTTATGAAGGAAATATTGAATCAGAATCTTTTTCTTTTCAAGTAGGAGGTATAATGTTGGCCGTTTCTGATTCTCGATTAAAATCATTAAGGATATTCCCAAATCCGGCAAAAGATAATCTCACTTTCTCTGAAGAAATTTCGAATATCAAAATAACAGACTTTTCCGGAAAAGTCGTAAAGCAAATCACGAGTTCAGAAAAATCTATTGATGTTTCAAATTTTATAAAAGGAATTTATATAATCACTGCAACTACTAAGACTGGAGAAGTTATCAATAAGAAATTTATAAAAGAGTAAATTACTGTTCTAATTATTTCATCCTTTCAGCTCTTGAAAGGATTTTTTATTTAAAATCATTAAAATATCTACCTCTTCACAAAATAAAAATTTAAATTTTGTAGTTTTGAAGATTAAACAAAATAAATGAAAATTAAAATATTCCTTGGCATTGCATTTTGGTCCCTTTTATTATTAGCAGGATGTAATCGCGATGATATTTCGTTTGAATCGCCAACGCAACTGTTGAGATTCTCTACCGACACCGTTTTTTGCGACACGGTTTACAACCAGATGCGTTCGGAAACTTACGCCGTAAAGGTTTACAACAATGAAGATAAGGATGTATTGATTCCTAAAATTGCGCTGGAAGGCGGAAGCGGTTCACTTTACAGAATCAATGTTGATGGGAAAGTCGGGACCAGTTTCGAAAATGTGGCACTTAGAAGAAAAGACAGCCTTTATGTTTTCGTAGAAATTGCACCGATTGCCAACGCGCCAGAAGCGATTGCCGAAGATAAAGTGGTTTTCAATACGCCGGCTGGTGAGCAAAAAGTAACATTGTTTTCAGTCGTTCAGGATGCGGAATATTTTATTAAAACCGATACAAATCCGAATATAATTTCTGAGAATACAACCTGGACAAAGGATAAAGCGAAAATCATTTTCGGCGATTTAACTGTTGCAGAAGGGAAAACTTTGACAATGGAAAAAGGCACGAAAGTCTATTTCCGAAAAAACAGCGGAATGAACTTTGCGAAAAATTCTATTCTTGATGTGAAAGGAGCTTTGGGCGATGAAGTCATTTTCCGAGGTGACAGAAGTGACACGAAATACGACACGCTTCCTGCGAACTGGAACGGAATCAAAATGGAAGAAGACACCGAATTGAAAATGAATTACGCCAGACTTTTTGGTGGAAACGTTGGTCTTCAACTTAAAAATAATACTGCTACAATTAATAATACCATCATCCATACATTTCAGAATGCTGGAATCTACGGGATTGCATCAAATATTACTGCCAACAATTTGGTGATGAACAACTGTGGTGAAGCCGATTTTGCCATAGCTGGTGGTGGAAATTATACGCTTAACTACTCTACGCTTGCCAACTATTGGAATCTCAATCCATCGATGAATGCTGCGGGAATCTATGCGAGTAATGTCTATCAAAATGGAAACGAACTGTTTTCTGAAAGTACAATCCTGAGAGTCAACAATTCCATTATCTATGGAGATACACCTGAGATGATTTCTCTAAATGAGATTGCGAATGGTGGAACAATCAACGCAAGATTTGATAATTCATTATTAAAGTTGAGTGCTTCTTCAAGCTTCAATCCTATTGGAGATAATATTGTTAAAAACGAAGACCCAGAATTTCAAAATTATTTCACTCAAAAAATGAATTTGAGAGTTAAGGCGAACTCTAAAGCAAGAGGAAAAGGTACTAATCTGAATAACAATAATACCATTCAAGATATTGTAGGAAACACTCGAACTTATCCTGCAACTTTAGGCGCTTATCAATAATGGAAATCACAACACTCCAAAATCAGGTTGATGAATGGATAAAAACCATTGGCGTCCGCTATTTCAATGAGCTAACCAATATGGCAATGTTGACAGAAGAAGTCGGCGAAGTTGCCAGAATCATCGCCAGAAGATACGGTGAACAATCTGAAAAGGAATCCGACAAATCAAAAGACCTTGGAGAAGAATTGGCAGATGTTTTATTCGTAACGCTTTGTTTGGCGAATCAAACCGGAACAGATTTGCAGTCAGCATTCGACAAAAAAATGAAAATCAAAACTGATAGAGACAAAGACCGACATCAGAATAATGAAAAATTAAAATAATTTGTAAAATGTATTAATGTAGAGTGTATTCACGAATTAGAATCATTAATACTTTAGTACTTTTTACATCAATACATAGAAATGATATTAAAAAAATCAGAATTAATCGATAATCAACAAATCCAAATTACCGGTTCGAAAAGCATTTCGAACCGTCTTTTGATTTTAGGGAAACTCTTTGGGAACATTGATATGTTCAATCTTTCCAACTCTCAGGACACGACCTTGCTCAAAAAAGCGTTGGAATCCGATTCCGAAATTGTAGACATCCACCACGCCGGAACTGCAATGCGTTTCCTGGCTTCTTATTATTCGATTTCTGAAGGTAGAAAAACAATTCTGACAGGTTCTGACAGAATGAAAAACCGCCCCATAAAACCTTTGGTTGAGGCACTGCAATCACTTGGTGCAGATATTACTTATCTTGAAAAAGAAGGTTTTCCGCCGTTGCAAATCATCGGAAAGAAATTAGAAAAAAATGTGGTCAAGATTTCAGCCAACGTTTCCAGTCAGTTTTTGACTTCATTAATATTAATCGGAGGAAAATTGGAAAATGGATTGACTTTGGAGTTGGAAGGTGAAATCACATCTCGACCTTACCTCGAAATGACATTGAAAATCCTGGACGAAATCGGAATCAAATCTCATTTTGCAGAAAATAAAATCGAAATCGTAACGCACAACAATCAATACAGAACGGAACGCTACGAAGTAGAAAGCGACTGGTCGTCAGCTTCTTACTTTTATTCCTTGGCTGCAATTGGAAGAAAAACCATCACTTTAAAAAGTTACCACACACTTTCTTTACAAGGGGACAGCGTGATCAAAGAACTTTACTGGAAATACTTCGGAATCAACACAGTTTCGGATTATGCAGAAAACTCGATTTCACTTTTGCCAGAACCAGCTTTCGAGTATCCTGAATTGATTACTTTGGATATGAATGACTGTCCAGACATTGCGCAAACACTTTGTGTGACGGCAACCGCTTTGAAAATCCCTTTTGAAATCACAGGACTTCACACGTTAAAGGTAAAAGAAACCGACCGATTGGTTGCGCTTCAAAATGAATTGTTGAAAATTGGAGCAAAAACTCACATTACGGTTGAGAAAATAGAATCTTCGGAATTCATAGAACCTGAAGAAAATATTTCAATCGCGACTTACAACGACCACAGAATGGCGATGGCTTTTGCGCCGTTTGCCTTAATTAAAAAATTGAATATCGAAAATGAAGACGTTGTCGAGAAATCTTATCCTGAGTTTTGGGAGGATTTTGAGAAGGTGACGAGCAATTGATCTGATAAATTTTTACGATTTAAAAAATACCTATCTTTGTTAGTAGCAAGCCGTTAATTCAAAACAGCGTTATGGAAATCACAAATATCAATCAATTGGACCTCAATAAAACTTACACTTTCACAGATTATCTGATGTGGAGATTCAAAGAAAGAGTGGAATTGATAAAAGGTAAAATCCTAAAGATGAGTCCGGCTCCTGCACCGAATCATCAGAGAATTTCACAAAAGATTAATCAAAAACTTTATTCGTTTTTCGAAAGCACACCTTGTGAATTATTCTATGCTCCATTTGATGTACGTTTACCTAATAAAAATGGGGAAGTCCTTACGGTTGTACAGCCAGATTTATGTGTGATTTGTGACCGAAATAAGATTGACGACAAAGGCTGTCTTGGTGCGCCGGATTTGGTGATTGAAATTCTATCCCCGGGAAATTCGAAAAAGGAAATGAATCTCAAATTCAGTTTGTACGAAGAATCCGGTGTTTCAGAATATTGGGTTGTGGATTCCAGCGAAAAATTCATCTTGATTTACAGTTTGGAAAATGGTGAATATATAAGCAGAAAACCCGTTGCAGATGGCGAAATGCTTCAATCCATCAAATTTCCAGATTTGAGATTCTCCACTCAGGATTTGTATGAATTTTGATGAAAAAGTTTCTATTTTTCTGTACAATCATATTCTTCTCATTTCTACACTCTCAAGAATTGAAAGATTTCACAATCCCAAAAGGTTACGAGAAAATCTTGGAAACAAAAGGCGACCTGGACATAGATGGAAAAGATGAAACCGTCATCGTTTTCAATACAGATAAAACACCTGACTCAGAATCTCCTGGACTCGTTAGAAAGTTTTATATTCTAAAAAACGTCAATGGCAAATTGAAAATCTGGAAAGAGAATTCTAATTTGATATTTGACAGCAAAGAAGGATTCTATCCCGAAGGCAACGAACTGGAATTGAACATCAAAAATAATTGTTTGGTAATTATTCAATCGTATTTTTCCAATTCCCGACATACAGTGACTTCGAAAAATACCTATCGATTTCAGAATGGTGATTTCTATCTGATTGGCGCTTTGGTAAAATTTGATGATACTTGCGAATTCAGTTTCTCCGATGAAATCAATTTTTCGACTGGGAAAGTCATTGTAAGCGAAGAATATTCAGATTGTGATGATGGCTCGAACAGAAAAATTCCAGAAAATTATCACAAAGAATTTATATACAAACTTCCCAAATTGATAAAAATGAATGATTACAAAATGGGAAAGAATGAAATCAAAATTCCTAATTCAAATAAATCTTTTAATTTCTAAATGTCAAAAACAATCATCATCACAGGCACTTCATCCGGAATTGGATTTGCGCTCGCAGAATATTTCGGAAAAAAAGGGAACAAAGTTTACGGACTGAGCAGAAAATCTGTGAGCTCCGATTATTTCGTTTCGATTCCGACAGACATTACGGAGAAAGAACAAATAGACAACGCCATTTCTGAAATCCTGAAAACAGAAACCAGAATCGATGTGCTTATCAACAACGCTGGAATGGGAATGGTTGGCTCGGTTGAAGATTCTACGAAAGAAGATATTACGAAATTATTCAATCTCAATTTGATTGGTTCTGTCCAGATGATGACCGCCGTTTTGCCAAAAATGCGTGAACAGAAATTAGGAAAAATCATCAATGTTTCCAGCATCGGTTCCGAAATGGGATTGCCTTTCCGAGGATTCTATTCCGCTTCCAAATCGGCTTTGGATAAAGTGACGGAAGCAATGCGCTACGAAGTTTACCCTTGGAACATCCACGTTTGTTCACTTCATTTGGGCGATATCAAAACGAATATTGCAGAAAACCGAGTCAAAACAAAAGTTTCACAACCTTATAAAAATGTCTTCGATAAAGTTTATGCGTTGATGAATTCTCACGTTGGCGATGGCACCGAACCTCTGGATGTGGCGGTTTATATTGATGGACTTTTAGGGAAATCGAAATGGAAAGCACATTATTATTTCGGGAAATTCGGACAAAAGATTGGCGTTCCGCTCAAATGGATTCTTCCGCAGAGCACTTACGAGAATCTGATGAAGAAATACAATAAAATGGATTAATTTTCTGTTATATAACCACAAAAGTCACAAAAGTATAATGTTTGTAAAGTTCGATATATCAAGAAAAAAAAAGATAAAAATCGAAGACACTTTCTTTTGTAATCTTTTGAAAAACATAACATTCCTGTTTCTCTTTTGTGCCTTTTGTGGTTCAATCAACGCGCAGAAAAAAGAATACTGGCTCATAGACAAAGAAACCAACGCCAAAAAAATCGTTTCCGACTCCGCAAAAGCAGTGAAATTTCTGGATTCATTGACGGAAAATTCATACTTTTTCACAGAACTTAAAGACGTCAAAAAAATTGAAAATCGCACCGAAATCTATTACGAAAAAGGCCCGAATTTCAACAAAGCCAATGTCAAATTTTCGGACTCATTAGTTTCAGATTTAAAACTTCAAAAGAACGAAATCTACACAAAAAACCTCGATTCCCTCAAGAAAAATATAAACCAAAAATACCGCAACAAAGGTTTCGCCTTCAACCGAGTGAAAACCAAATTCCAGAAAATGGAAAACGGAATTCCTACGGTAAAGATCTCCGTTGTCACATCATCTCAAAGGAAAATCGACGCTATTGTTTTCAAAGGTTACACACGTTTACCGAAACAATTCGTTAAAGCTTTGAACAAAGAATATGTCGGGAAAAATTACGAAGACAAAAACTTAGTTTCGATGAATCAGGCTTTGCAAAATCACCAATTCGTGACTTTGGAAAAACCGCCTCAGACTTTATTTACAAAGGATTCCACGCAGGTTTTTCTCTTTACACAAAAGAAAAAAACCAACACTTTCGACGGAATGATTGGCTTCGGAAACGACAAAACTGAAAAATTCACCGTCAACGGAACCTTGAACGTCCAACTAAAAAATATGTTCAACAGCTTCGAAAGCATCGGCGTTTACTGGCAAAGAAATCCGGACAAAGGTCAAACTTTCGATATGCAGACAGATATTCCGTACACTTTTGGAAGCAATGTTGGTCTGAACATCAACGTCAATATTTTCCGCCAAGATTCCACTTTTGCGAATGTGAAATTTTTGCCCGCAGTTTACTACCACCTTTCTCCACGTCAAAAACTTGGTTTCAAAGGGACTTTCGAGTCGTCTGCCATTTTGGATTCGCTTTATACTGGCGGTCGCGATTACAGCAAAAAAGGGATTGGACTTTGGTATCAATATCAGGAAGGGAGTGACATTCCGCTGTTCATCAACAAAAGCAATATCCGTGTTGAAGCTGATTTTCTCAAAACAAATTACGACGATACACAGGAGAAATTTGATCAAATCCGGTATTTCCTTTTTGCCGAACATAACTTCAACTTGTCAGGAAATCACTTCCTTAACATAAAAGCAGAATCCGCATTACTCAGCGCAAAGAACGAATTATCCACAAACGAACTTTTTAGGTTCGGTGGTTGGAACTCGATGCGGGGTTTCAATGAGCAAAGTCTGATCAGTGATTTCTACGCATTTGCCGGAGCTGAATATCGTTATTTAGTCAACGATCAAGCGTTCTTTGACCTCTTTGCACAGTACGGACAAATGTCCAACAAAGCCTTGGGGATTTCACCGAAACTCTACAGTTTAGGATTAGGGTTCAATTTTTTCCTACCCATCGGTTTGATGAGTTTCCAGATTTCGAACGGAAATCAGTTTGGTAATCCATTCAAATTCAACGAAATAAAAATCCATTGGGGAATTCTCAGTAGGTTTTAGAATTTTCAGGAGTCAGGAACCTACTTTCCGTTACAATTCCTCGCGCCTTGCATTGTCCAACGCTTGCTGTGGGATTTTCACTGCAATCAGGGCTATGGGTTTTGTCATCCAATCACATTTTGCCAAAGTTTCAACAATCAGTTCATTATTTGTTTCCAAACTCGTATCAACAGGTCGTCTCTACGGAGCTTTCTTTATGCTGTTAGCTGTTGTTTTACTAACAGTTCGTCGCTCTGCAACTTTGTTGTTTTTTAATTATTATTATCTATAACTTATAGCTATATTAACTTTAGTTCAAATAAATAACTCTATTTTCAAATTCAATAAAAATAGCTTAATTTTGCACAGAAAGTAAAGATGTCTATTCATAACAAAATTGTAGAGGCAGCCATCACTTTCGATGACGTTCTATTAGTCCCTTCTTATTCAGAAGTTTTACCTAATCAGGTTTCCCTTAAATCAAGACTTACAGACAAGATTTCGCTTAATGTTCCGATTGTTTCTGCAGCGATGGATACAGTGACAGAAGCAGATTTGGCAATAGCACTCGCACGAGTTGGCGGTCTTGGATTCATTCATAAAAATATGACGATTGCGGAACAAGCCGCTCAGGTCAACAGCGTGAAGCGTTCCGAAAATGGAATGATCGCTGATCCGGTAACACTTTCCAAAGATCATACATTAGCCGAAGCAAAGGCATTAATGGCAGAATATAAGATCTCCGGTCTTCCTGTCGTTGATAAAAACAATTACCTTATTGGAATTATCACAAACAGAGATGTAAAATATCAACAAAACCTCGAGGCTAAGGTTGAAGAGATTATGACAAAAGAAAACCTCATCACTTCAGATAAAACCACGAATCTGGAAACTGCGAAAGAAATTTTGCTAAAAAACAGAATCGAGAAACTTCCTATTGTTGACAAGAAAAACAAATTAGTTGGATTGATTACGATTAAAGATATCGACAATCAATTAGAATATCCAAATGCCAACAAAGACAGAAGCGGAAGATTAATTGTAGGAGCCGGCGTTGGTGTTGGTGAAGATACGATTGAAAGAATCACTGCGTTGGTAAAAGCAGGCGTTGACATTGTCGCAATCGATTCAGCTCACGGACATTCGAAAGGTGTTTTGGATAAGATTTCTGAAATCAGAAAAACATTCCCAGACTTGGACATCGTCGGTGGGAACATCGTAACCGCCGAAGCAGCAAAAGACCTCATCAAGGCTGGAGCAAATGTCCTAAAAGTTGGTGTTGGTCCCGGATCCATCTGTACAACCAGAGTTGTTGCCGGAGTTGGCGTTCCTCAACTTTCCGCAATCTACAACGTTTACGAATTTGCAAAAAAGAAAAATGTAGCAGTAATTGCAGACGGTGGAATCAAACTTTCCGGTGATATTGTGAAAGCAATTGCAAGCGGTGCTGGCGCAGTAATGCTTGGTTCTCTTCTTGCAGGAACGGATGAAGCTCCGGGAGAAGAAATTATTTTCCAAGGCAGAAAATTCAAATCATATCAAGGAATGGGTTCTCTTTCCGCAATGAAACGTGGTGGTAAAGAAAGATATTTCCAAAGTGAAGCTAAGAAATTTGTACCAGAAGGAATTGAAGGTAGAGTTCCTCACAAAGGGAAACTGGAAGATGTAATTTTCCAATTGACTGGTGGTTTACGCGCAGGAATGGGATATTGCGGTGCAAAAGATATCGAAGCTTTGCAGAAAGATTCAAAATTAGTCATGATCACAGGAAGCGGATTGAAAGAATCTCATCCTCACGATGTTATCATCACACAGGAAGCTCCGAATTATTCTTTTTAAAATATAATTCCTAAATTCAAAATAAGAAAGGTTGCAAAAAATGCAACCTTTCTTATTTTTCGGTTACTTCAAATTCAAATAATAATTCCAGATCAAACGGATCTCGCCGTAATCAAAATCCGCAGGCAAAATAGCTTTCCAATCATTAATGTTATCTTTTGGATTTTGCTTAAACAGTTTTTCAAAAGCATTGATTTTCTCTTTCGGATAGATTCTCAGCAAGTCATTTTTATCCAGTAGATTCTGTTCTGCAAACTTAGACAAATGACCGAAAATAGTGGAATTGACCAAACCTCTTTCTTTAGCAATTTCAGAAATCATTTTCCCATCCTGAAAGAGCTGATAAGTCAAAATATGAGTTGGAACTTTTTTGATTGCCATAGAGATTTCCGTATCTTTTTCTTTATCAAACAGAGGTGTTTCCAGAAGATAAACGTCTTTCAGGTCCTTGAGATATTCTTCTAAATCATCCAGCCAAATCCGGAAATCTTCATTAAATGCTTTCAAACCTTTGACGCCTTTCGTCTCGGAATAATAATCTTTGAGTGGCGAAAAAATCTTCTCATTCACGTTTGAAAAAAAGAAGTTGACTGCACCTTTTGCTTTTATTTCAACTTCTGCCCATTCTTCCTCGCCTTTCAGGAATTTCTGGGTTTTCTGGACCAAAATTCGCTCAAATTTCTGAAAGATAACGGTCAGATTTTCTATCTCAGATCTTAACGTAATGTATAGTTTTTGAGTCTTGTCTTTATCAATGAATTTGCTTGTTTTGGTAGATAGATTAAAATCTTCCAAAGCCGACAAAAACCACACACAATCTATTCTTCTGATGACTTTCTGGATGCTGTAATCGTATTTTTCAGAATTAATGATCTCTTCCATTTTAGAATTGGCGTGCGTCTCATCCTGAAACTTCGAAACCCGCTTGTCACTGAAAATCACTTCAGGCGTGATTTTCGATTTCAAAACAATTCCTTCCAAAGTCCTGCAGCGTGAAAGTGCGACGTAAACCTGTCCGGAGGCGAAACTTTTCCCGGCATCAATAATCAATCTGTCAAAGGTCAAACCCTGACTTTTATGAATCGTAACCGCCCAGGCGAGACGGATCGGGAATTGTTTGAAGCTTCCCAGAACTTCTTCTTTGATATTCTTATCCGAATCCAGAGAATAGCGTTTCTGTTCCCACGTTTCTGCTTTCAAGGTGATTTCTTCTTCGCTACCGTCTAGGATTACGGAGATTTCGTCCTCATCCAGATAGGAAACCTGCGCCAGTTTTCCGTTGAAATATTTCTTGTCAGGAGAAGTATCATTTCTGATAAACATAATCTGAGTTCCAATCTTAAGTTCCAGAACTTCATCATTCGGATATTGCGTTTCCTTAAAATCGCCTACCACATCTGTGTTGTAAAAATGAGATCTGCCGCCGAGTTCTTTCAGTTTTTTCTGATTAATGTCATCTGCCATTTTGTTGTGCGAACACAAGTAAACATAGGCTTCATCTTTAGGATCAAAGTCTGGCAGATATCTTGAATTTAGCAATTCAAAATCAATGTCTTCTGAGATTCCGTTTCGGATGGCATTTAGAATTTCAAGAAAAGTTTCGTCGGTCTGGCGATAAACTTTGGTAAGTTCAATGGTGATTAATTTAACTTCTTCCAAAGCTTTGGCGTGAAAGAAGAAAGGCGAACTGTAATATTTTGCCAGAACATATTCGTCCCGAACAACAGGTGGCAACTGGTAAAGATCGCCAATAAAAAGGATCTGAACACCGCCAAATTTCTGCTGATTCCTGCGAACGTGCCTTAATGAAAAATCCATCATATCAAGCACATCAGCACGCAGCATCGAGGCTTCATCAATGACGATGATTTCAATTTCCCGGAGTAGTTTTAATTTGTCTTTTCTGTATTTGAAGTGAACCATCAGATCGGCGATATTGTTCGCCATATTCTGATCAATCCTTTCTGTTGTCGGAAGGAAAGTTCTCAGCGGCAAGCCAAACATAGAATGGATGGTAACGCCGCCCGCATTGATTGCTGCGATTCCTGTCGGCGCAACTACAATGTGCTTTTTCTTGGTTTTTTTGACAAAATCGTTCAGAAAAGTGGTCTTTCCCGTTCCGGCTTTTCCGGTAAGAAACAGACTTCTGTTGGTATGTTCGATCAGGTCAAAAAGGGAATCATTCATCGGGTTCAAAGGTAAAGAATCAGGAAACAAAAATCAAGAGACAAGATAAAAGTAACAAGAATCAGGTCTGAAAAGTAATTTTGCCTTTAGTATCCAGCATCTATTTTATCCTATCCGGATTCTGTTTCAAAAAACTGTCCCAGCCGGAGTAAGATTTATCTGTAGCAATAGTTCCGGAATTAAAATGATGACAAACCGCCACTGCCAAACCATCGGAAGCATCCAGATATTTCGTTGGGAATTCTTTCAGTTTCAATAAGTTTTGGAGCATTCCGGCAACCTGTTCTTTGCTGGCATTTCCGTTTCCGGTGATGGCCATTTTTACTTTTTTAGGAGAATATTCGGTGATCGGAATATTTCTGTGAAGACTTGCTGCAATCGCAACGCCCTGCGCTCTTCCCAGTTTCAGCATACTTTGGACATTCTTCCCAAAGAAGGGTGCTTCCAGAGCGGTTTCGTCCGGATGATATTCATCAATGATGGCCAATGTTCTGTCGAAAATCACTTTAAGCTTCGTTTCGTGATTTTCATATTTCTTAAGTATAAGTTCGTGCATTGCAAGCAACTCCATTTTCCCGCCTTTCACAGAAATGATCCCAAATCCCATAATGGATGTTCCCGGATCGATTCCTAATATTATTTTTTCAACTTGCATAATGACAAAAATACGTTAAGATTTTCATAAAAATCAACAGTCTAATGATATTTTTAATAAAAAGTTATTAAATTTAGAAACCTAAAATAATAACTATCAAGATATGAAGAATCTTTTACTGACTGTGGCAGTCGTTTTCTATGCAGGCCTTAATACACCTGTATTTTCCCAAAAAGCCGAAACCCCTAAGTTTATCAGCAATACAGAAGGAATTAAGGAATATTCTCTCAGCAATGGGATGAAAGTTCTTTTGCTGGCAGATCCGTCACAAAGCAATGCGGTAGTAAACATCGTGTACAATGTGGGATCAAAGCACGAAGGTTACGGTGAAAAAGGAATGGCGCATTTGCTGGAACATATGTTGTTCAAGAGTACAAAAAAATTAGGCGACATCAAAAAAATGTTGTCAGACAAAGGCGGAAATGCCAACGGAACCACTTGGTATGACAGAACCAACTATTATGAAGTTTTCCCCTCCAATGATGAGAACCTGAAATGGTTCCTCGCCATGGAAGCCGACAGAATGGTAAACGCAACGATTCTTCAGTCAGATCTTGATAAAGAATTTTCTGTGGTGCGAAATGAATTCGAAATTGGTGAGAATAGCCCAAGCGGAGTATTGATGGAGCGTATTGTTTCCACGGCTTACCTTTGGCACAACTACGGAAATTCTACTATCGGAAGCAAGGAAGATGTGGAAAGGGTGAAAGCTGTAACGCTAAGGAAATTCTACGAAAAATACTATCAGCCAGATAATGCAACTTTGATTGTTGCAGGTAAGTTTGATGAGAAAAAAACATTGGACTACATCTCCGAATATTTCTCTGCAATTCCGAAACCTGCCAGAGTTCTGGAAACACCTTACACAGTAGAACCTGCTCAGGACGGCGAGCGATTTGTGGAGCTGAAACGTTCCGGCGACAGCAAAGTTGTGGGTGCATTATACCACACTGCGCCTTATGCAGACAAAGATTACGCTGCACTGGATGCACTTCAGGAGATTTTGACTTCTGATCCTTCGGGGTATTTATATAAAGCAATGATCGATTCCAAAAAAGCAGCTTCTGTCTACGCTTATCAGCCATTGGTAAGAGACGCGAGTTTTATGTATTTCGGACTGGATGTGCCTGCAGACAAGGATATCAAAGCGACTGAAAGTGATTTCCGTACAGAATTGGACAAAATTGCTACCATCAAATATACAGAACAAGATGTTGCAAGAGCAAAGGCGAAGATCCTTAAGCAAATCGAAAATATAAAGAATAATACAATTGGTTCAGCCATTAACTTAACAGAAATCATTGGTGCGGGAAATTACAAGCTGGGAATGCTTTACCGGGATAATGTTGAAAAACTGACGGTTGCAGATGTTCAAAGAGTTGCTGATAAATATTTCAAGGTTAATAACAGAACCGTAGGTGTTTTCATCCCGACAAAAGATGAAATCAGAGTCAAAAATGTAGAATATACCAATGATCAGATTGCTTCTCTTACAAACGATTACAAAGGAAAAGCGTTGGAAAAAGACACCGCTCCTTTTGAGGCAAGCATCAAAAACCTGAAAGCAAATCTTGTAGAAGGCAAGCTGAGCAACGGAATGAAGTACGGCTTGATCAAAAAAGAAATCAAAGGCGGAAAAATTCTTGGAAGTTTCAAATTTCCTGTAAGTAATGCTAAGGATTTATCAGGTAAATCTGATGTCGGATCTCTTATGGCGCAAGTTCTGAAAACCGGAACCAAATCCCATACAAAAGAACAGATCCAGGATATGCTGGACCAGTGGAAATCCAATGTCAATTTCGGGTTTAGTGGTCAGACTTTGTTTGTGAACTTCAGCACGTACAAAGAAAGCCTGCCGAAAGTAATGGGGCTCATCAAAGAAATCCTTACAGAATCTACTTTCCCGGACGCAGAGTTAGCAAAAACCGTAAGCGAGTACAACACGTATCTGGAAGGTTCCCTTAACGATCCTCAGTCGCTTGCCTTTACAGAAATCGAGAAAATCACAGAAAACTACCCGAAAGAAAGTATCTATTACACAGCTTCTACGAAAGAACAGATCGAAAACAACAAGAAAGTGAAGAGAGATCAACTCGTAGATTTTTACAATAAAATTCTTGGAAGCAACAATGGCGTTGGAACTGTGGTTGGCGATGTAGACGGCAAAGCGGCTTCTGCATTATTAGAAGACACTTTCGGAAAATGGAATTCCAAATCCAATTATGAATTCGTAAAACCGGAACTTTTTGCAACCAAAAAACAGGACAAAGAATATCTGACACCGGACAAAGAAAATGCAGCTGCAGTTGGGAAGATCAGCTTCTCTATGGATCGTAAATCTCCGGACTATCCGGCTCTTACCATTGCCAACGAGATGTTGGGAAGCGGTGGTTTCCTGACGGCGAGAATCCCGACCAGACTTCGTGAAAAAGAAGGCATCAGTTATGGCGCAGGATCTTACATGAATATCCCGATCGATAACACTGTTGCGTCTTGGGCCTGGTATGCATTCTTCAACCCGACTAAGAAAGATGCAGTCAACAAAGCTTTGAAGGAAGAAGTGAACAAAGCTGTAAAGGATGGCTTCACGGAGACTGAATTCAAATCCAATCTCACTTCTTGGCTCAACTCCAGAAAAACAGGCTTAGGAAATGACAATACCCTGATGAATCTTGTAAATACCCAGTTGCAATACGGCATCCCACTGGAAGAATATGATGCTTTGGAAGCAAAAGTATCTGCACTCAAAGTGAATCAGGTAAATGATGTTCTTAGAAAATACATCAGCGAGGATAAGATGACTTCTGTTTTTGCAGGAGATTTTAATAAGAAATAATACAATTTCACATATTACAAGAAAACCGCCTCAGCAATCTGAGGCGGTTTTTTATTGTTATTAATAAAGAATTATTTCAAGACATTTTCATAAATTTCATTCAGAATCGTCTGTCTCATTTTAGAGTCTCTTTTATTTACAAGAATGATGATTCCCCAATTTTTCGCTCTGCTGTAGCAGATGATCGAAGATTGTCCCATAGAATCGCCGGATTTTAAATAGATGGTGTCTCCGTCAATGGTGCTGATGCCAAGTCCCAATCCCATTTCCCGCTTCTCATCTTTATAGTAGATCTTTTCTGTGATCAATTCAGCTTCGGATATTGGGTTTCCTTTGGTTAACAGTGTTTTTAAATACTTAACCATATCAGAAGTATTGGATTTTACCAATCCTGCCGGAGCAGTCACATTCCAAGTGAAAAATTCCTGAACACCACCTTCGGGATTGTAGCCGGTTGTTCTGTTTTTCACATCAAAATTTTTGGTCAAAGTTTGGGACATTTTTGCAGGCTTCAGTATTTTTTCTTTGATGATTGCTTCGTAACTTTTACCATATACTTTTTCTAAGATTTGCCCAAGCAAGGTATAACTAACTGTAGAATATCTGTACTTACCATAATCGATGAGGTCTTTGCAATCATTGATCATTTTAGCTAATGATTGTTCGGTTACACTACTTACTGGTTGCTGAGGATTCAATTGTATTAATTTTTGAAAATCCACATCTGGCAATCCGGATTGATGTGAGGCCAGATCTGAGATTTTTATTTTATTCTGGAGATTTTTATGTAAAACATATTGTTTAGGAAGGTAGCCGTCGATGTAGTCATCCACTTTCAATTTCTTTTCGATAACCGCTTGAGCGATCATATTTCCGGTCAGAATTTTGGTGATTGATGCAATTTCGAAGATGGAATGTTCATTAATATCAACTTTACTTTCTCTGCTCAGTTTACCATAGGAAGTGTAGAATTCTTGATTATTACTAATGAAACCGACACTGATTCCGACGTCCGGATTTTTCTCATAATTGGCTTTGATGATAGAATCAATCTTTTGAGAATACTCTTGCCCAAAAGAAATGTTGCTGATGAATAACAGCGTTGCGAATAATTTTAATGTTTTCATTGTATCGTGGTTTAAAGGTTAATCAATATTTCGATACAAAGATGTGGAAGCGCAGTATCCTATGCGACCGAGTAAAAGTATTCGTCCATATTTCGCAAAAAAAATTGGTAGGAATAATTAGATTAAGAAGTACGAGTAATTACAAAGCTTTGTTTTATAGCACCTTGCGATATTCAGTTGGTGTAGTTCTCGTATGTTTTTTGAAGGCTGAATTAAAAGATGATTTCGAATTAAAACCAACTTCATAAAGAATTTCAAGAATCGTCACTTTAGATTTTGACGGATCTTTCAGGATTTTCATCGCATTTTGGATCCGGTAAGTATTCACAAAATCATAAAAATGCTGTCCCAGCTGATGATTGATCAAAACAGATAATTCCCGAACCGGAACGTTCATTGCCTTCGAAATATCCTGAATCGTCAAAGCCGGATCCAGAAATGGCCTTTCATCAATCATATATTTTTTCAACTTCAAAAGATCTTCATTCAAAGTTTTAAGCTCAATTTTCTTTTCCACCAAGATCAAGTCGGAAACGAGTTTCAACTTCGAATCAATATTTCTGAAAAGTCCAGGATTATTCAACGCTTTGTACAGATACCAGCAAATGATAAAAAGTTGCAATACCAGAATACCGATTTTGATCCAATTGGAAACGTATGGATAATTGGAAAATTTAAAAATATTCTTTAAAATAACAATCAGGTAGAGCGCTGTAAGAACTCTTGTGAACTGAAACAGCCAGTTGTAAGAATTAAGATTACCGCCTGAATTATTTTCAAGATAAAGCTTTTTTACTTTTTTCAACAATAGAAAAACGGCCGTAAAATAAACCACAACCTGAAAATGAAACAGCCAATGAGTGAACTGTAACTCAACCATATTTTGACGGTTGACGATAAAATCAAGCTTCGAAGCTACATCCACCGAATAAAACCGAGGCACCAAAACAAGGTTTCCAATAAAAAACGGAAGCAGATGGATCAGATATTTCGACTTCCACTTAAAATCGGAATAACAAACCGACAAAACATAAAGATAAAAAGCGGGAATTTGCAAAAAAGCAATCGTAGTCCTCAACATTCCAAGATTCGATGGACCGTCTGTAAATTGACTGACCAATGGTTCGCTCGTGTCAATCACAGTGATGATGAGGAAAAAGGCAAAAAGACGATTGCCAATTTTGTGCTCAGTCTTAACAGTCAGTAAAAAAAATGCTAAGAAAAACGAAATGAACAGCGATATTACCGTCACAATTCCCAATAGATCCATTTTATCCATTTATAATCCTGTTTCCCATTCTCGTTCGCACTTATTTTCCGTAAAGATAATTATTTTGCCTTTGGAAAATCAAGGAATAAAATTCACACTAACAGATTTATAAATTTTCAGGAGCCGGGAACCTGCTTTACGTTGCAATTCCTCGCGCCAAAGCTTTTCCCATCGCTTGCTGTGGGATTTCCACTACCATCAGGGCTATGGGATTTCAGTATAAAACGGACATTTCTCATACAGCAGAAACTATCCATCATATTTGTCATTCCTGAATTTAGGATTTTTTAATGGTCAAGGCATATTGCTTTAAACTTCTTCAAAAGTTTCTTCGCCATCTTCACCGTCATTTTGATCCTTATCATTTTGATCCAAATATTTTTTAATGTACATTTTTGTTATATTTTCATCAAATTTAAAAGACATTTGTTTTGATAATCGATCATTTATATCTTTAAAATGTGTTAGACTATTTAATAATTTCACATAATCAACACTTTTTTTCCATCGCTCAGTATTATCTAAAATTTCTTGAAATGATTTATTATTAAGTTTAGAATTTTGCCAATTATTTATTTCTCTAACTTCTTCTATAGTTTCCTTCATTATTTCTTCCGATTGACCAGCAAATTCTAAAAATCTATCTGTGGTATACAAGTGAAATAATTGCTCTGTTTCTTCAAAAGCTTCTTGCAAAAGTTCTGGTCGTGGACTTAAAGTTTGTCCATTAATTCTCAACCACCAATCCTTTTTGACATCGTCTAAAATAAAAATAAAAGGAATCTTTTTTTCTTTTGATTCCTTTAGAAGCTCTTTCCAAATAATTAGATCTCCATACTTATTTGTCTTTTTATCGTTGTCTTTATAACCAGGTGGTGTTTTATTTTGATAACGCTCAACACCTTCTTTTTCTATTTTAATTTTTTCGTCTTTTGTAAAAGGATTTCCGACCTTACTGTCAGTAAAAATTTCAGATATTGATTCAAGTATTGAATCATTTCTTAACAATTCTATAAAAAAGGTCTTTTTGGATTCTAAATCTTTAATGATACTTTCTAATGAATTTTTAAAATTATCCAAGGTCTCTTTACTAAGATGCGGTGTTTTCAAATTTTTAACAATATCATTTTCTAATTTATTAAATGCCTTTATTGTATCATCATAAATAGCAATTTGTTCTGAAATAACATTAATTCTATTTTTATGAAATTCATAAGCTGAATGATGTGATAGAAATATTTGTTTAGAATATTTTTTAATTATTTTTAATAATTCAGTTCTAGTTTCGTCAGAATAACGATATAAATTAAATAGAACATTTGTGTCTACAGAGATAAATCCCTTTTTCCATATGTCTATTATTTCCTCTTCTGTTATAGGATAATATCCTCTGAAATTTTTTTTCATTTTATGTTATAATAAAAATTAGAAAAGCCAATGGTATAAATTTTTAGTAATGTAAATATAATTAAAACTAATAAAGAAATTGTGAAAACCATCCAAGATATAAACTAGTTCCTACAAATAATTAACGAAGAAATGACGGAGGAAAGCTGTATATAAATTATCAAAATGACAAAAAACACCCTTATTTGACAAAAAAAACAAAAATACATCTAGAGTACAGAAAGGGTACGGAAAGTGTACAGCGAGTGTACGGACGTACCACCTCAAAGCTAATGTCAAAATAATAAAAAACGACCTCAATATTTATTGAGGTCGTATAATTTATTTAGTAATTCTAAGGTCTGAAATAATGATCTTGTAATGGTCGCAATCCTCGAAGCAGATACCGTTCTCTCTCCAATAGGGATTTTTAGGCGTCAAAGTCGGAACTTTAAAATGTTCTAGATTGGCCGAGATCTTTTGAAATTCTTCCAAGGTTTCCGGATAAAAAACCAGGATGTCGTCATCATCAAATTGAGACTCCGGCAAATTCTTGTCTTGGGTAAATTCCAGATGCCAGTTCTCACCAGGTTTCCCAAGGAAAACACCGTCATAACCATTGTGGTCTTCAAACTTACCAATCACTTCCAACTCCAGAACGGAAGTATAAAAGTAAATCAGTTTCTCAAGATTCTGCGTATGTCGTGCGTATCGGAAAACCATTCGATGTAGAAATTAATGAAAATAAAAATCATTCAGCTTTTCTTCACACAGCGTTTTCACCACATTCACCCAACTTTGTTCCTCATTCAGACAAGGAATATAATCGAATCTTTCGCCGCCGCCGTGCAGGAAAATCTCTTTACCTTCTACAGAGATTTCTTCCAAAGTTTCTAGACAATCCGAGACAAAAGCCGGACAAACAATCGCCAGTTTTTTGATGCCTTTCTTGCCAAGACCTTCCAAAGTGGCGTCTGTGTAAGGTTCCATCCATTTGTCTTTTCCCAATCTGGACTGGAATGTGACTATCACTTTTTCTTTTGGCAATCCCAGTTTTTTGCACACCAATTCGGTCACTTTATAACATTGGTGTCTGTAGCAGAATTTGTGCGAAGGATTGTCTTCCTTTTGGCAACAATTATTCATATTGCAAGTGTTCGTAGGATCGGTTTTGTAAATATGACGTTCAGGCACACCGTGATACGAAAATTGCAGCAAATCAAAATCCGCAGGGAGTTTTTCCCTGATACTTTCAGCTAAAGAATTGATGTAGATCTCGCGGTCATAAAAAGGCTCTACGTAATTGATCTTAATATCTGGGAAGAACTTCAGCCTAACTTCCTCAGCTTTGTCAATCACGGTTTCCGTAGTGCTCATCGCATATTGCGGATAAAGCGGGAACAGAGAGATCTCGGTCACGCCTTTGTCCACCAACTCCTGAATTCCAGTTTGTATCGATGGTTCTGCATAACGCATTCCCAAACCAACCGGGACGTCCACAATCTCCTGAAGTCTCTTTTGAAGATGTTTGGAAATCACGATCAAGGGCGAACCTTCGTCTGTCCAAACGGTTTTATAAGCCTCGGCAGATTTTTTTGGTCTGGTTTTCAGGATGATTCCCTGTACCAAAAGTGCACGAAAGATCCAACGGTAATCGATGACTTTTTCGTCCATCAGAAACTCGTCCAGATATTCTTTTACATCTTTTACGTCCGTTGATCTCGGAGATCCAAGGTTGACCAGAAGAATTCCTTTCATTTGTAAATTGATTTCATTTGACTTTCTACAGTCGGGTTATATTTCGATTTCAAATGATTGATATAAATCTCTCTTGCAAGCATTTCATCATCATCTGACAATCCAATTTCTTTATTGTATTTGTCGCTTAAAATATGGCTGATAGAATCAAATTTAGTAATGTAATCTTTATTGCCAAAATAAACGTCTTCGCCATAAATCTTATGAAATTCTTCTATCGCTTTCTGATCCAATCCGTAATAATAATGAACATAATAATCCAGGAAAGTGGTATTTTTCTTATTGAGCTTATCTAAAACAACATCCATTTTTTGAAGGCTGTCTTTGGCTAGTTTTAATTCTACCAAATCTTCGTGAATACCATCATTCAGTTGTGCTTCTTTTTTACAGGAAACAGTCAGAATTAAGATTAAAGAAAGAAGAAAATTCTTCATAACTTATCCATTTACAGCTTCCACATTCTCCACCAATTCCGGAACGAATTGTTTCAGAATATTCTGGATTCCGTTTTTCAAAGTTGCTGTAGAAGACGGACATCCGCTGCAAGCGCCTTGTAGCAGCATTCTTGCGGTTTTATTTTCCTGATCATATTCGATCAACGAGATTTTTCCACCGTCGTTTTCCACCGCTGGTGCAACATATTCATTCAGGATGTCGCTGATTTTCTGCTCATCACTTGTATATTCTCTGTTGATGATTTTCAGCATTGGATTCTCGTGGGTGTGAGGCTCAGCATTGGAAATCTTTTTTCCGGCCTGCAAAAATTCTGCAATGAAAGAACGAACCTGATTCATAATCTCGTGCCACTCAAACTGGCTGTCTCTGGTTACAGCAACGAAATTATCACTCACATAAATTTCTTTTACAAAATCAAAAGCCTCATACAGTTCTTTTGCTAATGGAACTTCGTCTGCTTCTTCTCTGGACTTGACCTCGATAAAACCGTCCATCAGCATTTTGCTGGAGATGAATTTCATAACCGCTGGATTTGGTGTCATTTCAGAATAGATCTGGTAAAGTTCTTTTTTCTTCTGAAGATAGATTCTCGGGTTTGCTAGCAATTCGTCCTCGATGATATTTTTCAGACTTTCTGCAACATGTTCCCATTCTACCGTATCTTCTTTTGCAACTGCAATGAAATTAGCTGTAATGAATATTCTGTTGACAAAAGGATAATTGAAAAGTTCTTGTGCCAACGGAATCTCTGAAATATCAGATTTTCTGTCAAGCTCCAAAGATCCGGGAATCAGATTGTAGTCTGTTACAAACTTCATCACTTTTGGATTCTCTGTTGGTTCTATAATGATTTGTCTCATTTTAAGTATATTGAAGTACAAAAATATCGTAATTTGGTGGAACAAAAAAGCCGATGAATCCCAATGTTGTGTTAAGTTTTGATTATGAGTAGGTTTGCGGATATTCGATTTTTTCTATTGGTTTGATTTTGGCTGTTTCATATACGATAAAGTAAAATTATGACGAATCTGCGCCCCGGATGGAGCGACTCGTGGAGAACCTCAGAGTAACCTTGGGAACGGAGAACGGATGAAGGCGTCAAACATTTATATAAATCAAAAAATCAATTACATTTATAAATCATCAATTATATAAAATATGGCAATTATAAAAGAACTTTTAGGCAAAACGCCTCAACTTGGCAATAATGTTTTTGTGGCAGAAACTGCTGTAATAATCGGCGATGTAACGATGGGAGACGATTGTAGCATCTGGTACAATACGGTTTTGAGAGGTGATGTACATTACATCAAAATGGGAAATAAAGTAAATGTCCAAGACAACGCAATGATCCACTGTACTTATAAGAAAAGTCCAACTACGATTGGGAATAATGTTTCGATCGGTCATAATGCAATTGTTCACGGTTGCACGATAAAAGATAATGTGCTGATCGGAATGGGCGCCATTGTGATGGATGATTGTGTTGTGGAAAGCAATTCGATCGTTGCTGCGGGCGCAGTTGTAATAGCAAATACCAATATCAAGGAAGGCGAAATATGGGCTGGTGTTCCGGCAAAAAAAGTGAAAGATATTTCGCAAAGTCTGATTGAAGGCGAGATCGACAGGATTGCAAATAATTATATTAAATACTCCAGCTGGTATAAACAGGAGTAGATTGGTACAACTATTGAATTTTCCAGAGAAATGTAAACTATGACAAAGCTCAAATCTTTTTGGGAAATCTTAAAAGCAACTTTCAGTGAGTGGACATCCTCGTCCGCTTCCAAAGACAGTGCAAGTATGGCTTATAATGCGATATTTGCATTGCCGGGTTTGCTAATCATCATCATTTGGACTGCTGGACATTTTTTTGGCGAAGAAGCCGTAAATGGCGAGATAAGACGCCAGATCCAAGGTGTAATGGGCTACGATAGTGCAAAAAGCATTCAGGATATTATTGCCAGTGCAATGATAGACAAAGAGAATTTCTGGATGAAAGCGCTTGGCGTTATAACTCTGGTTTTTGGTGCCACCAGTTTATTTTTCCAAATGCAGACTACGCTCAACAATCTTTGGGATGTGGAAGCTACACCGAAAAAAGCATGGCAAAAATTCATCCTGGATCGTGCAAATTCTCTGGGAATGATATTAGTAATTGCTTTTCTACTTCTTATCAGTATGGTTTTGTCTTCCGTTATAGGTTTGGCCAATGGACTGATAACAAAATATTTCGGTTTGGAGACTTATGTTATCATCCAAGGAAGTAATTTTATCTTAGGATTTGCTGTGATTACCGTTTTGTTTGCCATTATGTTCAAAGTCTTACCAGATGTGGAAATCAAATGGAAATCTGTCTGGATTGGTGCGATTGTCACAGCCTTACTCTTCAATATTGGAAAAATGGCAATGAGTTTTTACTTTGATATGTCAAAACCGACTTCAGTTTTTGGTGCGGCAGGAACTGTGATTTTATTGATGATGTGGATTAATTATTCTTGTCAGTTAATCTTCTTCGGGGCAGAATTTACCAAAGTTTATGCGTTGAGAAAAGGTCACAGTATTGTTCCTTCTAAACACGCCACTTGGAGCAAAGCGAAATTATACAGAGATTCCGAAGAAGAGAAAAATAAATTGATTTCTAAAGAAATATAACTTATTTAAATACTGGTTTATCATTATCACAAACGATATTTTCCGGCTGCATTACCAACATACAATCTGATACCAGGTTGTATTTTTTGTTATAGTTAGAGGATTTTTGATTATATACTTCCACTTTTTCGAGAAAACTTTTCTCATCAATTTTATTAGAATAAGCAATATATTCTACTGGTCCTCCACATGCTTTTGCGCCTAATCCAACCGTTTTCCAATCTGCAGGATTACTGCATTTTTCACTGCTTGCTAATGTTTTGATTTCATTTTTCAGGTCTTCCATTTCTTTGGATTCTTCAACGGTTAAACCACTGGTAGGAATCTCATCTTTTTGTCTTTCTGGTAATGGCTTTGGGAGATTGTATACTGTGTAAGAAGGTTTGCATGAGAAGACAAATACATAAGAAACACCTAATAATATCAACTTTTTCATAACTTAATTTTGATTTGCACCATCAAATATAATACCTACAAATCTTTTATAGTTAAAAAATATTGGTATAAAATATGATATTAGGCTTTACCTAATACTATTTGTAACAATTTAACGTTTTGAATTACATATTCTGATAATCATTAATATGAAAAAAATATCTGATAATTATAAAATGAATTGGTTTCAGCACTTCTTGATGATCTGCTCAGGAGCTAATATTCATCTTTTGAAAAAATCGCCAAGCGAATGGAACAAGTTTGCGGGGATTGGTGGAATCGTTCTATTTACAGCAATTTTCGCTACACTTTCTGCTGGTTATGCTATGTTTACAGTTTTTGATAATGTTTGGACAGCGGTTGGATTTGGAATTCTTTGGGGATTGATGATTTTCAATCTTGACAGGTACATTGTTTCCTCGATCAAGAAAACCGGAATCTGGTGGAATCAAATTTTGATGACAATTCCGAGATTAATTTTAGCAACTTTCCTTGGAATTATTATTTCAAAACCATTGGAACTTAAGATTTTTGAAAAAGAAGTTAATAAACAGTTGAACACCATTATTCAAAGAAATAAAAAACAACTTCAGGCAGAAATGAATGGCAGAATTCTGCAACAATCTGGACCTTTTGACACGGAGAAAAAACAAATTCAGAATCAAATCAAGAATTACCAAATGGCTTATGATTCTGCGTCTGTGGAATTGGAGAAAGAAATTCTGGGCAAAGAATCCGGCTTGACGAGTGGAAAAGTTGGCTTTGGATCCAACGCCAAACGAAAGGCCGAACTTAAAGAACAAAAACGCCTTGATCTGGAAAATTACCAGAAACAACAGCAATCGCGATTGGAATATTTGGACAAGGAAGTGTCGAAAGTTTACACCAATCTGGAAACGGAAAGGAAATCTACGGAAACTGTGGAAGATAAATTCAACGGATTTGCAGCACGTCTGCAGGCGCTGGATGAATTGGGAAAAAATTCTGCAATCATTGCTCTAGCGGCAAGTTTCATTATGGGATTATTTGTTTGTTTGGAAATCTCACCGGTTTTGATCAAACTGATTTCTCACGTTGGCCCTTATGATTATCTTTTGGAAAAAACAGAAAATGATTTCAGGCTTTATTCCAAAGAAAAAATGACGAAGGGTAATTATCATACAGATTACAGGATTGATGATTTTAAAACAGACTTGGATAATAAACGGAAAGACAAACAGAATCTATAAAAGCAAAAAGCTTCCAAATTGGAAGCTTTTTTTATTTTAAATCACCTACAACAAAGGGTTGTTCGGCATCCTCATTATAATCTCTTACAAATCCGATTTCTTTTGATTTATTAATTTCAGATTTTGAACTGCCTGCAAACCCATCCCCAAAATCGATAGTAAAATCGATGTAACTCAATTTATTTCTGACAAACTTCATCTTATTAAATATAAGAATAATGTTTTTTTCTTTGAGATTTTTTTGCAGACTTAGTAGATCTCTTCTCGTCATCTCTTTATTGAAAACAACGGCTATCACTTTCTTATTGGATGTAAAAGAAAGCATGCTGAAAACAAGAACTGATATAAATAATAGGGAAAAGATTGTGGACTTTTTCACGGCTTTAATTGAATTGCAAATTTAGAAAATGTTTACTAATCATTTGAGTTTTTTTAATAAAAAATTAATTTAATATAACAAAAGCCGCAAAGTATAAATTTGCGGCTTTTGTTATATCTAAGAAACTGAATTAATTGATCAATTCAAATTTGGCATATTCTGCGATTTTCTTTGGTAATTTGATTCCCTCTTCTGTTTGGTTATTTTCCAAAAGTGCAGCCATAATTCTTGGCAAAGCCATTGCAGATCCGTTTAGCGTGTGAACCAATTGCGATTTTCCGTCTGCTTTGTATCGGCATTTCAAACGGTTGGCCTGGAAAGTCTCGAAGTTTGAAACAGAACTTACTTCCAGCCATTTTTCCTGCGCCGCACTCCAAACTTCGAAGTCATAGGTCATTGCTGATGCAAAACCTGTGTCGCCTCCGCAAAGTCTCAGGATTCTGTAAGGTAATTCCAGATCTTCCAAAATCGATTTAATATGCTCTACCATTTCTTCTAAAACTGCGTAAGAATTTTCAGGTTTTTCAATTCTTACAATCTCCACTTTTTCGAATTGGTGAAGTCTGTTAAGGCCTCTCACGTGAGCACCATAACTTCCCGCTTCTCTTCTGTAACACTGTGAAAATGCTGTATTTTTGATTGGCAGATCTTTCTCATCCAATAAAACATCACGGTAAAGATTTGTCACCGGAACTTCCGCCGTTGGAATCAGAAACAATTTATCTTCGTTCACATAGTACATTTGTCCCTCTTTATCAGGCAATTGTCCGGTTCCGTAGCCAGAAGCTTCATTTACAACGTGTGGCGGATTCACTTCCAGATAACCTGCATCAACATTTTTATCAAGGAAATACTGAACCAAAGCTCTCTGTAATCTCGCACCTTTTCCGAAATAAACAGGGAAACCGGCACCAGCGATTTTAACGCCCAATTCGAAGTCGATCAAATTGTATTTTTTCGCCAATTCCCAATGTGGGATGGCACCTTCGCCAAGACCTTCAACCGTTGTAGATTCATAAATAATCTCGTTGTCGTCAGCAGAAACGCCGGCAACCACTTTTTCGTAAGGAATATTTGGGATCTGATAAAGAATATTAATCAAGTTGATCTCAGCATCGTTTAGTTGAGATTGTAATTCTTTGCTCGAATCTTTGTATTGCGAAGTTTTGGATTTTGCAGCTTCGGCTTCCTCTTTTTTTCCGTCTTTCATCAGAATTCCGATTTCTTTCGAAATTTTGTTCATCTCGGAAAGTTGTGAGTCCAGCTCAAACTGTAGTTTTTTTCTTTCGTCGTCAGCATTGATTGCTGCATCGACCAAATCTAATTCCTTGAAGCTTCTTTTCTTCAAGCCTTCCAAAACGCGCTCTTTGTTCTCGCGCAAAAAATTAACCTGTAACATTTTTGTTGGGTGTTAGGTGTTTGATGTTGGGTGTTGTAGCGTAACTTCCATCATCCCGCTTCCATCACCCAACAGAACTTGTGCAAATTTAAGGATTTATTTCACGATCTTTACAATGTTTTGCCCTCCTTGGGTTTTTGTAAATTTCAATTTATCATTATACCAGAGTTTTGAAATCTGGAAAAGTGACGAGGTGGATTTATATTCTATCTGGATTGTGTCATCGTCGTTTACCACAACATCATTTATTGTTCTGGGTAACCTGATTATAAATCTGGAATAATAAGTCTGTTCGTCATCATTACTCAAAGAATCGATTTTCAATCTGATTGCACCAGCCGGATAATCCATATAAACTAATGTATCTGCATCTTTCGGAAAAGTATATCCTG
The DNA here is from genome assembly GCF_059803555.1 of Chryseobacterium sp. TB1-D10. Lineage (NCBI taxonomy): Bacteria > Pseudomonadati > Bacteroidota > Flavobacteriia > Flavobacteriales > Weeksellaceae > Chryseobacterium > Chryseobacterium sp. TB1-D10. Next base: position 220,537 of record NZ_JAPFHB010000007.1, on the reverse strand, counting down.
AAATAGGCTGTAAGTCTCTTTCTCCCAATAGATCCAGCAAAGACGGCGTAGAATACGAACCTGGAATATTTGGATTTAACAAATCCTGTCCGGTAGCAGCACTATTCATATAAAGCGTCAAAACCTGATCTATTGTTTGTATTTCTGCTTCATCTCTTTGGCAGGAAAACAAAAGTAAAATAGTCGTTACAATGATTGATATCTTGAGTTTCATTATGACAAAGATAATTATTTCAAAGTTCTGAGATAGGTTAGAAATGTAAACATCATCGATAATCCGATAATGGTTAAAGTAACTGCTAGAGAAATGACCATTCCCCTTACACCAAATTCAGGAACAAGAAAATAAGAAAAGGCTGCTAAAAGGATAAGCGAAAGGATCGAAAAAAAAGTATTTTTCTTCATCAAACCTACTGCGGACAACATATTCCCATAGAGATTTCTGAGCAACATACTCGCACAAAATGCTGCTAATAAAATTGAAAATTCCAATGAATTATCTAGGTATTGTATTCCAAAAAAAAGCCTAATTATCATTTCGCTAAAAACACAACCAACGATCAATATTACAATAGATATGGGAATAAAAATTTTATAATAATTAATAATATAATTGATTAAAAAAGATCTATTCAGATGATTTTTTGCCAAAACAGGATAATCACTCTGCATAAATGATAGTGCTAAAAAAGTAATATTTGAGGGAATGAGTAATGCTGCTTTATAATTAGCAACCGCGGTTTCATCTTTAAAAAAATTCAATAATAATATATCTGCTGAAAAAAAAGCATCCGACAATAATGCTGTTAAGGAGGCATATACAGCAAAACTCCAAATTTCTTTTTTGGTATATCTCAATAATGGTTTTTTAATCCCAAAAGACCGCTTGTACCAGAATAGGGAAATAAAAGGCACAATAGCATTTGCTATTAAATATCCATATAATCCCCAAAAGATGGAGAATATAATCATAAGGATCAATCCTGAAATATTGACAACATTGTTTATCATTGCAAATTCATCATTCTTGAGATAAACACGCCTCTCTGCTTGAATGTGGCTAAAGAAGTAAACCCCAATCAAACGAATTGTAAAAAAAAAGAAAATATAAAAAATGTAATAATAATGACTTACGTATAGAAACGAAATTAAAAAAAATACGACACTCAGAATAAGTTGATTCATAAAACCTTTCTTCAGAAGATATTCTGCCAATTCTTTTTTTTCCTCATCAGAATTCGCTAATGATCCAAACCTGATCAAACTTTGGAAACTTCCGAATCCACTAAAAGAGACAAAAACAACAAAAAAAGAAGACACAATACTTAGCAATCCAAACTCTTTTTCTGGTAAAATTCTGATCATAAAAAGAGAACCTGAAAAAGCACATATTTTGGTTATCAATAAAGATAAAAAAACGTGTTGTCCCTTATTGGCAAAAAATGCTCTGATAAAATCCTTTAAACTTTTCATTCTGGATTGCCTAAATTATTAGCAATTTAAACAACACAATTATAAACTTCATCAAAATCTTTGGCGATTTTTGACATAGAAAAATTATCTACAATATATTGATGGAGTTCATTTGGAGAATCCATTATGTGATTTCCAGTCAGTATTGTTTTCATAGCCAAATATAATTCTTCCGTAGATTTATCGATAAGGATTCCCTGATTATTATTTACAATTTCTGGAATCCCACCTACACGAGTAGCAATAACTGGTGTCCCGGAAGAAATGGACTCGAGAAGAACACAGGGTAAGTTTTCGTAATTACTGAAGAGAATAAAACAATTACTATTTTTCATCTTTTCAGCTACTTCCCTATGAGAGATTTCTCCAAATGTCTTAATATAATCTTCAGCAGTATGTTTTTTTATAATTCTATTTAACCTTTCTACATCTCCGTCTCCACCAATATGAAATTCAAAATTAAGGAACTCTTTCCTAAGGCGAATAGCAGTCTCTATTATAAAATCGGGATTTTTAAGTGGTAGCAGACTCGATATATGTAGAAATGTAAAAGTTTTTGCACGAGAGCCAATAGGAAAAAAAAGACCTGTATCTACCACATTACCTATCACTTTAAAGTCTTTCCCAAGTTTCAATTTCTTTAGATCTTCCATCAAGTCTTTACTTACTGGGAATAAATAAGATGCATTTTTCGCTATAAAACGAGCGATACTTAATGTGGCGAAAGAAAGTTTGGCTCTATTAATCTTTAGAAAACTGGACCAATGCTCTGATACCACAAACGGAATTTGATATTTCTTTTTCAGAAAAACAGCGAAAAGCATATTGTTGTGAAGAACATTGGCGTGAACCAAATCCGGTTTTTGCATTTTGGCAAATCCCTCTTTATAAGCCTTCATTCGTCTAATAAAATTCTGAATCGGGTTTCTAGAGTTTTTATAATAAATAATCAAAGTCCTGATTCCATTAATAACTTTATCATCGAAAATGAACGTTTCTTTTTGACTAAAATCTCCTATCGTATGGAGAATTTCCACATCGTGCTTTAGCGCAACAGCTTCTGCGTGACGCTGCACAAAGTTGCCATTTGTAGGTTCTAATTTATTCGGAAACCAGGAAGAAAGAAAAAGTATTTTCAAAGTTTAATTTTGAAATTGAAGAATCTTGACTTTATGAAAAACTAAGATATTGACGCGGCCCAACTTCTGTTGAAAGGCTGGATAAAATGGCTCAGGAAATCAAGGTAAGTGTTCTTGGAAAAATCGAAAACCTCTATATCTTTTGATAATTCGCCGCTTCTTACTTTATTTTTAAAGTCAGAAAGCTTCAAAGTTTTGACTTCACCATTCTCTATAAAGCTGGCTTTCATCCTGTCAAACAATCCAAGTTCAAATTCGAAATCCAGCTCTCTCATTATTTTTCCCAAAGCATCAATGCTGCAACCGGAAGCCGGTTCTTTTTCTTCATCTACACAAATAATGATGAATTGGTTTTTTTCAATTTTAAAAGAAGAAGACAGTTCTTTTCCGTGAGCAGCCCAATCGCCTAAGAAATCGTATAATTTCTCAGCAATGGTTTTGCTTTCCTTTGCTGTAAAAGGTCTGGAAGCCGGATATATAATAACCCGATAATCGTTTGTTTCTACAATACTTGATTCCTCGATTTTCATTTTAATAATTTAAAGATATAAAATTACGGATTTTTATCCAATTCTGTAAAAACGAAAAACCCAGAAATGATCTGGGCTTTATAATTATAATAGTAATGAAAGTTACAAATCTTCTGCTTCAGCCAAAAGCTCAACAATATCTTTAACTTCTACCTCTGTATTTTTATTGAAATGCTTTACACCATCTGTCATCATTGTATTACAGAAAGGACAACCCGTTGCAATAATTTTCGGCTCGAAAGAAAGCGCTTCTTCTGTTCTTTCAATATTCACATCTTTATAACCTTTTTCCGGCTCTTTGAACATCTGTGCACCTCCGGCTCCACAACAGAGTCCGTTGGTTTTGCAGCGTTTCATTTCCACCAATTCTGCGTCCAGTTTTTCAAGAAGCATTCTTGGCGCCTCATATTCGTCATTGCCTCTTCCAAGATAACATGGATCATGAAAGGTGATTTTTTTTCCTTTGAAACTTCCGCCTTCTATTTTCAGTCTGCCCTCATTCATCAAATCTTTCAGGAATTGAGTATGATGCAGAACTTCATAATTCCCGCCCAAACTTGGATATTCATTCTTCAAAGTATTGAAACAATGCGGGCAAGCCGTTACTATTTTTTTGACTTCGTAAGCATTCAGAACTTCGATGTTGGTCAAAGCCATCATTTGGAAAACAAATTCATTTCCGGCACGTTTTGCGGGATCGCCTGTGCAGGATTCCTCTTGTCCAAGAACAGCGAATTCAACTCCAATTTTATTTAGAATTTTACAGAACGCTTTGGTTATTTTTTTCGCACGATCATCAAAACTTCCGGCACATCCAACCCAGAAGAGAACTTCGGGGGATTTGCCTTCAGCAGCGTAATCCGCCATCGTTTTTATAGTGAAATCCATTTGTTGTAAAATGTATTTTGTATTATGTAAAAAGTCCTTTTACTTTAGTTTTTTGCAAATTAATCTTTCGCCCAGTTCACACGATCTGCCTGATTGTACTGCCAAGGCGCAGCATTATTTTCCACATTGGTCATCATCAGATTTAATTCCTGTGGCGCTGCAGATTGCTCCATTACCAAAAATCTTCTCATTTCGAAAATGATGGATAAAGGATCTATCAGAACCGGACAAGCTTCTACACAAGCGTTACAAGTCGTACAAGCCCAAAGTTCTTCTTTCGTAATATAATCGTTGACTAGTTTTTTACCATCGTCTACAAACTTACCGCCGTTTTGATTGATATTTTTTCCAACTTCCTCAAGGCGATCTCTGGTTTTCATCATAATCAATCTTGGAGATAATTTTTTACCCGTAATATTCGCAGGACAAACCGAAGTACATCTTCCGCATTCTGTACAGGAATAAGCACTCATCAACTGATGCTGATTAAGATCGAAAATATCTTCTGCGCCAAATTTCGAAGGAACTTCTGCTTCACCTTCAGCGGGAACAGCGTAAGGATCTGCATTTGGATCCATCATCAACTTAATTTCTTTGGTAACAGAATCCAGATTATTGAATTTCCCTTTTTTCTCAAGATTGGAAAACCAAGTATTTGGAAATGCCAAAATGATATGAAGATGTTTTGAATAATAAAGATAATTCATAAAGAACAAAATCCCGACAAAGTGAAACCACCAAGCCGATTTTTCGATAATATGAAGTGTTTCTAAACCGAAATTCTGAAAGAATGGAAACAGGTATCTTGAAATTGGAAAATTACTTGCAAAACGATTGGCATCGGAATAATAATCAGCTCCATTCATTGTAAAGAAAGCAACCATCAAAGCAAACTCAATGATCAAGATCCAATTGGCATCTTTCTTTGGCCAGCCGAAAAGTTCTTTCATTGTCAGTCTTTTCACACCGTAGAAATTTCTTCTGATGAAAAAAACTACCACTGCAATCACAACCAACAGTGCTAAAACTTCAAGAGTTGCTGTGAAAAATGCGTATAATGAATCGCCTAGAACACTTTGTAAGAAACGATGGGTTCCAAAGATTCCATCGATAATAATTTCTAATAATTCAATATTGATAATCACAAAACCTACATAGACGAAAATATGTAAAACTCCTGCGATCGGGCGTTTTACCATTTTGCTCTGTCCAAGTGCAACTCTGGTCATAATGGCCCATCGTTCTGCTTTTCTGTCTGTTCTGTTGATCTCTTTTCCTAATTTGATATTGCGGTAAATTTCTTTCAGACTTTTAAAAAACAGTCCAAAACCAGCAATTAAAAGAATCAGGAAAATAGCATTATCGATATATTGCATATATTATTTTTTATCTGCGTTTTTACCAAAAACCGAGAAGTTCACGTATCTCTTAGGATTGGCTTTGAAGTCTTCCACAAGCTCATTAAGATTCTTTGAAGTCTTTGTAAGATTATTGTAAAGCTCTTCATCTTTTGCCAATTTACCAAGAGAACCTTCGCCGTTTTGTATGCCGGAAATAACGTTATTCAATTTGCCAGCTGTTTGGTTGAATTGGTCAATTGTTCCATTCAGTTTTTCAATATCTACACGTTCTGCAACTGAACCATATTTGTCCAAAGTTTTATTAGCTGTCAACATGGCAGCATTTGCGTTTTCAACAACTTCGTGCAAGCCTTTTTCGTTATTAGCAAGGATAGAATTTGTTCTGTCAGATGCACCTTTGAAAGACTCAATAGTTTTATTAAGATTTGAAAGCAACAATTTGATTTCTCTTCTATTTTGTTCATCAACGATTTTGTTTGTGCTGGCAAGTGTAGAGTCTAATTTCAATAAGACATTTGACAATTGATCTTTAACCGGTTTTACTTGAGAAGACAATGAATTCAGCATTGACAATTGATAATTACCGGCCAATGTATCTCCGTCTTTTGCAGTTTCCCCACCATAGAACAAGTTGACTCTCATCTCCTTACCAGACATCAATCCAGGTTCGAAAATCTCAACTGTAGATCTCTTGGAAAATTGAAAATTATCATCAATAGTTAACTTAACAACAAAATGCAATTTACCACCAGTTGTTATAGGCTTTATTTCATCCACTTGTCCTACTTTCAGTCCGTTTATAGAAACAGGATTGGAAACAGCAAGACCTTCAACATTGTCATATTTCACATAGAAAACATTATCTGTCGTAAAAAGGCTTTTGCCTTTCATAAATTGATAAAGTACAACGAAACCTATTATGGCGAAAATAGCTATCAGCCCTGTTTTTAATTCTTTACTTAAATTCACGTTTTTGAGTTTTACTAATTAGCAAATATATGAATATTGGATTTATAATAATTATAAATAAAAAACAACAAAAGCGACAATTATGCCGCTTTTGCTTATTCTAAAATATTTTAAAATTATTGCTGTGGATTCTTATCCCAAACTTCAATTCTGTAATCTTTGATTTTTGCATTATCCTGAAGGCTCTTCAGGAATGCGCCTGTAAACTGCTGAGAATTCTGCTGTGTAATAGACTCAGTAATTTGTTTGATATCGCCTGGCAACTTGTTAGTTGTAACTGATTTTTTAACTACCAAATAAACACCAGTCATCCCTTCGATTGGTTGAGATAATTTGTTTACAGCAACTCCAAATGCCGCTCCTGCAACTTTAGGTTCCATTGCACCATTTACAGAAGGATTGAACATATTAACCGTCGCGCTTGGTTTTGTTGTTCCAAGTGCTTTTGCAGCCTGGTCAAGTGAAGCATATTTCCCTGCATTGATTTTCTCTAGGATTTTCTTGGCAAGAACTTTATTTTTTACAATTGGCTCGATTTGATCTCTTACAGTTTCAGGATCAGCAAGACCTTCATCCTGTTTTCCTACCACGTAAGCTACGATTCTGTCGCCAGTACCTTCTACTGTAAAAATATCTGTATCTCCGATTTCTCTTTTCTTATCAAAAGCCCAAGTAATTACGTCTGCATCTTTGTCTGTTCCCAATCCCGGAAGTGTTCCTTGAAATCTTCCTACAGTTTTAGGATTATCAAATCTGTATTTGTTTTTCTCAGCTAAGTTTTTGAACTGGTTAAAGCTTTTACCTTCAGTCTGCTGGATAAATCTTGTCGCTTGAGTCAGAACCTGGTTTTCAGTTTTGTCAGAAGCTTTGATATTTTTAGCAAGGTGTGCAATTTTATAAGTCATTGCGCCGCTTTTCTTATCTTCAACATTGATGATGTGATATCCGAAAGCTGTTTCCTGTAATCCGGTGGCGCCTTTTGTGTTATTCGCTAAGAAACTAAGATATCCTGGCGCAAACTGACTTGCTGGTGTTGTCCAACCCACGCTTCCGTTTCTTTCTACGGCGTTTGGCTCATCAGACAATTTAAGTCCTTCAGCAAATTTTGCAGGGTCAGCTTTTATCACTGCCAATAAACTGTCTGCAGTTTTCTTAGCCGCTTCTTTGGTTCTGGTTGCTGTAGATCTTTCTGCGCCTTTATAAGCAATTAAAATATGTTTTGACAATGTAGAGTCAGAAGCTTTTTTGTCCAATAATTTTGAAACTACGTAAAGCGTTTGCTCTTTGTAAGGACCAAAAGTCTGTCCGATAGCTGCAGTTGCAATTTTATCTTTCAACTCTGTTGGCAATTGAGCTGGACTTACATACTGAGGAATGAAAGGCACATCAGAATTAAGTTCCACGAACATAGAATCATTCTTTGTGTTCTGGAAGTTTTCCGTTCCGTTTGAAGCATCAGTTCCTTTTAGGAAAAGTTTATTGATCTCGTTAAGCGTTGCAGCATCATCAGAGGCACTTGGTGCAGCTGGGAAATAGGCATAAGCAATATTTCTGCTGGCTGTCGCTTTGAATCTTGTAGGATGTAACTTGATATAATCTGCAAGATCCTGAGTTGTTACTTTTACATTATTCTTTTTAGAAAATTCAAGGTAATCAACTTTCACAAAATCGATGTTTGCAACTTCATCACGAAATTTCACCATCAACTCAGCTTCTTTTTTGCTGGTTGTGATTCCGGAAGTGATGTTTCCGAAAAGCATTCTGGCCATCATTCTGTACTCGATTGCTTTTTTATTTTTCAACCAGAAAGTATAATTTTCAGGATTCGTTGCCTGAGATTTTTCTATCTCGCCTTTAATCTCTTTAAGTTTGAAATTACCTTTCTCATCAAAATATTGTTGATTCTGAGCGAAAATAGGATCGTATTGCAACTGGCTCCAGAAAGTTTCATCTGAAAGCGTCAATCCTGTTTTGTCAAATTGCTGTTTGATCAGTTTGGACTGTACAAGAATCTGCCAAGCCTGCTCTTCCAAACCTTTTGTAGGCTGTCCTTGCTGCTGAGCCTGCTGTTGCATAATAAACAACTGGTCATTGAATTCGTCTCTTGTAATATCTTCGCCATTGACCTGTCCAAAAACATTTGGATTCTTTGAAAATAACTTATCAAAGGTATCTGCGTTGAAAAGAAATGCTAACAACCCCAAAGCTATTACGCCCAACAGAAGCCATGATCTTTTTCTAATTTCGCCTAAAATTGCCATTTTATAGTATGTATTTATAATAGTGTGCGAAAATACATATTTTTCACAGAATAGGAAAATAAATTACAGACAATTGCAAATGTGCGAGATAAAATAAAAAAAACCTCTAAAAATTAGAGGTTTTGAAACTATTTATCATTCTTTTTGTCCAGCATTTTTTCCCGCATTTTCCCTTCTGTCTGGAAAAGGGTAAGAACCTGTTGCGGCGTCAGTATTTTTAAGAATTTATCCGCATAAGTTTTTCTGTTATTCAGAAGCTGCTGTCCCACTTCAAAGCTTTGATCCAGGCGTTTTGTTGCTTCTTCGTCAGAAAGGTTATCCAGATTTTTATCGACGTGAAATCTTTCCTTAATCTGTTTCTGATTATTTTGATATTCTGCATACATCGTTTTGAATTCATCCTGTTTTTCTTTTGGAATATCAAGATCATCAATCACAATATTCTGTTTTATATTTTGAAGGAAAACGGTTCGGTCTTTTACAGACATATTGCTTACAGCTTGTTTTCTTTCTTTCATATTCATCGACTGCCACTCAGATGTTCTTGGAATAGACTGTTGTCTTTGCATAGTTCCCGAGGGCGATAATGAACTTGCAGAACCACTTCTAAATGTAGGTGATGAAGTACTATTTCTGCCAGCTGTATTTCCAGAATTCCGTTGTTGACCTTTCGCGGTGTGTGCGGAGGAAAATCCTGCAATCAAAATCATTAATAAGAATTTATTCATTTTTCTGATTTTTAATTAATTATACAGATCGAGATACACGTCTTGTTCGCTATTTCTGTCAATATCTTTCAATTGGTCCGGTGTGAAAGCGGCCAATACTTTTTCCACATCCATTTTAGATCCGTTTTTTGTTGCAACAGCGTAATCCTGTCTGTCAGTCATATATCTATCAGATGAAACTTCATTTTTAGATTTAGAAGCTGCAATTGCAGAATTGGTTCTCAAAATTTTTGGTTCCGAAATTTCATTCTGAGTTTCTGCCGAAATCACATTTTCTGCCAATAGATCTGTAGATGGTTTTTGAATCGGGTGTTCAATTTCGTAAACACTGTCAACAATTGGCGCTTGCTGAGCCATAGAGACTTCCGGATTATTATTAAGACTAAAAAATGCGGTGATTCCACCGATCAAAATAACGGCAGCAGCAGCCATCCATTTAACATTGAGGGAGAAAACTTTAGTTTCTTTCATCGCAACAACTGGATTTTGTCCAACTGTTTTAGAAATCACATTCGCCTGCATTTGTGTAAAAAAATCCTCCGAAGGTTCCGGATAAGGTGTTTTTCTGTTGAGTTTTTCTATATCTATTTTCATTTCCTTTATTTTCTTTAGAACTCTTGCGAGTAATTATCTTTAATGTATTGTTCCACTTTATCTTTTGCGTAATGATAATTCGTTTTCAAAGTTCCGACCGACATATCCAGAATCTTCGAAATCTCCTCATAAGGCAAATCATCATAATATCTCATGTTAAAGACCAATTTCTGCTTTTCCGGCAAAGTCTGAATTGCCTTCTGCAAAAAAACCTGAATCTCTTCAGCATCCTGTCCGGCATTGTCCGCCACCAGATTCTGCATGTGATATTCCGCATCTTCATCTGTCTTTTTCATCCTGTTCATTTTATTGAGAGCCTGCAAAGCCTCATTGGTCGCAATTCTGTACAGCCAGGTGTACAATTTGCTGTCATTTTTGAACTGATGAATATTCTGATACGCTTTGATAAATGTATCCTGTAAAACATCCTGAGCGCCGTCGTGATCTACAATCAACCGCCGGATATGCCAGTAAAGACGACTCTGATAAGCATCCATCATCGCACGCAAACCTTTCTCTACCGTTTGAGGTGTAGCAAACAGATTTACAATTTCCTCATCTTTGAGCTTCATTCAGATGTTCGTAGTTTTGATTAAAAAATAAGACCAAAGTTAAATTATTTTTTCAATTTCTTTGGATAAAACCTAAATCTAAAATCGAGCCTTAAATATTATTAATCAAATCCAAATCATCAAAATCTTATCTTTGTTATATGAAAACAATAATTATCGGCTCGGGAAATGTAGCTTATCATTTGGCAAAAGCTTTCACTCAGAATAATATTAAGGTTAAACAAATCTTTGGACGAAATGAGATTGAACTTTCGAAGATTTCAAATGAGTTTGACATTCCTTATTCAACAGAAAAATTAGATGAAGCTGAACTTTACATCATCGCCGTTTCCGATTCTGCTGTGGAAAATGTTTCTGAATTAATTAAAAATGAAAATGCGCTGGTTGCTCACACTTCCGGTTCTCTTCCAAAGGAAATCTTAAAAGGAAATTACAGAAAAGCCAGTTTTTATCCGCTCCAGACTTTCTCGAAAACCAAAGATCTGGATTATTCCAAAATTCCCTTGTTCATAGAAGCTGATAATCAAATTGATGAAAAATCTTTGTTTGAATTAGCTTCCATCATTTCAGATAGTGTTGAAGTTTCAACTTACGAAAATAGAAAATACATCCATCTGACAGCAGTTTTTGCCTGCAACTTTGTGAATCATCTTTTTGCAAGAGCCAAGGAAATATCAGATTCTCAGGATTTGGATTTTAATTATTTCCTTCCTCTGATTAATGAAACCTTTGAGAAAATCCAGCACATCGAGCCTAAACTCGCCCAAACAGGACCAGCTGTACGAGGCGACGAGAGAGTTTTAAAACTCCACGAAGAATTGATTAAAAATGAGGAGCAACTTCATATTTATAAGACCTTGAATGAATCCATCAAAAAAATGTATGAATAATTCTGTAACATTTTAAAAAATCCTGCACTAATTATTCAGAAACAAAAAATATAAAATCGCTTATGAAATCTCTCAAAAAATTATTCATTCTTCCAATTTTGATGGTTGGAACAATGGTGTTTTCTCAAACGGCTTCCAACCGTTTTTTCTATGAACTGACTTTCAAACCGAAAAAAGATTCAGCTAAAGTTGAAAAAGTAATGACAACGCTTGATATTACAAAAGATAAATCGCTTTACAGAGATTTCACGTGGGTTGCTCAGGATTCTATCATCAAAGTTGAAGTTGAAGCAATGCAAAAAGCGGGTGTTTTCAAGGATATGTCAAAATCTATGAGAATGCCGAAATTTGCTTATAAGGTAGAGAAAGTTTATCCTGATATGAAAGTGATTTTCGAAGAAGGCCTTCAAAACGGAATGACTCCAATGAAACTGGGTTATGTTGATCCTACAAAATTCAATTGGAATATCACTTCTGACAAAGTAAAAATCGGAACTTACAATACACAGAAGGCAACTACAGAATTCGGAGGCAGAAAATGGAATGCATGGTTTACAACGGATCTTCCTTTCCAGGACGGACCCTATAAATTCTATGGATTGCCGGGACTAATTGTAAAAATTGAAGATGACGGTGGAAATTACTCGTGGGAACTGAAGGGAAACAAAAAAGTTAACAACTTTGAAGAACTTTCTTACATAGAAAAAATTTCTCCAGGCGGAAGCGCAAAACGCGTTGAAGTTTCCAGAGACAAATTTGAAAGTACAATTGCAGACTTCAAAAAAGATCCTTTTGCTACAATCCGCCCTATGCTGAAACCGGAAATGATGTCTCAAAAATTACCGGGAAGCGATGTGAGCATTGGCGAAATGGTAAAAACGCAGGAAAAAATGCTGAAAGATTTTTACAATGCCAATGACAATCCAATCGAACTGCCAGTTGCAAAAGACAAAAAGAAAAAATAATTCAAAACTTATAAACCGGGACATTTTCTTCCCGGTTTTTTTATGATTAATATCCTTATTTAGATTTATTTAAAACAAGCTATATTTGCACTTCTAAAAAGACGAATTTTGCAAAACAAACATCCCGATAAATTGTGCTGCTTTCCTAAAAACAAATTGGGAAAGATTACAGGTTACGACAATGACAATCTGCAAATGCCTACCAAAATTCTGGAAATGGGACTGCTTCCGGAAACATCCTTCAAAGTACTTTATCAGGCGCCTTTCAAAGGTCCGCTTTACATAGAATACGGCTCGGAAAAAACCAGAGTTGCGCTCAGGGAAGAGGAAGCAAAATTTATCAAAGTAGAAGTTTTGGCTTTATAATAAGATCACATGCAGGATCAGAAAAAACAGAAACAGCTGCTGTTGGTTGGCAATCCGAATGTCGGAAAATCCACCCTTTTCAACAGTCTGTGCAACAGAAAACAAAAAACCGGAAACTACGCTGGCGTCACCGTTGCGAGTCTTTCCGGAAAGTATACTTATAAAAACGAGGAGGTTGAAATCACAGATCTTCCCGGCTCTTACAGCATCTACCCGACTTCGGAAGATGAAGCGATTTTTTCCAGATATCTGATTCAGGAACAGGAAAACTACGTTGGTGTTCTCTACATTGCTGACGCCATAAATATGAAACGAAGTCTGCTTTTGTTTCAGCAGATTCAGGATCTTGGAATTCCTATTCTGATGGTTGTAAATCAAATAGATGAAGCTGAAAAACGAGGCATTAAAATAGATACAGAAAAACTTTCGCAGAAACTAAATGTTGACATTTTAAGAACCAACGCGAAGGAACATATTGGAATCGAAGAAATCCGTGAAGCGATTCTGAATAATCAATTTAAGAAAACTTCCCAAAGCACCTTTGAAATCCCGATTGAGCAGAAAGGTCTGGTTTACAAAATTTCCGAGAATACGAAAGACAAAAATCTTTATAAAATCTGGACACTTCTTGCCGCAGATACTTACCTCGGAAAGATTGAGAGAATCAATGAAATCATAAGTCAGGAAGATGCGAAGTGCAACGTTCCGAAACGACTTCAAATTCAGGAAACTGTCCGTAGATATCAAAACATTGATAAAATCATTTCTGAAACAACGGAAAAGATTCCTCAGAGAAAACAATTATTAACAGAGAAGTTAGACCGGATTTTGGTTCATCCAATTTGGGGTTATTTAATTTTTCTTTTTATTTTATTAATTATATTCCAAAGCGTTTTCTTTTTGGCAGAATATCCGATGAACTGGATCGAAGGATTATTCAGCTGGTTTTCAACTTTCTCAGCAGAATATCTTCCGGAAGGGCCAATCAATTCATTAATTTCAAACGGAATACTTCCCGGAATTGGTGGAATCGTGATTTTTGCACCACAGATTGGAATATTGCTTTATTTTCTTTATTTATTAGAAGATTCCGGCTACATGGCAAGAGTTATCTTTTTGATGGACAGATTTTTACGACCTTTTGGACTGAATGGGAAAAGCATTGTTCCCCTAGTTTCTGGAACGGCTTGTGCAATTCCAGCGATTATGTCCACAAGAAATATCGAAAACATAAAGGAAAGGCTAATTACGATTCTCGTAACACCTTTTATGACTTGCTCTGCGAGATTACCGGTTTATAGCATCATCATTGGTTTAATCATTCCGGACGAAAGTATTTACGGCATAAAATACCGGGCGTTGGCTTTGATGGCAATGTATCTTTTAGGTTTCGGGATGTCATTATTTTCTTCATTAATATTAAAATATGTCATAAAAACCAAAGTCAAAAGTTTCCTGGTAATGGACTTGCCGACTTACAAAATGCCTTTGTTTGCCTATGATTTCAAATTAGTTTTAGGAAAGGTTTGGGAATTCATCAGCGGAGCCGGAAAAGTTATTTTCACGGTCAGCATTATCCTTTGGACGTTAAGTTATTTCGGACCTTCACAAAAAGAAAATCAAAGTATTGCTTCTGACGTCAAACTGGAACAATCTTACCTTGGGAAAATCGGTCGCGGCATAGAACCTGCGATTGCACCTCTAGGTTACGACTGGAAAATGGGAATCGGGATTTTGACAAGTTTTGCTGCGAGAGAGGTTTTCGTAGGGACATTATCTACGCTTTACAGTCTGGACGATGAAGCTCCTGAAGGCAGATTGATCGAGAAAATGAGACTGGATGTTCATCCCAATGGCGAAAAGGTGTTCAGCTTTGCTACCGGCGTTTCGATCTTATTATTTTACGCTTTTGCGATGCAATGTATTTCCACAATTGCAGTGGTTTACAGAGAAACGCAGAGTTTGAAATGGACGCTATTGCAAACTTTTGCTATGACAGTTTTGGCATACTTTTCAGCTCTTATAGTTTATCAAATTCTGAAATAAATCTAAAGATCAGAAAAATGGAAAACTCAATCATCATACAATACGCAATCATTGGAATATTGATTTTGGGAGCACTTTATTTTACTTTCAAAAAATTGGCAAAGACATTTTCCAAAAAGAAAGACGGGAAAAACTGCGGATCTGATTGTGGTTGTTCCTGATCTCAGAAAAAGTCAGTACTTTAGCTTTGAATTAAAGCTGATCAATGCGAATCCTCATTATTATTCTGCTCAACTTCTGCATTTTCATATCTGCACAGAATGACAGCATCAATAATCAGGTGATTTCCTATGATGAGAAGATTATGCTTCGACTGAATATTGATACCAATACAGACGAATTCGTAATTTCTTCCAGAGAATTAGGCATTAAACCAAAACTTGCACTCAACAACCAGATCAATACAAGTTTTGGATTCGATTATAAAATCATCAGTGCGAGTGTTTCATTTGCACCAAAATTTTTCCCGGGAAACAACAACGAACTGAAAGGAAAAAGCAGCTACACCAATTTTAACTTCAGATTGTTTCCGAAAAATATTATTCAGACGTTCTCATATAAAAATAGCAAAGGCTATTATATCAGCAATACCCGCGATTTTATAAGCGATTGGCAGAAGGATCGTGATCCATATCTGATCTTTCCGAATCTCAGGATTCAGAGTTTTGGCGGCTCTACTTCTTATATTTTTAATAAAGATTTTTCTCTGAAGGGAATTTATTATCAAAAAGAATGGCAGAAAAACAGCAGCGGAAGTTTTGTTCCCTCTTTTAATTATGAATATGTGATATTTTCTGATAAACAAGATGAAATAAAATCCCGTGAAAAACACTTGGATTTAAATGTTGATTTAGGTTACCATTACAACTATGTCGTTACAAAAAATATTAATATCGCACCTTTTGCATACGCAGGTCTTGGAAAAAAATGGAGTAACTATAAAGATGATGTCCAGCAGGATAAGATAGAAAAAGCAAACTATTTCACGCAGAATTTCGGAGCAGGATTGCATTCGGGCTATAATTCTGAGAAAATATTCTTCGGTTCTAAATTTAATTATACTGGAAATCATTACAAAGACGACGGATCGAATGTAATTCAGAATGATTTTTACGTGCTTTTTTTCTTTGGATACAGACTAAATCCACCTGCAAAAGTGAAAAAAGTTTACGACAAGATTCAGGACAAAATTCCAGCATTGTAATCTTTGGTTAAATTTAAAATCACTTCTTTTTAATACATTTGCATTCAAATAATAAACCTTAAAATTCAATAATGTCATTAATAAAATCAATCTCCGGAATCCGAGGAACTATTGGCGGAAAAGTAAACGATAATTTGACGCCGCTGGATGTCGTGAAATTCGCTTCTGCTTTTGGAACTTGGCTTCAAAACAATAAAAATAAAAAAGATTTAACACTTGTCATTGGTCGTGATGCGAGGATTTCGGGTCAAATGGTTTCTTCTCTCGTTGCTTCAACTTTACAAGGTTTGGGAATTAATGTTGTGGATTTAGGACTTTCCACAACGCCAACTGTAGAAATTATGGTTCCTGAATTGAAAGCGGACGGCGGAATCATCCTGACCGCTTCTCACAATCCAAAACAATGGAACGCCTTGAAATTATTGAATGACAAAGGTGAATTCATCAACGGAGAAAACGGTGCAGAAGTTTTGTCTTTGGCAGAAAATGAAGATTTCAATTACGCTGAAGTTGATGATTTGGGGAAATATGAAGCCAGAGATGACGCTTTCGAGATTCACATCAAACAAATTTTAGACTTACCAACTGTAGATGTTGAGGCGATAAAAGCTAAGAAATTCAAAGTTGTACTTGACGCTGTAAATTCTACCGGCGGAATTTCTATTCCACCACTTTTGAAAAAATTAGGCATTGAGGTGGTAAAACTTTATTGCGAACCAAACGGACAATTTCCCCACAACCCAGAACCTTTGAAGGAACATCTTGGCGACATCTGCGAATTGGTCATCAAGGAAAAAGCAGATATGGGAATCGTGGTGGATCCGGATGTTGACAGATTGGCTTTGGTGGACGAAAAAGGCGAAATGTTCGGCGAAGAATATACGTTGGTTGCCGTTGCAGATTACCTTTTGAAAGATAAAAAAGGCGTAGCAATTTCCAATCTTTCTTCCAGCCGTGCGTTGAGAGATGTTGCAAAAAACCTGAATTCAGAGTATTTTGCAAGCGCTGTTGGCGAAGTGAACGTCGTTAACTTAATGAAAGAAAAAAATGCCGTCATTGGTGGCGAAGGAAACGGTGGAATCATCTATCCGGAACTTCATTACGGACGTGATTCTTTGGTTGGTGTTGCTTTATTCTTAACTCATTTAGCAAAAGAAAACAAAACGGTTTCTGAACTGAGAGCAACTTATCCAAGTTATTTTATGGGTAAAAAGAAAATCGAATTGACGCCGGATATCGACGTTGATGCTTTATTAATCAAAGTTCAGGAAGAATATAAAAACGAAGAAATCTCAACCGTTGACGGTGTAAAAATCGATTTCCCTGAAAACTGGGTTCATCTAAGAAAGTCGAATACAGAACCGATTATCAGAATTTATACGGAGGCATTTTCTCAGGAAGAAGCTGATAAATTGGGCGATGATATGATTGCGAAGATTAGAAGTTTGATATAAAATATTTTTATTAATTTTAATAAAAATTAGATAAGATGCTTACTCTCAATACAATTCTTGAAGAAATAAAAGATGTTCCAGTAAATAAATTGGAAGAACTACATTTGTTTATCAAAACTTTGATTTCAAAAAAGGAAGAGTCTGATTGGTGGGATGAAATATCCGACGCTGAGAAAGAATTAATAGAAGAAGGATTAAAAGATATTGAGGCAGGACGAGTAATTTCTCACAAGGATTTCTTGAAATCTTATGGAAGGTGAAAGTCATTTGGTCACTACGAGCAAAAAATGAATTTGATGAAACGCGTGATTATTGGATAAAAAAGAACCAATCGCAAACGTATTCTGATAAATTGTTGGATGAAACTTTGCGCAAAATCAATATTATCTTAGAAAATCCAAAAATAGGAGCAGAAAATAAAAAGAACAAATTACGGCGGGTTTTGGTTTTAGAGAATTTTTCTCTTACGTATAGAATTTTAAAAAATCATATTCAAATCGCCTCATTTTTCGACAACAGAAGAAATCCAAACGCATTATAAAAATTAAAGGAAGCAAGAGTTTGCTTCCTTTTTCATTTCAATCAAATTGCCTCTTTATAATAAGCCACAAACTCTCGAAAGATTGAGTAGAAATCTCTGAACTCAAAATAACCCGGACTTGCACTTTCAATATTCCTAAAACCTTTGTTGTGGAATAATTTCTTTGTTCTAGTCTGGTGAAAATATTGAGAAACAGAAATCGCACTTTTGAAATTCAAACTATCCATTATTCTTATCGAATTCTCAACCGTTTTCTCCGTATCATTTCCGTAATTGTCAACTAATATTTTTTCTGACGGAATTTTATTTTCAACTAAATATTCCTGCATTTTATTTCCTTCCCAAAAGCCTTCTTTGCCCAAACCACCACTGACAATAATTGATTTCACTCTTTTTTGATTGAACAATTCAATACTTTTATCAAGACGAGCCTTCAATCTTTCGGACAGAGTTCCATCTTTATTCACTTTATTACCCAATACGATTGCTACATCAGCTTTTGTCTGTTTATCTGTCAGTCCATCAATCGTAATACAAATTGAATGCACCAAAAACCAAACTATCAGAATGATAAAAATTGATTTAATAAAGCTGAAAAACCTCTTCATTAAGATTTGGATTTAATACTGCATTTTCCTCAATTTCTTAGAACTCGCCCCAATAAACAAAGCCGTCAAAACCGTCATTGCCCCACCAAAAACCACGGAACGGACAACGCCTATCAACTTGGCCGTTAATCCACTTTCAAATTGTCCAAGCTCATTACTCGACATTATGAAAATCGAATTCACGCTCAAAACACGTCCACGGATTTCTTCCGGCGTTTTCAACTGAACGATTGTTCCACGAATTACGACGCTGATTCCGTCCAACATTCCGCTCAAAACCAAGAATGCAAACGACAGCCAATACATTTTCGACAATCCAAATCCAATGATACAAAGTCCAAAACCAGTCGCCACAAAAAGCAATATCTTCCCTTGATTTTTACGAAGCGGAACCATTGACAATGTAATGATAATCAACATCGAACCAATATCAGACGCCGCATTCAACAGTCCAAAACCTTCGGAACCAACCTTCAGAATATCACTCGCAAAAACCGGAATCATCGCCACTGCACCGCCAAAAAGTACTGCAAACATATCCAACATTTGAGCACCCAAGATTTCCTTAGTTTTATAAATGTACGCCAGACCTTCCTTCACACTTTCGAATATTTTTATATCCTTATTCTTATTTTCAGAAAATTGTTTGTTGATTGTCCAAAAGAATAATGATGACAAAACCATGCAACTCACAATGACCACCAAAGTCCATTTTATCGTAATCAACGCAATCAAAAATCCTCCCAAAGCGTGCCCGGAAACAGACGCAATCAAAAACGTTGCCTGATTCAATGTAACAGCGTAAGGCAGATTTTCCTGCTTCACGATTCTCGGAATCATACTTGGAACCAAAGGACCTAGAAAAGAACGGCAAATTCCGGTAAAAAAGATAACCGCATAGATAAAATAAGTGATTTCGTGACCTGTAAAATGTAATTTATGACCCAAAAATGCCGGAATCAAAAGCAGACTTATCAAAACAACATAGGCATAATTACAAATCAAAAGCAGTCGTTTTTTCTCATTCATATCAATCACATGTCCGGCATAGAGTGCACAGGAAACAGCCGGAACAACCTCCGAAAGTCCTATCAATCCAATAGAAAACGGATCGTGCGTCAACTGATAAACCCACCAGCCCAGCAAAGTTGCCAGCATTCGGAAGGCGATGATCAGAAAAAATCTTCCTGTGAGAAGGTGACGAAATTCTATATTTTTTAAGACGCGGAGCGGTGTGAGAGAAATCATTATGCAAAAGTAATTGATCGCTATTAATTACACATTAATTTTCAAAATTTTATCTTCGCAAAATGAATTGGATTATACTCATCATCGCAGGACTTTTCGAGACCGGATTTGCAGCTTGTCTCGGAAAAGCGCAGGAAACATCGGGGAAAGAAAGTATGTTTTGGTGGCTTGGATTTTTCACAAGTCTTTTCATCAGTATGTTCCTGATGTTCAAAGCCATCTCCGGAACCAACGGACTACCCATCGGAACCGCTTATGCAGTCTGGACAGGCATTGGCGCGGTTGGTGGCGTAATTGTCGGAATCCTGATTTTCAAAGAACCAGCAACATTTTGGAGACTCTTTTTCGTTTCAACTTTGATTGCGTCCATTGTTGGTTTGAAAGCCGTGAGTCATTAATATTTCAGGAGCTTAATCCCGCTGTCCACTATATCTTTTTTGGCATTGCAAACGACTTGAAGTATTTTTGATTGAAGTTTCTACCGCAATGCCAAAAAAGGATGCCGTTCCCATCGGGGCTAGAGCATTTGTTTGTAAATCAGCCTTCACCCAAAATTTAAGATCTTTGACAAACTTTAAACACACAGCTTACAGTTCGAACTCAGACAAAAAATCCCCAATCTTCCTATCATTAGCTAAACGTGGAATCTTGTTTTGTCCGCCCAATTTCCCTTCAGATTTTGCATAATCCTGAAACGCATTTTTCTTCAATTTTGTAATTACCAAAGGCTGCAGAATATTTCCGGAAATCAGATCATCATAGTAAGTATTTCGTTTTCTGAGTTGCAAATCCAATTCAGATTTGAAAGCTTTAAAATTCTCCGGTTCTTTTTCAAACTCTATGAACCATTCGTGATAAGGCAAACCTTCTGCAGGATTCACTTGTGGTGCAAGGTGAAACTCTGTGATTTGAGCCGGGAATTTCTCAACAGTAGCTTTCAATGCTTCTTCCACTTCAAATGCAATCACGTGTTCACCAAAAGCCGAAGTGAAATGTTTGGTTCTTCCGGAAACCAAAATCCGGTAAGGATTCTTATCAATAAATCTCACCACATCGCCGATGGAATATGCCCAAAGTCCTGAATTGGTCGTCAAAATCAAGGCGTAATCTTTATTGAGTTCTACATCTTTCAATGTCAATCTTCTTGCATTTGGTTTTCCGAATTCTTCCAAAGGAACAAACTCATAGAAAATCCCGTGGTTGGTCAATAGCAACAAACCTTCCTTCGTATAATCATCCTGAAACGCAAAGAAACCTTCCGAAGCCGGAAAAGTCTGAACAATATCGACTGGTTTTCCCAGCAATTCATTCATTTTATCCCGGTACGGTTCGTAGTTTACGCCGCCAGTTATTATTAATTTAAGATTTGGGAAAATCTCTGTGATTTTTTTTCCGTGACGGTCAATTAGTTTTTCGAAGTACATAATGAGCCAAGGTGGAATTCCGGAAATCAAAGTCATATTTTCTTTCTCGGTTTCTTCTACGATTTTATCGATTTTGGTTTCCCAATCTTCGATACAGTTGGTTTCCCAGCTTGGCAATCTGTTTTTCTGAAGATAATTTGGAATGTGATGCGCCACGATTCCGGATAATCTTCCATTTTTGATGCCGTTGATTTCTTGCAATTCCGGCGAACCTTGAAGGAATATCATTTTTCCGTTGACGAAATCTGCACTGTTTTTCTTTTCGATGTAATGAAATAAAGCACTTTGAGCAGCTGCGATTTGGAAAGGCATTGCTTCTTTGGAAATCGGAATGTATTTGGCGCCGGAAGTTGTTCCTGAAGTTTTTGCAAAATATTCCGGCAAATCTGGCCAAAGAATTTTGGATTGTCCCTTTTTGATTTTTTCGATGTAAGGTTTTAAATCTTCGTAATCTGCGATGGGAACAGTAGTTCGGAAATCCTCAATATTCTTTATCGTTTCAAATTGATATTCTCTGCCGAATAAGGTTTTCTCAGCCGTTTTGACAAGTGAAAGCAAGAGTTCTTCCTGATTCCTGACAGCATTGGTTTTGAAATCTTTCGTTTTGGCAATATGTTTTTTGGCCCAGATGAGCGCAATTTTTTTCTTGATAAAATCCAGCATCAATTAAGAATTTTCGATTGTCAAATTTATAAGTATTCTTTTATATAATAGATGTTAGAAATTAGATTTTAGAAATTAGATTTAGCTTCTTTTAAAAAATGCACTTGAAATTCAGAAAGATTGACTGCTGAAATACATTTGAGATTGCAAAATTTGATTTTGTCTTTTCTGGTGATTTTATGCTGAATCTGCAGCCCGACTTGAGCGGAAATCCTTTTTTGCTTTGACTTCCGGTTCAGTTTAGACTGAAATCGTCTGCAAAAAAGATTGGGAGCGGAAGGCGGATAATGCTGCCACAATAATTATTATTGAAAAGTTTGTGATAAGTGTTTGTGTTTTAGAAAGAAAAATAGTACTTTTGCACCTCGAATAATATAAAATTTATAAACAATGTTTGCAATTGTAGAAATAGCAGGGCTTCAATACAAAGTTGAGCAAAACCAAAAGTTGTTTGTGAACCGTTTGAAAGGAGACAAAGGAACGAAAGTTTCTTTTGATAAAGTTCTTCTTACTGTAAACGGCGCAATCACTATTGGTGCCCCGGCTGTAAGCGGTATTACCGTAGATGTAGAAATTCTTGACCACGTTCAGGCTGACAAAGTAATCATCTTCAAAAAGAAGAGAAGAAAAGGTTATGCTAAGAAAAATGGTCACAGACAATCTCTTACTCAAATCATCGTAACTGGTATCACTGGTTTTGATTCTGAGAAAAAAGAAGCTAAAAAAGCTGCTCCTAAGAAAGCTGCTAAAGCGGAAGTAACAGAAACCAGCGAAACTGCTGAATAATTTTTAACCACAAAGTTTAAATAAAATGGCACATAAGAAAGGAGTTGGTAGTTCCAAAAACGGTAGAGAATCTCATTCCAAAAGATTGGGCGTAAAGATTTTCGGAGGACAAGACGCTATTGCTGGTAACATCATCATCAGACAAAGAGGGACTCAACATCACCCAGGTGAAAATGTTGGGATGGGTAAAGATCACACTTTGCACGCTCTTGTTGACGGTAAAGTTGTTTTCAGAAAGAAAGCTAACAACAGATCATTTGTATCTATTGAACCAAACGCATAATTAAAAAGCGTTTTATAAAAATAAAAAATCCTGAGACTTATGTTTCAGGATTTTTTATTTGTTATCTGTTTGTTAAAGCGTTTCTAATTGTGCTTCTGTGAATTCCATATTGTGGAAAACGTTCTGAACATCGTCGTCTTCTTCGAAACGTTCCAGCATCTTCATATTGGCTTTAAATTGATCGTCTGTCATTTCTTTGGTATTGTTCGGGATTCTTTGCAGTTCTGCACTTTTAACTTCGATTTTTAAGTCGTCAAGTTTGTGAGACATTGCGCCGAAGTCTTCGAATGCTGTTGTGATTAGAACTTCTGTTTCGTCCTGGTCGATCTCTTCTGCTCCACCGTCTATCATTTCCATTTCAAAATCATCCCATTCGGTTTTAATCTGCGCCTTCTCGATGGTGAAAATCCCCTTTCTATCAAAGATGAAAGCTAATTCTCCGTTCTTCCCAAGATTGCCGTCAAACTTATTGAAAATAGCTCTTACATTGGCAACTGTTCTTGTGGTATTGTTTGTTGTACATTCAACAAAGAACGCAACACCACCTTGTCCGTAACCTTCATAAGTTACTTCTTCATAGTTTTCCGCATCTGCCCCACTTGCTTTTTTGATTGCTCTTTCTACATTGTCCTTTGGCATATTAGCACCTTTAGCATTCTGGATGCATCTTCTAAGTGCAGGATTGGCTTCCGGATCTGAACCGCCAGCTTTTACCGCTAAAGCTATATCTTTTCCTATTTTTGAAAACGTTTTGGCCATCTTATCCCATCTGGCCATTTTTGAGGCTTTTCTATATTCGAATGCTCTTCCCATTACAAGTTTTATTTTATGATACAAAAGTACTGAAATATGGAAACAAAAAAAATACCTCCAATCAAATTGGAGGTATTTATATTTAGAAATTAATTATTTAGAATTATTTTCTTTTTTTAGTAGCTTTTTTCTTAACTACTTTTTTCTCAACTACCGGAAGATCTGATTTTTGAAGAGCATCCCAAGCAGCGCCGTTTACAGCTTCTACTACTACTTTTCTATCAGCTTGTCTTTCAGCATCTGTAGCAGTTGCAGGAACTTTAGCATCTCTAGCACCTACACCAACTGATTTCAATTGAGTTGAGCTAACACCTTTAGCTTCCAACGCAGCAACTACAGCAGCAGCTCTTTGTCTAGAAAGTTTCAAGTTGTATGCTGCAGCACCTTTAGCATCCGTATAGCCAGTTACTAAGAATGTAGCATCTTTAGCGCCATTAAGAATAGCAGCTGCTTGTTCAATTTTTCCAGCAGATTCTGCTCTTACAGTAGCTTTGTTGAAATCAAACAAGATATTTGTTAAAGCACCTGTAGCTTCTTCAGCGTAAGCTGAAGCTGGTTTAGGACAACCTTGGTATTGAGCAAGACCGAATACTGTAGGACAAGCATCATCTTTGTCTAACACTCCGTCTCCGTCTGTATCTGGCCAAGGACAACCTTTGTTTTCTGCTGGACCAGGAACGTCAACACAAGCATCATCTTTGTCTAATACTCCGTCTCCGTCTGTATCTGGCCAAGGACAACCGTTGTTTTCTTTAGGACCTGCTACATCTGGACATTGATCGTCTTTGTCTGGAATACCATCTCCATCTGTGTCAGGACATCCTTGGAATTCTGGTAAACCTGGAGTATCTGGACAAGCATCTTCTTTGTCTGGAATTCCGTCCTTATCTCTATCTGTGTTTCCGAATCTAAATAGTAAAGATGCAGAAGCTTGCCAGAAGTTTGCAACACCTGATTTATCAACAGGAGTAGTAACATAATCTCCTTGAACACCTAAACCAAAGTTTTTAGTTACCCAGAAATTGATACCAGCACCAGTACTAACTGTAAAGTGGTTAGCTTTTCCAGTAAGATCTCCGTCTTCGTTGTAAGCTCCAATTACTTCACCCGACTTAGTATCTGTTTGAGGAAAAGTAAGACCTGTATAGTCATGTCTTAAATAGTTAGCACCTACTCTTAAGTAAGGATCGAACCAAGACTCTTCATCCCACAATAAACCTGCAGCTTTGAATTGAACACCAAGACCTGTCATTAGGAAAAATTCTTTTTCCATTGCGAATCTTTTGTTGTCAACATTACCAACAGTCGTTTGCCAGTCAAGTACCAAACCTTTTCCAAGGCTTCTTGCAACTGTCAATTTAGAAAGTGGTGGTGTAATTGAATACTTAGAAACACCGAATAAGTTTTCTTTAAAATTGTTGAATGAGAACGTATTGCTGAAATTGTTTCTTTGAGCAACGTGATTCACCCCATGAGCACCTACACCTATAACCCAAGGGTTAGTAGTAGTTTGCGCAAAAACAGAAGAGGCAACAGTAAGTGCCAAAGCTGTAATTCCTAATTTTAGATTTTTCATAGAATTAAATGATTAAATAATTGATAATGCAAAATAAATATAATTTTTCTTTATAAACAAAGTTTTTTTAACTTTTCTTTAATATCCTTTGGATATTTACTTTATTCTCTCTGTCCTTGATAGCTTCTCTTTTATCAAAGAGTTTTTTCCCTTTAGCTAATGATATAAGTAGCTTAGCTTTCCCATTATCATTAATATATAGCTTGAGTGGAATTATCGTATTGCCAACATCCTTTAACTTTTTTTTAAGTTTTTGCAATTCGTAATTATGCATTAGCAACTTCCGTTCCCTTTTTGTTTTATGATTGTAAAAAGTTCCTAATTTATATTCATCTATCATCATATTAATGACATAAAGTTCATCATCAATAAACTGGCAAAAGCTTTCTGTGATTGAAGCTTTGGAAGATCGGAGAGATTTTATTTCTGTACCCGTCAGGACCAAACCGGCTTCATATTCATCCAGAATTTCATACTCAAAACGAGCTCTTTTATTGAAGATATTAACAGTTTTTTCTATTTTCATAGTGTTAAATTATTATAAGTATAAGGCTTTCCTCATCCCAACTTATTTTCGTATTTTTGCACAAACTTACAAAACAATATGTTAACAGTATCTAATTTATCATTACAGTTCGGGAAAAGAGTTCTTTTTGATGAAGTCAATATAAAATTTACAAAAGGAAATTGCTATGGTATCATTGGTGCCAATGGCGCAGGGAAGTCAACTTTCCTTAAAATATTAAGTGGAAAACAGGATCCCACTTCCGGCCACGTTTCTTTGGAAAACGGCAAAAGAATGTCTGTTCTGGAGCAGGATCACTTTGCTTACGACGGTTTTACGGTTCTTGAAACCATTCTTAGAGGTAACAAAATGCTTTTCGATATTAAGGAAGAAATGGATGCATTATATGCAAAGGAGGATTTTTCTGATGCAGACGGAATCAAAGCCGGAGAACTTGGAGTTGTCTATGACGAGATGGGCGGATGGAATTCAGAAGCTGATGCACAAACCTTGCTTTCAAATGTTGGTATTTCGGAAGATATGCATTATCAATTAATGGGCGAACTGGAGAACAAAGACAAAGTAAGAGTTTTACTTGCACAAGCTTTGTTCGGTAATCCTGATGTATTGATTCTGGATGAGCCTACCAATGACCTGGACATTGCAACGATTGCTTGGCTGGAGGATTTCTTAGCAGATTATGAGAACACGGTAATCGTGGTTTCTCACGACCGTCACTTCCTTGACACCGTTTGTACACACATCGGCGATTTGGATTATGCTAAACTAAATCTTTACACAGGTAACTACTCTTTCTGGTATCAGGCTTCACAATTGGCTACCAGACAAAGAAATCAGGCTAATAAAAAAGCTGAGGACAAGAAAAAAGAATTACAGGACTTCATCGCACGATTCAGTTCCAACGTGGCGAAAGCAAAACAGGCAACTGCTCGTAAGAAGATGATTGATAAATTGAATATCGATGATATCAAGCCTTCTTCAAGAAGATATCCGGCAATCATCTTCGATACAGAGAGAGAAGTTGGAGATCAGATTCTTGACGTGAAAGGTCTTGAAAAAACAAAAGACGGCGAATTATTATTCTCAAACATCGATCTTAACCTTAAAAAAGGTGATAAAGTAGCGGTAATCTCCAGAAACTCTTTGGCAATCACAGAATTTTTCGAAATCCTTGCTGGAAATCTTCCTGCAGACAAAGGAAATATCGCTTGGGGTGTTACAACAAACCAGTCTCATATGCCTTTGGACAACACGACTTTCTTCCAGGATGATATCAATCTGGTAGATTGGTTGAGACAATTCACTAAGAATGATGAGGAACGTCATGAAGAATTTATGAGAGGTTTCCTTGGAAGAATGCTTTTCTCAGGAGACGAGGCTCTAAAATCATGTAAAGTGCTTTCCGGAGGTGAGAAAATGCGTTGTATGTTCAGTAGAATGATGCTTCAGAAAGCGAATGTTCTTTTGCTTGATGAGCCTACGAATCACCTGGATTTGGAAAGTATCACCACTTTGAATAACTCATTGAACAACTTTAAAGGAAACATCCTTTTGTCTTCTCATGACCACGAATTGCTAGGAACTGTTTGTAACAGAATCATCGAGTTGACACCAAAAGGAATCATCGACAGAGATATGACTTACGATGAATATCTTTCTGATAAAAAGATCAAAGAATTGCAGGAGCAGATGTATTCTTAAAATAATTTGAATAAGTTCGAACCACTATTTTAAGTTTTGGGCGCCTTTATCCGCCTTCCGCTCCCAATCTTTTTTGCACGACGATTTCAATCAAAATAGAACTTGAGTACAAGCAAAAAAGGATTTCCGCTCAAGTCGGGGCGCGGGTTTCTACAATAAAAGAGTGCTTTGTCTTCAAAACAAGGTTTTACATACAACCCTTTCAGAGTTTTGAACTCTGAAAGGGTTTTTACTTTGTTAAAGTTTCAAATCTTTGACAAAGTTTTACAGACAGATTATTTTTCCATTAAAATTTAAAAAAATCAAAAACTCTTTTTAATTTAGAGAAATATATAATCTTATGAATTCATTAAGATACTTACTATTAATTCTGATTATTCCTTTCTTGGGATTTTCTCAGACCAAAGATCCACGTTATCAGCCAAAACCTTACGTTGAACTGAAACATCCGGAATGGAGCAAAAACGCAACAATCTATGAGGTCAACATTCAACAATACACCAAAGAAGGCACTTTCAAAGCCTTTGAAAAACATTTGCCAAGACTCAAAAAAATGGGCGTTGATATTCTTTGGCTAATGCCAATCCACCCAATTGGAGAACAGCACAGAAAAGGAAAATTGGGAAGTTATTATTCGGTAAAAGATTTCAAAGGTGTGAATCCCGATTTTGGAACTTTGAAGGACTTTAAAACTCTGGTTGACAAAATCCACTCAATGGGAATGTACGTCATTATCGATTGGGTCGGGAATCATTCCGCTTGGGATAATCCTTTGACAAAAGAGCATCCGGACTGGTACACAAAATCCAGAGAAGGCAACTTCCAGCCAACGCCATGGTATGATTGGGACGACGTCATCGATTTTGATTACAACAATCCGGACTTTCGAGAATATATGACTGGTGCTTTGAAATATTGGGTAAAAGAGGCCAAAATTGATGGTTACAGATGTGATGTCGCAGGTTTTATTCCGGTAGATTTCTGGGAAAATGCAAGAGAAGAACTTGATCAAATAAAACCAGTCTTTATGCTGGCTGAGTGGGAATCACGAGATCTTTACAAAAAATCTTTTGACGCCACTTATTCCTGGACACTTTGGGACAAACTTAAATTGGCAACCACCGGTGGAAAAGGTGCAAATGCTCTTTACGAATATATGGCGCACGATGTCGGGAGTTTTCCTTTGGACTCTTACAGAATGTTGTTTACAGATAATCACGATAAAAATTCCTGGGAAGGCAATCAATATTCCAACTTCGGGAAAGGACTGGAAACTGCGATGGTTCTTTGCGGAACTGCCAACGGAATGCCTTTGGTTTATAGCGGACAAGAAGCCGGACTTGACAGAAGTCTGGAGTTCTTTGAAAAAGATGAAATCGTTTGGAAAGACCACAAGTTCTATGGAATGTATCAGAAATTGTTTGATTTGAAACATAAAAATCAAGCTTTGTGGAACGGAAAATATGGCGGTGAAATGATCCGTGTAACGAATAATCAGATGAATGATGTTCTGTCAATTTACCGTGAAAAAAATAGTGACGCGGTTCTATCGATTTATAATTTTTCTGATAAAAACCTTCCTACGAGTGTTGATACCAAATATTATTACGGGCAATATCGGGAATTGTTTACCGGGAAAATCTTCAATATTAATTCTGAAAAGACAATAATCAATCTGAAGCCCTGAGAATATCTGGTGTTGGTGAAGAATTGAATTTAAAGATGACTCTTGATTCTCGCAGATCAGGCTGATTCTTCAGATTTTTTTTAGTGTCGTTTCAATTATATTAATAAGAACAGAGCAGCTTCGTTTTATACGAGGCTGTTTTTGTCTGCATAGTTAAGCTTGAAGAAAATAAAAGTCATAATCGAGAATGCCAGAAGCGAACTTCCACCGTAACTGAAAAACGGAAGCGGAATCCCAACTGTCGGAAAAAGTCCCATTACCATCCCCAGATTGATGGCAAAGTGAATCAATAAAATAGAGGCGAAACAATATCCGAAAACGCGGTTGAAGGTTGATTTCTGATTCTCGGCGAGATAGTAAATCCGGCCAATGAAAATGGAGTAACAGAGTATTAAAATAGTACTCCCAAGGAAGCCCCACTCTTCGCCAACGGTGCAGAAGATGTAATCTGTTTCCTGCTCGGGAACAAATTTTCCTTGTGTCACAGAACCTTGTTTGTAACCTTTGCCGGTTACACCGCCAGAACCGATGGCCGTTTTGGAATAGAGTAAGTTGTAGCCGGAAGTATCTCGAAATGCTTTTTCACCCTTGTATAAAACCTCGATTCTTTCTCGCTGGTGTTTTGGAAGCTTTGTAAGAATGTAGCCGGAGGAATATGATAATCCGCTGAGAATACCAACTGTGAATACAATTGCAATGATCAACATCAAGTTACCCTTGATCTTATAAAAATTAAAGAAGACAAAAATAGCTGCGATGATAAGAATTCCAATTGTAATAAATAATGGATCTACGGCAATCGAAATCAAAAAAGTCGTGGCAAAAATAAAGATAACCCCAAAGAACCAACCGGAAAGTCCTTCTCTGTAAAGCGCTATGACGAAAGCAAAAAATACGAGAAGTGAGCCAACATCAGGAATCATCGAAACTACAACGCCGGGAATGGCAACAATTGCCAAAGCGGTGTATAGTACTTTTCTGTTATTAATATTAAAATCCGGATTAGAAACGTAATTTGCCAGCATCAGCGTGGTTCCGATCTTCGCAAACTCAACAGGCTGCATCGTAAACCCACCGAATTTGTACCAGTTTTTCTGTCCAAGAATCTCCGTACCAAAAGGAAATAATCCTACCAAAAGTAAAACACCGCCCACATAAATAATAGCCGACATATTCTCGAAGAATTTGGTTCTCATAAAAAATATGATCATCCCAACAAACAAAGAGATTCCAAAAAACATCAACTGTTTGCTTCCCAATTTTGCATCCACACTATTAATATTAATTATAGCGAAAACGCAAAGTATGATGTAAAGTCCAATTCCTAATTTATCGATCCCTTCTGCCCACTTCATTTTGAATTGCTTTTTAGAGGTTTAACTTTGGAACTGTCTTTCTTTAATTTCTTATTTTGGATAGCCAGAAGGCTGTCTTTAATTCTTTTGAGCTTCAAAGTATCTTTCGGAGGCTCTTTGTACCAGCCTTTTCGTTTCATTTCGGAAATATACTGTCGCTTGTACTCCGGCATAAAGCTGGAAGTGATCATTTTCTTGTACAGATTTTCTCTCTTAAGTTCTCCGGTAATGTATTTTTCTGCGATGACAGTACAGGCCGGACCTGCCCAGGTCGCTCCAAATCCTGCGTGCTCCATCACAGCAACCACAACAATTTTGGGTTTATCTGCAGGCGCAATCAATACAAAAATCGAATTATCTTTTCCCTGAGGAACCTGCGCAGTTCCTGTTTTTGCCAATTGTGTAAAGTCTTTTGACCTGAGACTTCTTCCGGTGCCATTGATCATTACTGCTTCCATCCCCTGAAGAACCACATTATAATAATGCGGATTCTGGATCATCGTCATGTGTTTCTTCTTGAATCTTGGATCCGGATTAGGTTTTCCATCAATAGATTTAACAATGTGAGGCGTGTAATACCAGCCTTTGTTGGCGATTGCTCCTACAAAGTTTGCCATTTGCAGAGGTGTTAATAAAACATCACCCTGTCCCATCCCATTGTATAAAGCGCCTGTTGGCATCTCGTCCCAGTTTTTATAATCAGTCCGCTTTGATCCATTCGCTTTATAAATAGACTTCATTCGCTTCTCGTAAAACTCTCCAGAAGGAATTCTGCCTTTTGCACCGACCGCTAAATCATTATTAAGAAATTCGCCAACGCCAAAACTATTGATGATTTTTTTCCATTCATCAACACCTCTTGAAGGATTGCCGGGATATTTTTTTAAAATTGCCAGATATGCATACGTAAAATAACAGTTACTGGAAACCTGGATCGAAGGAATCAGCGGATCTGCACCGCCGTGGCCTTTGATACTTTTACCACGATAGAAAAATCCTCTTCCGCAAGGGAAAATCGTTTTGTCTGTCATCACGCCCATTTCCATTGCAGCCAAAGCTGTTAACAATTTGAATGTCGATCCCGGCGGATATGCAGCCTGAACAGATCTGTCAAAAGTTGGCTTATTTTCGAAAATGGTATCGTTAGCCAATTTGTAGAGATTTCTGGATTTTTCCGGACCTGTGAAAAGATTGGGATCAATGTCCGGACCTGTTGCCATCGTCAGGATTTCGCCATTATTTGGGTCGAGGGCTACGACTGCGCCGTGTTTGTTCACGAGCATTTCTTCCGCCATTCTTTGAAGGTCATAATCAATGGTCAAAGTCAGATCTTTACCTGTAACCACTTCTTTGTCAAGTTCTCCGTTTTTGTAAGAACCGATGCTTCTTTGGCGAATGTCTTTTTGGATATACTTCATTCCTTTTTCGCCCCGAAGTTCTTTTTCATAAGATTTTTCAACACCACTTTTCCCGACAAAATCTCCCGGTAAATAATAGGTTGAATCTTTCTTGATATCATTATCATTTACCTGATTGGTATAGCCCAAAAGATTTCCTGATGTATTGACTTCATACTGTCTCTGTGGACGCGGAACGATGCTGAAAGCCGGATATTTGAAAATCAATTCCTGAATTCTTGCCATTTCCTCACGACTTAGATTTTTCATAAAAGTCATCGGTGTCAACCTGGAATAGTATTTTTCCCTCTCAATATTCTTCATCGTCTTGATGAAATCCGATTCTGTGATTCCCAATAATTTACAAAATCCTATCGTATCAAAATCAGGTTTTAAAAGTGCAGCTGTGTAAGAAATTTCAAATGATGGCTGATTTCCCACTAATATTTTTCCGTTTCTGTCAAAGATGACACCTCTCGGCGGGATGACATATTCTATTTTGATGGATGTATTTGCAGCATTCAGGGCATATCTGTCTGTGAAAAGCTGTAAATAAGAAAGCCTTGCAATAAAAATTAATGCAATGATGGAAAGGGCGAAAATGATTTTGAGATATTGTGGTTTCAAACTTTTTGCTTGATTTTAAATGCTAATGCATAGACTAATATGAATACAAACGAGATTATACTGGTAACTATTACATTAAATAAAATTTCAAAAAATCTGTCGAACTTAAAAAATTCGATGTACTGAACCAAAAGCTGATGAATAAAAATACTGGTTACAATAAAAAATATGAACTGCGTCCACTGGATACTTTGGAAAGAGAAAAAATCTGTCGTAGTATCTGTGGAAGTCCGGAATATGATTGTTCTAAAGTAAGCGACAACCGTAGTTGCGAAAGCATTGATTCCCCAGGTTCCGAGAAATGCATCAACACATAATCCTAAGATAAAGCTCAACGCCAGGAAATGAAATCTGTTTCTGAAGAATGGATAAAACATTACAAAAACAGGATAAAGCACCGGAATATACTGCCCAAAAAGAGCAACTCTGTTCAGAATAAAAATCTGAAAAGCGGTCAATAGTGCGATCAAAGCCAGATCTGATACAACGTTTCTACTGATCATCTTTTTGAATTTGAACTTTTAATGAATCATCTATTTTCTGAACTTCGGATTTTTTCAGGTTTCGAACGACATAAACTTTACTTAGTTTTCCGATTTTCTCGCTGAGTTCTACCGAAATATCCCAGAATCCTGTTTTGCTGTCAACTTCATATCCGGCTACAGTTCCGACCAAAATTCCTGCCGGGAAAATGGAAGATTTTCCATCGGTTATCACGGTATCGCCAACTTTCAGAGGAACATATTTTGGAATATCAGAAAGCGTCATTGTTCTGGTATCATCGCCTTTCCAGGATAATGTCCCGAAATAGCCCGTTTTTTTAAGTGATGCGCTGATCTTGATTTTATTGACACTTAAGATTGACTTTACCAAAGAATAATTATCAGTTGTGTTAATAACGATCCCGGCAATTCCTTTCGGCGCAATAACGCCCATATTGGAACTCACGCCCTGAAGACGTCCGCGGTTGATAGTATAGTAATTGTCTCTCCTGTTGATACTGTTGAAAACCACTTCTCCATCTACAAAAGTGTAAATCTGTCCACCTCCTATGGTATCGTAAACTTTTCTGAAACTCGGGTTTTTAGCTTTATCTTTTCCGTAAAGTTCAAGCATCAAAGCTTTATTTTGAGTAACAAGATCTTCGTTAATCTGTTTCAGTTTCAGATAAGAAGTTCCTTCATCTATATAACCTGAAACCCAGGAATTGAAAGCCGCAGTTTTTGCTGCAATGAAACTTTGCTGCATTGTATTTTTGCTGAAAATAAGTACAATTGCAACCAATTGCAGGAAGACAAAGAACACGAATAAAGCATTCTTAGAAAAAAATCTCAGCAAAGCACCCATCTAAGTTGTAAATGATAATTGAAAAATTATAAATGATCTGATAAAAGTCTAAAACTTATTTATCAAAACTGTACAATCATTCAAATTTTAGAGAAAAATTATTATTTGATCAGGAAATTAAACTTATCCATATTTTTAAGAGCAATTCCGGTTCCTCTTACAACCGCTCTCAAAGGATCTTCTGCCACGAAAACAGGAAGTCCCGTTTTTCTGTGAAGCCTGTCTGCCAAACCTCTCAGAAGCGCTCCACCACCTGCAAGATAGATTCCGGTTTTGTAAATATCTGCAGCCAATTCAGGAGGCGTCAATGATAATGTTTCCATTACTGCATCCTCGATTCTGATGATGGATTTGTCAAGTGCTTTTGCAATTTCTTTGTAGTTGACCATAATCTCTTTTGGTTTCCCGGTGATGAGATCACGTCCTTGTACAGGAATATCGTCAATTGGAACATCCAATTCTTCCACAGCGGAACCAACTTCGATTTTGATTCTCTCAGCCGTTCTTTCTCCAATGTATAAATTATGATGCGTTCTCAGATAATAAGCAATGTCATTTGTGAAAACGTCACCCGCGATTTTCACAGATTTGTCACAAACAATTCCACCTAATGCAACTACAGCAATTTCCGTTGTTCCACCACCTATGTCGATAATCATATTACCTTCCGGCTTCTGAACATCTATGCCAACTCCTATTGCAGCAGCCATTGGTTCGTAAATCAAACGTACTTCTTTCGCATTTACTTTCTGTGCAGAATCTCTTACCGCTCTCTTTTCAACTTCTGTAATTCCTGAAGGGATACAGATCACGATTCTAAGCGCAGGCTGGAAAAATTTGCCTTTGATGCCCGGAATCTGTTTGATGAATTCCTTGATCATATGCTCCGATGCATGGAAATCTGCAATTACACCATCCTTCAATGGTCTTACAGTTTTTATATCTTCGTGGGTCTTACCTTGCATATGCTTTGCTTGTTCACCTACCGCAATCGGTTTGCCAGTCGAGCGCTCTATCGCAACAATAGACGGCTGATCCACAACTATTTTGTTATTGTGTATGATAAGCGTGTTCGCAGTTCCCAAGTCAATCGCAATCTCTTGCGTAAACATATCCAATATACCCATTTTGTTCAGTAATTATTAAGTTTACAAAGATATAAATTTAGAGTCATTCTATCTGACGAATTAAAAATAATTTGGTTAAAATTTCCTTAAAATTTCCTTTTAAATTAAGATTTCAAAATTCTGAAAATCAATCTGAAATTAAATATTATTACTCTTACAAAAAATCTTCTAAAACATTATTATTCTTATACGATTACTTGTTGTATCTATAGATTTTATCAATTTATCAAAATGATATTCGGAAACAGTCTTTGTATTAAAATTCGTAAATTCGCATACTGAAAATGAGCACTAAAAATAAATTTCATCAGACATCCGATTTTGCCGTTCTCAGCATCAGTTACGAAAAAGCAGATGCCGAAACACGTGGCAGATTTGCGTTTTTTGATGATCATATCAAAGCTTTTGTAAACCAGATCCACGAGCAGGATTACGGAGACGCATTCGTGGTTTCAACTTGTAACAGGACAGAAATCTACTCTACTACCAAAAATTATCTTCACATTGCAGAACTGTATTGCAATACAGTTGGCGTTTCGCTTTCGGAGTTTCTGAAATATGTGAATGTCCTGCAAAGAGAAGACGCATTGTTTCATCTTTTTCGCGTGGCTGCAGGTTTGGAAAGTCAGATTATTGGCGATTTCGAGATCGTTTCTCAAATCAAAAATGCTTATCATAGATTCAAAACTTACAAAGATTTTTCTAATCCTTATCTGGAACGTGCCATTAATTCCTCAATTCAGATTTCGAAAAAGATCAAGAACGAAACAGGAATCAGCACAGGTTCGGCTTCAGTTTCCTACGCTGCGGTTCATTATATTCTGAATCAGACAAAACACATCCACGAGAAAAATATTTTGCTTTTGGGTGTAGGTGAAATTGGTCAGAATACGATCGAAAATCTGGTAAAACACATCTATCAGCCCAAAATAAAAATCGCCAACCGTTCTTTTGAAAAAGCGGAGAAAATTGCCGACAAATACAATATTCCTCAAATCGATTTTGAAACTTTCCCGGAGGAACTGAAACAAACCGATGTTCTGATCGTAGCAACCGGTGCACAGAAATACATTATTGATGAAACTAATTTTCCTAAAGACAAGGAAATGCTCGTCATCGATCTTTCGATTCCCAACAACGTTCAGAAGGAAATTGGAAAATTGGAAAATGTGACTTTGATAGATGTGGATCAGCTTTCGCAAACCATCAAAGAAACGATGGATCAGCGGAAAAAAGAAATCCCAAAAGCGGAAGCTATTATCAAAGAAATGTCAAAAGAATTTGCGGATTGGGAAAAGAAAAGAAAACTCGCTCCACAAATCAATCATTTCAAAAATACTTTGAAAAAGATTGAGGAAAACGAAATGCACAATATTCACAAGAAATTCCATTACGCTAAGATCGAGGATATGGAATTGTCCAACAATCTGGTTCAGAAAATCACGAATCGATTTGCGAAATACATAATGGAAAACCCTTCCCGCGCCGACGAAATCACAAAATTGATGGAAGAAATCCTCGACATCCACAAACAGTAAAACAATGAAAACCATAAGAATAGGAACAAGAAATAGTCCGCTTGCACTTTGGCAGGCTCACGAAGTTGAAGCAAAACTTCAAAATCTTGGTCTGCAAACGGAAATCGTTCCAATCATCAGTTCCGGCGACAAAAACCTAAACCAACCGCTTTACGCATTGGGAATTACCGGAATTTTCACAAAAGATTTAGACATTGCTTTATTGAACGATGAAATTGATATTGCTGTACATTCCTTGAAAGATGTTCCGACACTTTTGCCTGAAAACGTTCAGATTTCTGCGGTTTTGGAACGTGATTTTCCCGAAGATGTTTTGGTAAGAAATAAAGATGCGGCATCTTTAGATTTGAATGTTTTGAAAATCGCAACCAGCAGTTTGAGAAGACGCGCTTTTTGGTTAAAGGAATTTCCGGAAGCTGAATTCACAGACATCCGCGGAAATGTACAAACGCGATTAAAAAAACTGGATGACGGCGTTGCAGACGCGACCATTTTTTCATTAGCAGGAATCAAAAGAATGAATCTGGATGTCGAATATGAGCAAATCCCATTTTTGCTGCAGGCGCCTTCTCAGGGTGTTGTCGCAATTGCGAGTAAAATTGACAACCCAGAACTTAGCGATATTTTAAAATCAATTTCTCATAAGGAAACTGAGATTTGTATTACGATAGAAAGAGAATTCCTGAAAACTTTGGAAGGCGGATGTACTGCGCCGATAGGCGCCAAAGCTGAATTAGCTGGAAATCAGATCCGGTTTGTTGGAAGACTTTGTTCGCTGGACGGAAAAGATTGTATCGAAACAGATGAAATCTTAGACTGGAACGAATCTGAAAATTTTGGAGCGAAATTAGCTGTGAAAGTTTTGGAAAACGGCGGGAAAGAACTGATGGATGAGATTAGAAAAAGTTTATAAATACTTTAGCAATGTCAGTCTGAGGCTCCCGAAGACTTTATAAATATGAAAATCCTTTTTACAAAATCACTGGACAAAGAAGAAGTTTCTGAGAAATTAGGAACTGAAATGGCGGTTGATTTTGTGGAGGTCATCAAAACTGAAATCATTAAAACGAAAACTTTCGGTTTAAAAAACAATTCGGTAATTTTCACGAGCGTGAATGGCGTGAAAGCTTTCTTCGAAAATGGTTTTGTAGCGAATGAAAATTTTGCAGAGAAAAATTACAACAAGATTTATGCGGTTGGCTCGCAGACAAAAAAGGAACTCAGGAAACAAAATTTCTGGACTTTTAAACTTTGTAAAAATGCTTCTGAACTTTCAAATTTTATCATAGAAAACTCTGCCGACGAAAAATTTTTGCATTTTTGCGGCGACCTTGCACTTGATATTTTGGACGAGAGATTACCATTGCAGAATATCTCGTACAAAAAAATCCCGGTTTACAGAACAGAATTGCTTTATCCAAAAATCGATGAGAAATATCAGGCTGTTGTTTTCTTCAGTCCGAGTGGAGTTCGTAGTTTTGCGAAAAATAATTCTTTAGAAAATACATTACTTTTTTCAATCGGAGAAACGACATCGCAGGAATTAAGAACATTTACAAAATCTGAGATTTTTACCAGCACAGAAAATACATTATCAAACCTGTTGTCAGTAATTAAAAAAACTTTTGAAGGATCATAGTCCATCAACTGCACCGACAACTTTCAACTTATATTATGATTAAAAACGATCTATATTTAAAAGCACTTCGGGGCGAAACCGTGGAAAGACCGCCCGTGTGGATGATGAGACAAGCCGGAAGATATTTACCGGAATTCATTGCGCTTCGTGACAAATACGACTTTTTCACAAGATGCCAGACGCCGGAGCTGGCCTCAGAAATTACGGTTCAGCCGATCAGAAGATTTCCTTTGGACGCAGCGATTTTATTCTCCGATATTTTGGTGGTTCCGCAAGCGATGGGCATCGATTTCAAAATGAAGGAATCCGTTGGGCCTTGGCTGGAAGAACCTATCAGAACGGCTCAACAAGTTGGTGATGTGGTAGTTCCGGACGTGAATGAAACGTTAGGTTACGTTTTCGACGCCATAGAAATGACTTTGGAAAAGCTGGACAATGAGATTCCGTTGATTGGATTTGCTGGTTCGCCTTGGACAATTTTCTGCTATTGTATAGAGGGAAGAGGTTCTAAGGATTTCAATATTGCAAAATCATTTTGTTTTTTGCAAACGGAAGCGGCGCACAAATTATTGCAAAAAATTACGGACACGACGATTGCTTATCTGAAAAGAAAAGTAGAGAAAGGCGTTTCGGCTGTTCAGGTTTTTGACAGTTGGGGCGGAATGCTTTCGCCAGCGGATTATCAGGAGTTTTCCTGGCAGTACATCAATCAGATTGTAGAAGCTTTGGCTCCGTTGACGCACGTTGTGGTTTTCGGGAAAGGCTGTTGGTTTGCGTTGGAAGATATGACGAAATCTAAAGCGTCCGCTTTGGGTGTTGACTGGACGATTACGCCGGAATTAGCTAGAAAATTCACGAATAATGCTGTGACGCTTCAGGGGAATTTTGACCCTTCTAGATTGCATTCTACGCCGGCGACAATTCGGAGAATGGTTCACGAGATGATTGACCGTTTTGGAAAAGATAAATATATTGTGAATCTCGGACACGGGATTTTACCCAATATTCCGGTTGAAAATGCAGAGGCGTTTATACGAGCCGTTGTAGATTGGAAAGCATAAAACAAAAAGCCAGAGCGATTTGCTCTGGCTTTTTTTATTCTAATTGTCCTGGAACCGGCTGTGGTTGTGCTGGTCTGACGGTCTCATTATTCAATCCGTCTTTTTGAGGAATGGTCTGTCTTTGCAATTTTTCATCTGCTTCTTTTTGTCTTTGCTCAAGATTGGCAGTATCCACCATTTTGGTCGTATTGTTTTGCTTTACAGAAGATTTTACTTTCATTTCTGTTTTTGTAGTGGCTGATTTCATTTCTTTTTTCTTTGTGGTTTGCGCCATTGTCAGCATCGTTCCAAAAACAAGAAAGGCTGTGGTGATGATTATCTTTTTCATAACGATTTATTTTAATGATTTTAATAATCAAGCCAAAAATCAAACCAACTTTTCTTAAATCTATTTAAACAGCAATAACATTAAACGTAAAACATAAAAAAACCAGAACAGTTTGCTCTGGTTTTTCTAAATATTTATTTGGTTTTTGCAGGATCTACAGGACTCACCGGTTGCACTTGTGGTGTTGCTGTAGAATTGTTCGGCATTGTTGTGTTTGGATTTTGCAAAGTTCCATTGTTTGGCATTGTTGTGCTTGGATTTTGCAAAGTTCCGTTGTTTGGTAATGTTTGATTTTGCTGTAGCCTGTTTGTATTATTCTGCATTTTTGACGAGTTATTCATCGTCGCCGTGTCAACTGTTCTATTCATTCCGTTTGGCTGAACTGGCGTCTGCAGCTTCATTTCTGTACCGTTTGCCGGCTTGTCTTTCATTTTGGTTGTGTTGTCTTTTTTCTGAGTCGTTTGAGCTGTGATAAACATTGTCCCAAACATTACAAATACTGTTGTTGCAATTAACTTTTTCATAATACTTTATTTTTAATGATTTGACAATCAAGTCCAAACATCAAACCATAATTTAATGAATTATGAAAAAATAGTAAACTTTAACTTAATTTGGAAATCATTTTTTGTCCAAAACTTTCATCAGTTTCTCCACAAAAACATAGGTTGCAGGGCAAATCAAGGTATTTTGAATGGTCAAATTATTAATCTGATAAAATTTCTTTCTATCGGTATGCGGATATTCTCGGCAAGCTTTTGGACGAATTTCATATATCGAGCAGGAATTATCATCATTAAGAAAAAAGCAAGGCAGATTTTGCAAAACTTTGTCCTGATCTTCATCTATCCGGAGAAATTTCGCCTCGAAGTCCGAAGGTTTCATACGAAGATGTTTGGAAATCCGCTTGATGTCTTTTTCTGTGTATAGCGGACCTGTAGTCTTACAGCAATTAGCACAATTGAGACAATCGATTTCCTGAAAAGTTTCTTCGTGTTTTTCCACCACCAGATAATCCAGATTTTTCGGTGGTTTCTTTTTGAGTCCATCCAGAAATTTTCTGTGATCTTTTTGTTTCTGCAGCGCTTGTTTTTTATAGAAATCAAGATCCATCATTAAGAATTTTCTGGTAAAATAATTGGGAAGTGTGTATTAATCATATCGAGATTCAGAACTGTAAACTTATTGGTTTCATCTGGTCCATACATCTTTTCGAATTTGGCTCCGTAAACAATTTCGTCTGATGTGTAACTCGTTCTCTGCACTACCTCACTGGAAAATATACTGTCAAATGCCTTAACATGAACGATGATCTCAATGTCCGTATTTTTAAGATCTTCAGCATTTAATCCATAAAAAGGAGATTCTTCATCTATATAATGTACAATGGTCCAATTAAGAATCAGGGAAGTAATTTTTGTAACTTCAAGTTTCAGATTGTAAAATGAACTTTTTGTCTGTCCGTTTTCTATAATTTCAAATGAAGTCAAAACCGTGATGCTGGCATCTGTGAGAGACGTATTCTTGAACGGCGCCATCCGGAACATCAATCCTGTCTTGTCTTTGTGAGGCGAGATGAGCGCCACATCACTGAATTGTAAAAATGCTCTCGGACGGGAAAATCTTCCATAGAAAAGTCCTGTTGCGATTGCAAATGCCAACAATCCTAAGAATGCCTCGAAGGTTGCCACCAGACTTGCCAGAAAACCCACGGGTGCAATCCGACCATAACCAACTGTGGTAAAGGTTTGGGAGCTGAAAAAGAAAACATCTGTAAATTCATTCTGGAAATTACTTTTATCGATTCCGGTAAGATGTTCTATTCCAATTAAATAATAAATCAGCGCAAAAATGAAATTGACAAGGATATAGCTACCAACCAATAACCCAATGAATTGCCATCGCTTGAGATTCAGCATCGTGTGGTACCAGCTGTAGCGATTCAGGATGTTAACACCTTTCTTTTTGATATTCGGATAACCATCTTTATTGATAAATCTTCCGGAAAAATTATCCCCAAAGCCTGTATCATTGATCGACTTCAATCTGGGAAAACTGAATTTTGACATAATTGCAAAATTACATTTTAATTTGTTTTAATTTTGAAAAATGAAAGACATTACAAGCCGAGAAGATGTAGAAATCTTAATCAATAAATTTTATGACAAAGTGATCAAAGATGATCTCATCGGGTTTTTCTTTACGGATGTCGCGAAGATAGAACTCAGCAAACATCTTCCGAAAATGTATAATTTCTGGGAAAGCATTCTTCTGGGAAATCCTGTTTATGATGGTCATCCGATGGCGAAACATTTCCCAATCAATGAAGTTATGGCGATGGAAGAGAAACATTTCAACCGCTGGTTACAGATTTGGGAAGAAACCATTCACGAAAACTTCGAAGGTGAAAATGCAGAAACAGCCGTTTTGAGAGCCTTAAACATTGCCAGAATTATGCATCACAAAATGGTGAACGCAAGAAGAAATTAAGATTTTTCAAAGAAGCATCTGATGGTCTATCCAATCTGTCAGCATGTGAAATAACAATCCGACGCCAATGATTCTGGGAACGCCTTTGAAAAACGTGAGCAAAACATAAAATCCCATTGCCCAGTAAGTATGCAGTAGGTGGAAATTGATACTGTAGCGGTCTGGCGCAAAAATAGGAGTGCTAAGCAAATGATCTGTGTCTACAAGCATCGTTCCCAGCATGATGAGATACGCCTTCCGCCAATCTTTTCTGAAAAAAGCATAAGCAATAGCTGCCGGAAAAATCAGGTGTAAAAAATAATGAACCGCAATCCGCAAAGGAAAAAACTCTAAATAATTCATCTCAATTCCTTCCTATTTATCACCTTAAAATAAGTGGTAATTTTTCTATTCTAAAAGTAATTTTCAGGTAATAATAATCGC
Source organism: Chryseobacterium sp. TB1-D10 (assembly GCF_059803555.1). NCBI lineage: Bacteria > Pseudomonadati > Bacteroidota > Flavobacteriia > Flavobacteriales > Weeksellaceae > Chryseobacterium > Chryseobacterium sp. TB1-D10. Next base: position 177,909 of record NZ_JAPFHB010000007.1, on the reverse strand, counting down.
CTTTGTTCCCATAAAAACAGTATTCAATATTCGAAATGACTTCTTTTTGCGATTGTGAAATAGATTTTACTGAGTTAATTAATAACGGATTATTTTTAAGAAAAATATAATTACCAGAAAAATGTTCTCCGAGATCTATTTCTTTTCTTGCGGATTTAATTGAAATTTCATTCCCATTTTTCTTAATCAGATTAGGCTGAAAGGGAATTGGCGTGAACTGGTTTTGGGCATTAATCCATTTTTTCTGTTGAAAATAAAACCAAGTTTGCTCCGGTTCCCATGTTTGTAAATTGATAGAATAATGAGGCTGCAGAATCTTCTGATAACTTATTGTTTCCACTTCATTAAAGTTGTCATCATATCTATAACTAATGATTTTATCATTCACCAATTCCAGTTCTGAAACAGCAGAAACTGACTTTATTTTGATGGAATCAGTTAGTTTTTTATTGAATAATTTTGATGCAATTTTAACGTTTGCAGAATCTAAATTAAGTTTCAAAAATGACGTCTTCTTCTGCAAGACTGAAATCATCTGAGAGAAAATATCGTCAGTTGTTTTAGTTTTAATTTCAATATTGTGATCATTGATATCAACTGCAAAATTTTGAATTTTAGATTTTGCAAGATAAGAAACGCTGGCAACCGAATTATTGATCAGTTGGTCAGCGTGCAAATTTTTTGTTTTAGAATTAAGAATTTCTGAAGATATTTTACTGAAACTTGGATTTGAAAATCCGACAACACATTTCGAAGCTTCGATTTTTACTGAAAATTGATCTCTAGTGTAGATGCCATTAATTAATTTAAAATCTTTTTTCTTCAGAAAACAAAGCAATTTATCTTTATGAGAAATCTCAAAAACACTGTACCAATAGGAAAAACTGGTGTCTTTCAAATGAAAAATCTGAATATAATCCGGAACTTCTACTCCACAATTTTCACTAGAATTTTTCGAAGTTTCAAACCATTTGGATGGATTCTTTATTAAAGAAAACACATATTGCTCTTTCAATTCTTTAGCATCAACCAAAACCACCACATCCGAATTCTTGGGAACAGCTTTTAAATCTTTATCCTTGACAGACCACAAAAAATAGCTGATAACACCGAGCACAAAAACAAATGAGATAAAGATGAATAATCTTTTCATTTACAAAGCTTTCCCTGTTTTCGGTTCAGAAAATTTAATCAAATCGTTACAAAAATCAAAGAAATACATCAGGCTGTTTTCGGAGGAATTCGGCGTTGTGTAGTTGAATTCGGTTTCGATGCTTTCTTTTTTCACTTCGCTTTTAAAATAAACATCACCAATATTTTTCCTGAACAAATCAAAACCTTCTTTCTGGGAAATGGTTTTGAATTCTTTTTCCAGACCCTGAAGCAATCTCTGCATATTAATCGTTCCGGAGGACGGATGTTTGGCAGCATCTTTCGCCCATTTTTCCGAATCTGACGATTGCTTTTTAGGAGCAAGGTTTTCCAGTGAAGTAGTCAGATAGACAATATTGTCTTTCACTGTGAAATAGATTTGATCGATGTAATTGCTGTTTTTAGGATCTTTTTTCAGATAATAAATGTTACCATTTTTAGCAAATTTCTCCGATAATTCTTTGTTGGAAGTCAAAACTTCAAAAACACGTTTCCAATAATTTTCGTTCTCTGTCGCAAATGCAAACGTGAAATCCGGAACTACAACGTCTTTCGTTTTTTTGATTTCTTTACTGTTATAGTTTTCATCGTATTCATAATCTGTGTAATCTATTTTTTTGTTTTTCAAATCATTGAGAACAAAAATACCGTTTCCGGGAGCGATTTTGGAGATCGCTTCTTCATCCAGAACAATCTTCACCGTTTCCATCATCAGTTCCAGTTCTTTTTGGTATTTGCCATTCTCATTTTTACTTTCGAATAAGCTGTACATTAGGTCAAAATATCTGTAGCCATCTACGTTTATTGCATAATAACCTACACTTTTGTCAGAAATCAAAGACATCAGTTTTTTATTTTTCTTACCATTATAAAGTGCTGAAAAACGCTTTTGAATTTCGCGGTCTCTGTGTTGATAATTACTTATTACTTTTACTTTATTTTTATCAAAATATAAATTATAAGAAGAGTCCGCATTGTAAAGATTATCAATCAGATCACCAAAACTGTAGAGCTTCAGCACGTCCTTGTAAACGCCATTTCTGTAAATCTCACCATAATTGGAATAAATAAAAACATCGGAATTTAAATCTTGAAATTTGACCATTTCCTTTGGCGTTTCGATCTCGAGGTTGGAATCGAAATATCTATCAAAATCCTTTTCCGCAAAGGCTTTCACGATTTTGAAATCAACCATTTTGATAGAATCCATTTCCTTCTGATATTTCAAATCTTGCGCTTCCTCATCATATTCTTCCGTTGGTTTTGCAGAGGCAACTTCGTCAACATCAGCAACTTCCGCAGACTTTTTTTCCTCAGGATATTTGTGATGCTTTTCCAGATATTTAATATCTTTTTGCAGGCGAACGATTTCCTCCTGATGTTCCTTGATATCTTCTTTCTGGTATTTGATTTCGTCCTTCAGATACTTGATTTCATCTTTGTAATTGAAGGGTTTTTCAGGTTCGTAATAAGTAGAATCTGTCGCAGCTGCAACGCTGTCTATCATTGCTACCGCAGAATCAGCCACTGCTGCCACACTGTCAATAGGATGATCGTAATCAAATTTTGGCAACTTTTTCGTGTAGCTGATTCCGGTCACAACTGCTCGTTTCCCATCCCAAGCCACAAAAGTATCGTCATTCAAATTGACAAAAGAATATTTGTTTTTCTTCGTAATTTCAAGTTCTTTCTTTGCTGAAACTTTAATAAAATCCAGAAATTTCACAGCATCTTCCAAAACCAAATGTGCTGTATAAGTTTTCACAGAATCGTTGAAACTGACATAGTGATATTGTCTCGCATCTTTCTGAATTCCCGTGTCCGAGAAATCTTTCCAGGTTGGTTTTTCCTGATCGTTTTTATTTAGATTTTGTAAAATTGGATTCAGCTTTTGCCAGTTTGTTTTGCTATTCAGCAGTTTTCCATTCACTTCCATATAAAAAACGGCATTGGCCGGAACCTGGATTTTGGTTTGAGAAAAAGCAAAACCGCAACAGAATATCAAGAAAAATATAAGTTGTTTTTTGAATAAAATTGATTTCATAGTTTGATATTTTTCCTGTTTTTACTGTAATGAAATGTTGTTCTGAATTTGTTTTTTCTGAAGAATAAAATCCAAAATATTTCCACTCAGTTTTATTGCTTTTTTGTTGGGCGAAACTGTGTAAGAATTGTTGGTTTGGGATTTTATGACGTTTTCGAATTGTAAGATTGAAGTGTAAGTCGCATCGCTGAAAACCTCTTTGTCCGCTTTGCTCAGCTTGTCGTAATCGTTTTTGTAACTTCCAATTTTGTTTCTGATGAACGTCTTTTCGGCGACATTTTGTTTGTACAATTGCGTTGGAATTGTTTTCCCGATGATGTTCTTTGCTTTCAGCTGTTCCAAACCTGTATTGATATTTTCTATCTTTTTGAAATTACAGCTCAGTTTTATAATGAAATTATCGAAGTCCAGACTGGTTTTCACATTGCTGATTCCCGAAACACTTTTGAAAATATTGGAAGCCTGATTTACTTTACTTTCAATTTCAGATTTTTTAGGAACTTTTTTGCCGTTGATGGTTTCCATTTTTGAAATGGACTGCAATCTTGTTTTGCTTTTACTGGCATTCAGGATCACAGCATATTCTCCGCTTCCATCGGCTTTCAGACTTATTTTATCAATAATGTCAAAGCAACTTGTTAAGCTGAAGAAAATGCAGAAAAGAAAGAGATATTTGAAAATCTTCACAGAATTAGGAATTGGTTTTTAACAAAGATAAATTTTCTTTCGATAAATAAGGATTGTTTTCAGCCGAAAGAAAGACTTTAATTTAAATCCTTCCTTTCAAATAATCCTGACGCAAACTTTCATCCAATTTTTCAATCGCATATCGCAGGCAAGTTCGTGGCATTTCTTTGTAATGCTGATCGAGGAAATCCAGCAATTCTTGTTCATTTTTGTTTCCCATTTCGCGAAGAAGCCAGCCGTTGGCCTTATGCATCAAATCGTGTGGATGATGGAGATTTCTCTCTGCAAATTCTTTAGTGAGTTCAAAACTTTCTTTCTTGATGTAATACATCGTTCCGACAATCGCAATGCGTTTTTCCCACATTTTATCAGAATTCGATAAATCAACTAATAGCTTTTCTTCTTGATTTTCAAAACAATATCGACCCAAAATCTTGTAACACGATGTATCCACCAAATCCCAATTATTAATATGATCGAGATGGCTCAAATAAAAATTGATGATTTCTTTTTGCTGGGATTTTTCTTTTGACTTTTCAAATTTCAGAATCAACATCAGCAAAGCCGTCAAACGATGTTCGTGGATTTCTGAAGACAGCAATTCGCTGAGTTCTTTAGGAGAAACTTTATTATAAAATTCCTTTGCGACTTTTCTTTGGTCTGGAACAATGACGCCTAGAAAAAGGTCACCTTCACCGTATTCGCCTTTTCCGGTTTTGAAAAACTTTGGGAGAAATTCAGCTTTTTCAGGGATGGCGAGGATTTCGAGAGCATGATTTATTTCTGTTGAAATTGACATTTTGTTTCAATTTTACTGTAAAAAATTGAACTCCTACGGAGCTCGATTGTGTTGGTTGAATTATTTTCTACAAACAGATTGCTCCGCTGGAGCAGGTCTTGATTGAAAACATAAATAAATAAGACTATTCCAAATTTAATTCCCTCTGAAACGCCTCCAAATATTTCGCCAGATGAAAACCATCCATCAAACCGTGATGTGCTTCTACGGAAATTGGTAACATTTTTCGGCCGTTTTTCTCAGAGAATTTTCCGAAAACAATTTTAGGAATCGATTCTTTTGGGTCAAAATCTGTTGGATGAAGCAAACCTGTGAAATTCGTCCAAGGCATTGTGGAATGTCGGATGTGATTCGGTGGAAGTGATTCGTTTTTGATTCTCAAACTTGTCGAATTTTGGACCTCATCAATTTCTTTTTGTAAATTCTCATTAAAGATTTGAAAATCATTAGAATATTCGAAATAAGAAAAGCCAAACGTTCCATCATTTCGTCCAATCGTAGAACCTACATGTACAACATCGAACGCTATAACTTCATCATTTACAATTCTATAACCAAATTCTTCAACCAAATTTACTGCCTTCATTGATTTGTGAAGGTAATGAGCGAAAAAGGATTCTTTTTTATCTTTTGCCAACAGAAAAGTATTAGTACAATCAACTTCGGTTACGATTCCAAAATAAGGACTTTTCATTCTGGAAAAGAATTCGAAATGTTCTTTTCTCTTCCAGTTTTCGATGTCTATGACTTTCATTTTTAAATAATTACTTGACGTCTTCTAAAATTTTTTCCTCTACTGCAATCTTATTTGGATTTGCTACTTTTCCAATTGTAAGACCTTGGACTACAATAGAAAACACCACAACACAATAAGTGATACTGATAATGATTTTATTATACTCATTCTGAGGAATCGATAATGCCAAGGCAATGGAAACGCCGCCACGGATTCCGCCCCAAACCAGAACTTTCACAGTTTGCGGACTGAATCTGTATTTAAAAGCCATAAACTTAGTCGGAACAAAAATCGCAATCCAACGTGCTAGTAAAACGATTAAAATACAAATTCCGCCAGCGACCAAATATTCATTTAAGTCTTTGATTAAAAGCAATTCAAAACCGATAAACAGGAACAGAACAGCATTCATAATTTCATCAATCAATTCCCAGAATTTAATCAGATAATCCTGTGTCTCGGATTTCATTTTGAAACTCTCACTGAAATTCCCCATAAACAATCCGGCTGCAACCATTGCCAAAGGTGCGGAAATATGAAGCTCATGGGCAATCAAGTAACCACCCATCACGACGGATAATGTTATCAAAACCGAGATAATATAATCATCCACAACACGCATTGCGCGGGACGCAGAATATCCTAAAAGTACACCGAGAACCAATCCGCCGCCAGCTTCTTTTAATAACAAAAGTCCTATACTTTCTACGTTCAAAGCGACTTCTTTCCCAATTGCCAATTGTAAAACCACCGTGAAAACCACGACAGCCATACCATCATTAAACAATGATTCTCCGGCAACTTTCGTCTCCAGACTTTTCGAAACATTCGCCTGTTTTAAAATACTTAGAACAGCAACAGGATCAGTCGGCGAAATCAAAGCTCCAAAAACAAGGCAGTAAATAAAAGGCATTGTAATCCCGACATACGGCAGCAAATAATAGGTTCCAAATCCAACGGCAATCGTTGAAATAACGACACCGACGGTTGAAAAGATTAAAACAGGACCAAACTGTTCCCGGAGATCTTTGATATTAATATGAATTCCGCCCGCAAATAGAAGGAAGTTAAGCATTGCGCCCATCAGAACTTCAGTAAAATCGAAGTTGTTGATGAGATCTGTAAGGTGCGTTGTTGTTTTAGGTAAAAAATTATCACCAGATGCTACCAAAGTCACAGAAACGACAATCGCAATCACCATAATACCAATTGCGCTGGGCAGCTTCAGAATGCGGTGATTGATGTACGCAAATACTGAAGCTAAAACAATAAGTACTGAAAATGAGTAATATAACTCCATTAATTATTTTTATAATAGTTTTTGACTTAATTTAAAAGCCATTGTAAATAACCTTGATATAGGTTTTTTTGTTGTTGCTTTCCCAAATGTCAAACATTCCGCCTTTTGCAGATTTTGAAGATCTCGTAGCTTCTCTGGGAATTTGGATTGCATTGATTAAAATATATTCGTCACCCACGGAATTGACGAGATAAGCCGTTTTCTCACTTTTTCCATCGCCCGAGCCTATAATTGCTCGTGTAAGAATCTGAAATTGACTTAAATAATGAGAAAAATTCTTGATATCTTTTTGCCTGTCGTAGCATTGCAACATAATCATCAGCAAATCCAGATTGGTTGGATCTGTGGAAAGCAAATTCTTGCCTTTGACGATAGCTTCATCATATTTTTCCAGTTTGAAATTCTCTAACAGATTTTTGAATGCTTCATCACTGGTCGAGATCGTCTTGGGAATGTAATTTCTGCCATAATAGAGATGAATTGCCTCCAGACTGTCAATCGATTTTGGAAGACCTTGGAATTTATAGACCATTTTTTCATAGAAATAAATCGATTCCTTATCGTTGACCTCTTTCTTGATTTTATCCAAATCAATCTTTGACTTCTGAGAAAACCCAAAAGCCGAAATCAATAAAAAGAAAAATAAAAAGACTCTATTCATTAATTTTCTTCTTCGTCTTCAAAATATTCGAACAGCAAATCGTTGTAAGGAAAACGGGAAATATGAATCCTGTGAACCTCATCATAAATCATTTTCTTCATTTCCGGGAAATTCTCTTTCGTCAAAGCGGAGATGAAAACGGTTGGGAATTTTGAATTCGCCATCCAGGTTTTTTGCCATTCTTCTAAAGAGATATTCTTGTTGGAACCAGGCGTCAAATCGTCCTCATCCTTTTTCTCATAAGTGAAATCATCGATTTTGTTGAAAACCATAATTATCGGTTTCTGATGCGCATCGATTTCCTGAAGAATTTCGTTAACCGAATTAATATGGTCTTCGAAACTTTCGTGGGAAATATCCACGACATGAATCAGCAAATCCGCTTCACGAACCTCATCCAGAGTCGATTTGAAACTTTCTACCAACTGAGTCGGCAACTTTCTGATGAATCCAACCGTGTCCGTCAAAAGGAAAGGTAAATTACCAATCACGACCTTGCGAACTGTTGTATCCAGCGTTGCAAACAATTTGTTTTCAGCGAAAACATCGGATTTCGACAAAGCGTTCATCAAGGTAGATTTTCCAACGTTCGTGTAACCAACGAGTGCTGTACGCACCATTTTTCCACGGTTGTTCCGCTGCGTTCCCATTTGTTTGTCGATGACCTTCAGTTTGTCTTTCAACAAGGTGATTCGGTCACGGATAATCCTTCTATCGGTTTCGATTTCTGTTTCCCCAGGTCCACGCATCCCGATTCCCCCTTTTTGTCTTTCGAGGTGGGTCCACATCCTGGTCAATCGCGGCAAAAGATATTGGTATTGAGCCAATTCTACCTGCGTTCTTGCGTAAGAAGTCTGAGCTCTTTGGGCAAAAATGTCGAGAATCAAATTGGTTCTATCGAGAACTTTGACTTCCATCTCACGCTCCAGATTTTTAAGTTGAGAAGGCGATAATTCATCATCAAAAATGACCGTTCCTATTTTTTGCTCTTTTACATAATCACGAATTTCCTCCATTTTTCCTTTACCAACAAAGGTTTTGGAATCAGGCTGGGTCAATCTTTGGGTAAAACGTTTATCAACAGAAGCGCCGGCTGTAAAAGCCAGAAACTCCAGTTCGTCCATATATTCTATCAGTTTATCTTCGCTTTGGTTTTGGGTAATTAAACCAACCAAAACCGCTTTTTCATACTGATGTTCTTTATTTTCTATCATTTATAAAATTAAATTTCTGATTCTGACAAGATACTATTTTTCGACAAAAAAACCAAAGATGAGAACTGATAATTATCAAAAATGGTTTGATGTGATGGCTATTCTACTTGCAAAAAAAAGGCCGCTCCCAAAAGGAACGACCCAAAAACACAATTATGAATTAATTTTTTATTTTTTGATAAGCTTGAAATCCTTCACTTCATTTCCACTGCTTACTTTCATTATATAAATTCCGGAAGCCAGTTTGGAAAGGTTTATTTCTGCATTTTTTTGATTTAACTCTTTTGCAAAAACCTGTTTACCCGACATATCGTAAACATTAATAGTGTTAATATCCTTGATGTTAGAAATTTTCAAAATATCTTTTACCGGATTAGGATAGAATGAGATTTGACTTTTAGAAACTTCTGCAGTATTTAGCACTTTGTTCACATTAACATTAAATACACAAGTATCTATTACACTACCTTCATATACCAAATTATGAACAACTACAGTATTGCCTTCCGGGAACGCAGCTCCCGATTCTAATCCCTGAACCAAAACAACTTGCGGTTCTGGTGATTCACAAACATAACTTACTTTGAAAACACCATCAAAACCTTCTTTAGCCGTCCAGTTTTGTCCATCTCCTGTTGTAAACGCTGTGGTTCCGTTTGATAAAGCAGATTTAGTTTCCCAAGAAATCAGCGGTCCCTGCATATTAATAGCAACCCAATATTTTCCTGAAGTCAATTCTAATGTTTGAGGAAGTTTTATAACAGTTTCATACGCTGAACCACCAGTTGTATTTCCTATAACGTTTTGTGATTCTATCGTTGGAGTGGCATAATTCATAATCAATTCTCCAGGCTTGCCATTATTATCCTTATAGAACGCAACAGTTGCTCCGTAAGAGAATCTGATAAGATGTGGAATGACTTTGTCAATCTTTAATGTTTTACCTTCAGGTATCACAAAATCATTGGCAACCGTATTAAAGTTGGAAGCTGGCATCCAGTTCTCATAATTATTTCCGGGATAATCTATACCACAGCTTGTATTGCTTGTCGGCGTACAATTAAAAGACAGATTATAATTTACAATTGCAGTTGCAGCACCTGGAAGTGTATTTGTATAGATGTCTGCAGGACAGGTGAAACTACATCCGGGATCTGCAATACCACCAGAAATATTCAACGTGTAATCTTCTGCCTGTCCGGAATTGTAATAATATCCTGAGGCACCAGTTGGCCAGAACAGAGAATATTCCGTAGCCGATTGCATTTTCAGAACCCTTATCCTTGTATTTCCGTTGATTGCATTTTGTGGAACTGTAATTGGGAATTCTGTGAATTTATCATCTACACCGGAAGATGCGAAAATATAACCTTCACTGATGATTTCATTGCTATCATCCAGAACACCATTTTGATTCCAGTCAACAAAAAGAGTATAAGTATCCGGTGCAAAATCTAAACGATTTTTACCTTTTATTTTTACATTGTAAGTTTGACCCGCCTGTAGACTGAACACTTTGTCTGTCATATCTTCATAGAAAGCAGAACTGTTTGGGTCTGAATTGTATCCTATGCCATTCACCTCAAAACGCGTTATAGGTGTTGCCGGGATACCATTGTCAACATTAGAAATTGGGTCATACGCCTGTGGATTCGGATTGTTTGGTAAGATTCTGAATTCTGTAGTACCATAGTAATTTGTACCATATTGCTCTACATTGATTCTCCAGGTTCCAGCAATATCAGGCATTGTATCGCCCCAAGGATAAGTTGGTGTATTTCCATTGAAATCAATATCAAAATTTCCGTTTGCATCTGCATAGTATTGTCCGGTAATTCCGGAGCCAGATTCATTGGGAGAGAAAATATGAACCACAACTTGTGCATTTGGTTCAATATTGGTGGCGTGCAGTTTTATTCCAAAATCAAAGAACTGCGCCATTGTCAATATCTTATTTGAAAGTGTAGCTTCTATTACTTCATTTTCATTTGCGACAACATTTAACGTGGCATTTGCAGTTTTTCCTTGTCCGTCTGTTGCCTTCACTGTGTGGGCACCTTTCAGAGAATGAATCATTTTAGCGCTTATCTGAACAGAAAATTTACCCTGAGAATCTACAGTTCCTATAAAATCTCTCCATCTTTTTCCATTTGCATCGGTATCGTAAACCGTAACTGTTGAATTGGGTGTAAATCCGCTTCCCAATACAGGAAATCCTCCGGACCAATACCAGAATTCTTCAATTGTATTCGCGTCATCAGAAACCAAAGAAGTATCCAATGTAATCTGTTGTGCTGTACTTATGCCGAACATAAATACAAACAAGCACTTAAAAAGTAATTTCACATTCATTTTGTAAATATTTTATAATTATTGAGACAATATTAGAATATCATCAAAGAATTTAAATATTTGTTGAGATAACAATATAACTACTAACTGAAATTAAGAGGTAACATTATATATACATTTGGGCTAACATATTGAAAAACAAACAACTAAAAAAGTTATTTTTTTTGAAAATTATTCTTCCTATCTTCGGGTCATATTTCCGAAAATGCGTTGGGCTTTTTGTTTACTTTTTGCTTTTAACTTAGTACTGATTTCCGGTCAGACCAGTCTTTCCAAAGACCCGGACAGGTATGCCTCTACACTTCTAAAACAGACCGTGGATTATATGCAGAATAACAGAACAAAAGCTATGAGTTATCTGCAGGAAGCTCTGAAATTAGAAAATAAACTTGCCGACAGCACAAAAATCAGTCTTTACGTAACAGCAGGAAATACATACAAAGACCAGGAATCTTACTATCAGGCGCTCAATTATTATTATAAAGGATTAGAAATCAACAACAAAATAAAGGCACGTGATTCTTATTCTATCCTGAATAATATTGGAGGTTGCTACTATATGATGGGCAATTACAAAAAAGCCCGACAATACTGGGAAAAATCACTTAAAAATTTTGAAAACAGTGCGCAAAGCCAAAAATCTGTAGAAGGCTCTATTATTTATAACAACCTTGCCGTACTGGAAAAAGAACAGGGAAACTATGCGAGAGCATTGGAAATGCTGAAAGAATTCAAGAGCAGGAATACCGTTTTAAGAGACACACTCAATATTATTATGGCGTATGAGAATATTGCCGATGTCAGTTTGAAATTAAAAGAAACTGACATTGCTGTAGAAAATCTGAGACAGGGGATCACTTTAGCGAAGAAAATAAAATCGCCTTATGACATCGCAAGTCTTTATAATATCCTCGGAAAAATCAATCTCGATAATCTAAACAACAGAGATTCTGCACTATATTATTTGAAAAATGCTTACAACATTGCAGAAAAGAGCAGTTTTTCCGACATCAAGCTTTATTCATCAGAAAGTCTGGTCAAACTTTTTGAAAAAGAAAAAGATTACAAAAATGCGCTGCAATATCTTCATACGGCAAAATCATTATCCGAAGCCTCCATCAATCAGGAAAACGATAAAAAAGTGAACCGATTGGAAATTGAGTTCAATGAGAAAATGATACAAAATGAGCTTTTGGCTTCTCAAACCAAGAGAGAAAGGTTTTTCATTTTCGGAATTGTATTGCTGTTATTCTGTTCAGTCATTATCTTTCTGATGTTCAAATTACAAAAAAGCAAAACCGCAAAAAGAGCTGCAGAAAATGAATTATTGGAAAAGAAATTAGAGGAAAAAAACAAGGAACTTACGAATAGTGCCATCCAAATGCTTCAGACTTCCGAAATAATCCAATCCACTCAAAAAGAATTGAGCGAACTGAATTCGGGAACAGAAATGTCTGACAACAAGATATTTCACATTATTTCTGAACTCAAAAAAAGTTCAAAAGGCTTCGGAAAAGACGAATTCTACAAGATTTTTATGGAAACCGAAGACCAATTCTATAAAAAACTGCTGAATGAATTTCCTGACCTGACGAAGAACGAATTGCGGCTTTGCGCTTTTCTCAAACTTAATTTATCTTCCAAGGAGATTTCCGACATCACGCATCAAAGCCCGCACAGTATTGTGGTTGCGAGATCCAGACTTAGAAAAAAATTAAGACTCTCCAATTCGGAAAGTCTCAATAATTTTTTGATTAAATATTAGGCACCTTAGCTAACCAAAGTCGCAGTCAATGTTTTCTCGAAACTGAAAGCCTGACTTACCGGACAATTTTCTTTGGCATCTTTAGCAATTTTCTGAAACTCATCTTCTGAGATTCCTGGAATTTTAGCAGTCAATGTCAATTCTGACAAAGTAATTTTCCCATCTACCAGACTGATTTTGCAATCTGTTTCCAAAGTTTCAGGATTGTAACCAGCTTCTGACAACAATGCTGAAGTTTTCATCGTAAAACAACCTGCGTGCGCTGCTGCCAACAATTCTTCCGGATTGGTTCCAACGCCGTCTTCAAATCTGCTTTTGAAGGAATACTGAGTTTCATTAAGCGTTGTACTCTGAGTGGTTAAAACGCCGCTTCCGTCTTTTACTGTGCCTTTCCAGACTGCTTTTGCACTTCTTTTCATAATTTTAATATTTGATTTTATTAAATTGATTTAATGATGTTCTTACTCTTGAATCTTTTACCTTTTTTCTTGCGTCTTCTCTCAATCCCAATCTGCTGCAACAAATTTCATTTTGTCACCGTTTACGTTGGATAAAGTTAAGAAATGTCCTTCAATTTTGTACTGTGTCATATTAGGAAAATCTTTACCAAACAATTCTTCCAACTTCATTCTCCCTTCGCAATACATCATCGTAGAACCAACGCCTGATAATTTCGCTTTTCCGTTATTAAATTCTGCCGTGAAAAACATGCTGTTGCAACCCATCTTCGCAGTGTAACGATCAGGCGATTCAGCATTTTTTGTTAAATCGATATTGGCTTCCAGTTTTACCAATTCTTCCTTAGTAAAATCTTTGTATTCAACAAGCATCCATTTTTTGTGAAGATTCTGCATTCCTGACATAGGATTATTTGATGATTTACAAGAAACTGTAAGAAGTAATATTAATGATAAAATAGCGATTGACTGTAGAAATTTCATACTTTGAATTTTGCCTAATCTCTTAGCCAAATTCATACCATTAGATTTAAAATAATGATTAAATTAGCCCTTTAAAATAATTTTTACTTATGAAAAAAATATTATTAGTCTTAACCTTGCTTATAGGTTATACGCAGATGCGGGCAGACGAAGGAATGTGGCTTCTGATGCTTGTAAAACGTCTGAACGGCGTGGATATGCAGAAAGAAGGTCTGCACCTGACGCCGGAAGAAATCTATTCTGTGAACAACTCCAGTCTGAAAGACGCTATCGTAAGTTTTGGCGGTTTCTGTACAGGCGAAATGGTTTCAGACCAAGGTTTGATTTTCACCAATCACCATTGTGGTTATGATGCTGTTGCGGCAGCTTCTACGCCGGAAAAAGATTACCTGAAAAACGGATTCTGGGCAATGATGCCAAAAGATGAGTTCAATGCGAAAGGACTTTACGTAAGATTCCTTGTAAGAATGGATGACGTTTCTGCAAGAATCAATGCGAAATTGAATAACAATATGTCTGCTGCAGACAGAAAAGCAGTGATAGATGCGGAATATAAAGCCATCCAGACAGAAAATTCTGAGAATGGAAAATATACGGTTGTTGTTAGAGATTTCTTTAACGGAAATGAGTTCTATTATTTTGTTTACCAAGATTATAAAGATATCAGACTAGTTGGTGCACCACCTTCCTCGTTAGGGAAATTCGGTGGTGATACAGACAACTGGGAATGGCCAAGACACACTGCAGATTTCACGGTATTCCGTGCTTATGGAGACGCGAATGGGAATCCTGCAGAATACTCTGAAACCAACGTTCCTCTAAAACCAAAACACCATTTACCTATCTCGCTTAAAGGCTACAAGCCCGGAGATTTCACAATGATTCTTGGATATCCCGGAAGAACCAACCGTTATTTGACTTCTTACGGAATCGAGCAAATGGTGGACAAAGATTATCCGGCATGGGTAGAAGCTTCAAAAGTAACAATGGACGTTTTGAAAAAGTATATGGACAAAGACAAAGCGACTCAGTTGGATTATGCTTCCCAATACGCAAGTGTGGCCAACTACTGGAAAAACAGAGCAGGAACTATTGACGCTGTAAAGAAAAACGGAACTGTTGCTGAAAAACAAAAAACGGAGCAGATCTACACTCAATGGGCAGCTCAGTCTCCAAACGAGCAAACATATTATGCTGTCTTACCGGAAATAAAAGCTTATTATCAGCAGATTTCCGGGAGAAATGTAGAACGTAATTACGCTTCTATTTTGCAAAGAAACGCACATTATATTGCAACAGCTTACCAATTGGGAAGCCTGTTCAAAACGTATGCTGATCAGGACGATGCCGGGAAAACTGCTATGAAACAGAAAGTTCTAGAAGCTGTTGAAAAAGCGTACGACGGTTTCCACGACAATGTGGAAGGTGACATGCTGGTAGCTCTCACTTCTCTTTACAAAGCGAAAGTTTCTAAGGAATTTGCTTCGCCAACAATCCTCGCAGCAGATGTGAATAATCTTTCAACTTTGGCTTACGAATCAGTTTTTGCTAATAAAAAATCTGCTTTAAATTTCATCGAAAATCCAGACAGGTTGAAAATTGATGCTGATAAACTAAGACAATTTGTAAATGGAATTGTAGAAGAGCAAAAATTAGGTGCTGAGAAGTATGCGAAAATCGATGAAAATTTTGCTAAAAACAGCAGACTTTTCTTAGACGGACTTAGAAAAGCACAGCCGGAAAAAGTATTCTATCCGGACGCTAACTCTACAATGAGACTGACTTACGGAACTGTACAAACACTTCCAGAAAGGTCTGACAGAAACTACAAAGGCATCAAAGAAAACTATTACACCGATATCAACGGAATGGTTGCCAAATACAAAAAAGGTGACGAGGAGTTTGACCTTCCGAAAAAAGTTCTTGACCTTGCCAAGAAAAAAGATTACGGACAATATGCTGATAAAAAAGGTGGATTTATGCCAATCAATTTCTTGTCAAACAATGATATCACTGGCGGAAACTCTGGTTCTCCAATCATTGACGGAAACGGAAACTTATTAGGTCTTGCTTTCGATGGAAACAGTGAAGCTTTAAGCGGCGACATCGTTTTCGAACCGAATTTACAAAGAACAATCAATGTGGATGTTCGTTACGTACTTTGGATAATCGACAAATACGCTGGCGCAACAAGATTGATTAGCGAACTTACTTTGGTAAAATAATTTTTAATCAAATATTATACAAGCCACCTATTTTGGTGGCTTTTTTGTTGGACTAAACTGACAAAACCTTGGTAAATTATTTTTTTGTAAATTAGAGAAATCATTTTTTATGAGTTTAAAGTCTTTACTTCATTGGTCTTATATTTTTCCTTTATTATCCCTTGCTTACTATTTATTTGGTGTTGTTGATGACAATGCCTGGCTGGCAAGTTTAGGGAGTCTTCTTCTGATTAGTTCTGTTTTGGCAGCCGTGCATCACGCCGAAGTTGTGGCGCACAAAGTAGGTGAACCGTTCGGAACAATTATCCTGGCAATCGCAATTACAGTTCTGGAAGTAGGATTAATTGTTTCCTTGATGGTTGCCGGCGGTAAAGAAACCAGCACACTGGCAAGAGACACCGTTTTCGCAGCCGTAATGTTGATTCTGAATGGAATTCTCGGTGCTTGTCTCTTAGTTGGCGGAATCAAATTCAAAGAACAATTCTTCGCCAGAACTTCAGGAAATATGGCATTAATCAGTTTGGTTGCGATTGTAGTAATGACCTTGATTTTACCAAATTATACGACCACCGAGCTATCCGCAACCTTCAGCAAAGCGCAGCTGATATTCTTTTCCGTTGCATCATTAGTCATTTACAGTACATTTTTGATGGTTCAAACCGTACGACACAGAAATTATTTTCTTCCCGAAAATGATGATGCGCCACACGCCGAACCACCAACGAATGTCGAAAGCATACTGAGTCTGATATTTCTACTTATATGTCTCGGTGTGGTTATCGTAATGGCCAAAGCATTGTCTCCAACTATTGAGAGCGTTGTTCATAGTCTTGGCGCACCTCAGGCATTGGTCGGTGTCATCATCGCAGCCGTTGTACTGTTGCCGGAAGGAATGGCAGCGATAAAAGCAGCAAGAAGAAATCAATTCCAAACCAGTTTGAATCTGGCTTTGGGGTCTGCGATTGCGAGTATCGGATTGACGATTCCTTGCGTTGCGGTAGTATCAATTATTTACGAAATGCCTTTGGTCCTTGGGCTTGACATCAAATCGATGGTTCTTTTAGCTTTATCACTTTATACCGTAATGCTTTCACTAAGCAGGGGAAAAACCAATATTCTCTATGGCGTTGTCTTGTTGGTGAATCTTTTCGCCTATATTTTTACTGTAATCGTTCCCTAATTTTTTTATTTTTGATTAATGAAATCACAAAGTTGCATATGAAAAATTACGAAACCGAAAGATTAATTTTAAAACCTGCAGATCTAGAAGATGCAGATTTCTTTTTGGAATTATATAATTTACCTTCTTTCATAAAACATATTGGCGACCGAAATCTTCGAACAAAAGAGAATGCCGAAAACTATATTTCGAATAGATTTCTTCCTCAGATAGAAAAAATGGGATTCGGAAATTACGTCGTCATTCACAAAAAATTGAATGAAAAGATTGGCGCAGTCGGTGTTTTCGTACGTGAAGGAATTGCTGTTCCGGATATTGGATTTTCCTTCTTTCCTGAGTTCGAAGGAAAAGGTTTCGCTTATGAATCAGCCGTCAATCTGATGGAAATTGTTAAAACAGAATTCGGAATAGAAAAACTTTCAGCAATGACTTCTGATAAAAATATTTCTTCCCAAAAACTAATTGAAAGACTTGGGCTTCAATTCAAAAAATACGTTATTTTTCCTGATGATAACGAGGAATTGAGATATTATGAGAATTAATTTACTGATTAAATAAGATTTAAAACTAATGTCAAAAACTTACGAAACCGAACGTCTAATTATTAAACTCGTTGATATCGACGATGCAGAATTTCTGATGCAATTGGTAAACACAGAAAAATGGATCAAATATATAGGCGACAGGAATATTCATAATCTGGAAGATGCTCAGAAATATGTTCGTGAAAAGAACCTGCCTAATATTGAAAAGTTAGGTTACGGAAATTGCGTTGTGATTCTGAAATCTAATAATGAAAAAATCGGAACCGTTGGATTGTACGACCGTGAAGGAATTGACGGTGTTGATATTGGTTTTGCTTTTTTAGAAGAATATGAAGGAAAAGGTTATGCTTACGAAGCAGCGAGAAAAGTAATGGATATTGGAATCAATGATTTTGGCATTAAGAAAGTCAGCGCGATAACTTTGCCTGAGAATTTTTCATCAATCAAATTAATTGAAAAATTAGGTTTAAAATTCAAAGAAGTCGTGAGAATTCCTAATGACACTGAGGATTTGAATCTTTATGAATTGAATTTGTAAGTAATGAATTTACCACACCGAATCGAAATTATTGAATCCAAAAAACTGATTGGTTTCAGCATTGCAACTTCTTTTCAGGAAGACAAAACGCCGATTGTCTGGAGAAAATTCATGATGCGAAGAAATGAAATTACCAATCGGATTTCTAACAAATTATTTTCGCTTCAAATCTATCCTCACGATTTTACACCTGATCAATTATTTACAAAATACGCGCTTGCAGAGGTTTACGATTTTGTCAATCTTCCTAATGCATTTGAAAAATTCCAATTAGAAAGTGGAAAATATTTGGTTTTCGCTTACAAAGGAAAAGCGGAAAAGGGTCCTGAACTTTTCAAATATATTTTCCAGACTTTCATTCCTGAAAACGATTTTGAGGTTGATAATAGACCACATTTTGAGATTTTCGGAGACGATTACAATCCTGCAAGTGAATTCGCCGAAGAGGAAATCTGGATTCCGATAAAATAGAATATAGCAAAGAAACCTTTCTCTACAAATGATTATCAACAGATTATTATTTTGGTCCGATTTAAAAAAAAAAATTAAATTTCAAATCAACTTTAGTCAAAACTGATGGTTGATTTTGACTAAAGCATAATCTGTCATTTTACTCCAAAATCTGTGCAGCTGCAGTCTTCGAAGTCACCTTCTCAATCACTCTTGTGCAGATTCCTTTTTCATCGAAAATAAAAGTTGTTCTCACGATTCCCATATAGGTTTTTCCAAAAGTCGTTTTCTCCTGCCAAACCCCAAATTTCTCAATGATTTCACGATTTTCATCCGCAATCAGATCATAGGGAAACGCAAATTTGCTGTGGAAATTTTTTTGCTTTTTCACAGAATCTCCACTGATTCCCAACAGTTGAAATCCTGCTTTTTCCAATTGTGAATAATTGTCACTTAAATTACAAGCTTCAACTGTACAAGTTGGTGTATTTGCTTGTGGATAAAAGAAAATAATTAAATTCTTTCCTAATAATTTTTCAGAATTAATGGTTTCTCCATCTTGATTTGTTCCTTCAAATTGTGGTAATTTATCTCCAACTTTCAGCATAATGATTTATTTTTGTTCAAATTTAATGATTAAATGACAAAAAAGCAGAGAGCGGCGCTCGTTCAGTCAGAATTAGAGAAATTATATCCGCAAGTTCCTATTCCTTTAGACCACACCGATCCTTACACTTTGATGGTCGCAGTTGCACTTTCTGCTCAAACAACTGATAAAAAGGTCAATCAGGTTACTCCCGAACTTTTTGCTGTTGCGGGAACGCCGCAAAGGATGGCGAAATTGGAAGAGTATCAAATTAAAGAACTCATTAAAGAAATCGGACTTTCCAATACGAAAGCCAAGAATCTGAAAAGAATGGCTGAACTTTTATTGGAAAGGCACAATGGAGTGGTACCGCAAACTTATGAAGAACTCGAAGCGCTTCCAGGAGTTGGTCACAAAACAGCTTCTGTGGTAATGAGTCAGGCTTTTGGGTTTCCGGCGTTTCCTGTCGACACGCACATTCATAGATTGATGAAACAATGGAAATTAACCGAAGGAAAAAATGTGGTAGAAACCGAACGTGATGCCAAGAGTATCTGGAAAGAAGAGGTTTGGAATAAACTTCATTTACAGATCATCTTTTACGGAAGAGAATATTCTCCGGCAAGAGGAAAAGGTGAGAAAGATTTTCTGACGAAAATGCTTTTTGAAAAATCATAAAAGCATTTTGCCAAAACTTCATTTAACTTCCTAAAAACAAATACAAGGATTTTATTTTTCCGCCATCTGTGATTGCTATATCTTCGCCTTTCGCAACCGGCTGTTGACCGGGAATACCCAATTGCCAAACGATATGCTGAATGTTGTGATTCGATTTCGAAGCTTCTGTTAAGATAAATTCAAAATCTGAAGGCCAGTCTTGCTGTATTTTTTGAATAAGTTCGTCAATCGCTGAAAATCCTACAAAAGGTTCACTCTCATCACTTTCGAAAAATGAAATATCGGGAGCATAGATTTTTTCCATCAGCTCAAGTCTTTCGGCTGAATTGCGGTTGTTCCAGATTAATAATAAACTGTCCTGTAAAAGTGTTGATGATGTGTTCATTGTAATTATTTTTTTTGATTAATTTATAGGAACAAAATTATCAATTGCATCCTTGACAAACACTTGACATTTATCAAATTAATGAATTGACTTTTATCAAGAAAAGTTCTATTAATCTACTTTTTCAGATTATTTTTTCGGATTCTGCTCAGCGTTTCGGGCGAGATTCCGAGGTAGGAAGCGATGAGACTTTGAGGAAAACGGTTCAGAAATTCCGGATAGGATTTGATCAATTGATCGTAACGCTCATCTGCGCTTTGGCTTATCGAAGAATGAATTCGATTTTGCGTGGCTACTGTTCCTTTCTGATCTATATTCTTCACCATCAGATCTATTGCAGGTATTTCGGCGATGAGTTTTTGCATTCCGCTATGGTCAATCATCAGTACTTCAGAATCTTCCAGTACTTCTATGTTGTAACGTGAAGGTGTCAAATAATTATAACTTTCATAATCTCCCAGCCACCAGTTTTCTATAGCAAACCGAATGGTGTGTTCGTGGCCTTTTTCGTTGACAGAATACATTCGTCCGGATCCTTTTATCAGGAAGCACATATATTTACAAACCTCACCTTCCTGCAGCAGATATTGTTTTCTGCGCAGATGTTTTTTCTTGAAAGCAGATTGCAAAAGTTCTTTTTCTTCCGCATTCAAAACCAATGAAGATTTGGATTCTACATACTTAAAAAACGTTTCGAAGGAAATTGTTGCCAAGAGAAATATCAATTAAAATTAGAAAGTAAAAATACAAAATCTCTCGAAGGGATTGACAAATGTCAAGATCAATTTACTGCATTTGTCAATGCACACGTTTTCGCACTTCCGCAACTTTGTCCTGTTAAAAAAGTATAACTAAAAATTTTAGAAAAGATGATACATCAAGAAAGCGGCGTGATTCAGATGAAAAAACAAGGTTCGCCATCCGTATTAGAATTTGTAAGTACAATAATAGCTGAACCTGCAGCAAATCAGGTGGTTCTTCGTCAGGAAGCCATCGCGTTGAATTTTGTCGATATAATGTTCCGCAACGGGAATTTTCCACTTAATAATTTTCCGGCCACAATTGGCGTGGAAGCAGTGGGCGTGATAGAGAAAACAGGAGAAGGTGTGACAGACTTTGCATTCGGCGACCGGGTTGGTTATTTCTTTTCTTTAGGAGCTTATGCTGAAAGAAGATTGATCAACGCATCCGACTTGATCAGATTGCCAGATAATATGTCATTCGACGAAGCAGCATCGATGATGGCGAAAGGTTTAACGGCAAGAATGCTCATCAAGCAAGCTTATTCTGTTAAAAAAGGAGATATTGTTCTGGTTCACGCAGCGGCAGGCGGTGTGGGTTCGCTTGTAAGCAAATGGGCAAAAACGTTGGGAGCAACTGTTATCGGAACTGTCGGAAGTACGGGTAAGAAAAATTACGCCTTAAGCCACGGAATAGATCACGTTGTGGTTCTTGATTCTGAAGATATGGTAAAAGAAGTAAATCATTTCACAGAAAACAAAGGGGTGGATGTTGTATTCGACGGTGTTGGGAAAGCGACCTTCAGCCAGTCTCTCACGCTTCTCAAAAACGGCGGAACAATGGTACTTTTTGGGTCATCTTCGGGAGAACCTGCTATTGATAAATCGTTTTTAGATAAAAATAGTATCAAACTCATCCGTCCTTCAGTTGGTAATTATCTTAATGATGCCGAAAGTATAAAACTGGCTTCCGAAGATATGTTCGACGCATTTGGAAAAGGAATTTTTGGAACCATTAATCCTACAATTTATAACCTGAGGGACGCTTCAAAAGCACATCAGGATTTGGAAGCTGGAATCACTAAAGGTTCTGTCATTTTTCATATTTAATTCTATAAAAAAATCTAAAATAATGTCTAAATTAAAAAACAAAACAGCCTTCGTAACTGGTGGGAGCCGCGGTATTGGTGCAGGAATCGTAAGACAGCTTGCAGCTGAGGGCGCAAATGTGATTTTCACGTATGTGAATTCTGAAGAAAAAGCACAAGCTCTTGTGGATGAAATAAAATTATTGGGCGTAAAAGCAAAAGCTGTAAAGGCAGATACAGGAAATAAGGAAGGAGTAGATTTTGCCATCAAAGAAGCCTCTGAATGGGGAATTGATATTCTGGTCAACAGTGCCGGATTATTTGTAACCGGAGAAATTGACAAAGAAAATGATCTTCAAAAGCTACAGCAGCAATGGGAAGTCAACGTCCACGGAGTTGTTCATACGGTACGCAGCATTTTACCTTTAATGTTATTATTCAGCCAGGTCTCATTAATACTGATATGAATCCTGAATTTCCAAGGATTGCTCCGAAAAAATGTTTAAGATTTCCAATTAAATGAAGGCAAAGATTTCCTCCTGAATTTAAAATGTCTTGATCTACTTTCCAAAGCGATTGTTCGTCTTGGTAAGATTCAATTTCTGCTTTTAATTTGTTTAAATCTCTTGTATATAGTGATTTTAAAGTATCTTTTGTCATAGTAATTTAATCTTTTCCTTTCAGCATTCTTCTCATATGAACATATTTGGATTGCCGGATGTGATGCGGATATTTTCTTCCTTTCGGAATATTATTGAAAATCAAAGCAACAATTAATAAAATAACTGCGCCACTCAAAACCGGCGACAAAGCGTACCAATATCCCAGCTCCTGAATTTTCTCCGATGGAAGAACCGCAATCAAAGCCGTCGCGCCGCCCGGAGGATGCATTGTTTTTGTGATTTGCATGACGACAATCGAAGAAGCTACTGCAACAGAAGCATTTAACCAAAGAATCTCCGGTAAGAATTTAAAAACCGTAACACCAACCAAAGCAGACAGAACGTGTCCGCCAATCAGATTTCTTGGTTGCGCTAACGGACTATTGACCGCACCATAAATCAAAACACTTGATGCGCCGAATGAGCCTATTAAAAAGATATTTTCAATTTCAGAAATCTTTTGAGATTGTAGGAAAGCAATCAATCCGATTCCGAAAAAGGCGCCTAAGAATGACCAAAAGTGGTCTTTGAAATCGACTAAAGTTTCCTGGTAAAAAATATATTTGGTTTGTCTAAATCCTTTTCTGATTTGTTTCTTCATCTAATTCTTACTTTACATCTTTCGCCCACAAATCCATTTTACGTTCCAAAACCTGAAGCGGAAGGCAGCCTTGACTCAACACTTCATCGTGAAAATCTGCAATATTGAATTTCTTTCCTAATTCCGATTTATATTTTTCTCTCAGTTCACGGATTTTCATTGCACCGGTCTTGTAGCTCAATGCCTGTCCGGGCATTGCCATATAACGCTCCACTTCTGCCGTTGCGCCAGCTTCATCGTAGGCAACGTTGCTCAAGAAATATTTAATCGCTTCTTCTCGTGACATTTGTCCGGTATGAATTCCAGTATCTATAACCAAGCGAACGGCGCGTAACATTTCGTCACTCAAAGAACCCATTTTCTGATACGGGTCGGTGTAAAGTCCGAATTCCGGACCGAGCGATTCACAGTACAAAGCCCAACCTTCGCCATAAGCGCCAATCCAACCGAATCTCAGAAACTTTGGTAATTTCAGATTTTCCTGTTGCAGGGAAATTTGATAATGATGACCAGGAATGGCCTCGTGAAGGAAAAGAGATTCCATTCCGGAAGTGACATTGAATTTTGTCGGGTCAGGAATTGGTGTGTAAAAAATCCCGGGACGTTTACCATCCGGACTTCCCTGGATGTATTCTGCACTTGCACTTGCCTCACGATATTTTTCGGTTTGACGAATTTCGAAAGGTGTTTTAGGTGTTACATTAAACATTGTTTTCAACTTCGGCGTGATTTTATCCAGGATTGATTGGAATCCGGCCAAAACCTCTTTTGAAGTCTTGTAAGGCATTGCTTTCGGGTCGGTTTTTACATAATTAAGGAATTCTTCCAAAGAACCTTTGAAACCAATTTGGTTCTTCACTTTCTCCATATCCTTACGTAGTCTTTCCACTTCTGAAAGTCCTGTTTTGTGGATTTCTTCCGGCGTTTTATTCGTCGTAGTCCAGCTTTTCACATAGTAATTATAAATATTCACGCCGTTTGGCAAGGCGCTGTAACCATCAGTAGTTCTTGCTTTTGGCAAATATTCTTTTTCAAGAAATTCTGCCATTTTGAGGTAAGATGGAATTAATTTATTTTTGATGGCTTCCTGATAAAGCTTGGCGTATTTATTAGCCGTCACAGGTTTGAAATCTTTCGGTAAATTTTTGATTGGACCGTAGAAAATATTTTTATTAATATCAAAAGTTGTGATTTCTTCAGCTTTCATCTGTGGAATCATTTTTATCACTAATGATTTTGGCAGAACGACATCCTTTTTCATCCCAACTCTGAAGTTTTCTATCGCAGCATCCATCCAGGCAGGAAACAGTTCCATTCTTTTCAGCCAGTTGTCATAATCTTTTTCCGTTTTGAAGGGCTGGATTCCGGTTCCGCTTCCCAACATCGGGAAGTCCAATGGAAGTCCGCCAAATTGAGTAAACGGAATATATTCCGGGTAGTAGGCATATCGCTCCTGCTTGTCTATCAGTGTATATTCCAAAACATCGTAAATCACTTTCTGATCATTGTCCAGGCTATTATAATCTACAGATTTCAGCTGATTCTGAACCGAGTTATAAAACGCTATTTCATTTTTGATAAATTCCTGGCTTAGATTATTTGGTAAGAGATCATTATACCTTTCATCTCCTTGCGAAGTGGCTTCCAAAGGATAAAGCTTGAGATATTCTTCATAATATTTTGCGGCAATTGTATCCAGATTTGAACCTGATGATTCTATAACTTTCATCATAGGAGAATCTCCTTTTTTACAGGAAACGGTGAAAAGAAGGCTGGATAAAATTAATATGGTGTAAAAAGATTTCATTCTAAATTGTTTAGCAGTGTAAAGATAATATTTTAATGATTATAAAAATTGCCCTTAATTTTTTGGGGGATGGCATTTTAGATTAACACAATATCAATAAATAAGTTGCGTTTCATGATTATTATTAAAAATAATTCATAAAAATTTCTGTAATTCATTCTATTTTTTATCTTTGTTCATCAATTCAAAATCATCATTTCATAATTTATTATCCTTATAATGAAAGGAATATTAAAGATTTATCACCCAGAGGAAACTCTGAAGTATTTTATCAAGAACACTTATTGCAAATCTGTTTACATCAATTCGCAGAATTTCTTGGAAGTAGAAATCATCACGGATGACTCACTGGATCACGTTGACGACGACTCTCTGCAATACAAATTTCCTCAGCTGTCATTAGACATTATCGAGTTTCCTGTTGCAACTTCGGAGTTGGAAGGGCAGACTTTTGTCATAGAAGATACGGATGATGAGATCTATACAGAGGTTGACCTTTTTGATGATGACGATGCTTTTCTGTTTGAAAACGAACTGGCATTTGACACAAATGAAACTGGGGATCTTCAGCTTTGCTGGAAAGGAAATATCACAGATTTCTATACCGGTTCCGAAGATCCCATCCCTTTTAAGCTGAAATGCCACTTCCGCCCGGACGAGATAGAGGTGGACGACTAATTTTTTCAGGAAATAATATTTATATTTACGAATCGTTATAAAATTAATTTATAACGCAAACAAGTTTTTCCTATGTATCAGGATCTGGATGATATTATTTTCGAAGACAGACATAAGGCTTATGGTGCATACGCATTCCGGAAACATTATGACTTTACGCTGACCAAAGCTTTGGTTGTGGGTATCTTTATTTTCTCAGTTTTATTTTTCCTTCCAATATCCTTTATCAAATCAACAAAAAAAACGGCGGTAAGCAGCGAAACAATTATTCCTGTTGATCTTACCGAAATGCGCATCAACTACGGTGACAACAGAAACGGCAAAGACCCTGAAGAGCCCAAAGAGGAAGAAGGAAGCCCGGCTCCGCTTGTAGAAAAGAAGGAGGAAAAAGAAATTGTGGCGGAAGTTGCGAAAGTTTCCAAGGAAAAAGTAGAAAAAGACATTCCTGAAAACACTGTTCCAATCCCAACCAGAACCAAGAATCCACCAGTTGCAACCAAAAAAGCAAATGAAAAAACCAATTCTCCCGCCGTTGCAAACTCTACCAAAACAACAGCCGGAAAGACCAACGCTAAAGGTGATATTAAAAAAGAAAATGCAACCGGAGATGGCCGTGGTAATGCTGCCATAGGAAATTTATTAAAAGGAAGAGGTACAAAATCCGGCTCACAAGGAAACGGAACTGGCCCTGGAAATTATGGCGACCCTCTCGGCGGCGATGGCGACGGAAACAGCTTAATAGGAATTGATAGAAAATTAATTGGTTTTATTCCCGGAACAATGGGACGCGGCGGCGCACAGCCCAACCACGATTGCCAAGCCAGCGGAAGCATCAGCATATCATATACTGTGGACAAATCCGGAAAAGTAATTTCTGCAAAACGTCTCAGCGGAGTTTCTGACCCTTGCGTGGCGAGTACAGCTGTAAGTTGGGTGAAACAATATGTGAAAGCTGAGGCTTCATCTGTATTATCCAAAGGAACATATAAGATTGTTTTTTAGAATTTGATTTTAAAATGAAAAACAAACTTATAATCACTTTTACAGTATTGATTTTTAATCTACTCTGCTCACAAAGTATAGATCCGTTTCTCAGTAAATTATTAGACAAAAAGTTTCCTGTTAAAAATTTGAAAGATGAAAATAATTTAGATTTTAAAATAGAAAGTTTAAACGGAAAGCCAACATTCATCAATATTTGGTTTACAACTTGCGGACCTTGCATTGAAGAGCTGCCACACTTAACTGAATTACAAAATAAACTAAGTTCAGACGTTAATTTTGTAGCAATCACTTTCGATAGCAAGAGAAAGTAGAAAAATTTTTATTAAAACATCAATTTAAGTTTAAGCATCTAAATGTTACTTTTCAGGATTTGGAAAAGAATGGAATTTATAAATATCCTTTAAATTTTGTTCTTGATGAAAAAGGAAATGTAAAAAGAATTCTTGGCGGAATTGATGAAACAGAAATTAATGAAGTGATACAGATTTTTGAAACCTTGAAACAAACTTGATAATTTCAATTATGATCCAAATTCGACACTTTATCTTCTTTTAAATACTTAAGTTATTCATAAATTTGAAACAGAAAAAATAAACAAAAACTATGGCAGAGCAACATATTTCTATTTGGGAATTCCTATTTGGTGGCGGATTGTTAAGCGTTACGTTTATCATCATTCTAATATTTTCCGGAATTGCAGCCATCGTTTTCTTTGGACAGAAATTATATTCACTCAACCGGGAAAATCAGGTTGATCCTTATTTACTAAAAAACGTAAACGACCTTCTGAATGATGGACGTGTACATTCAGCTGTTGATTTTTGCAGAAGAGACAATTCCCCCGAATCCAGAAGCGTGGAAAAAGGACTGAACAGATTGGGAAGACCGATCAGCGAAATTGCCAACGCAATGGAAACGCACGCACAGATAGAACTTAATAAAGCAGAGAAAAATATTGGTTTCCTTGCAACACTTTCTGGTGCAGCACCAATGCTTGGACTTCTGGGAGGCGTTTTGATATTAGCTTCCACTTTTGGTAATTTGTCAAAAACAGAAACAATCGTTTCTCAGAATATTTTGGCCGCAGAATTTTATAAAGCTCTGGCTCCTACAATTATTGGGTTGATCGTTGGATTTTTATCTTATATCTTTCATAATATTTTGGTTTCAAAAGTTGATTATTTACTCATGAAAATTCAGTTTCATACCAACGAATTTTTGGACATTATCAATAAACCTGCGTAGATAGAATTAGATATTAGACTTTAGAAGTCAGAAAGATCATTAATGCTTTAAATTAAAAAAATAAATGGAATTCCGAAGAAGAACAAAACGATTATCCGGATTGCCGATTGCATTTTATGTGGTTGCGCTTCTGTTTTTTGTGCTTTTGTTTTCTTTCAACTCCTTTTATTATAAAGTTTCTGAACAGCCGAAACCTTTTATAGCAGAAACTCCAAAACCAATAGAAGCTGAACCGGAGCAAGATTCTGTCGTAAAACCAGAAATCTACGTTCCAGATGTTGAAGTTTTACCTGCAGACACGGTTTCTATCGCTAAAGAAATTGCGCCTTTAAAAGATGATAAAAAGGAAACTGCAAAATCTGAAACTGAGGACAAAAAACTGGCGAAAAAAGATGAGAAAAAAGAAACACCGACAACAGACCCAAAGGATGACAAAATTACCAGAATAGGAAAAGACAGATTCCTCACAGCATTCATTCCCGGAACGATGGGAAAAGCCGGGAAATTACCTTCTCATAATTGTAAAGCCAAAGGCCAATTGATAATGTTCATCACGATGGACAAAGCTGGAAACGTAACATCGGCTGGACGAAGCAGCGGAATCAAAGATGCCTGCAACGTCACAGCAGCGGTTATCTGGACAAAGAAATACGTGAAAGCAAAGAAGTCTCAAAACATTTCTCAGGGAACTTATACGATTGTTTTTTAATTTTAATTTTGCTAATTTCAATTGTAACCGAAATCACAAATTTAGATTAATCCAGAACTATAAAATCTAAATACTTTTTCTCTTATATTTATTTCTAATTTTTAAATTTGTGTTTTCATAAAATATGACTTCACAAGACTATAAAGACGCTGTAGACTGGCTTTTTGCTCAGGCTCCCAATTATCAGAGAGATGGTTCGTCCGCTTACAAACCTGGACTGGACAATATCAAAAAACTTTGTGATTTTTTCGGAAATCCACAGGATAAGATCAAGACAATTCACATTGGCGGAACCAACGGAAAAGGCTCTACGAGCAATATGCTGGCTTCTGTTCTTCAGGAATCGGACTATAAAATCGGACTTTATAATTCGCCGCATTTGGTAGATTTTACTGAAAGAATCAAAGTGAATGGTGAGAATTGTGACAAAGAATTTGTCTATGAGTTCATCCAAAAACTGAAACAGCTGCCAAGCGAAATTCAGCCTTCTTTTTTCGAATTCACAACCATAATGGCTTTTGAATATTTTTATAAAAAAAATGTAGATTTTGCAATTATTGAAGTTGGTTTGGGTGGACGATTAGATTCTACGAACATCATCAAACCTTTGATTTCTGCGATTACGAATGTTCAATTGGATCATCAGGACTTACTCGGTGAGACGATTGAAGAAATCGCGTTTGAGAAAGCGGGAATTATCAAAGAGAAAATCGCTGTAATTTCCGGAGATGAAAAAGATTCTGTGAAAGAAATTATCATTAATAAAGCAAAAGAATTAAATTCGGAATTCATTGATGCGACAACTATTGAAACATCTTTAGAGTCTGACCTCAAAGGAAAATATCAGAAAAAAAATATCCGTGTGGTTTTAGCTTTAGTAGATGGGTTGAGAAAGCAAGGTTTGACAATCTCTGATGAAAATGTAAAATCAGGTCTTCTAAATGTCTATAACAACACCAACTTCATTGGCCGCTGGTTCGAATTCTCGAAAAATCCTTTGACAATCTGTGATACGGGGCATAATAAGGATGGATTGATGGAGGTTTTTGGACAATTAAAAGAATATTCTCAAAAGAAACATATTGTTCTAGGATTCGTAACTGATAAAAAAATTGAGGAAGTTTTAGTCCTTTTGCCCAAAGATGACCGATATTATTTTGTAAAACCAGCCGTCAACCGGGGTCGAAATCCTGAAACCTACGAAGACTTGTTGAAAAAAAGTAAAATTTCATATAAAATTTTTCAAACCGTTCAGGATGGTTATCTTTCTGCAAAACAGAATTGTACCGCCGACGAAATGATTTTTATTGGCGGAAGCAACTTTGTAGTGGGAGAATTTTTAGAAAAAAATTTGTTGAATTAGTAATAAGTTGTATATTTGCACCACTCAAAACGGTAAGCCGTTCAGTGGGGCTCTTAGCTCAGTTGGTTCAGAGCATCTGGTTTACACCCAGAGGGTCGGGGGTTCGAATCCCTCAGGGCCCACAAAACAAATAAAGCCACTGTTTTCAGTGGCTTTATTTGTTTTACCATCTCTTTCATTTACCATAATTCAAACTTGGGGACTCTAACCACAAGCATTTTCCAGAATACCCTGCACCTCTCTAAGTATTCCTGCTATTGGATGATCACTTGTATTGGTAAGACAAAGCTGACCATTGGTGGTTATGGCTCCAATAGTCTGTTCCATCCCCTTACCTGATCGTACCATAGGACCATAAACCGATTTTAGCTTAAGTTTTCCAAAATCACTGTCATACTTTACCCTAACCAGATTTGTAACCATGATTTGATGATTGAACGCTTCTTTTAAGATATTAATCATCTGCGGTATATCACTACTGTTAAAAGTTAGCTTTCTGAAAAAATCGATATAATTTTCTACGTGTTCCGCTTTTTCAGTTCCCCTCAGACCTTCTTTTGCAAATCTGGCAATATCCCAAGAGGAAAGATTTTGCGCATTCTCAAAATATACCGGATGTGTCGTAATGTTCAGTCCGAAATTGTCATCCATTTGCAGAGCACTCCTTGTACAGATAGGAGAAATCAATTCAATTTTTTTGTCAGTCCACTCACTGCGAAGCTTTCTGACAGCAATTACCGCTGCTGCGCAAATTGCACCGTGCACAGTTGTACCTTTCAGGCGGGATCTCTCCAGGATTTTTGAAGTACTTTCAAAAGAAAACTTGATACTCTCAACCTTTGGATAGGCTGGCTCAATTTTTTTAAAGATGTAAGGCACAGTTTCAACATCTTTATTAGCGATATCATCAGGGAATCCCAGCTTTTCATCGTTAGACTTTTGCTGAGGCAGTGTTTCCAGCTTCTTACCTGTAGCTGCATTTAGTAAATCTCTGAATAAAAAATTAAGTGAACCGCCATCCGCCAATGTATGGTTTGCCACCAGGATCAATACGGTATTTTCTGGTTTTTGAATTAAAACAATCCGTAAGAGCGGACCCTTGTCGGTATCGAATCTTATTGCCAATTCTTTTTCAACTTCTTGTTCCCATCTGAAGTCATTTTCTACATCCAGTACACGAAGTGGAATAATTAATGAGTCTTTGTACTCCAGAATAGGTCTGTTAAATTCATCCATTTTGATTCTTGCCGAAAGATTCTGATGTCTCTTCTGCACCTGAGTAATGGCCAATCGCCAGGCAGCAACAGACACCTTGCCTTCCACCTCTGCAGCCAAGGCAAAGTCTTTGGAGTCGATCTGATCCAGTAACCAGAATGTTTTTTCGAATGCACCCAAGGTGCGTTTTTTTTGATTTGTCATTTTTTGAAAACTTTTTAATTGATACTCATTTTTCGAAGGGTTCTAAATTGACACGCCAATTATTTCAGCGAGACAAAATTCTCCTGTGCAAAAGTCCATAAAGGTCACTGTATGGGAAATGGATATAATTCGGTTACTATGGTAGATTTTTCCTTTCGAAATCCGGTAATACAAACATTGTCTAATGATGACAGGCATTAAAAAACAGAATTAATAAAATGAAATCCAGTTATTAAATTTTATCTGAGCCTTTTATGAATGGTTTCTCTAAAATAGCATAAGGGAATAATTTATCCAGTTACGAATCTTTATTCCATACTTGTGAAAAAGTAACATACTTCCTAAATTTCACAAGACTTTTCGAAAAGCCGTAATAAATGATTGAACAAGAGAACCTCAAATATAAAATAGGAAATATATACAAATCGCAATTTATTATTTGTTTTTAAACGGTCAAGTCAAATTTTGGAATAAGCTCCAAGGAAATCCCTCTTAAACAAAACACAAATTATTGTTTTTCAATTAATTAATATTTTTTTACATTTGATATTTCAATGCGAATCTACTATTGAGATCAATTTTAAAAGAGGTAATTTTTCATTTATCGATTATAGTACATTCTGACATAGGGAAAAATATACAATAAACTCATCTAATTATCCATTTCATCGATTAGTTGTTCTGCCCATCTTTGCAATGTAATTATTCAACTAAATATTAACATTAATTAGAAACAAAATGAAAACAATTATTTCAACTTTAGTCCTGCTTTGTGCAATTATTTTTAACCAATCAGCATTTGCACAGTCAAAGAGACCAGTTGCATCCGCCGGAAGATCGGAGTTTGTAGAGGTTGAGCCTAATGTGAAGCTTCATGTTACAGATCTTGGTAATGGTCAACCCATTGTACTGATACACGGATGGCCATTAAATGACGCAATGTATGAATATCAGTACCAATATTTTGTAGAGAAAGGCTTCCGGGTAATCGGAATCTCACTGAGAGGCTTTGGAAAATCAGACAGACCTTACGGCAAATATGATTTTGATGTTTTTTCCGATGACATCAAAGTGGTAATGGAAAAATTAAAAATAAACAATGCTGTCCTGGGCGGATTTTCTATGGGCGGTGCTGTTGTCCTTCACTATATGGACAAATACAATGGTGCCCACGTAGGCAAACTTGCGCTCTTTGCAGCTGCTGCTCCATCTTGGAAACAGCGCGAAGGTTTTCAATATGGCGCTTCAGATGAGGCTGCTGCAGGATTAATCCAAACCACAAAAACCAACAGACAGCAATTGATTGCCGATTTTGGAAAAGCTTTCGGAGCTTCTGAAAATTCAATCTCTCCGGAAATGTCACAATGGCTGGCAAGTATCAATGCTGATGCTTCACCGTATGCAACTACACAATCAATAATTGCACTGCGTGATCTTGACCTTCGCCCGGCATTATCAAAAATAAAAGTTCCAGTTGCCATCTTCCACGGAACTAAGGATAAATTATGTGATTTTGTCTTTGCAGAACAGCTGCATAAAGGCATCAAAAATTCATATATCGTGAAATTTGAAAAAAGCGGACATGCTTTATTCATAGAAGAAATGGAAAAATTCAATACAGAACTAGAAAAGTTTGCAAGAAAATAATCCTTACTTGTCTTTACTTTCATAAGTTTTCCAGACCTTTAAATTAACAACTGAGCTTGTCCCTAACACGGACAGGCTTTTAACACCAAGAGCTAAGATGAAACAACATATTTTTGATGTAAGCCTAAAGAAAATAGGTATGGTGCTGGTGGACAGCAAAAGCCTGGATGTGATTAATTCCGAAGCTTACCAGTCGTACATCAAAGTTCTGTATCTGTCGAAAGACTGTAAGATCAAGGTAGATTTTAAAGTATATGAAACTGCAGGTCCTTCTCTATTTTTTATAAGCCCGAACCAGATGCTGAGTATTGAAGAACTTTGTGATCAACCGGGTCATCTTATCTTTTATAATCAGGATTTTTACTGCATCCAGATTCATGATGATGAGGTGGCGTGTGACGGGCTGCTGTACAACAACATTCATAATATGCCGATGACAGCAGTGCCTCATCCCGAATCTGAATTTATAAATAATTTATTTTTTCAGATCGAAAATGAGTTTATTTTGAATGAATCCTCACAGGAAGAAATGCTCCGTACTTACCTTAAACAGCTTTTCATTAAGTCCACAAGGCTATGGAAATTGCAGCATCTGAATAGTAACTTGGCTCAGCACAATCATGATATTGAATTTTTCAGACGATTTACCCAACTGGTTGAGGCAAATTACAAAGAAAAACACAGCGTTGCAGACTACGCCGATATACTTGCTATTGCCCCAAAAACTTTGACCCATAAATTTAAGCGGATGAATCTGCCTCAGCCTAATGAAATCATCAAAAGCCGTATTATTTTGGAAGCCAAAAGACTCTTGATTTATACTCCTAAAAGTGCCAAGGAGATTGCCTATGATCTGGGCTATGAAGATCCTGCCTATTTCAGCCGACTCTTTTTTATAAAAACAGGAGATACACCTTTAGGCTTTAAAACCAAATACCTTAACCATCAAGGCGCTGAGGTGGAGGATTTTAAAAGCTGAATTTACATTAATATTGATCTAATGATAACAAGACCAATGTACAGGCATTTTCTGTAGCGATGCCACTTGCGTTGGCCAGTTTTTGAAGTTCGTCATTTTCTGTACCTGGGTTGAAAATGATTCGTTTTGGATTTGTTTTAAGGATATAATCGTACAAATCTTTCTGCTTTTCGGGACCGATATAAATTGTAATCGTATGAATATCTGTATAGATCACTTCAGCCATTTCAATTGGAACTCCGGCAACTTTTCCGGATTTTAATCCGATATTAATTATAGAATAACCGTAACAGATGGGTCGCCCCGCAGCCAAATATGCATATTTTGTAGAATCTGTTGTGGCTCCCAATATTAACGTCTTCTTGTTGATCATAATTATTTTTTATACGGCATGCAAAATTTGTCACAAATGCTGTATTTTAAAATAGACAAAAGCAGTAATCTATGGCATATCTTTCCTGACTTGTATTCGTTCCAATGAAACCAAAAGCCATAATTAAGACATGAAAAGTTGCAGGAAACATGTGAACTTTCATTTTTAAAAAGAAGTCACAACTCATATTTCTTAAAATTTTCTTAATTTATTAACCTATAATTAATATAAATGTTAAAGTTTTTATAATAAAATTAATCAATTGTTTAACTTTCGATTTTAGGAAAGATTTTTGATGTGTGTTGCAGATAAAATTATAAAAACATATATGGTGTAGAAAAACTCCTTTTTTTATTACTAATCCTCAAAAGGAAACCTATGAAAAGATATTATGCAGTGTTACTACCCATCTACACTTTCTTTCTGTTATACATGATGTTTTACGGTTGCGGAAGACATCCGGAGTTAGGTATTTTGCAACTTAATCCGCTTCAAAGCATTACCTACTTTTTACGATACAATGATTTTTTCTCGCAAAAATTTATGGTCAATATCGTAGGGAATATATTGGTATTTATTCCTTTTGGCTGGTTAGGATTATTAATTAAAAGACTGAACAATCTACCGCTTTTGTTTTTTCTTTTTATCTGTGGAATTTCTTTGATAGAATTGACTCAATATTATACAGCAAGAGGAACAGCAGATATAGATGATGTTTTCTTAAATACTTTTGGAATGCTTGTGGGCTATTACGCCTTCAAACTTGCGACTTTGCTGAATGTTGCTAATATTGGATTGGAGCTTAGTTATGAGCAAATTAAATCACCTTATTCATATAACCAATAAGCTGGCCCAATTTATAAAGATCCAAAAGCCTCAATGAAGAATTTCCGGTTAGCAGTTTTTTTTCAATTTGGGATTTCAATAAGTTATATATCAGCCTGTAAATATATATAGTCCCAGTTTTCTTCATAATGAGATATGCCTTTGCTAATCTGATTTGTGACACTTTTTTGAAATTTTGATCCGTCATAATCAATTGCGCCAGACTCTTTGCCGACTGATCAGCTTTTGATAGAAAAACAATATTATTTTCCACATCATTATTAAAAATAGCATTATCGATATGATCAATTTTGATCTGATGATCGCACAGATCTTTGGAAAAAACAAGATCTTCATATCCGTATTGCGTAATCGCTTCATTGAATTGGATTTTCTGTAAAATAGATTTTTTAACAACGAAATTATTGGTTTGAAAATCTAAATACGGCTCCTTAAGACGTTGTTTTACAGGCAGATTCTCTCTCTCTGTTGCAAATTTCCATCGCAATCCGTATTCCGAAGGTGGTTTTACTTTACTTACCTTTCTGCCTCCAAAAATGACATCCGGATTTCGCCTGTTAATGAAATCAAAATAGGTTTTTAGAAAATTTTTATGAATGACTTTTCCGTCGCAATCCAGGAAAAGTAAATATTCTGACTGAGCATATTTTAAGAATGAATTTCGGATTTTAGATCGTCCAATATTTTCTTTTAGAAAAATAAATTGACTTACTTTCTCCTCCAAATTTTTGTTGATTGACCAAAATTCTTTACCAGAAGCGTCATCTATCAGAATAATTTCTGCGTCCAAAAGGTCAGCACTGATTTGATCATAAAGGTCATTAACCAATTGATTAACATCGAAATTAAAAACAGGAATACAAATACTTAGCTTCATATTCTGTCGATAATTTTCTGAATATTAAGTTCCTCAAGACATGCATAATCTCCCCGGAAACATTCCTTATCGCCAAAAACCGAACAAGGCCTGCACGACAGATCTTTGACGTGGACAATATCATCCTCGCTTTGTCCATAACCCAAAAAACCTGCAAAATGATGGGTAGATCCCCAAACAGAAACGCATCTGGTTCCCATAAGGCTTGCCAAATGCATATTTGCCGAATCCATAGAAATCATTGTTTCCAATTCTGAGATTTTCTGTAATTCTTCCTTCAGAGATAATTTTCCGGAAAGGCTCAATGTATTGGGAATTTGACTTTCCCATTTTCGCAGGATTTCGTCTTCTTCTTTTCCACCGCCAAAGAAATAGATTTTATGTTTTTTTGCAAGAATCCTCGCCAATTCAAAAGACTTCTCCAAAGGCATCATTTTACCCTTGTGCTGAGCAAAAGGCGCAAAACCAATTCCACTTTTTTCGTTGGAAGTCGAGCGGTATTTATGTGATAATTCCAAGGAGAAACCCATTTTGCGAAAAACGTCTGCATAGCGTTCCACAGTTCTTTTAAGTGGTTTTTTATCTAGATTCCAAACATTGGTCAATTTCTCCTTTTCCTCCTTGCCTTTGTTGATTTTAAAAACTTTGTAACGGTGCCTTTTGAAAATAGAATTCACCATCTTTGTTCTTATCACATCATGAAGATCAGCAACGTAATCCGGTTTGAAATCCTTGATCAGCTGTCTCGTCAATTTTCTGATACCAAAAACGCCTTTGTAATCATCAAAGCTGATGCCTTTAAAAGTAAGTCTTGGATGACCAGTAAAAAGATCTCTAAAATGTTCTCTGCTGATAAATATTATTTCTACATCAGGATTCTGCTCCAGAAACTCGATGCAGACAGGAACGGTCATCGCGACATCTCCAAATGCGGAAAAACGATATGCTAAAATAGTCTTCACCTACTTCTTTAGTTGAAATGCAACTGCGTAAAATTTGATTTGTTTTGTCATAGCCATTAGCCCATTAGCTCTGGATGGCGAGAGAAATTCCTGCAATCCGATTTGTGAAATAAAATCAAAATCAGAATCCAGGATTTCCTGCGTAGAATGTCCACTGTAAATTCTTACCAGAAGCGAAACGATTCCTTTCGGCAGAATCCCGTCAGAATCCGCATTGAAGAACAATTTCCCATCTTTATGTTCTGCATCTATCCATACTTTGGACTGGCAGCCCCGGATGAGATTGTCATTTGTTTTTTTATCTTCAGGAAGTCCTTTCAGTTCCTTTCCTAAGTCTATGATATATTCGTATTTCTGCTCCCAATCTTCCAGAAAGGAGAATTCTTCTACTAATTCTTGTTGATTTTCTTTGATTGTCATTCAGAATTTTATTTGATTTAATGAATCAATTACTTTACCAATTGTGCAATTTGAACGATAACGTTAACTGCGGCAATCATGCTCTCCAAAGGTACGAATTCGTAAGGACCATGGAAATTATGTCCTCCAGCGAATATATTTGGACAAGGTAATCCCATGTAAGATAATTGCGCACCATCAGTTCCTCCCCGGATGGCTTTGATCTTAGGTTCAACACCTGCATTTTTTAATGCTTGTTCAGCAATATCAATGATGTGCATTTTGCCTTCGAATTGTTTTTTCATATTAAGATATTGCGGTTTGATTTCTATCTCAGCCGTTTTCTCTCCATATTTTTGGTTGATTGCCTGTACTTTTTCAGTGATTATTTTTTTTCTTTCTTCGAATTTCTGATCGTCGTGGTCGCGGATGATATATTGAAGTTTAGCTTCGGAAACATCACCTTCGAAATCTGTCAAGTGAAAAAATCCTTCAAAACCTTTTGTTGTTGCCGGTGTTTCATTTTCTGGTAATGAACTGATAAACTCTGAAGCCACCAATCCTGCATTCAGCATTTTACCGAATGAATAACCTGGATGAACAGATAATCCGTGGATTTTTACAACTGCCCCTGCGGCGTTGAAGTTTTCATATTCTAACTCCCCTATTTCGCCGCCATCCATTGTGTAAGCCCACTCTGCTCCGAACTTTTCTACATCAAAATGATGCGCACCTCTTCCAATTTCCTCATCCGGATTGAATCCGATTGAAATACGTCCGTGTTTGATTTGAGGATTTGCTAAAAGAAATTCTGCGGCTGTTACAATCTCTGCAACACCGGCTTTGTCATCGGCACTCAATAATGTGGTTCCGTCTGTCGTGATGATGGTTTGTCCGATGTATTTTTTTAAAGCTTCAAATTTGGTTGAAGACAATGTAAATCCTGTTTCTTTATTTAATAGCAAATCTTCGCCGTCATAATTTTCCCAGATCTGCGGATTCACATTCTCGCCATTAAAATCGGGAGAAGAGTCGTAATGGGCAATGAATCCAACTTGTGGAACGGTTTCCTCAATATTGGAAGGAATGAATCCAAAAATATAGCCTTTGTCATCGATACTGACGTCTTCCAAACCGAGTTCCTGCAATTCTTTGTGAAGGTAATTCGCAATATCCCACTGTCTTTCCGTAGAAGGCGTGGTCTCGCTTTCTGCGTCGCTGGTTGAAAATATCTTGATGTATGTGATGAATCTGTTCAGGAGTTTTTCTTTCCAAACGCCGTCCAATTGGATGTTTTCCATATAATTTGCTATATCTCCGCAAAGTTATATATTTATGGAGTGAACAACAAACAATTCGTGACAGAGTTGAAAGATGAATAGAATAGAAAACTTCTAAGTTCATTGAAAATTTGTTATTTCCTGTAATTGCAGCCCGACTTGAGCGGAAATCCTTTTTTGCGTGGTCCAAAAGTTCTATTGAAATGGAAATTTTCTGCAAAAAAGATTGACTTCGTCGAACCACTCCGTTAGGTTTGGGAGTGGAAGGCGGAAAAGCTGCCATAAAAAAACAATAAATAGCTTTCGACGAAGTCAAATAGCTGCCCAAATTAAATTTAAAAATAGACAAATGTTCTTAACCGAATGTCCTAGAGACGCGATGCAAGGCTGGGGAGAAATGATTCCCACGCAAACGAAGATAGATTACATCAACAGGCTGATGGAAGTCGGTTTTGATGTGCTGGATTGCGGCAGCTTTGTGAACCCGAAAACGATGCCTCAAATGGCGGATTCCGGAACTGTGCTGGACGAAATTGATAAATCTCTTTCCAATACGAAACTATCCGTAATTGTGGCCAATCTTAAAGGTGCAGAAAAGGCATTAAGTCATGAGCAGGTTGATATTTTGGGATTCCCGTTTTCTATTTCAGAAACATTTCAACATCGGAATACTAATAAAAGTCGAGAAGAAGCTTTTTCTGAAGTTGTACAAATTCTGGAATTAGCAAAATCTGAAAGCCGACAACTGAATCTTTATTTTTCTATGGCATTCGGGAATCCTTATGGCGAAAGCTGGAAATGGGAAGATGTGGATTTTTGGGCGAAACGTTTTGAAGAAATCGGCATTAAAGATATTTTACTTTCTGACACAACAGGCGTTGGGAATGTTGAGAAAATTTCGCTTTTGTTTAATAAAATTCCTTCAAAATATCCTGAGATTAATTTCGGAGCCCATTTCCATAATCGGTATGAGGATTCTTACATCAAATTAAAAGCAGCTTATGATGAAGGCTGCAGGAGGTTTGACAGTGCAATAAAAGGCATTGGCGGCTGTCCTATGGCGAAGGATGATCTGGTTGGAAATATGCCGACGGAGAAGGTTTTTACTTTTATGTCATCGGAGAAATTAGATATTCATCAGAATCTACTTCATTTTGAAAGTGCTTACAATATGGCGAAGGATATTTTTCATTTTTAGATTGATGAATCAAATATAAATTTTATCATATTTTGACAATAATTAATATTTGAAATTTAGAAATCCGAAAAAATGGCGTAAATTTATTACAGAAAAACAAATTAAAAAACTATCGTTATGACTTCAAAAACAACTTACTTAGGCGACTCAAAAA
Source organism: Chryseobacterium sp. TB1-D10 (assembly GCF_059803555.1). Lineage (NCBI taxonomy): Bacteria > Pseudomonadati > Bacteroidota > Flavobacteriia > Flavobacteriales > Weeksellaceae > Chryseobacterium > Chryseobacterium sp. TB1-D10. Next base: position 137,639 of record NZ_JAPFHB010000007.1, on the reverse strand, counting down.
TTGAATCTGTACACGAAGCTTCTGGCGAAGTTTTCTCAACTTATGTTCCTTCTAACGACTTCACTGTAAGAGAACATTTTTCTCCAACAGATATTTTTGCAACGGCATTGGCAGAAAGTGCGTTTGCATCCCTCGTAGTTTTGGGGAAAGACAGACACGTTGATATTACAGGAGCGACTTGCGAACTTAAAAAAACAATGTATTTTGAACCAAGAAGAATTGGTGAGATTTTCGCAGTATTCAAATTTCCAAAATCTTATACAGCAGAAGAGCAGGATTTTATCGAGCATACGGTAAAGAATAGCGCAGTTTATCTGAGCTTGCATCCGGACATCAAGAAAATATTACTTTTTGAATATAAAGATTAAAAACAAAATCCCGTAGATCAAATCGGAGCCAAAAGATTAGACAAAATTATTAGAGGAAAGAGTTAGGTACTGTACCGGACTCTTTTTTTAGTTTAATTATATCTGTCGAGATTGTATATTAATACCAAAAAGTTCTTATTTGGAATCAATGCTGCCCGACTTCCTTTATTTTATCTGTAATCATTATTTTAAAATGCGAGCCACCGTTTTATCCAAAGCACCCCCTACTGATCCTATTTTTATTACGAGATAATCAAGAATCTCATCTTTACAAATCTTTAAACTCTAAACCATATTTTGATATTCCCATAAAAAAATACCCCAAAAAAGTTAAACACTTTTTGGGGCAGTTCATTTATTCAAGCATTTGATTTACAACTATTTATTTTCTAATCCTGATGAACTTTTGACAAAACCGGACCAGAAGAAATCAGTTCACGAGCTTCATCATTATCGGCAAATTGCTCAAAATATTTGATGTATTTTTTTGCCAAATCTTTAGCTTTCTTCTCCCAATCAGAATTATTCTCGTAAGTATCTCTGGGATCCAAAATATGTTCGGAAACATTCGGAAGAGAAGTGGGGAATTCCAGATTCATAATTGGAACGTGATCTGTTTCGGCTTTATCAATGCTTCCATCTATGATTGCATCTATGATTGCTCTTGTATCTTTCAACGAAATTCTTTTGCCTGTTCCGTTCCAGCCGGTGTTTACCAAATAAGCTTTTGCATTGTGCTCTTTCATTTTTCCAATCAAAGTTTTGGAATACATTGTTGGATGAAGCGTCAAAAATGCCTCACCGAATGCCGGAGAAAAAGATGGCGTCGGTTCTGTGATTCCGAGTTCTGTTCCTGCTAATTTGGAAGTATATCCGCAAAGGAAATGATATTGTGCCTGGCATTCTGTTAAAATTGAAACCGGCGGTAAAACTCCAAATGCATCAGCAGAAAGATAAATAATCTTACTTGCGTGGCCAGCTTTCGATGGCAATACAATCTTGCTGATGTGATAAATTGGATAGGAAACTCTTGTATTTTCTGTGATAGATCCGTCGGCATAATCTACATTTCCTTGGTCATCTGTTACAACATTTTCCAAAAGTGCATCTCTTTTTATTGCGCCATAAATATCCGGTTCTTTTTCCTTGCTAAGGTCAATCACTTTTGCATAACAGCCACCTTCATAATTGAAAACACCGTTGTTGTCCCAGCCGTGTTCATCATCGCCAATCAAATATCGTTTTGGATCTGCGGAAAGTGTCGTTTTTCCTGTTCCGGAAAGTCCGAAGAAAACGGCAACATCGCCTTTCTCACCAACGTTTGCAGAGCAGTGCATTGACGCCATTCCTTTCAGCGGAAGGTAATAATTCATAATGGCGAACATTCCTTTTTTCATTTCACCGCCGTACCAAGTTCCGCCGATGATCTGCATTTTCTTGGTCAAGTCAAACATTACGAAAACTTCGGAGTTTAATCCTTGTTGTTCCCAGTTTGGATTTACGGATTCGGAAGAATTAATCACTACAAAATCCGGCTCACCATAGTTCTGAAGATCATAATGAGAAGGACGGATGAACATATTCATCACAAAATGCGCTTGCCAAGCCACTTTGGTTACGAATCTTACTTTAAGTCTTGTATCTTCGTTTGATCCGCAGTAAGTATCGACCACGTAAATACTTTCATCGGAAAGATCTTTGGTGACAATGTCTTTCAGCTCATCAAAAATTTCCACGGTTGTAGGGCGGTTGATGGTTCCATCCCACCAGATCGTATCCTGCGTAACTTTGTCATTCACGATGTATCTATCTTTTGGAGATCTGCCTGTGAAAATCCCTGTTTTTACTGCAACTGCTCCCGATTTAGTCAAAACTCCTTTGGCAAAGCCGGAATTTTTAGGATCCATTTCTGCCTGGAAAATTTCTTCGTAAGTAGGATTGTGGAAGATTTCTTTGGGATTGAAAATGCCTTGACGTTCAAGATAAGATTTTAGCTTGTCCATTTTTAATTTTTTTTGAAGATTAAAGGTGTTGGGACAAATGTAAAAATATCAGCGAACTATGAAAGTTTTTATTAACTGATTTTCATCAGTTTAAAATTTATTCATAAATAATTAATAATCAATCAATTAAATCTTGCCAAGAAAATATTTTATCGAAACCTTGTGTTTTAAAATAGGCTTCATAATCTCCAAATTTGGACGTGAGAACGAAATCTCCACCCCAAGCGCCCAAACTTTTGACAAAGCTGGGACAGTTTTGGAAATATTTTTCTTTTACAGTTGCAATTCCAAGAAAATCGGAAAGTTTTTCTTCGTGAAGAGTCATCAATTGTGAAAATTCTTCTAAAGTTCGGCTTTTGACAATCGTTTTAGTTAATTCAGAATATTGATTGATTAATTCCGTTGAAGTCGGTTTTGATTTGTAATGAGAAATTCCTTCCCGCGTATCTTGTTTTTGATTGAGATGAATGAATATCAACTCATCTTTGAAAATTGGATCAAAAATCACTTTCTCATAAACTCTTTCCGGAAAACGGCTGTACAAAATTGCAGATTTCTCTTTCGCCACTGCAACGTCGTATCCACTTCCGCCAAGACTTATTTCATTAAGGACAAAAGGATCGATTTCCGCCCATTCGCCGAGATTGCTCATCAAAGTAGAACTGCTTCCTAACCCAAAATCTGGTGGAAACTGCAGATTGGTTTTAAGCTGATAAGAAGTATTAGATTTAAATTTAATATCAGAAAGGTCCTGAACATTTTTCAGAACTTTCAGGATGAACTCAGATGCTTTTTGATTATTAGTTTCGAGGATTTCCCAATTTTGATAGTCAATGATTGTTTCCAGCCACAATTGGTTTTGATGAAAAGCATTCCAGTAGATCAACGATTTGCTATCATTTTCTTCAGTAAAAAAAAACTCTTGTCCTAGCTTTGTGGAAACAGCCAGGACAAGAGCACCATCAACAGCAACATATTCTGAGGTCAGCATCAATTTACCGGGAGAAAAAATTCTCTTCATACGTGCTGTTCAATTTTAATTTATAAAGAACTCTAGAAAATTAACGTGTCGCTCCTTCAGAGCTTTTTCTAAAAGGAACCATCATTTTCTACAAACATTCCACTCCTTCGGAGCTTTTAAAAAAAGATGTTCAATCAATTTCTAAAGACATTTTATTCTTAGAAGCTAAAAAATTACATCGCTGAAGCTACGGAAACTTCCGGATTGATTTTCTTAATCAAACCTTGAAGTGTCTTTCCAGGTCCAACTTCGATGAAATTACTTGCGCCGTCTTTAATCATATTCTGCACACTTTGCGTCCATTTTACAGGACCTGTCAATTGTGCAATCAGATTCTTTTTAATTTCTTCCGGATCAGAAACCGCAGTTGTAGTAATATTCTGATAAACCGGAATTGTCGCTTTTCGGAAATTAGTTTTTTCTATTGCAGCTGCCAATCTCTCCTGAGCAGGCATCATCAAAGGTGAGTGGAAAGCGCCATTCACAGGCAAGATCAAAGCTCTTTTTGCGCCAGCCGCTTTCAAAGCTTCACAAGCTTTTTCCACGGAAGTTGTTTCGCCGGAAATCACCAATTGTCCAGGACAGTTGTAATTCGCAGGAACCACGATTCCTTCAATCTCAGCGCAAATCTCCTCTACTTTAGAATCTTCCAAACCAAGAATTGCTGCCATAGAACTTGGATTGATGTCGCAAGCCATTTGCATTGCCTTTGCTCTTTCGTAAACCAACTTCAGTCCGTCTTCAAAAGACAAAACGCCATTGGCAACCAAAGCGGAAAATTCTCCTAAAGAATGTCCGGCAACCATTTCTGCGCCCAAACCATTGGCCACTTTAACTGTTGCAACAGAATGTAAAAATATCGCAGGCTGAGTAACGCTGGTTTTTTTGAGGTCTTCATCTGTTCCGCTGAACATTATAGAAACGAGGTCAAAACCAAGAATCTCATTGGCAGAATCCATCAAGTCTTTCACATCTTTTCGGGAGTCATACAATTCTTTTCCCATTCCTACATATTGTGAACCCTGACCAGGAAATACAAGTGCTTTCATTTAATTATATCTAAATCTTATTAACTTTTTAAATTATTGCATCAATCTAACTACTCTGTAACCATTGTTGATATATGCCCCATTTGGTTTCGCTTTTACAAATTCGAATTTTGTTGCAAGCTGAGTTTGCGATTTATTGATTTGTTTAAAAATTTCTCCTTTCTTGTTTTCTCTTGTTAGCATATCATTCATCACATCAAAACCAATAACAGCGTATTTGGAAGGTGCTTTGCAGTATTTTGCTTTGTAATCTGCAAGAATTTCTTTTTCAAAATCGCCGTCATAATTGATTTTTCTGTCCATCAGATAAACCAGACTTGCTTTGGAAAGATCATCTACATTTTTCTCAAAACTTGCATTGTAAAACATACTGAACGCTTTCACGCCTTCCGTCTGCTTTCCTAAAGCAATAATTTTAGAAGCGAATGCACTTCCGGCAGACTCGTCATCATCCGCCAAAACTGCGATTACAGGAACAGATTGTCCTGTCATCATATTATTTTCCAGCTGAATATCATTGGATGAATTCACGATCACAACGTTTGCTTTTGGTAGAGATTTTTCCAAACCAGCTTTGATCGCATTAGCGTTTGCTTTGGAATTATCTGCAACAATGTATATTTTCTGATCCTGATAAACCTGCGCTACTTCCTTCACGATTCTGTCTGAATATACAGAGTTTTCCGTTTCGATAATAATCAGATTATTATAATCAAAAAGATCCTCAGAATTCGCAAAAGGTGCAACTACAGGGATTTTTTTGTCGTTCACATAATTAAGAACTTCCAAAATACTTGATTTGAAAAACGGTCCAACAATGAGATCGGTATTATCCTGATTGATCTGAGAAAGACTATTTTTAAAAGTATTCTCGTTTCCGGCGTCTACAACTTTGATGTCCAGTTTTTGTCCGCTTTTCGCATTTCTTTCAGCGGCCAATTTAGCACCAGTCAGGAAATCCATAGACATTGTTCTATACTTGGCATCATTAGCATCAAAACCGAAAGGCAACATCAAAACGACGCTCAAGACATCACCTGATTTTTTGGAATACATCGGATCCTGCTTTTTGATCTTCAGAGTCATTCCGGCTTTTAGTCCGTCAACTAGATTTGGATTAAGTGAAATCAACTGATCCAAAGTCACGTTGAAATGGTTCATAATGCTGAACATTGTGTCGCCACTTTGAACGCTGTAAGTCACATAGTCATCCTCCGAAGTAGAAGTATTTCCTGAAGCTGAAGACGTTGCACTTGGTGCAGAAGTCTGATTTGAAGCAACAGTTTTTGTTACCGGAGCAGAGGTGCTATTATTCTGAGAATTATCCTCAACATTAATCATTTCAGAACCTGAAACTTTGATGGTTTCGCCAGGTTTCAAACCTGTAGTTTCCAAGCCTGGATTGAGTGCAAATAATTGTTTCTGGGTCAGATTGAACTGCTTGGAAATTTTGTAGTAATTATCTTTTGCCTGAACAACATATAAACCTTTTCCAGCTTGAGACGTTAAAGTCTCCGTTTTTGTAGCAGGGTTTGTTTCAGCAATAGTTGTTGTTTGAGTAATATTGGCAGAAGAACCCGAATACTTTTGAATATTATCCAATGGTAAAGTGATCTTATCCCCGATTTTCAGATGAGAATCCAATTCTGGATTAAGTTTTCTGAGATCAGCTTCGGAGATTTTGTATTGTTTTGTAATGCCGTAAACGGTTTGTTTTGGCTGCAGGATAATTGTTCCTGTTTTCCCAGATGTGGACACAACAGTCGTTGGCGTTACTTTTGTCGTTACAGTTTTTGCTGAACTTCCAGTTTTAGCCACTATCAAAACATCACCAATCTTCAAACCTCCGTCTTTTTTGGACGGATTCAATTTGTACAATTCATCGATGGACAAACCGTATTGTTTGGAAATCCCGTAAGGCGTTTCTTTTGGCGCAACAGTATGCGTTTTCTGTGCGGATAAGCCCAAGAAGGCAATAACTGCGGATAAAATGAAAATTTTGTTTATCATTCTTTTTTAATAATGATACAAAAATAATGCTTTCAGATTAAATGGGCGAAATTATTAATTCGGATTTTTGAACATTCATTTTTTGGTAGGAATCATCAATCCATTGCTTGCCAAAATCTGCGTAGAACACACTGAAATTGAAAACTCTCTCCTGCCAGTTTCCGCCTGGATGGACTTTCAGAAACAAGTTTTGCATCTGATCAAATCTTTCGGACTGTTTTATTTTTTCAGCTTTCAGAAGGCGTTTCTGCATTCTTCGGAAAGATTTTAATTGTCGTGTTTCTTCTGCTTCTACTAAGTTCAAGAATGTTTTTTCTGTTTCAGAAGCTTTGATTTTAAGTTCTGAAAATGAACCGATTAATTGCAGCTCTTTTTCTGTAAGAAGCAATTTGATATCGTTGTTCTCAAGAATTTTCTGATTCAAAACTTCGGCAAAATTTTCGAAAAAGTTTTCTATTTTCAGTCCGGATTTTTCTATTTTTCTGATCGTTTTTTCTTCGAGAAATAACATTGAATTTCTTGGAACCAAAATAGGAAACGGAAGATTGATGGACTCGAAATGATCTTTCAACTCAATCCAATACATAATCTCAGCATTTCCGCCAACATAAGCCAGATTTGGCAAAACCGATTCCTGATAAGCCGGACGAAGAACCGCATTGGGACTGAATTTCTCGGGATGGTTTTCCAATTCGTCCATAATTTCTTCCTGAGAAAATTTCAAATCCGTGTCGAGAATAAAATATTCTTCATTGATTTTCTCAATTCGATTTCTGGTTTCTGAAAGATAGAATAGATTGATTTCTCTCGGATTGACCTGAACTTTATGATATTTTTTTTCAAGGAATTCTCTCTGAGTTTTTGTAGTTTCAAAGAGTTGGTTTGATACTAATTCTTTCCTGAAAATATCTTTGATCTGAGATTTTAACGCTTTGGAATTGCCATCTATAGTCAATAATCCGTAATCTGCAAATAATTGATTTACGAGGTAACGAATTGCCTGTGTGTGTGAATTTCCTTTCTTATAAGCATTTTTTATCCAAAGAATCAACTCGGTTCCGTAGAGATTATCTTTGAACTCTTTCTCAAATTCCTGAATGAAATATTGATCCTCGATTTTAATATTTCCAACATCACGTCCTGCGTTTCCTTTGATCTCGTAATAATGTTCGCGCGTTTTGAAATGATCTATCTCTTCAAAATCGTGATCTTCTGTAGCCATCCAAAATATGGGAACGAAATTGTGAATCGGGAAATTTGATTTTAAGAATTCTACGGTCTTTATGGTTTGCAAAATTTTGTAAACGAAGAAAACCGGACCTGTAAAAAGATTGAGCTGATGTCCCGTTGTAATCGTGAATGTCCTGTTTTCCTTTAGTAAGAAAAGGTTCTCTAATTGCTTAGGCGATAATTGCTCTTCTTGGTTTTGTGAAATGATGGTGTTGTAAAGAACTTCTCTTTTCTCATCAGAAAATGAATTTTGTTTTTCAGCAATTTGATTTTTGAAGTTTTCCAGATCAAAAACTTTATTCTGAAATCCGTCCAGTTTCTGTCCTAAAAAATCTTTGATGAGTTTTGGAATGCTGTTTATATTTTCGAAATCGATATTCATTGTTAGATGGTGGAAGTTAAAATTTGGATAACAAATCTTGTTTCTGTTTAGATTTGCAGCCCGACTTGAGTGAAAATCCTTTTTTGTGGCTGGAAAAGGTAGGCAAAAAAGATTGGGAACGGAAGGCGGAAATAGCTGCCATAATTATCATTCAAAATTAATGGAAAAGATACCACACAACGCCTAAATTTAGTCTGAAATCATATATCGGATAATTTGGCGATGTGAAGGATTTGTTCTGCATAAAAGTCTGGTTGATATGTTGCCCCTCTATGTAAAAATACATCCGCTTGACTCTCATGTTGAAATAGACATCTGCAATCGGCTGTCCGCCAATTGAATACCCATTTGTTCCTGGTAAAATATATTCGTTCAGAATTGGCGAATATTCTCTGGATGCAAATTTTGAGAAATAGTAAACTTTGACTCCAACCTGCACTTCCGCTGCTTTTTTGAACGCCGGCGCCTGATAAAACAAATTAATTCTACCAATAAAATCAGGCATTGGCAAAAGATCCTGGTTGTTCAATGCTTTTTGGAACATTACTTTTCCGTTCAGATTGAACTTGCCGTATTTCACTGTACTTTCTCCGCCAATTTGGGAAATGTTGAGTGATGAAGAACTCTGTTGTGGCAGAGAACTGCTGTTGAAGTAGGTGTAATTATCGATCTTGAAAAAATCTACAAACAGTTTTGTATCAAACCATTTTGCTAATCTTACTGTTCCCCCGAGTTGAGTAACTATTTCGTTGTTGGGATTTTGAAGGTAATAATTGTAATCCAGATAATGTGAAGAATTTACCAGATAATTAAAGCTAGGGTAAGCCGACTGGAAATTGACTCTTCCTTCTACAAGATAATCTTTGATTGGTTCAAAAACCAGAAGGTTTGTTGTTCTAATATAATCTCCGAACTGTGAACCTTTGGAGATCTCCAGGAAAGATTTCAGTTGGATTTTGTCCAGCAATTTGATTTGCAAATTTCCGACAGCACCGATTCTCTGTTCTTTGAAATAGCCCGGAATATTTAATAATGGATATGCATTTTTGTTTCCGAATGTCAAATACTGATGGCGAAATCCTGCATCTAATTTGAATTTCTCATTATCCCAAACCAAACTGAAAGTATTGCTTAGATTGTTTGTGAACTTTTTGTTGTAGAGCGGAAAATTTGTAATGCTTTCGGAATTGAAAAATTCGGTGTCTGGTGTAGTCTCGGAAAAATAATATTTGTTTCCCTGATGGTAAATCGTGTGTCTAAGTTTGAAAGGATATTTTGCAGGATCAAAAGGGGAAAATTCTTGGCTGAAGTAATATCTTCTGTAAGAATAACGGGATTCTGCGCCTGTTAAATTGGTTTCTATATTTTGTCTATTGCTTAAGTTATCATCTCCACTAAGAAAAGCATCGATATCTGCAACGCCGCCATTCTCCTGATTGTTGATATTCTGATGAATGTAATGCGCATAAGCTTCATATTTGCCATTATTTGAAATATAGTGTCCGCTGAAAATAGTATTATTACTGGATGCAAGGCTATTTGTGTAAAATCCCTGAGACCTAAGTCCCATATATTCTAAGGCAAAGTTGAAATTTTTGCCGATATTTTGAGTATAGGTTGTTTGAAGTTGACCACCATTTTTCATGGCGTTGTTATAGAAAAAAGTTGTCGTTGGGGTTTTGACATCGTAATAATTGATGTCATTTTCGCCTTTGATGTAGAACGATTTATTTTCCGGGAGAAGATTTAGGTTTTGTTCAGCATTTTTTTCGTAGATCAAATTTTGAAATCCAGAACCTACGTTGGACGATGGAATCTTACCAAAATTGTCTTTTTTATTGTATTGGGTAACGATGTATGATCTATCAATTGTAAACGTAGTATCATAGATTTTCTTTTCAGAAAACCTGGTTTTAACTTGGTAATCGTTGATTGTAGGTTTGTAGATCTCCATTGAGTCTTTCTCTCCGGAGTCTACTTTCAGGGTATCTGAAGAAATTTTGTTGGAGTCTGTTTTGTTTACCTGTTGTCCATTTATAAAAACACTTAAAACAAATGACAGTAAAAATAAATATTTCATCAAGGAAATTTGAGTACAAAAATAGTAGTTATTTTTGTATTGACTAAGGATTTTTGTATTCTCATTTTTGTGTTCTAAAAAAAGCAAAAAATAATTACTATATTTATAGCCACAAATAAAATCCACGAAAATGAAGAAACTATTATTTTCAATTATTGTGTTAAACAATATATACATTAGTTCTCAATCTGCAATTATGAGAATGTTAGATTCGGATCCCAGAATTGCTGCGACTTTGAGAAACAATAATGTCTATGATCCAAATAAAAGTAATAATTCTATTGCTGGTAATCCTTACAGTTCTACAGAATTTTTAAATGGAAATATTCCGAGCATTAATGCTAATATTATTTTTAAAATTAACGCTTATAAAGATGTGATTGAATTTAAGGATGGAAATAATATATACGAACTACCTAAAGATGTTACCTATTCTCCTATTATTCTAAATGACAATACAAAAATAATTCTAGCTAGCGGGAATGATGGAAATTTAGGTTATTATTCTGAACTTTACCAAAATAACAGTGTATCACTACTAAAAAAATATAAAGTAAATCTATTAGAAGCAAAACCGACTGACGGGTATAGAGAGGCAACAGCTCCCAAATTTTCATCACTCAAAACAGATTATTTTTTAAAAACCGATCAAAATATTATCGAGTTTCCTAAAAGTAAGAAAGATCTGCTTGCAAAATACCCTAGTAATCCTAATTTGGAACAATTTATTAAAAAAAATGGATCATTTATAAAAGATGAGAATGCAATGAAAGAAATTGCAAAAATAATTTCTGAGAAATAATTAGTTCCATTTGCAGAGTTTATAAAACAAAAAAGAAAGCCGAAGAATTGTATTCTTCGGCTTTCTTTTTGCAATGCCATAAAATTAAGGAGTTGTTTTATAACCTGGATTTTGTTGGATTACTTGATTTGCTTGCAATTCCGTTCGTGGAACTGGCAAAGTAAATCTATAATCATCAATAGGTATTGTCAAAGGATCATTTTTAGTAAAATCATCAACAATACTTCTATCAATACTAACTCCGGCTGCAGCACCAAGTCTTTTTAGATCAATATATCTATGACCTTCAAAACAAAGCTCAGCTCTCCTCTCTAATAAGATATCAGCTAAAGCATCTTTAACAGAAGTATAAATAGGTATTACAGTAGCACCCTTATAACTTCTAGCATCTCGTATAGCTTTAATGTACCCAGCAGCTGCAGTAAAATTACTTTCGCCCACAGCACACTCTGCCAATATAAAATACATTTCTGATAGTCTAAAAACTTTAATATCATTTCTTAAAATAACACCTGTCTTCCCAGGATATTTGTCTATAACTAAAGCATCATCACGTTTATAGTCAGGTATAGTCAAATAATTTGCATTAATCCTAGAAGTCGGATCAACGTAAGCATATTTTCTAATATCTCCAACTTTACTATTCAAAATATTAAATAGATTTCTTCCCATATCATAATTAGATCCACTAACAGTTGACGAGTTTGTAGCGAAAAGTGAGGCAATATTTTCCCACGTACCTACTGTCGGCCTACTCAACGAGAATATAACTTCTCCTCTATCAGTATCTTGTAGCATTCTTGTGTAAGAATTCGTTGTTGTGTAGGCATTTATACCTCTATGCCAAGCATTTCCAAAAGTGCTTTCCGGTTGTGTGCCCGTAGGAGTTGGAACAGGAGTTGCAACTGTTAGAATCAAGCCCGATTCTGAAATTACTTTCTGTGCATACTGCTTGGCCAACGCATATTTTTTTGTATATAAATAATATCTAGCTTTCGTAGCATAAATCATTGATTTTGTAACAAAATATTTAGAATTATACCTGTCTGAGGTTGTTAGAATGTTACTTTCTGCAAAGTTAAGATCAGATTCAATTACACTATAAATTTCAGCATTTGTACTTCTCGGTAATTGTTCTGAGAACGTCGGAATATGATCCAATAATATTACCCCTAATGCATTCGGGTCTGAAATGTTTGTTGAATAAAGTGATAAAAGTTCTAAATATGCGAATGCTCTCAATGCACGTGCTTCAGCTAAATACGAATTGTAAGCAGCTAGCTCAGAAGTAGCAGGAACAATTTTTTTCGCTCCATCCAGCAACCTTAAAACCCTATTTATCACATAGTAATTATTACCCCAAATACCTGATGCTTCAGGTGTTGTTGTATCTAAATAAAACTGATGAATTCCTGTCCCAAAGCTTGAATTAGATGGTCCAATACCTGTTTCATCTGTAAATAAGGCTGTAAAACTGATTTTGTCAGTTTGAGATATAGTATTATATATATCTCCATCCAATACTCTCTGTAAATCTGAAGTAGATTTGTAGACATTATCATTTGTCAATTCTCCTTCTTGAATAATATCTAGAGCATCACTACATGAGCTCAGGGATGTTATTGCAATAGAGCAAAAAATTATTTTTATAATATGCTTTTTCATTGTATTCTTTTTTTTAAAATTCAAAACTTGTACCTAATGAAATCGTTCTTGGATTTGGATAACTACCCAAAGGAAATGTCCCCAAACCTTCAGGATCAAAACCATTGTATTCCTTTCTCCACAAATATAGATTTTCTCCTTGCAAAAAGATTTTGAGATTTTTAACAAATACTTTATCAGAGAATCTTTTCGGAAGCGAATAACCTAACGTTAAAGATTTAAACCTGATAAAAGAAGCATCTCTTAAAAATCTGTCTGATATAGAGCTATTATCAGAACCTTTTAACACATCCCAACTTGGCACATCTGTATTTGGATTATCAGGTGTCCAGGCATTCAATAAATGTGATGACACATTGAATCCATCCATTGCATATCCTTGTCCTAAATATGCCCAATATTCTTGGTTGTCTGTTCTATAATAATCTGCCTGAAAAGAGAATAATGTATCTAAGAAAAATCCGTTGTATTCTGCATTGAAACCAAAACCTCCAATGTATGCAGGAAAATAGTTTTTCCCCGTTGCTCTTCTGTCGGCTTCTGTTGGGTTATTGTCTGTAATATTACCATTAATATCCATGTACATCATCTTACCATTCTCAGGATTAATTCCCATATATGGCACCACATTCCATTGGTATACAGTCCCTCCTACTTCATTAATAAGTGATCCTGTCAATAAAGGGATCTGAAGATCAGTAATTGTATTTTTATTATAAGATCCATTTGCAAAAACTGATAATTTGAAATTTTTATCAAATACTTTGTATCTTAAAAGTAATTCGACTCCTCTATTTCTAATCCCCCCCAAATTACCATTGTACTCATACAAACCATTAATAGCTGAAACTTGAACATCTGTGAATAGCTTTGTCGTTTGTTTATTATAAAAATCAATATTTCCTTCCAATCTCCCTTTTAATGTTCTAAAATCTAAACCTATGTTTGCCTGTGCAATTTCTTCCCACTGCAAAACAGAGTTACCTAATTGTGACAAATAAAAACCGGATGAGCCATTATTGTAAACTGGATTTTCTGTATTATTTGTTGATAATACATCTCTAATTAAATTTGCAGATGTTATCATTGCATTAAACCCATAAGCTGGAGCCACAACATTTTGATTACCTTGCGTACCATAAGATCCTCTCAATTTTAGCATCTGAAAAGGAGAACCGCTCATAAAACCTTCCTGATCTATGTTCCATCTTGCACCTACGGACCAGAATGTACCCCAACGGTAATCTGATGCGAACCTGTAAGTACCATCTCTCCTGATCACCCCACTTACACCATATTTGCCTGCATAATCATATTCTAATGTTGCAAAATAAGCCAAAGAACCGGCATTGATTTTTTGAGCGCTTACAGTATTTAGATATCTGATAGTAGCACCTGTTCCGGTTCCATCAATAGTTGTTGGCACATACCCTTGTCCGGTTCCCATACTCCATACTCTAGGGTCTAATCCTGCATGGTTTTGAGAGTTATATAGATAATGTACTTTTGTATATTCTAAATAACCACCCAAATCTAAGGTGTGATTATCTCCAAACTCCATAGAATAGTTAGTACTTGTAACAGAGTTGAAATTTAGTTCTCTACTGTTATATAACTGTTCGTTACCACCAAAAGGCATATCTCCATTTGCAAGTTTGCTTGTATATGCGACAATTAAAGATAAAAAGCCATTAGGATCACGTCCAGCATCACCATTAGTAACCTTATAATCTAAACCGGATCTATTTGTCACACTCCACTTGTCTGTTAATTTGTAAGAAACTGTTGCACCAGTGAAAACATTGGTATCCTGTATTTGATGAAATACACTTTTATTTTTAAGAATATCTTGTAAAACGTAAACAAAATCGCCTCTATTATAATTTGGCGTAATTGTTTGATTTTCAGTAAGAATATTAAATAGTTCCTGGCCAGTATTTGCTATTGATGCTGGTGTTGCAGGATTACCCATTAAGGCTCCTAGCAATGGGTTTTGCAAAATAAAATTGTTAATATCTTGAGTCTCCTGATTCAACTGATTACGTTTAGAATAAGCTAATCCTAATTGCGTAGTGAAGGTAAATCTGTTATTTTTTGACTTGCCAGTGATATTATTTCTAAAAGTCATCCTTTGAAAATTGGTGTTAGGAATCATACCACCTTGATTCAAATAACCTAAAGATGTATAAACACTTACATTTTCCCCTCCGAAAGTCGCGCTAAGATTATGCTGCTGTACTAGATCCGGTTTGAAAAATTCTTTATTCCAGTCAGTGTTTATTGGATAGTTAGCGATTTCCTCATCAGTCATTGCTGCCGCCTCAGTAACGCCTAAGTTTTTTTGAATAGTTAAAAATTCTTTAGCATTTGCCAGATGATATCTGTTTTGAGGTAAAACACTCACACCTGTAGTGCTACTATAACTAAAAGCGAGAGGTGCATTAAATTTTCCACCTTTTGTTTTAACTATTATAACACCGTTTGCTCCCCTATTACCGTAGATTGATGTTGCAGCAGCATCTCGTAAAATGCTCACAGCATCTATATCATCAGCATTAAGGTTTCTAAATTGATTTGCATTTGTCGGTACTCCGTCAATAACAATTAATGGATCTGTACTAGCATTTAACGAGGAAACACCTCTGATAACAACATCAATTTTTGCAGACCCTGGAGATCCAGATCCTGATGCTATAGTGACTCCAGGAGCAGATCCTTGAATGGAATTCAAGAACGAAACATTTGGTCTATTCTCTAACATTTCAGAAGATATTGTTGTATTTGCTGAAACATCCTTAGGCTTAGTAGTAATTTTACTATAGCCTAGTACTACGACCTCATCAATGTTTTTAACGGTAGCAGTGTCGCCTTTTGTTTTTTGAGCGATAACAGTTTGTCCCGAAAAAAACAAAACTCCTACAGTCAAAAGTTGTAACTTTACATTCATATTAACACTATTTATATTATTCTCTGCAAATATGTTAATAAATCCTAATATTACCAAATTTTTAACAATTATTATTTAAAAAAAAAATATAAGTAATATTAGATATGTTTTATTACCATATTAATAATATTTATCAGTATGAACTCATTACTGATTCTTTACAATACATCAGTAATAACAAAATTTAACAGAGAAAATATATATTAAAAAAGTTTTTAGAACTGGGGGCTACTGTTTTAGGTAAAATTTTATTTACGAACAAAACAAATATTACTTCTCTCAAATTTTCTCTCTTAAGGTTTTGTACTAAAGCAAATAATTTTCAATTTTTTAGTATAAATAGCAAAACCTAATTCACTCATAAATAAATAAACAGTTGTATATCGACAAATAATTGCTTAGCTTGTTAATGATATTTTCCTGATTTACAAGTGTCGAATTTTACTTATCCTATTTCTGATAAAAAAAATTATATGTAAAAACCCATTATAGCCACTTTATTTAAAGGATACATAGCAACATTATAATTTGTTTGATTTTGAAGCTCTTAAGATTTTAAAGAAATCAAGCAGATAAATTGGGAATTACGGAATGTTGAAATAACATGTGATTTCCGTTTCACCATGATCAATTGGCTCAGAAATCGAAGCAACATAAAATTATGGAATTTATTTGGATCATGATAAGAATGCTTTAGCAAAAAGAATTAATATATATTTGAAAATATTTTGACATCAAAATATACGATATAGAAATAAATTGGGCTTGATAAAACGAATTAATATTTATTGAAAAATAATACCTTATTTTTCAAATTATTTTCTAATATCAAACGCACGAATAAGAAGTACTAATAAGGAAAACCTGTAAAAATAAAACCAAAGCAAAAAATATTTTGCTTTGGTTAATTAATTCTGTCCCGTAATCTATTTTGGAATTTAAATAATAAAAATAATTTATTTTTTTATTAATTTTTTAGATTCAGACTTATTATTATCACGTACGTTAATAATATAAATACCTTTTTCAAGATTTGAAACATTATAAGAATCTTGAGAATTAAATGTTTTTACAATTTTACCAGAAGTGTCAGTAACTGTAATTTTAACTTTTGACAAATCGAATCCTTTCGAATCTACTTTGAAGAAATCATTTGCAGGATTAGGGTACACATTAAGCGTATTTAAAGTAGAAGAAGATTCGTTAACAGCTAACGATTGCGAAGATTTATATATACCGGTTCCATTTACAGGATCTGAAAATCCTCCTGAAAAACAAGTAATATCATCAAAACACTTCACACCAACATGCTGTACACCAGCATCAATAGCCGTCCAAGTTGTACCATTATCAACACTTTTCCATGATCCCGCAGTTGCAGTTGCAGCTGTTGTAGCAAGCAAAATATTAGTATTAGGAACGTAAGTGATAGCTGTAATATTGCTTGCTGCACTAATTCCTGAAAAAGTAACGGGTGTCCAATTTGTTCCGTCTACTGTTCTAAAAATTGATAATGCTGTTGGAGTAGTTCCACTAAATGTTTTTCTAAAAACTAAGCCTTGTGTTGGTGAACTAAAGGCCATTAATCCATTATTTGCAGCAGAACCAAAATCAGTTACAAACCCCGCAGGCAATGCTACTGTCCAAGTGACACCTTTATCAGTAGATCTTAAAATTCTCCCTTTATTTGTATAAAAGAAAACAGTGTCACCTACAAAAGTATAACCTCCTGTATAACCATATTCGGAAGCTAATGGTGCAGGAATATTTGAGGATGGCGTTCTAGTCCAGCTATTTCCGCCATTAGATGTTGTATAAATTTCAAAAAAACCTCCTACAGGATCGCTCATATATACACCGTTATTAGCGTCAAAGAAATGAGCCCAATTGTTCCAAGATTCACCTGCAACTGTACCACCATCTTGATAATCCCACGTCTCACCACCATCTGCAGTTTTGTATACACCTCCCGACCCATCAGCTTCTCTAGAAGCCATAACCCAAGCAGTATTTGCATCAACTCCAACAATGGTTTGGATTGCTAATCCAGGATCTCCCAATTCTATCAAACCAGCCGTCCAAGATGATCCTCCATCACTTGTTTTAGTAAATTCTTGAATATCAGCCCCCGCTACCCCGTCGTAAGCAATCGCCCATACGTTGTTTTTATCTTTAATATGGATGCTTGACAAACCCCTACTATCTTCTGTAAAACCAGTAAATTGAGGTGTCCAATACTGTGCAATTGCACTGTTTGCTAACATTAAAGTTGCACAACTAAGTAAAACTTTTTTCATAATATTTTTTTTAATTGTAATTATATTATGCAAATATGTTAAAAAATATTAACACAGCAAAGAAATGCAGGAACTATTAATTACCAAATTGATTAAATATCGAAATAAAGAATCAAAAAATGCTAATAATTTTATGATTTATTTGAATATTTATTTTAATTAATAAGAATATTATAATAGTTAGATCTTTAATTATGCAAAAAATAATTAATACAAAAATAATTATTTATAATTGATATAAATAATTATTTTAACAATAAAAAAACCGCCTCATTGGCGGTTTTAAATGTAAATATTTTATTTAAGTTTCTTCTTAATAGCTACTTCTTCGTAAACTTCAAGAATATCGCCGATTTCAATATCGTTGTAGCCTTTGATGTTAAGTCCACATTCGTAACCTTTGGTCACTTCTTTCACATCATCTTTGAAACGTTTCAAACTTTCTAGCTGGCCATCAAATTTCACAATACCGTCTCTTAGAAGTCTGATATTTGAATTTCTGGTAACCTTACCGGTAAGAACCATACAACCTGCGATAGATCCAACTCTGGAAATTCTGAAAACTTCTCTAATCTCAACATTACCAATAACTTGTTCCTGAATCTCCGGAGAAAGTAGTCCCTCCATTGCTTCTTTCACTTCGTCGATAGCTCGGTAGATGATAGAATACGTTCTGATCTCAACCTCTTCTTTATCAGCAATATCTTTTGCATTTACACTTGCTCTTACGTTGAATCCAATCATAATCGCATCAGACGCAGCAGCTAATAACACATCACTTTCCGTGATCTGACCAACACCTTTGTGGAGAATGTTAACCTGAATCTCTTCAGTTGATAATCTTTGTAATTGATCTGCCAATGCTTCCACAGATCCATCCACGTCACCTTTCAAGATAATATTCAATTCTTTGAAATCACCTAAAGCGATACGACGACCGATCTCATCAAGAGTAAGATGTTTCTTAGTTCTGATAGACTGCTCTCTTTGAAGCTGTTCTCTTTTATTTGCAATGGTTTTAGCTTCTTTTTCATCAGCAAAAACTCTAAATTTATCTCCAGCAGTTGGTGCACCGTCCAATCCTAAAATTGTAACCGGAATAGATGGTCCTGCACTTTCCATAGCTTTACCACGTTCGTCAAGCATTGCTTTTACCTTACCGTGATTTTTACCAGCAAGTACATAATCTCCAACTTTTAAAGTTCCGTTTTGAACCAACATTGTTGCAACATATCCACGGCCTTTGTCCAAGGCTGCTTCTATTACGACTCCACTTGCCTGCTTGTTAGGATTTGCTTTTAATTCCAACATTTCTGCCTGAAGTAAAACTTTCTCCAATAACAATTCTACATTGTTACCAAATTTAGCTGAGATTTCCTGTGCCTGTACATTTCCGCCCCATTCTTCAACCAAAACGTTCATTGCAGAAAGCTGCTCTCTGATTTTATCAGGGTTTGCTCCAGCCTTATCAACCTTATTGATTGCAATAATCATTGGAACTCCAGCAGCTTGTGCGTGAGCAATAGCCTCTTTCGTCTGTGGCATTACGTCATCATCGGCAGCTACCACAATAATTGCGATATCCGTAATCTGAGCACCTCTGGCTCTCATCGCTGTAAAGGCCTCGTGACCTGGTGTATCCAAGAATGTAATTCTTTGTCCACTTTCCAATTTCACGTTATAAGCACCAATGTGCTGTGTGATACCTCCGGATTCCCCAGCGATAACATTTGTTTTTCTAATATAATCCAGTAATGATGTCTTACCGTGATCTACGTGTCCCATTACTGTTACAACGGCTGCTCTTGGTAATAGATCTTCTGCCAAATCTTCTACATCATCGGCCGCAGCTTCCTCAACGTCGGCATCAGAGAATTCGATTTTGAAACCAAATTCGTCAGCTACCAATAATAAGGTATCAGCTTCCAAACGTTGGTTCATCGTAACCATTACACCCAGAGAGAAACAAGCAGAAATTACCTCTGTTGCGCTTACATTCATCAAACTAGCTAGATCGCTAACGGTGATGAACTCAGTCACTTTAAGAGTTCTGTCTTGTGCATCGATTTCCTGCTGGATTTCGTCCTGCTCTCTTCTCCAAGATCTTTTGTCTTTTCTATGTTTAGATCCCTTAGATTTACCACCCTTGTTGGTTAGTTTTTCTAAAGTTTCTTTAATTTGATTTTTAACTTGCTCATCTGTCAGTTCAACTGGCATTGTACGAGCTTGTCCTTGTCCACCTCTGTTGTTTCCGCCCGGACGATTGTTATTCCCTCCCGGACGGTTGTTGTTTCCTCCCGGACGGTTTTGTCCACCTCCTTGTCCTGACGGTCTGTTACCTTGGTTACCCTGCCCTGCAGGTCTGTTGGCACCACCTTGGTTGTTTCCAGTTTGGTTGGTATTGGTTTGACCAGGAACATCTTTAGTAATACGCTTTCTTTTCTTTTTGGCCGCGTTATTATTAGAGTTTGCAGATGGTTTTCTGGCGAACTGTGCAAGATCTATTTTTTCACCTACGATTTTCGGACCGTCTAATTTTTGGTAAACAGTTTCTATTTTTTGAGAGTCTTCAGAATCCGGACCTTGAACGATTTCCATCGGTTTCGCTGTTTCTGCCTCAATTTTAGGTTCTGGTTTAGCTTCAGGTTTCGGCTCTTCCTTTGCAACAGGTTTTGCCTCTTCCTTAGGTTTTTCAGAAACTTTTGGTCGTCCGGTGTCTATTGTAGAAAGATCAATTTTATCTAAAACTTTGAACTCTTGTTTTTCTTCTTTCTTTACAACCTCTGGTTGCACTTCTTTTTTCTCTTCTACTGCCGGTTCTGGCGTAGGAGCAACCTCTTCCACAGGCTTAGCTGTAGGATTTAGGTCGATTTTTCCCAAAATTCTTGTTTCGGGTCTTGCGTTTGATTTGGCTCTTATAACCTCAGGTGCTTTTTCTTCGATCGCTAATTTTTCGTCAGGAACTTTAGAAATAACCACCTCATGAGAAGCTTTTCTCTGTTCTCCATCTTTTCGGAACTCAGCTTCCAATGCAGAAAATGCCTGTTCTTCCAATAGAGCGTTAGGATTACTGTCCACATCAATCCCTTTTCCCTGCAGATATTCTACAGCTCTTGGGATAGAAATGTTAAGTTCTTTAACGGCTTTATTTAATCTTATTTTTGGCATAAATATAAATTTGCTTTTGGCTTTAGCGTTTTAAGCTTTTGCTTTATTTTTTTTCTTTTTATTAAATTTTTAATTCTCCGGAAACTCCAGACAACTATCTTTCATTCTATTATCCTTCTAATTCTTCTCTCAGAATGTTTTTCACATCATCGATTGTCTCTTCTTCAAGATCTACGATTTTTAACAATGCATCTGTATCTTTGTCCAAGACGCTTCTTGCAGTCGTAAGCCCCACTTTTTTAAACTCGTCGATAATCCAAGCTTCGATCTCATCTGAGAATTCTCTCAATTCAACATCATCGTCATCAGAAGTTTCTCTGTAAACATCAATTTCATAACCTGTCAACCATGATGCCAACTTGATATTTTGTCCTTGTTTACCGATTACTTTGGAAATCTCTTCAACTGGTGTGTAAACCAATGCGTAGTTTGACTCCTCGTTTATTTCAATTTTATTGATGATAATATTTCCCAAAGCTCTCTTTACAAAGATCTCAGGGTTTTTTGACCATTGGATAACATCAATATTTTCATTTTTAAGTTCCCTTACAACGCCGTGGATTCTTGAACCCTTCACACCGACGCAAGCGCCGACAGGATCAATTCTGTCATCATAAGCATCAACTGCGATTTTCGCTTTCTCACCAGGAATTCTTACAACCTTTTTAAGTATAATAGTTCCGTCCTGGATCTCAGGAATCTCAAGCTCCAACAATTCTTCTAAGAATTTCGGTGCTGTTCTGGAAACGATGATCTGCGGTTTTGAACCTCTGAAATCAACACTTTCTACAATACCTTTAACCGTTTCTCCTTTTTTGAAGAAATCGGAAGGAATTTGATTTTCCTTAGGCAGGATAAATTCATTGTCTTCATCATCCAAAAGAATCACGTGTTTGTGACGAATATGGTGCACTTCTCCAATGATGATCTCTCCGATTCTGTCTTTGAACTGCTCATATAAAGAAGCATTGAAATGCTCCTGAATTTTCGTAGCCAAGATTTGCTTCAAAGTCAAGATACTTCTTCTACCAAGATTTGCAACTTCGATCTCCTGTGTATATTCCTCACCAACTTCGAAAGTTGAATCGATTTTTCTAACCTCAGAAATCTCGATTTCCAAGTCATCATCTTCAGACATCTCGTCCTCAACAATAGTTTTGTTCAAGAAAATCTGAAAATCCCCTTTGTCAGGATTTACGATCACATCAAAATGGTCATCAGAGTCATATCTTTTTCTAAGAAGAGTCTTTAGAGAATCTTCGATAATAGCCATTAAGTCTATTTTGCTGATATTCTTTATTTCTTTAAAATCACCAAAGGCTTCTATTAAAGCTAAATTATCCATATCCTAATATATATTGTAAGTGATGACTGATATAATATCAATTCATCTAATTGTTAAAATTTAATTACTACTAATGCTTTTTTGATGTCAGAGTAAGGGATTTCTCGTTCTTCCACTACATCTTCTTTTCCTTTTCCTACTAATTTCGGTTGTCTGTATTCTAATCTAAGAACAATTTTTTCATCATCAACTGATAAAAGTTCGCCCTCAACTTTGGTAGAATCTGCAAACATTACCTCAATCTCTCTTCCAATATTTTTTCTGAACTGTCTTGGATATTCAAGTGGTTCACTCAATCCAGAAGACATTACCTGCAGACTGAAATCGTGAATCTCGCGATCCATATTAAATTCTATCGCTCTACTGGCATCCAAACAATCCTGAAGTTTAACGCCATTGTCACCATCCAGAATCACTGTCACATCAGACGTTGCCGAGATTTTCAGATCTACTAAAAAAAGATCCGGTCTAGTTTCTAGAAACTCATTAAGTAACCGACTTAATTCTGTTTTAAATTCCATAAATATTACCTCCTAATTACATCTACGAAAAAAGGCATTCTTGCGAAAGCCTTCCCATTTTCCCGTAAATCTTTGGCAAAGATAATCAAATTTATTAAAACAAACAAAAAGCTAATATTTCATTTACATATACTTCAAGTAAATTTTCTTATTTTTGCCGAAATTAAAACTTAATATCTTGAATATAACAATTGTTGGCACCGGGTATGTTGGTCTCTCTAATGCAGTGTTATTAGCACAACATCATGACGTCATTGCTTTGGACATTATCCCTGAAAAAGTGGAAATGCTCAATAACAGGCAATCCCCAATTGATGATCCCGAGATTACAGAATTTCTGGAAACCAAAAAACTCAGTCTAAAAGCAATTCTTGATAAACAAGAAGCTTATAAAAATGCTGATTTTATAATTGTAGCCACACCAACAGATTACGATCCATCTACAAATTATTTCGATACTCGTAGTGTTGAAAATGTGATTAAAGAAGTTAAAGAAAGCAATCCAAAAGCCGTTGTTATTGTAAAATCTACAGTTCCTGTCGGTTTCACAGAAAGTCTAAAAAAAGATTTAGATTTTGATAACATTATATTTTCTCCAGAGTTTTTGAGAGAAGGAAAAGCCCTTTACGATAATCTCTATCCTTCGAGAATTATTATTGGTGAGCAAAGTGAGCGCGCCACTGTTTTTGCAAATCTTCTGAAAGAAGGTGCAATAAAAAAAGATATTCCCACACTTTTCACCAACGGAACCGAGGCAGAGGCTATCAAACTGTTCTCAAATACTTATTTGGCAATGCGTGTTGCGTACTTCAATGAACTGGACAGTTATTCCCAAATACATGGATTAGACAGCCGTCAAATTATAGAAGGTGTAGGACTAGATCCTAGAATTGGTTCCCATTATAATAATCCGTCTTTTGGATATGGGGGTTATTGTCTTCCGAAAGACACCAAGCAATTGCTTGCAAATTATGATTCGGTTCCCAACAATCTCATACAGGCTATTGTGGATGCCAACCGCACACGAAAAGATTTTATTTCGGATTCTATTTTGGCAAAACAACCGAAGAAAGTTGGCGTTTACCGATTGATAATGAAATCGGGGTCGGACAATTTTCGGGCTTCTGCAATCCAAGGTATAATGAAAAGAATCAAGGCAAAAGGAGTAGAAGTTATTGTTTACGAACCCGTTATGAAAGAAGACACTTTTTTCGGTTCAAAAGTTTACAGAGATTTAGAAGCTTTTAAACAAGAATGTGACGTCATTATATCCAACCGTAAAACACCGGATTTGGATGATGTTAAAGAAAAAGTTTATACCCGGGATTTATTCGGGAATGATTAAATTTAAAAAACTAAAAACAATACAATAGTATTTTATGAAAAATATTATCATTACAGGAGGTGCTGGTTTCATTGGATCTCACGTTGTAAGAGAGTTCGTAAAGAATAATCCAAATTCCACAATCATCAACCTTGATGCTTTAACTTACGCTGGAAATCTTGAAAACTTAAAAGACATCGAAAACGAGCCGAATTACGTTTTCGAAAAAGCTGATATCACAAAACCTGAAGAACTAAGAAAGGTTTTTGAAAAATATAATCCTGACGCAGTAGTTCATTTAGCTGCTGAAAGTCACGTTGATAGAAGTATTACAGACCCAAATGCATTCATTAATACGAATGTGAACGGAACTGCAAATCTTCTTAATCTTTGTATCGAGTTCTGGGCTCTAAACCCGGATCACACACACGGAAGATTTCCTAACGAACCTAGAAAAAATCTTTTCTACCACGTTTCCACTGACGAAGTTTATGGAAGTCTTGGCGAAACAGGTTTCTTTTTGGAAACTACGCCTTACGATCCACAATCGCCGTATTCGGCGTCAAAAGCAGCTTCTGACCATTTGGTAAGAGCTTACGGAAATACTTATGGAATGCCGTTCATCCTATCAAACTGTTCCAACAATTACGGACCAAATCATTTCCCTGAGAAATTGATTCCACTTTGCATCTCTAATATCATTAATGAAAAACCATTGCCAATCTACGGCGACGGAAAATATACAAGAGACTGGTTATTCGTAATCGATCACGCAAAAGCAATTCATCAGATTTTCAACGAGTCCAAAACCGGAGAAACTTACAATATTGGAGGTTTCAACGAGTGGCAGAATATTGATCTTGTAAAAGAATTAATCAAACAAATGGATGAAAAGCTTGGAAAACCTGCAGGTCATTCAGAAAAACTGATCACTTACGTGAAAGACCGACCGGGCCACGACAAACGTTATGCAATAGACGCTTCAAAATTGAATAAAGATCTAGGCTGGAACCCTTCTGTAACTTTTGAGCAAGGTTTAGGAAAAACCATCGATTGGTTCCTGGAAAACAAAGAATGGCTTGCTAATGTGACGTCTGGCGATTATCAGAAATATTACGACGGACAGTATAATTAAAATGAAAAAAATATTTTTTATACTTTTAGTCATATTTTCTTTTTTTTCTTATGCACAAACTCCGCCACCAGCTGTGTCTATGCCAAAAGGGAATCAAATAGCCTTGATTGAAGAATTTATTAAAGTTTCTAACTATGAAGAATCTCTAAAAAAATTTGGAATGAATTATCTGTATTCCAAAATGTTCAAATATGAAGATAGTAAAAATGTTAGAATTCTAACTAAAGAACAAGCTGAACTAATTTTAAGAGATTTTGATTTTAAATCTTTTAAAGAAAATAGTATTTATAATGCTTTTTCTTTTGTCGCAGAAGAGAATTTAAAAGCTCTGACACAATTTTATAAATCATTGAATGGAAAAATTGATAAGTCTGGTGGACTGTTTATTAATAACAATGTTATTATTACAAACTTTACAGGTTATCTAAACAAAGAAATTGAAAAAACACAAACTAATACCAAATAAATGAAAGGAATCATATTAGCCGGCGGATCCGGGACAAGATTGTTTCCATTAACAATCGCCGTAAGCAAGCAGTTGATGCCGGTTTACGACAAACCAATGATTTATTATCCGCTTTCAACATTGTTGTTGGCTGGTATTAAGGATATTTTAATTATCACGACACCTCACGATCAGGCAGGATTTATCAAACTTTTGGGCGATGGATCTCAATTGGGATGTAATATAGAATATGTTGTTCAGCCAAGCCCGGACGGATTAGCGCAAGCATTTATTCTTGGTGATAAATTCATTGGTGATGATTCCGCAGCTTTAGTTTTGGGTGATAATATTTTTTACGGTTCCGAAATGGGAACTTTATTAAAAAACAAGACAAATCCGGACGGCGGTGTTGTATTCGCTTATCACGTTGCAGATCCGGAAAGATATGGTGTGGTGGAATTTGATCGGGATTTTAAAGCACTTTCTATTGAAGAAAAACCAACTGAACCAAAATCTAATTATGCCGTTCCGGGACTTTATTTCTATGATAATGAAGTAGTTGAAATTGCCAAAAATATACAACCCTCTCCAAGAGGCGAACTTGAAATCACTGATATCAACAATGTTTATCTTAGCAAAGGTAAATTGGAAGTTGGTGTTCTTGACAGAGGAACAGCCTGGTTGGATACAGGAACTTTCGATTCTCTTCAAGATGCGTCAGAATTTGTAAGCGTGATTGAAAAAAGACAAGGTTTCAAAATCGGCTGTATTGAGGAAATTGCCTTCAGAAATGGTTTTATCAATGAAGAAAAACTTCTGGAAACCGCTTCAAAATATGGCAAAAGCGGATACGGAGAATATCTGAAAGGCCTTATTAAATAACACAAAAACACAAACACAAATGAGTGATTCTCAAAATAATCAATGGACTGAAACGATAGAGTCCAACCATTCTCTTTTTGATCTTAATCTTAAAGAAGTTTGGCGCTATCGGGATTTGGCTTATATGTTTGTAAAGCGGGACTTTGTTTCTAGTTTTAAGCAGACGATACTGGGTCCGGTTTGGTTTTTTATCAATCCAATTTTTACAACAATTGTTTACATTGTTGTTTTTGGAAATATTGCTAATTTATCAACTGATGGTGCACCCAAAATCCTTTTCTATCTTGCGGGAATCACATTATGGAATTATTTTTCTTCCTGCCTTAGCGCAACATCCAATGTTTTTACAGCGAATGCGTCAATATTTGGGAAAGTTTATTTTCCAAGATTGATTATGCCCATATCCATTGTACTTTCCAATTTGATGAGATTTGGCGTTCAAATGATTCTTTTTCTAATTGTCTTTTTTTATTACCTTTTCAAAGGAGAGATTCAGCCAAATTGGTGGATTCTTGCAACGCCATTTTTAATTATTCTGATGGCCGTTTTTGCTTTGGGAATGGGAATGATATTTTCCTCATTAACAACGAAATACAGAGATTTACAAATGCTTCTCACTTTTGGGATTAGTTTGTATATGTATGCTACGCCGGTTATCTATCCTGCGTCCAGTCTGAAAGGAATTTTCAAAACTATTGCTTTTTACAATCCGCTGACCGGAATTTTTGAATGCTTCAAATATGCCTGGCTAGGCGTTGGAGACTTTAACGCGACGATGCTGATGATAAGCACGTTTCTTATTTTCGTAATTCTTGCGATAGGAACTGTGATTTTCAATAAAGTGGAGAAAGGCTTTATGGATACGGTTTAATTTTAAAATTAAAAAAATGGCATTAGCATTAAAAGCTGAAAATATATCTAAACAATACCGCCTTGGACAAGTTGGAACCGGTTCTCTTACACATGATCTCAATCGTTTTTGGCACCAAATCCGTGGGAAAGAAGATCCTTATCTTAAAATTGGAGATTCCAATGACAGAACTCAAAAAGGAGAAAGCGAATATGTGTGGTCTTTACGTGACATTAATTTTGAAATAGAACAAGGTGACGCCGTAGGAATCATCGGGAGAAATGGCGCAGGAAAATCGACTTTATTAAAATTATTAAGTAAAGTCACAAAGCCAACTACCGGAAGGATATTAACTAAAGGAAGAATTGCTTCATTACTGGAAGTTGGAACTGGTTTCCACCCGGAAATGACAGGAAGAGAAAATGTCTTCCTGAATGGTGCAATCCTTGGAATGACAAGAAAAGAAATAACCAGAAAATTTGATGAGATTGTTGATTTTTCTGGTGTCGAAAGATATATTGATACACCGGTAAAGAGATATTCTTCCGGAATGTATGTGAGATTGGCGTTTGCTGTAGCAGCAAATCTGGAATCCGAGATCTTGATTGTGGACGAAGTATTAGCCGTTGGCGATGCGGAATTTCAAAAAAAATGTCTTGGGAAAATGGGAGATGTTTCCAAAGGAGAAGGCAGAACCGTTCTGTTTGTTAGTCACAATATGACTGCGGTAAAAGAGTTGTGCTCAAAAGGTATTCTGCTAAACCAAGGACTTTTAAATTACCAAGGAGACGTCGCTAATACCATTATGGAGTACCAGAAAAATTCTCAAAAACAAAGCAGTTATCTGCATACCGGATCTATGGATTCAGCCTTAGGCAATGAAAACATCCGAATACTGGAATTTTCCGTTAAAGCTTTAAATGATGGGTTTCTTGATATTGATTCTGGTGTGAAAGTCAAATTAAAGTTTTACAACTTTCAGGAGAACATCAATTTAGACACAACTTTTGAGTTGCGGACTTATGAAGAAAGTGTGGTGTTCCATACTGGCGTTCTGCTTTCCACGCAGAATGATAGTAGAAAAGGTGAGTACACAGTAGAATTTGAAATACCAAAAAATCTACTGAACGCCGGAAATTATTATTTCAAACTTATTTTTGGTAAAGATCAAAAAGATGCACTTTTTATTGCAAACGAAATAGTAGGTTTTGAAGTAGAGAATGTTAAGATTGGGAGTAATCTTACTCTAATGCCTGGCATTATCCGTCCTAATTTTGACTATAAAATAAGCTCAAATGGATAAAAAAATCCAATATTTTGATTTAGATAAAATAGGTAATCCTTCTTTGGGGTTTATTACGATTGCGGAAAACTCAAAAAATATTCCGTTCGAAATTAAACGAGTTTATTGGACCTATTACACACCACAGGACGTCATGAGAGGTGGACATGCGCATAAGAATTTGCAGCAAATTATCTTTGCTGTATCTGGAGTTATAGAGTTCAATACAGAAGATAAAGAAGGCAACAAACAAACTTTTATATTAGACAATCCATCACGAGGTCTATATATACCAAAGCTAATCTGGAGAGACATTAAATTCTCTCATACTGCTGTTTTGCTCTGTCTTGCATCAGAGCTTTATGACGAATCAGATTATTTTAGGAGTTATGAGGAGTTTAAATCCTGGAAATAAATTGCTTTACTAAAAAGTCAGAAAAGACCTTTTCTTTACTAGACAAAAAACAAATAAAACCACAAAAATACTTAGATGAAATTTAATAATACCAATGTCCAAATCAGTCCAAAAGCAATCATTGGAGCCAATGTAAAAATCGGTGACAATACGGTTATATATGACAATGTTATCATTGGCGACAATTCTATTATTTCTAATAACTGTATCATAGGTGAACCTTCAAACGATTATTACTTTAAAGAAAATTATGAAAACCCGAAAACTATAATCGGTGAAAATGCGTTGATTCGCAGTCACACCATTATTTATGCAGATTCTGTTTTTGGGAAAAACTTTTCTACTGGTCATAGAGTGACAATACGTGAAAAATCTAAGTTTGGCGACAATTGCAGACTGGGAACAGTAACTGATATCCAAGGCCATGTAGAATTTGGAGACAACTGCTGGCTGCATAGCAACGTTCATATAGGACAGCAATCCAAGATTGGGAATTTTGTTTTTATTTATCCTTACGTCGTTTTAACAAATGATCCCACGCCGCCTTCTGACATTTGCATTGGGGCGACCATCGGTGATTTTTCTCAAATTGCTGTAGGAACGGTTTTATTACCTGCCACAGAAATCGGAAAGCACTGCCTGGTAGGAGCACAATCTCTGGTAGGAGGGAAATACGAAGACTATTCTCTTATCATTGGCAACCCTGCAAAAAGAATCAAAGACGTAAGAGATCTGAAGTCACGAGAAACAGGAGAATCTCACTATCCCTGGCCTTATAAATTTTCCAGAAATATGCCTTGGGAATCAGAAGGATTCGATACTTGGAAGAAAAGTAACGGCTACGAAAACGACTAAAGTTTTTTTAAAAAAAGAATGGCCTTGAAATTTAGATATGATATTTCATTTCTAAGAGCATTATCGGTACTTGCCGTGGTGTTTTATCACTTTGATTTTTCTTTTTTTAAAGGAGGATTTGTTGGCGTAGATATCTTTTTCGTCATTTCCGGTTATCTGATGACAAAAATAATCTTGTCCGGTTTTGATAAGGACAATTTTAATGTATTAGACTTTTACAAAAAGAGAGTTGTAAGAATATTTCCTGCATTGCTGACGATGATTCTGATTTTTGGCGTCGTTGTATATGCACTCATTCCAACTCAGTTTATTTTGTATCTGAACAGTGCGTTTTCCAGCAGCTTATTCTTTTCCAATATCTATTATTATCTGAATAACGGTTACTTTGACCAGTCATCGCATTCCAATTTTTTATTACACACGTGGTCCTTGTCTGTAGAATGGCAATTCTATATGATATTGCCTTTGCTGTTACTTATTTTTAAAAAAACTTACAGGAATAGCAGGACGAAATTCAACTTCATTTTTATTGCAATAGTTGCATTGTCATTTATCAGTATGCTGCTTCATAACGTCTACAGCAATACTTTTTCTTTTTTTATTTTCTATACACGAGCCTGGGAAATGATGTTGGGAGGTTTGTCTTTTCTGTATGAAAAAGAATTACAGAAGATTTCGCAAAAGATCAAACCTCTGATTATTGGAATTTGTTTTTTGATAATATGCTATTTTATAATTAAAACCGAAGATACAAACTGGCCATCAGTCATCACTTTGATTCCGGTCTTTTGTACAGCATTGATTATTGGAATCAATCACGAATTCGAAATATATAAAAACAGAATCATAAAATACATTGGGGATATCTCTTATTCTTTGTATTTATATCATTGGCCGATTTTCGTCATTAGTTTTTTCTTTGGATTGGAGCGGTTGAGATACAGTATTATATTTATAATTCTATCCGTGATCTTGTCTGTCTTGTCTTATCATTTTGTGGAAAAAAGAGATTATTCCAAAAAAGTAAAACAGGTTTTGTTGCGCAGCGCAATTCTCTTTGGGATCTGTTTCTTTCTAAGTAAAACCGATGCAAATCTGTACTTAAAAAATGCAGGAACCTTTGCCAACATAACTGCTAATTATAAAAATAGCAATACCGCCAAAAAACAATATAATTTGGAATCCAGACATTTCAATGGCACTCGAAACTTTGCAGATTTTGACAAGACTTTTTTAAATGTTCCTGATAACCACAAAAAAAATATTGTGCTATTAGGAGACAGCCACGCAGGTATGTTTGCCCAGACTTTGAATAATATTACTAAAGAAAACAATTACAATCTGATCCAGATAACTGCAGACGGAACTTATCCTATGAAGGATTCGGAAGGGATTCTGAAAGGTTCGATTGATTATTTCAATTACATTTTCAAAAATTATATCCCGGCTAATTACAAGAAAATAGATCTGGTTGTCATCACATCCAATTACGCTGCTTATCCTAAAGAAAAATTAGATCAAAAAATAAAATTCTCTCAGTATTATTTCTCCAAATATAAAATCCCTGTTTTATTTATCGGACAAACAAAGGTTTATCCTATTGATTTTCCGACGTATTATTATTCTAAAAAAAAGTATGCTGTCAATTATCCAAATGAAGAATCTTTGTTTGATAACACGGTGAAAATCAATAATTATCTAAACGAAAACTTAGGATCGCGCTACATCAATCTGCTAGATCTAAACGTGAAGCAATTATCTCCTAAAAACTATCCTTATCTTTACGATAAAAATCATCTGACCTATTACGGAACTGAACAATACAGAGAGGTAATACAGAATGCAATCTTAAATACGATGAAAAAAAATATTAATCTTAAAAACACGACAAATGATTAAATTTCTTGACTTACAAAAAATAAATCTGGTTCATCAGCAAGAAATAGAAACCGCATTATTGGAAGTTTTCCGCTCCGGCTGGTATTTGCTGGGCGAAAGAGTAAAGAACTTTGAAAAAAATCTTTCTACTTACATAGGCTCTTCCCACGCCATTGGTGTTGCAAATGGATTAGACGCTTTGAGGTTGATTTTAAGAGCCTACATTGAACTTGGAATTATGAAAGCCGGCGACGAAATCATCGTTCCGGCAAATACCTACATCGCCTCTATTCTTGCCATCTCAGACAATGGATTGGTTCCTGTACTTGTAGAGCCTAATATTGATAATTATAATATTGATATTTCGAAAATTGAAGACAAAATAACTTCCAAAACCAAAGGCATTCTGATTGTTCACCTTTACGGAAGAATTGTTTTTTCTGAAGAATTACAGCAATTGGCCATTCAACATAATCTCAAAATCGTTGAGGATAATGCCCAAACCATTGGTGCAGATTGGAATGGTAAAAAATCCGGAAATCTTGGAGATGCAGCAGGATTTAGTTTCTACCCAGGGAAAAACTTGGGTGCATTGGGCGATGCCGGCGCAATTACTACCAGCGATGATCAACTGGCCGCTACAATACGTGCTTTGGCAAATTATGGCTCCAACCAAAAATATGTGAATATTTACCAAGGTCTCAATTCCAGGTTGGATGAGATCCAGGCGGCTGTTCTGGACGTGAAACTAAAATACATCGATTCTGAAAATGAAATCAGAAGAAAAATCGCCAAACGTTTTGTATCCGAAATCAATAATCTTAAAATAATTCTACCGGAATATCCTGAAAATGAACTCGAACATGTTTGGCATGTATTCATCATCAGATCTGGCAACAGAGAACTTCTGCAGAATTACCTTACAGAAAACGGCATACAGACTTTAATACATTACCCCATTCCACCACATAAGCAGGAGGCTTACAATGAATGGAACAATTTGTCTTTCCCAATCAGCGAAAAAATCCATGAAGAAGTTTTAAGCCTTCCGATATCGCCGGTTTTGGGAGAAAACGAAGTAAGCCAGATCATTACAGCGCTGAATAATTTTTAGAATACAATGGAAAATTCACCTTTGGTAAGTGTACTTTGTTTATGCTACAATCAGGCACAATTTGTTATAGAATCTCTGGAAAGTATTAAAAATCAATCTTATAAAAATTTTGAATTACTGATTTGTGATGACAGCTCCCGAGATAATTCTGTAGAGGTTGTAGATTCCTGGATCAAAAATAATTCCGAAATTACTACCACGTTTATAAAACATACAGAAAATAAAGGAATCACAAAGTCCCTGAATGAAATACTGAACCTATCCAAAGGAAAATACATCCAATTACTAGCATTAGATGACCTTCTGATGCCTGATAAATTTGAACGCCACGTAGCAATGCTCGAAAATGCGCCGGAAAATTATACACTGGTTTTTTCTGACGCCAATCTGATTGATCAAAATTCCAATCTGTATCAAAACAAATTTCTGGCTCGCCATTTATCATACCTCAGTCTAAAAAGTGAAAATTATTACGAGATACTGCTCGACAAAAACTTCCTGCCCGCTATGTCTATTCTGATGAAAAGAGAGCATCTTGTAAAAGAAAGCGGATTTGATGAGAATCTGTCTTGCGAAGATCACGATATGTGGCTTCGATTGAGTCGTAAATACGACTTCCTTTTTGACGAAACCATTTCCTGTTCGTACAGATTGCATCCCAACAATTCTCATAAGCAGAAGACTGTGATGAATGAGGCAACGTACTTCAAAACAATGATCAAGCATAAAGATAATCCGCTTGCTAAAAATAAAATATTCCAGCATCTGGAAAACATCTATCTAATGAAAGCTTTGACAGATGAGCACAAAATCTATTACAGTAATTTTCCTGTAACATCTTTTCCGGAAAATTGCATAAAATATAATCTGAAACCTATCTTTTACAGACTGGCACTGGCATTGAATAAATCCTGGGCTTTCGTAAAATCGCCTTATTAAAAGACACTTTTGGAAAAAATATTAATCATAGAAAGAAACATCCTAAATACGGAATGCTGCAATTTTTTGGAGCAGAAAGGTTATGATGTGACAAAGATTGATTTTTCCGATGCTCCAAAATTTGATGACCGAAGTTTTCTTAATAAATATCTTAACATTTTCCTCCGCACTGTCTTCCGTTACAAAAGCTATCTGTATAAAGCGGAAAGGAAATTTAACAAAAGAGAACGGTCAAAACTCATCAATCAATTTTGCAAAAAAAATACTGAAAAATTTGACAAAGTCATCATCGTAAGACCGGATTATTTGAATCAGAAATCAATTGGAAATCTTGCGAAAATCTCCAATGAAATGGCAGGCTATTTTTGGGATTCTATTGCGATGGGAGAAGCACTGGATATGCAAAAATCCGCACATCTTTTCAAAAACCTTTTCACTTATGACACATTAGATCTGGAACGGTACACCTTTCTGAATCTAAAATTCATTACTAATTTTTATTATCCGCTAAAGCAAACATTGCCAAAATCTCATCCCGAAAAGCTTTATTATCTTGGGAATATTACTTTAGAAAGAAGAGATATAATTCTGGAGAAAATCATTTCTAAAATCAGCAATAAGGAGCAATATCAATGGAATATATTATTCAATAACTTCCCGTTGAGAGCCTATCAATTATTGTCGAATGAACATATACAATACATCAATAAGTCCAGGGATTACACCTACCATCTGGAAGAGATGATGCATGCTTATGTGGTTTTCGATATCAATCCTTCGTATAACAATGGACTTTCTTTCCGGTTTTTCGAAGCATTATTCTACAACACAAAGATCATTACCACCAACAAAAATGTTCTGGAATATGATTTCTACAACACGAATAATATTCTGATTTATAACAACGATACAACCAGTGAAGAAATCAATGCTTTTCTGGAACTGCCTTTCGTAAAAATGGAGGATTCTCTGGTTGAAAATTATCGTGTAGATAACTGGATAAAAAAATTATTTACCTAGAATACTGTGTATGATAAAACCTTTAACCTCTTTACGCTTTTTCTTTGCATTTTTTGTTTTTCTAAGTCATCTGTCATTTGTGAAGACCGAAAATTCCTTGTTCAATTGGCTCCAGAGAAATGTGTTTTTCGAAGGTTATCTTGGCGTCAGCTTTTTCTTTATTTTGAGTGGATTTGTTTTGGCCTATAGTTACAGAACCAAATTTTCGCACGAGACAATTACCAGAAAATCATTTTACCTAGCACGTTTTGCCCGGATTTACCCTCTGCATTTTCTGACCCTGATTTTGGCAATTCCTATTATCTATTTTCATAATACTCTTGGTATTTCCTCTTTTTTGATTAATTTATTTTTACTTCAAAGTTTTATCCCGAAAGAAGATCTATTTTTTAGTTTTAATGCACCTGCGTGGAGCATTTCAGACGAAATGTTTTTTTATCTGATATTCCCTTTCATTATCATCCTTTTCGAAAAAATAAAGGCATTAAAAACCATCTTTTATATTGCAGCTCCCGCTATATTAATAGCCGGAATAATCTTAGTCCCTGAGCATTATCAAAAAGCAATATTCTACGTCAATCCAATTATCAGAAGTTTTGATTTTATTTTGGGTATTTTATTATATGACCTTTTCAAGAATGAGAAGTTTAAATCCTATTTTTCAACTGTAAAGAGAGCCACAATTATAGAAATAGCCACTTT
The DNA here is from genome assembly GCF_059803555.1 of Chryseobacterium sp. TB1-D10. NCBI lineage: Bacteria > Pseudomonadati > Bacteroidota > Flavobacteriia > Flavobacteriales > Weeksellaceae > Chryseobacterium > Chryseobacterium sp. TB1-D10. The sequence continues at coordinate 101,910 of NZ_JAPFHB010000007.1, read as the reverse complement.
AATTACATTTTTTACCTTTTTTATCTTTCATAATTTCCTTAACAGAGGTTTTAGGTTTTCAATTTATTACTGGATTCCGATGTGTCTTATTATCTATACTTTTGTACAGAACAAAGGTTACATTTCAAAACTATTATCAAACCACATTTTGGTGTTTTTGGGAGAGATCAGCTTTGGATTTTATATGATTCATTACTTAGTCATAACTTATGGTAATATGCTGAAAGACAATTATTTTATTAATTTTAATGAAATTCTTTTATCCGGAATTTACTTTATTGTAACGCTCTTACTAAGTTGTCTTTCATTTATCTATTTCGAAAAACCAATGAACACATTTATAAAAAAGAAATTGATTAAACGATGATCCCAAAAAAAATACATTACTGCTGGTTTGGCGGCAATCCAAAACCAGAATCTTTCTACATCTGCCTGGATTCCTGGAAGAAAAACCTTCCCGATTATGAGATCATAGAATGGAACGAGTCCAACTTTGACATCAATTGTTGCGAGTACGTTCGGCTGGCTGCAGAAAAGAAAAAATGGGCTTTTGTCTCAGATTATGCAAGAGCGCTAGCTTTATTCGAGCAAGGTGGAATTTATATGGACATAGATGTAGAAGTCAAATTTTCCCTTGATGAGTTTCTGGTTCACCGCGCATTTTCAGGGTTCGAGATCAAAGGTTCGCCTTTTACCGCACTTTGGGCGACAGAAAAAGAACATCCTTGGCCAAAGAAAGTTTTGGAGTTTTACAATCAGAAAACAGATTTTGATTTGACAACCAACACTGTTTTTGTTTCAGATCTTCTTATCAATCATTACAAAGCAAATCCGGAAAAAGACGAATATCAGGAACTTGCAGACGGAATCGCAATTTACCCATCTACCTATTTCTGTCTGGATCTTCCGAAGAATTATGCCGCCCATCATTTTGTAGGAACCTGGCACGAGCGGGACACGCCAAATCCGTTTAAAGATTATGTGCACGCTTATCATTATCTGAAAAATGTTTCAGAAATTAAGGATGGAAAAAAAGAAATCCACAATGCCGTTAATAATCTCAAAATTATTACAGCCGACGAAATTCTGAATCAATTTCCTCTGAAAATGTTACTAAAACATATTTTAAGAAGAATAAAACCTTAAGAATTATTATTTTTACACAAAACATACGGATGAGTCATAAAATTGCTATTGTTTACGGAACCAGACCAGAATTTCTAAAAGTTTTTCCGGTGATCAATCAATTTCGTTTGCAGAATGAGGAAGTTTTCATTGTCAATACAGGTCAGCACGACGATCTCCTTTCTAAGATGGAAGAAAGTTTTGACATCAGACCAGACTTTAGGCTTTCCGTTCAGTCACTGGATTTCACCAATTCAAATTTGGTTGCAAAACTAATTAACAGTTTATCAGATCTCGTTCACAAAGAAAACATTACGAAAATTGTTGCACAAGGCGATACTTTTACAGTGTTAGCGTCTGCAATGGTTGCTTTCCTGGAGAAGCGGAAATTTTATCACATCGAAGCTGGTCTTAGAACCACAGACATTAGAATGCCCTTTCCGGAAGAGTACAACAGAAGAGTCGTTTCTCTTGGGAGCGATGTCAATTTTGCACCTACAACTTTGTCACAAAATAACCTTTTGGAAGAAGGAATCCCGAAAGATAAAATTTTACTTACTGGGAATACAATTGTTGATATGATCCAATATATTCTCAATAAAGAAAATATTGAAGTAGAATATCAAAATAAAGTTTTCATAACGGCCCACAGAAGGGAAAATATCGGAAAACCATTACAGGAAATTTCCCAGGCCATTAAAGAATTGGCCATCGAAAACCCTGGGGTTATTTTTGAATGGGCTCTGCATCCAAATCCAAACACCAGAAAAATTATTCTTGATGTTTTTGAGGATCAAAAGCCTGAAAACTTAGTCTTTAGAGAACCTCTACCCTACCTGGATACCATCAGAAAAATGGCAGCTGCGAAACTGATTATTTCGGATTCGGGCGGAATACAGGAAGAAGCACCAAGCCTTAGAAAACGTGTTTTAATCTTGCGGGAGGAGACAGAAAGACCGGAAGTTCTGGATTGTAATTGTGGTATTCTGGTTGGTCACGATTTACAGAAAATCAAATCTGAATTTTATAAAATCTGGAATGACGAGAAAGAGTTCATATTCAGGTCAGAAAAAAATCCATTTGGTGACGGGAAAGCTTCACAGATCATATTAAAAACACTTTTGCAATGATAGTTGGCGGAGGTCTTATTGCATCTTTGTTTATGGAAAATGACCGAAAAGACATCATTTTCTTTGCATCCGGCGTTTCCAACTCCTTAGAAACTCGCCCGGAAGAATTTCTGAGAGAAGAGAATCTCATCAAAAAAACGATAGAAGAAAATCCAGATAAAATATTTGTGTATTTCTCCACCTGCAGCATTTATGATTCCTCCAAAACCGGCAGCGATTATGTGCTTCATAAATTGAAAATGGAACAACTCGTAAAGCATTCCTGCAAGAAATATTTGATTCTAAGGGTCAGTAATGCAGTTGGAAAAGGCGGAAATCCTAATCTTCTGATGAATTACCTCATCCGTTCCATCAATAATAAAGAAACAATTGATGTTCACACAAAAGCAACCAGAAATCTTGTAGATGCTGAAGATATCAGGAACATAACGTTTCAACTAATAGATAATTCGGAAGTCAATAAAATAATTAATCTGGCCTACGTTCAAAACTACGCTATTATTGAGATTCTGGAAATCATGGAAAGGTTTTACAATATAAAATTGGATCTTAATCTAATCAGGCGAGGTTCCGGATATGATATTAATATCCCCGATGTTGAATATTATTTTAAGAAAAACGGATTGACTGACAAAGAATCTTATCTTTGCAGAATCTTAGAAAAATATTACGCTTGAATCTATGAGTGATTTTAAAGAAAAACTTAGTAATAAAAACATTTTAGTAACCGGAGGTGCTGGTTTTATTGGCTCTAACCTTTGCGAGGAACTATTAAATTTAGGAGCAAACGTTACTTGTCTCGACAACTTTTCCACAGGTTTGAGAGAAAACCTGGAAGCCATCAAAGACAATCCCAACTTCAAATTAATCGAAGGCGACATCCGTAATCTGGAAGATTGTAAAACAGCTTGTGAAAATCAGGATTTTGTCCTGCACGAAGCGGCTCTTGGTTCTGTTCCAAGATCTATCAATGACCCAATAACAAGTAATGATGTCAACGTTGGCGGATTTCTGAATATGCTTGTTGCTGCAAGAGATGCTAGTGTAAAAAGATTTGTTTACGCTGCAAGTTCATCTACTTACGGCGATTCTGAAAGCCTTCCAAAAGTTGAAGACATCATTGGAAAACCACTTTCCCCGTATGCGATTACAAAATATGTGAATGAATTGTATGCCGACGTTTTCAAAAAAACTTATGATTTTGACACGATTGGTTTGAGATATTTCAATGTTTTTGGGAGAAAACAAAATCCAAATGGTGCTTACGCAGCAGTTATTCCGAAATTTGTGATGCAGCTGATGAGTCATGAGTCTCCTGTGATCAATGGTGGCGGAGAATATTCTCGAGATTTCACTTACATAGACAACGTGATCCTGATGAATCTTCTCGCATTGACTTCTGATAAAACAGAATCTTTGAATGAAGTGTACAACACAGCCTTCGGAGAAAGAACAACACTTAATGATCTCGTAAAATACCTGAAACAGTATTTGTCAGATTTTGATCCTAAAATTGCGGATGTAGAAATCATTTATGGCGATTACAGAAAAGGCGATGTTCCACATTCCCTTGCAAGTATTGATAAAGCAAAAAATCTATTAAACTATAACCCTCAATTATCCATGAAAGATGGCTTGAAAGAAGCTGTAAAATGGTATTGGGAAAACCTGAAGTAAATATGAGTCATAAAATTACAATAATCGGACTTGGATATGTTGGTTTGCCTTTGGCGAGATTATTCTCTACCAAATATCCGGTTGTAGGATTTGATATTAATGAAAAAAGAATCGCTGATCTAAATGCTGGAAAAGACGATACTTTGGAAGTTGAAGACGATCTGCTGAAGTCAGCTTTGGTAGCCAGCAATCCTAAATTGGGAGAAAATGGTTTATATTGTTCTAATAAATTGGAGGATATTGCAGATTCCAATATCTATGTAGTAACAGTTCCGACGCCAGTTGATAAAAACAACCGTCCGGATCTGACACCACTTTACAAAGCCAGTGAAACCGTTGCAAAAGTTCTTAAAAAAGGAGACATTGTCATTTATGAATCTACAGTCTATCCTGGTGTAACTGAAGAAGAATGCATTCCTGTTTTGGAAAAAAACACTGGGATGAAATTCAATGTAGATTTTTTCGCAGGTTATTCTCCGGAAAGAATCAACCCAGGCGACAAACTTCACACGGTTGAAAAAATCCTGAAAGTTACAGCCGGTTCCAATCCTGAAATTGGAAAAGTTGTAGATGATCTTTATAAATCTGTTATCATCGCAGGAACGCACCTTGCGCCAACCATCAAGGTGGCAGAAGCAGCAAAGGTGATAGAAAACTCTCAGAGAGACATCAATATTGCATTCGTAAATGAGCTGGCAAAGATTTTCAATCTAATGGGAATTGACACACACGATGTTTTAACTGCAGCGGGAACCAAATGGAATTTCCTGCCTTTCAAACCAGGTTTGGTGGGAGGTCATTGCATTGGTGTAGATCCTTATTATTTGGCTCAGAAAGCTCAGGAATTTGGCTACCATCCGGAAATTATTTTGGCTGGCCGAAGAATGAATGATTCTATGGGACAATATGTTGCAAGCGAAACTGTAAAGCAAATGCTGAAACAGGATCTGAAAGTAAATGGTTCTGATGTTTTGGTTTTAGGTTTTACTTTCAAAGAAAACTGTCCGGATGTCAGAAATACAAAGGTGGTAGATGTTGTTAAAAACCTTGAAGATTATGGCATTAAAGTAAGTATTTTCGATCCTTGGGCAAATCCCGAAGAAGTGAAACACGAATACGGTCTTGAGACCTCAACAAAAATGCCTTTCAAAAAATACGAAGCAGTTGTTTTAGCTGTTTCTCACAAAGAATTCGAAGATCTAAACATCAAAAATCTACTTTCGGAAAACGGAATTATTTATGATGTCAAAGGAATTCTGGAAAAAGAAAGTGGCGTAACGAGATTATAATTATCTCTCAAATCTCCATTTGAAAAATGGATATCCAATAAACAAGGGCAGGCGGTAAAATAAGTCCTGCTTTTTTAGTTTGGTAGAATAGGCAGAAGAAATGTAATTGCTAAAACTCAATCCGGACAACTGATTATAAGCTTTATAGCTTTTCTTCCAAAGTTCTTCGTTTTGCTGAGCTTTCCAGTTCATCCCCAAAGTTGAAGCCTTAAAATCAATTAAATTTTCAAGGATTAATTTTTTATTATAAGGATTTTTTTCTTCCAGATATGCTTGATTCATATAACCGGCAATCGTAATCCAATTTCCAAAATGTTTCTCCCCACGGTTATGAATAATGGATGCACCGTGAAAATAATAGAGGTAAGTGTCTTCTCTCAGGAAGGCAATTTTTTCAAACTTCAGCATACTCTGGAAACTCCAAAGAACGTCCTGAGAGAAAAGATCTTTCACAAAATACAGCTTATTTTCCATCAGAAAATCCATTCTCACGAGTTTGTCGCAAGCCATTACCGGATATTGTCCTTTTACAAAATTCCAGACGATTTCTTTACTTCCTTCCAATATATCTTTTTTAGAATTGATTGGGAAATAATTCCGTTTCCAACCTTCTTCTTCATTGATACAGACACTTTGTCCTAAAACCATTTCTGCTCCAGTTTCTTCTGCAAGCTTTACAAGATGATCTATGGCGTAATCCGTAATCTCATCATCGCTGTCAAGAAAGTAAATATATTTACCTTTGGCAAGATCCATTCCCGCATTCCTAGCCATAGAAAGGCCTTGGTTAAAGGGTTGATTTATTATTTTAAAATCAAAATTCTCATTTTTATTAATGAAATCCTGAGCAATTTCCATAGAAGAATCCGGCGTCACATCGTTTACCAGGATGCATTCGATATTTTTATACGTTTGATTGACAACAGACTGAAGGCACCGCACAATAAATTTTTCGACTTTATAAACAGGAATAACAATACTTACCAAGGGATTCATAGGAAAAATATTAATTTACTAATTTTCAGCAAAATTATAGAAATAAATACTAAAACTTTATCTTTGTATTAAATGATTCGAAAAAAAACCAAATGAAAGCATTTCTTGGATATTTATTTATCAAATTAAAAAACTTTGCGAATTTGTGCGTCATTTCTCATCAGCGCAAATCTTTTTTAACTCCCGGAAGTAAGGTTCATCAAAGCTTCAAAATTGGCTCTGATAATTTTTTGGATATATCGGAAGATGCCCAATTTGACATTCAAGAGAATGTAACCATCAATCAATTCAACTTCATTACCGTAAAATCGAAAGCCAAACTGAGTATTGGCAAAAACACTTACATCACCAGAGGAACAATCTCTTGCCTGGGAGAAGTAAGCATCGGAGAAAATTGTATCCTCGGAGAAGGAATGAAAATTTTTGATCACAATCACCAGTACACCACAGAACCTTTCTCTGTATCAAAAACCGAATTCAGCATCGGGAAAGTGAAAATGGGAAATAATGTCTGGACAGGCGCCAATATTGTGATTCTAAAAGACGTAACGATTGGAAACAATGTCATTTTGGGAGCTGGCTGTGTGATTCATAAAGATGTGCCGGATAACTCGATCATTATCAACAAACAAGACCAAATGGTAAAAGCATTATAAAAATGATCAATTCCAATAACTATCATTATCTCCATCGTCTTGCGAAAAGAACTGTTCCGTTTTTACATCAGAAAAACCGCTTTGATGATGTGTTGGCTCGTGAAAAAAACGGAGACGCCAATCTGTTGATTGCTGATTTGATCAAAACTGATAAACCATTTATGGTCGGAAGATTGGGAAGTACGGAAACTCGTTTTTTAGTCAATCAATTATTGCAAAAAACAATTAAATCTGATTTGGTAGGAATTTCCAAAACATTATCCGGCGACATTAATATCCTTTGGAAAAAAGATCCCGTATTTCTGGACAATCTTTGTCTGCTTTCTGGTTTTTTCCCCAACGATGTTTCTCTGGCAGAAAAATTCATTGAAACTTATAATCAATCCATAAAAAATCTTGATATCCTAGGCGTATGGAATGAGATGGAATATCAGGTTGAAAACATTCCGGAAACTGTTAAACTTTGCAAAATAAGAGAATTGGAGCCGTGGTTTTATGATGAACCGTGGTCTTACCAGCTGAAAGGTAAAAAAGTACTGTTGATACATCCTTTTGAAAACTCAATCAAAAGTCAATTCCTGATCAAAGATCAGATTTACAACAATGAAAAAATGTTGCCCGATTTTGAATTGAAAACCATCAGAGCCGTGCAAACAATAGCCGGCCAAAAATCGGAATTCAAAACCTGGTTTGATGCCCTGGATTCTATGAAAGATCAAATCGTAAAAACAGATTTTGACGTCGCCATCATTGGATGTGGTGCTTACGGATTTCCGCTGGCATCATTTGTAAAAGATCTGGGAAAACAAGCTATTCATTTGGGAGGCGTTACCCAACTCCTTTTTGGTATCAAAGGTAAAAGATGGGAAGAATGGGAGCACTACACAAAACTTAGGAAAAACAATGGAGAAAATTGGATTTTTGCAAATGAAATTCCTGAAAATTTTCAAAAAATAGAAGGTGGCTGCTACTGGTAAATCAGGATAGCCGCAGTGATGAAAAAAGAGTCTTAGAAAAAAACACAAATTTTAAACGATGAAAAAATGGGAACGATCAGAAATGTAATCAGTTCTATAGCAAAAAACAACCTAAAATTAATTTACAATAACCTTTATAAACTCAGAGATTGGTGGCGTATAAAAAGACAGCTGATATTTCCTTATCGCTTTGATAAGAACAGATATCCCAATTTTTTTACAACAAATGATCACGAAGTCTTCCCGGGTATAACCAGTAAGGTAGATAAAATTATCTATTGCTTTTGGACCGGTGAAAATGAGATGTCCGAAAACAGGAAAAGAGGTTTTGAATCTTTTGCCAAAAACTCAGGCGTAGATGTTAAATTAATTACACCTCAAAACCTGAAGGACTATATCTTACCGGATTATCCTCTCCATCCTGCTTATGATAATCTTTCCCTTGTACACAAATCAGATTATTTGAGATGTTATTTTATGCACTTCTACGGAGGCGGGTACAGCGATATCAAAACAAATGAAAACAAGTGGGAACAGGCTTTTGATTCTATGATATCAGATCCTGAAAAATGGCTTTTGGGTTACACTGAACTTACGCCATTTGGAATGGGAAAAGACCAGGGCATAATAGACTACGATCTGCAATACTACTACAAAAGCTGCGTAGGAACCGGAGGTTTTATCTGCAGATCCAATACAAAATTCACGGCAGAATGGTACATCGAGCTTAATAAAAGAATGGACGGATTTGCAGAGGAACTACAAAAATTTCCTGGTGATATTAAAGGTAGAAACCCAGGCTATCCTATTGGACTTCTGGTAATTCTCTCACAGATTTTTGCCCCGCTTTGTTTAAAATACAAAGATAGAATCATCCATGACACCACGACTTTACCGATATTAACAAATTATCAATAAACGTTTAACTCAACAACAATTCTCTCCATAAATTAAAAACAACACATATATTGCAATCAAATCTCATTATAATTACTAATTTTACAATAATTATAATGAGATTAATTGCAATGTTAATTGTTAATTTATGGAAATTGATATCATCATAAAATCTTTTAATAGGGCTTTTTATCTGGACAAGGTTTTATTTTCTATTGAAAAATTTGTTACTGGAATCAACGACATCATTATTCTTGATGACGGCACTCCAGACGTCTTTCTTGAAAAAATAAAAGAAAAATATCCTTTTGTTAAAATCAGGAAATCTGAACTTCATCGGGAAAAAGCAGAAAAGATCAGTGCTCATCAGGAAATAGATGGCTACAAAATACCTTCTGCTCTTTGGATTGATGCTGTAAAATCTGCTACAGAATATGTCTTGGTTATTGAAGATGATGTCTGGTTTACGGATTTTATCAACCTTTCACAAATTGCTGAGGAAATGGCTTCCAATGATGTGCATCTTGCAAAGATTGGCTGGCAAAGTGACGAACGATTTTGGAAGAATTTTGAAGAAAAACCGATTTCTGAAAATCTGATTTCCCAATCAACGACAAAGCTATTTACTGGTAACAGACAGATTATGGATCTTGTACTGCACAATAAGTACAAATTTTTCTCACTACTTTGCAGATTAGGCTTGGCCAATAATCAAACGATAAATGAATATTACATTCTCGGATCTATTTTAATGGGATTGTACAGAAAAGACTTTTGGCTTTACACCTGGCAGGATTCCGACGGAAGAGTGAATGAGAAGGACTTACTGAAAAACTCTGCGGCGTGGTATCATCAATTCAAAAAAAATAAATCCCTGATTTCCAGGACAAACAAAGAATATTTGAAAACCACCTACATTTCTTCTGCTACCAATTCTTACAGAAAGTACAAGGCAAAATTTGACGTTTTAGCATTCAACTCCAAACTGAATCGCAAGTGGCTGAATGATGAAGTAGATATCGAGGAGAATTTTCCAAATGATTATAGCAGGCTTTACCTTTCTTCTTTCTCGGAAGCTAAGGAGAAAGATGTTTTCTATGATTGGTCAGATCAATTTTTAAAAAGCGCAAACAGAGATCCACAATTATACTAATGCTCTTCCATCCAGATTCCTAAAACCAATAGACTCCAGTGCTTGTAATTGTAATGCAGCTGTTTTTGCACGGTCTGGAAATCCAATTTTCCGAATATTTTTGATGAGGCGTTTTTAAGAATATCGTTGGTCAAAGCTTCCATTTCAGGAATTTTCAGCCAATCGTAAATTGGCGCACCAAAGCCTTGTTTCCTTTTTGTAAGAATATTTTGCGTCAGCTTTTCTCCAAAGGCTTTTCTTAAAATTATCTTAGTTTGATTTTCGTCAACTTTATATTTTGACGCCAGCGCAGAACAAAACTCAACCAGATCTTTATCCAAAAACGGCGTTCTTAGTTCTATGGAATGCATCATCGCAATACGGTCGTCTTTTACCAGATAGTCTCCCGCAATCACGTTTGTAAGATCCATCTTCATTGGTGTATTCAGATTATTCTTATCCAGATCAAAGTTATATTGATGCTCGTAAGTTTGCCTGGATTTCATCAGCATAAAAGTTTCCTCCAGTGTGAAATTGCTATGAACTTTTCCCTTTTGATAAGCCACGATATCCGGAAACTTAGACCGGAAAATGTAATCAAGAAAATACTGTCTTGGTTTTTCAAATCCCAGCTTTTCACTAATGGTAGAACCTATTTTATAAAATGGAAGAAACGAAGCGTTTGCTATGCCTTTGTCGAGAATTTGTTTTTCTTCCTGATACCATTTGTAGCCGCCAAAAAGTTCATCCCCGGCATTTCCGGTGATTACAACCGTCATATTTTTCGCCGCTTCTTTACAAATTGTGTAGGTTGCAAGGATCGCAGTATCAGCAAGGGGTTCATCCAGTTTTTTCAGAACTTCTACTAAAGTTTTCGGTATGTCAGAATTCTGAAGCGCAACTTCTTTATGATCGGTATTATATTTTTCTGCGATCGTTCTTGCATCGGGCATCTCGTCCCAATCGCCTTCGTACTGAAAACCGAGCGTTGTGAGGTTCTGATTTTTTTGCGAAGAAAGTGCAACCAAAGTTCCCGAGTCTAAGCCTCCGCTAAGAAAAGCTCCGACTTTTACATCAGCAACTAATTGTTTATCAACAGATTTTTCGACTAACATTTGAAACTTTTCAACAGCTTCTTTTTCCGAAATCTGCAGTTCTTCCTGAGGGAAATTCCAATATTGGGAAATATCTATTTTCCCTTCTCCGAAGATTAATTGATGAGCAGGCGGAAGAACCTTAATATTTTTATAAATGCTTTGCTGACTGTCAACATACATATGTCTCAGGAAATGGTGAATTGCTTCGTCATTCAGTTCTGTGTTTACAAGATCAGTTGCTAAAATGGCTTTGATCTCCGACGCAAAGATAAATTCACCATTCTTCCCGATAGCGTAATAAAATGGCTTCTCTCCAAATCTATCTCTCGCACAGAAAAGCTGCTGTTTTTCTTCATCCCAGATGGCGAAAGAAAACATTCCATTCAGTTTCTTAGGAAGTTCGGAACCATTTTTTTGATATAAGGATAGTATGACTTCTGTGTCTGTATTGCTTTGGAAAGGATAATTAGTAATTTCCTTTTTCAAATCACGGTAACCATAGATTTCTCCGTTGAAAACAATGCACTCCTTTCTGGTATCAGAATACATCGGCTGATGTCCGTCTTTGGAAAGATCCACAATAGCCAATCTTCTGAATCCTAAAAAACAGTTCTGAAAATACTCATGACCTTCATCATCCGGACCTCTGTGGATGATGGATTCTGTCATATTTTTAATTGTATTTTTGTAAAAACCCTCTGCCAGAATGTTTTTCTTTACAATGCCCGCAATTCCGCACATATAGCAATATTAGCCTGCAAATCTAAGATTATTTTACTAATTTTGGCCATATTATTAAATGATGAAAAAATTCTCCATTCTGATTGCACATTACAACAACTTTGAATTCTTCAAAGATTGCCACAAAAGCCTTCTGAATCAGACTTTCCAAGATTTTGAAGTTATAATTGTGGACGACTGCTCTACTGACGATTCTTTTGAAAAAATTACAAAACTTACACAAGAGGATGCGAGATTCAGATTATTCAGAAACGAGAAGAACAGCGGCGTTGGCATTACCAAGAGAAAATGTATCGAGATGTCTTCCGGGGAAATCTGCGGTTTTGTAGATCCGGATGATGCTTTGGCAGAGAACGCTATAGAAACCAGTTTGAAGAACCACACGGAAAATAATATAGTTACCTACTCCAGCTTTATCCTTTGCGACAACAATCTGCACCCTCAGCGCACATTTGCGCATTCCAGAGCAATCAAAAATGGCGATAAAAAATTCTTTAATATTTTTCTGGAAGCCAATCATTTTTTCACTTTTAAAAAGTCTGCTTATAACAAAACTTCAGGAATAAATCCGGAGCTTACGTCTGCAGTAGATCAGGATCTTTATCTTAAACTATACGAAACAGGAAATTTCACATTTATAAAAGAGCCCCTTTATCTTTACAGATTGCACGCAAACGGCGTTTCTCAGGATTCGTCTAAGAAAATCAAGCTTAATGAAAACTGGCAAATAGTTATTTTGGACACTTTGGAAAGAAGAAAAATCAATAAGCTGTATGGCAAAAACATATCAGAAATAACCAGTCTTCCTGCATTTCTGAAAACAAAGCAAAATAATATCATCACAAAGCTTTTGAGAAAGTTCTCGTAACCATCCAAACTAAAATAAAAAAGCTCTTGATGTCTACAAAAGAAAAACAGTTTTTTCCCGCTCTTACCGGCTATCGGGCTATTGCTGCCTGGATGATTTTTGTATTTCACTTTATGCCTTTTCGCAATCCCAATTATCCGGATTTTGCAAAGCGGGCGGTTTCTACTTTTCATATTGGTGTAGAGATGTTTTTCGTACTGAGTGGGTTTTTGATTACCTACAGATATTTTAATGAACGTCCGCTTGATTTCAAAAAATATATGGTCAACCGTTTTGCGAGGATCTATCCTATGTATTTTCTTTTAACAGCATTCTTCTTCATTGTTTATTATTTCCAGAATAATTTTTGGGACGCAGAAAAAACCTTGGAAGCTGTCTTATCTTTTACGATGACCAAGGCTTTGTTTTCCAAATATTATTTTGCAGGCATTGCACAAGGCTGGACACTTACAGTTGAAGAGATGTTTTACATCACAGCGCCTTTTTATTTTATGTTGATTCGGAAAAACAAATGGTTTCTTCTGCTACTGCCCGTTTTCATATTTGCATCCGGAAAGTTCCTGAAAGAGCTCACAAATGTGCCCGAGAACACTTGGGGATTTTTACAGTATGATCTTTATTGCAATATTTTCGAGTTTTTTGCAGGCATTGCACTCGCCTATTTGATGCTTAAAAAGAAATTTTCATTTTCCGGAAATTGGGTCACGTGGTTTGGACTATCCGTCATAGTTTTGTTCATTTTCGGGAAAGGTTATCTTGATTTTGAGACAAAATATTCACAACTGGTGGAGATCATCTTTTTGTCTTTTTTCGGGATTGCACCTTTGATTTGGGGACTTATTCATGAGAAAACAATCATTCAAAAAATATTATCCAGCCGGATTTTTGTATTATTAGGAAAAAGCTCCTATATTTTTTATTTGATTCACAAAGGTTTCATTCCAATTTTTATGAGCGATTACATTACCGATAACAAATTGATTATCTTTATCTTGTTGAATATCCTATCTGTTTTGATGTTCACATATCTGGAAGAACCTTTGAATCACTTAATTAGAAAAAGATTCAATTCAAAAAATAATTCTTTTCATTAATTCCAATCACCTTTGTTAACCTTGTTTTTTTAATTTATAAAAATGATGATAGAAATTCTAATCAAGTCCTTTAATCGTCCTTTTTACCTGGATCGTTGCATCTCTTCTATATATCTGAATGTGTCAGGAAACTTTAAGATAAAGGTTTTAGACGATGGAACGCCGGAAAAATATCTGAATAAAATAAGAGAAAAATACCCGGAAGCAGAAATTCTACTTTCTGACAATTACGAAAAAAAAATAAAAGCGATAGACGAAAATTTGACAACCGGAAAATCTATAAATGGTTTCGAAATCCCTACAAGATTCTGGTATGAGAATGTAAAAAACGCTTCAGAATATGTGATGGTTACAGAAGACGACGTTTGGTTTACACGGCCAATAAACGTTGATGATTTACAATTGCAAGCCCGGAAATTTGATATTAATCTTTTAAAATTAGGCTGGTTGGGAAATGAAGGAGAAAGAAAAGATCTAATTTTAAATTCAACTGCTGATGATCTGGAATCTGCACAGCCAAAAGATCTTTTGCTGCTTAATAGAAAATTGATGAAGGCTTTCTTTCATAATCAATATAAGTTTTTTACCATTCTTTATAAGTTGAAAATTGTTGATAATCTTACACCTCTGAAATATTGGTCACTCAACTCTATCCTGATGGGATTTTATAAAAAAGATTACTGGCTGGACATTTGGAAAGATATGGACGGAAAAGTGGACGAGAAAAAACAGCTCATCAATGCATCGGTGTATTACAAGAGAAATAAAAGCAATCCTAATTTTATTTCCAGACTCAAAACGGAAGCGATGAAAACAACATTTCAATCTTCTGCCACCAATTCTTACCACGAATATGGTTTCGATTTCGATGTCAACCAGTTCAATCATTTGATAAACGAAGCTTGGCTGAACGGAGCATTTGATCCGATGCAAAGCTTTCCGAATGATTTTTCTATGAATTATTTTAAAAGTTTCGTATCGGAAAAAATTAATATTACGGAGTTTGAAAAATGGGTTAACAAGTTTCAAACGCAATACCAACAAATGGGATGTAAAGTGGAATAATAAAACATCAAAATACAATTCAGCAAAACATCAATTATATTTTAATTGGTGTTTTTTATGTTTATTCGGTTTGTAAATCAGAAAAAACGATTTATTGTAAAGTGTTGATAAGTGATTATTAAATGGATTAACATTAAAATAATTTGTTATAATTAAATATTTAACATAACAATCAGATTATTTTATTATTTTTATGAAAATTTATTGATTATATAATACGTAAGTAAACAAAGTATTTCTAAACCAATAAAACACAGATTATGATAGCCATTTTTATCAAGTCATTTAATCGTCCTTTCTATTTGGACAGATGTATTGCATCTATTTACAGAAACATTTCCGGCAATTTCAAAATTATTATTTTAGATGATGGAACCCCTGGAAAATACCTGAATAAGATCTTAGAAAAATATCCTGAATCGGAAATACGTTTCTCCGATCATTATGAAAAGAAGGTAATATCCATTGCAGAAAATCTAAGTTCCGGCAAACAAATAAATGGCTACGAAATCCCGACAAAATTCTGGGTAGAAAACATTAAAAACGCATCGGAATACTTCATCGTTACAGAAGATGATGTCTGGTTTACAAGACCACTCAACGTAGACGAACTGAGAAAGCAAGCTGAGAAACTGGATGTATATCTGATAAAGCTGGGTTGGTTGGGAAACAAAAAAGATAAGGAAAACCTCATCCTGAAATCAATCGCCGGAAATCTTAACTCTGCTTTACCAAAAAAACTTCTTCTCTTGCCCAAACCGTTGATGGAAGCTTTTTTTTATAACAGATTCAAACTTTTCACAATCCTGTACAAACTTCGCCAAGTCAATCACTCCACACAAAGAAAGTATTGGTCGCTGAATTCCATATTAATGGGGTTTTACAAGAAAGAATATTGGCTGGACATTTGGAAAAACATGGATGGGAAAGTGGACGAGAAAAAGCAACTTGTAAACGCGTCTCTCTCATACAAAAAGCATAAAAAAAATAAGAATTTTGTTTCCAGACTCAAAAAAGAAGCCATGAGAACAACTTTTCAATCTTCTGCAACCAATTCTTACCACCAGTATGGTTTTGATTTCGATGTCAATCAATTCAATTATTTGATCAACGAAGCCTGGTTAAAAGGCGATTTTGATCCGATGCAAAACTTTCCGAAAGATTTTTCTTTAGATTATTTTAAAAGTTTCGTTTCAGAACAAGTCAACATTCCGGAATTTGAAAAATGGGTTCGCAAATTCCAAAGTCAATACGAAGATCTGGGTTGCAAAACCAATTAAAAACGCTCCGGAAAAATCCGAAGCGCTTTTTTTTAGTCTTTTATAATAACTCCGGCATACTTACCATCGAATTCTATAATGTAAGGCTTGCGGTTATTTTTTTCGCAATAATCCTTGAATGCCGCATTATCTCCTACATCATCACTCATAAATATTCCGCCGGTTCTCAATTTATTCCAAAGCAGATTGTAAGCCCAAAGTCTTCCGTCATAAGTTTTGTCACTGTCATAATGCACGACATCAAAAGAACTTGCTTTTTCAAAAATCTTTGGCAATGATTCCTTATCTGCAAACCTGTAAAGATCCCAGTTGTTTTTGTACTTCTCCGGAATTACACACCCTACAAAATCCTCACTCTGATTTTGCAAAATGTAAGGCATGTCTGAACTGTAAAGTATTCCGTTTCTGTGAACAAGAGATGCCAACGCGGCAAAAGATGACCAGCCGTAAGCTACGCCAGTTTCTATTGATTTTTGAGCATTTGCAAATTCATTAATATAATAAATGACGCTTAACGAACCAGCGCCTCCCATTTTTACAGGTGCTTTTGCCTGAGCCTGTAATGCTGCTGCAAACTCTTGCGGAAAAAGTTTTTCGAAAGGAACAAACGTTGTTTTCAAGACATTTTCTATGAAATCTTTTTCAGAAATAGCGATGCTCTCACACCACTTTTCCGCTTCCTCTTTTCCTCGTAAACCAGATGAGCGGTTGAAAATATTTTTCCAGATTTTACGTCTGAGTTCTGGGTAAAGATCCGGACGCTTTAGATATGCGAAAAAAGTAGAAACGATTTCAGAGATTTTATTCATAAATTATGTTTTGAAATGCAAAAATACAAAAGAATTGCACAAACAGTCTTATATTTGTTTTTTTGACAATAATTTTTTTGAAAACTACACAAATGCATCAAAAAATAAAAGTGCTTTTCCGACACAGATCAATGGAAATGGGCGGCGTAGAAAGAGTTATTCTGGATCTTCTGGAAAACCTGCCAAGAGATATTTTTGATATTACATTTTTCTTAACACTCAATCAAGGCGAACTCAGAAACAGCATCCCGAAGGATATCAAACTGATTACTTTGCAGAAAGGAAAAGAAGATATGAGCAAGAATAAATTGCTCAGAACCTTACAATTAATCAAAAGAAATCTGACGCTTCTTTTTTACAGGAAAAATCCAAAAATACTTTATAAAAAAGTGATCAAAGATGACTTTGATCTGGAAATTGCACCCACTTATTCAGAGTTTGAAAACATCTTATCCAGCCCTCTCAAATCAAGAAAAATAGCTTGGTTCCATACCGATGTTGGCTACGATCCGGACAGGGAAAGAGTTCTGAACAGAATCAATAATCTTAAAAAATTTGACTGGGTTATTTTTGGATCCAAACAGACAAGGGACGTGATCAAAGATCTTTATCATATCGAATATCCGGAAAGTTCCGTGATCTACAATTCTATCAAGATTGATGAAGTTAGAAAAAGATCTGCAGAGTTTCCTGTGAGTTATGATACCCGACCCGTTTTTTCATCAATGGGAAGATTGCACAGCCGCAAGAATTATCACACATTGATGAAAATTCACAAAAGGCTTTTGGACGAAGGATTTTTGCATTCAATCGCAGTGATTGGCGGTGGCGGAGAAATGGAGAATCTTAAAAATCAAGCCAAAGAATTGGACGTTGAAAAGACCTTTCTCCTGCTCGATTCACAAATCAATCCTTATCCTTACATCATCAATTCGGATTATTTTGTTTTACCTTCGGAATCAGAATCTTATCCACTTACGATTGGCGAAGTGATGGGACTCAATATTCCAATCATCAGTACCGATGTAGGTGGAATCCCGGAAATGATTGACCATAATTTTGATGGATATCTCGTAAACCCGGATGAAGATTCAATCTATGAAGGCATGAAATTATTCCTTACAAATCCTGACCTTACCCAAAACATCAAAGACAATACGAAAAAAGGAGTGGAAAAATTTGATAATCAAAAGATTTATGACGATGTAACTGCTGTATTTCTAAACCAATATCAACTGAAATAATGAGCAAACCAGCCGTCACCATTCTCACGCCTTCTTATAACCGCGCACACACGTTGCCCAGAGTTTTTGAATCTTTGCAAAAGCAGACTTTCAAAGATTTTGAATGGCTTGTGATAGACGATGGATCTACGGATAACACAAGAGAAATTATTGAAGAATTTCAGAAAATATCAGACTTTAATATCCGATATTATCATCAGGAAAATCAGCACAAATTTTTAACTTTTTTCCGGGGAATTGACCTTGCGGAAGGTAAATATTTTTCGCCACTGGATTCAGATGATGCGTTGCCGAAAGATTCTATGGAAATTTTGGTGGGTACTTGGGAAAGCATTTCTGAGGGCCAAAATATAGTTTTTGTCTCAACATTGTGTGAAGACCAATTCGGAAATATTGTTGGCGACCATTTCCCGAAAGTGCCGTTGATATGTACGATTTTCGATATGCGCTACAAATTCAAAATCAAAGGTGACAAATGGGGAATGGGGAAAACAGAGATTTACAAAAAAATGAAATTGAACTTCGGAGACCTTTCGGGTAAAGGTTTTATTCCGGAAGGTGTTTTTCAATTTCAGTTTGACAAGTTGGGTTTTCATTATTGTATTAATGAAGTGACGAGGATCTATTTCCGTGATAAAGATGATGAACATTCTTTGGCCAATCAATTCTATGACAAAAAAAATGCATTTGGTTTAGCCGAAAATTACAAAACTTTTCTGAATGCTTACCACTCCAAACTCTGGACAAATCCTAAACCAATACTCAGAAACCTAGGTGGTTATCTCAAATTCTCCGCAGTTGACAAAAGGTCTTATTCTAAAACTATAAAGGAATTGGATTCTCCATTCTTGAAAATATCAGCCGTAATTTTCTATCCGATTTTGAAGATTTTAAAATAATATCTGATTATCTTTATTAAAAAACAAACCATAAAAGTTTCATAAAAGTCCGCTTCGGATGACATTCTATACATAACATTATTTTAAGATGCTTATCTTTGCAAAAATTTACCCCACGCTAATATGATCAACATTGCAGCGATAGAATACTATCTGCCCAAAAATATATTAACCAACGAAGACATTGCTAATGAATTCCCGGAATGGAATGCAGAAAAAATCAAATCAAAAATTGGCGTAGAATCCAGACATTTTGCAGACGATAATGAGACGGCGCTTGACCTGGCTTATGAAGCTTGTGAAAAGCTTTTCAAAAATTATGACAGAAGCAAAATCGATTTTATTCTATTTTGTACACAGAGCCCGGACTATTTTCTTCCGACCACGGCTTGTATTTTACAAGATAAATTAAACCTTCCGAAAAACATTGGCGCCCTGGATTTCAATCTTGGTTGCTCTGGTTTCGTTTATGGGCTTACTTTAGCAAAAGGCTTGATTTCTATTGGTTTGGCTAAAAATATACTGTTGGTCACTTCCGATACTTACACCAAATTTTTGGACAAGAATGACAAGTCCAACAGAAGCATTTTTGGAGACGGCGCAGCGGTAAGTGTTATTGAAAAAGATGATTCTAAAGCAGATTTTCAATATGTTGTCGGTACAGATGGTGCGGGTTACAATAATCTGATTGTAGAAAATGGCGCTTCCAGAAACGCTTCGGAAAAACCTGTTCTTTTTATGAAAGGTCCGAAGATTTTTACTTTTGCACTGGAGAATATTCCAGCATTAATGACGGAGACGCTTGCAAAAAATAAATTGAAATTAGAAGATATTGATCTTTTCGTTTTCCATCAGGCAAGTTCCTATATGCTGAATTATCTGAAAAATCTTTGCAATATCCCAGACGACAAATTCTTCCTGGATATGAAAGACATTGGAAATACAGTTTCCGCAAGTATTCCGATTGCTTTAAAATTAGCTTTGGATCAAGGTAAGATTAAAGAAGGCTTCAAAGTAATGGTTGCAGGTTTTGGTGTTGGCTATTCCTGGGGAGCGGGGATTTTAGAATTCTAGAATTTTGAAAAAGAAGATCCTTATCAGAATTGGTTCTATGCGTCATGGCGGCGCAGAAAAAGTTCTGGTAACCTTTCTCAAAAACCTTCCAAAGGACAAATACGAAATAGATCTTTTATTGAATCTGTATTCCGGAAAATATCTTGCTGATGTTCCGGATTGGGTCAACGTAATGTACCTCAACCGAGGCGAAATGATCACAACAAACCGCCCAAAAGACATTCCTGAAAAAATATACCGTGTTGTTTACCAGCATCTTTTAAAAAAATACCCGAAAATTCTTTATACAAGAAAACTCAAAAGTAAAATTTACGACGTTGAGTTTGCCGCCATTCATGGTTTTATGGATGAAATCCTGAACAGTCCTTTGAAATCTTCCAAAAAACTGATGTGGATTCACAATGATCTCACGCAGGTTAATGGATATACGCCGGAAAAAATCAGACGGTTTTTCCAATATGACAAAGTGATGGTTATTTCTGAGAAAATTCAGGAAACATTTTTGAATTTAGCAAAAACTGATGACGAGAAAAATAAAATCGTAAGAATCCATAATCCTTTGGACACCAACGAAATCCTTGTGAAGTCGGAAGTGAGAATCCAGAAATCGGAAGACCTTCAACCTTCAACCGCAAACCTTCAACCTTTATTTATTTCCGTTGGAACTGTTTTTCCTCAGAAAGGATTTGACCGATTGCTGAAGGTTCACAAAAGATTATTAGATGAAGGTCTTCGGCACAGAGTTCTGATTGTTGGCGATGGCTACGATTTCGAAAATGTAAAGAAGCTGAAATCCGAATTGGGTGTTGATGAAACTGCTGAAATGCTCGGTTTTACAGACAATCCTTATCCTTATTTCAAAGCGGCAGATTTTTATATTCTAAGTTCAAGATACGAAGGTTTCCCAACGGTTTTGTTTGAAGCTATCACTTTGAAAAAGAATATTATTGCCACAGATGTTTCCGGCGTCACAGAAATGCTTGAAAATGGAAAACTGGGCTTCATCACAGAAAACTCCGAAGACGGCATCTATGAAGGAATGAAACTGGCTTTAACCAATCCGGAACATTTCAAATCGTATCAGGAAAATATGCAGCATTACGAAATGCCTTTCAACCTGAAAAATTCTGTAGATAAGATTATGGAAATCATTGATAATTTGTAATTTTATCCAATGAGTCATTCTATTCTTCAAAAAGATTTTTACAGAGAAAGCGGGAAATATCTATCCCATTTTCAGATGCTGAAAAAGTGTTTCAGCCCGAATCTGCATTACATCTATTGGTTCCGAAATGCTCAGAAACATCCTAAATCATCATTAACAGGGAAAGCTTACAGACTAATCCTACGCCATTATCAGATCAAATACGGCTTCCAGATCTATCCCGAAACAGAGATTGGAGAGGGTTTCTATCTCGGACATTGGGGCGCTCTCGTCATCAATCCGAAAGCTAACATTGGCAAAAACTGCAACATTGCACAAGGTGTAACTATTGCTCAGGCAAATCGCGGAAAAAATGAAGGCGTTCCTGTTATTGGAAACGAAGTCTGGATTGGCCCAAATGCCGTAATCGTCGGTAATATCACCATCGGAAATAATGTTCTCATTGCTCCGAACGCTTATGTGAATACGGATGTTCCCGATAATTCTATCGCATTGGGAAATCCTGCTGTCATAACTTCGAAAATGAATGCAACAGAAGGTTACATCAACAATAAAGTCTAAGAAAAAAAAACTCTGCCCTAGACGATAATTTACAAATTCAAATTAAAACTATTTGAGATTTATTGATGGTTGTTTACTTATTTTTATCCTGATACTAATACATCAAGACAAATATTTACTTCACATTTTTCATAAAACCAACCGCTTCATCAAACCTTTTGCTCCAAGGCAAAAAGTATTGCAAAACCATGGGAACGTGTTCTTTATTCAGCACGATTGGTTGAATGTTGGGTTGAAAAGGTTTCAAAGCTTTTACAAAATTCTCATTTGCGACTTTTATAGACGGATAAGTTTTCTCACCTACATAAATTAAAAAAGGCGGTGTCTTTTCATTAATGAAATAAATAGACGAAGCCTGTTTCCATTTTTCAGGATCTTTGCTCCAAGTGACATCGTAATTATCTGCAGAAGTTGGAGGGTATTTTTCCAGATAATTTTTCATATCAATTCCGGCAGCATCTATTAGGATAATGCCTGAAATTGTTTTCTCGGAGATTCCGTATTTTGGATTCATCACGGCGGAACTTGCCAACTGCCCACCTGCAGAATGTCCGGAAATGAAAATCTTGTCGGGATCGCCGTGATATTTTTTAGCGTTTGCTTTTGTAAATTGTATCGCAGCTGCAATTTCTTTGGTCATTTCATCCACATCAGCATTGGGACTCAAGGTATAATCCGGAATCACGACAGTCATGTTTTTGCGGGCGAAATTTCTCCCGAGTATATTGTATTTATTTTTGTTTCCAGTGTTCCAGTTGCCGCCATAGACGAAGATAAGAACCGGATTGCTTTTGTTTTTGGTATTTTTTGGCGTGAAGACATTCAGCTTCACATCATCTCCCTTGTTGTTTTTGGTGTAGGGAATATCTTTGTAGATCATTGTCGGTTTGCAGCTGATGATCGTTAAGGCGAAAAAAAGAAATGGTAAGATTTGTTTTTGCATTTTAATTTCTAGTTATAATTTAGATACGAATAATTTGAGCATTTAGATTGTATGTTATTTTGAGACCAATCTCTTTTATAGAGTTAATTTATTTTTTGATAATAAAATGTGATTATTATTTTAATTTATCATTCAGATTTTTGTAGTGTTTCTTCGAGGTGTCTCTATGGTTCCTCCGTCGTTTCTCCGTCATAGCCGGATTGCAGATTTATCATTATTCGAACTATATAATTAATGAATCAGAAATATACAGAAGAATATTTTTATTTAAGAAGAAATTATATATTTGAATGAATGTTAAGTCACAGATTGCAAATCCGCCCATCGGGCTTAACTTTATAAAAATCATACAGATGAAAGAAATAAAAGTTTGTGTTTTGTTCGCCCTGTTTTCTCTAATTTTTTCCTGTAAAAAAGAAGACGCTGATTATCAAATAATAAATGACTTCATAGGAATAAATTATAAAGAAATATGAAAAAAAAATTAATATTATTTTGTAGTGCAATTTTTCTTTTAACAAGCTGCCAAAATAAACAGAGAATATATTGATTAATATTAAGTATATCGGAAATTATGATCACGCAATGGATATTTATTTAACAAATTATCAGCCTAACATTAAAATAGATATTGCCAACCAATCGATTTATGAAGTAAAAAATAAAAAAATATTAGAAAAAGTAAATAACTATGTGACTGAAAATCATTCAAAAAAAATATATAGAACCAATAAATTGAAAGTAGCAATTGTAGTGGATGGGAAGGTGAAAAATTATTTTTTTAATTCTAAAGACGGAATAAATTTTATTGATTTTTTGATTAAAGATCTGTCAATAAAGACAGATCCAAAAAATCAATATTCTAATGATGAATATTTTAAAACCTCTGAATTACCACCTTTTAAAAATCAATTAAAAGAATATTGTGGAAAAGAATGGATGTCTGAAAGAAAATAAAAAACATATAGCGCGCATTTTCAAACCCGATAGTGCGTAATTGCAATCCGTGCTTATCAAATAAGACTAAAAAGCGTATTGAAATTCAATACGCTTTTTTAATTATCACATATTTCTATTAAAAAAAGTTAATTTCCAACCCGCCAAATAAACATTAACGATTAAAGGTTATCTTTGCAGATTATTTGCCGGATGAAGAAACTAGTCATTATTCCCACCTACAACGAAAAAGAGAACATCGAAAAGATCATTTCGGCTGTTTTTTCTATGGAACAGGATTTCCACGTGTTGGTGGTGGACGATTCTTCACCCGACGGAACTTCGGATATTGTAAAGAAATTTCAGACTGTGTATCCTGAATATCTTCATCTTAGTATCAGAAAAATAAAAGATGGCTTGGGAAAAGCCTATATCCACGGATTCCATTGGGCAATCACAAACGGTTACGATTACATTTTCGAAATGGACGCCGATTTTTCGCACAATCCTAATGATTTAATTAAACTTTACGAAGCTTGTAAAACTGCAGATATGGCCGTTGGTTCCAGATATTCTCAAGGTGTGAATGTGGTAAACTGGCCCATGGGAAGGGTTTTGCTGTCTTATTTTGCTTCAAAATATGTGAGATTTGTTTTGGGACTTCCGATTCACGACACAACTGCAGGATTTGTCTGTTTCAAAAAAGAAACACTTTTGGCAATCGGACTTGACAAAATAAAACTGAAAGGCTATGGTTTTCAGGTTGAAATGAAATACCGCGTTTTCAAAAAAAATATGAAGATTGTAGAAGTTCCAATTATTTTTACCGACAGAACAGAAGGCGTGAGCAAAATGAATGGCGGAATCATCCAGGAAGCCATCTTCGGTGTTTTGAACTTGAAATGGAAAAACCTGATCGGAAAATTGTAAATAATGAAGTATTTCTTTTACATATCAATGATTTTCTGCATTTTGTCCTGTACAGAAGCCATAGAAAAACCGAAAGATATTTTGCCGGAAGACAAGATGTCCCAGATTGTGGCAGATTTTGCCATCAATGAGCAGAATTACGCCATTGGGAATAATATCAATTCTGAAAATGCAACCAGATTTATTCTGAAAAAATACAAGATCAAAGGCGAACTTTTCACAAAAAGCTATGAATATTATATGACTAAGCCAGAGATCATCAAAGAAATCCTGGATAACGCTCAGAAAATTATCATAGCAAAAGACCCGAAGGCAGAGGCTTTCATTAAGAAAAAATTAAAAGAAAATCCGGGTATACCGCCGCAAGCGAGATAAATTATGCAAAAATTTTTTGAAATCGAAAAAACTTCAGAATCCAAAGCAAGAGCTGGAGTTATCAATACAGATCACGGACAGATCCAAACCCCGATTTTTATGCCGGTTGGAACCGTTGCATCCGTGAAAACCGTTCACCAGAGAGAACTGAAAGAAGATATCAAAGCGCAGATCATCTTAGGAAATACCTACCATTTGATGCTTCGTCCAACGATGGACATTATGGAAAAAGCCGGCGGCCTTCATCAGTTTATGAATTGGGATCTTCCGATTTTGACAGATTCCGGTGGTTATCAGGTTTTTTCTTTAGCGAAAAGCAGAAAGATCACGGAAGAAGGTGTGAAATTCAAATCGCATATTGATGGCAGCCTGCATTTTATGTCACCGGAGATTTCTATGCAGATTCAAAGACAGATTGGCGCTGATATTTTTATGGCTTTTGATGAGTGTATTGCTTATCCCAGCGACTATAATGCCGTGAAAACATCAATGGAACTCACGCACCGTTGGCTGAAAAGATGTATCGACTGGACTGAAGAAAATAAAGAATTGTACGGTCACAAACAGAGATTGTTCCCAATTGTTCAGGGTTCTTGTTACTCTGATTTGAGAAAAATTTCGGCTGAGGTAATTTCAGAAGCCGGAGCAGAAGGTAATGCCATCGGTGGACTTTCTGTCGGCGAACCAGAACCGGAAATGTACAGAATTACTGATGAGGTGACGGACATTCTTCCAAAAGATAAACCTCGATATTTAATGGGCGTTGGAACACCCTGGAATATTCTGGAAAGCATTGGCCTTGGTGTGGATATGATGGATTGCGTAATGCCAACCAGAAACGCGAGAAACGCCATGCTATTTACGTGGCAAGGTGTGATAAATATGAAAAACGAAAGATGGAAAGAAGACTTTTCACCGCTTGATGAGTTTGGGACAAGTTATGTAGACAGCGCTTACAGCAAAGCGTACGTGCGACATCTTTTCGTTTCTAAAGAATATCTGGCAAAACAAATTGCATCAATTCATAACTTGGCGTTTTATCTTGATTTGGTAAAAGTGGCGAGAGAGCATATTGTTGCAGGAGATTTCTACCAATGGAAAGATTCTATTATTCCGCAGTTGAAACAAAGGCTTTAGAAGTCTCAAGAGAAAAGTAAAAAGAATTAAGAAGGAATCAATTATCAATCATCATTTATCAATTATAGAAAGATGAAAATCATAGATCTTTACGTCATCAAAAAATATTTGGGAACCCTCATTTTTATGTTGGCGCTTTTGTCTATCATCATTATGGTTGTGGATGTGCAGGCCAAAACGCCGAGGATTGAAAGTAATGGATTTACAGTTGGCTATTTCATACTCAATTTTTATCCTTTTTGGATCCTGAATTTGATTCTGACCTTTATGTCAATTCTGGTTTTCATTACCGTGATTTTCTTCACTTCCAGAATGGCGAATAATACGGAGATTGTTGCTGTCATAAGTAGCGGGGCTAGTTTCCACAGATTTGCTAGGCCGTATTTGATTACTTCTTTGCTGATTTTCATAGTAACTTTGGCAGTCAACCATTTCATCTTGCCCTGGTCCAATATCAAAAAAAATGTCCTGGAGCCCTATACTTATAATGCAGTAAATAAGGAAAAGCTTCTGGGAAATATGAGCATCGCCTCCAATATCAATCCCAACGAATATATCTTTGTCAACAGTTACAACAAGAAGGAAAATCGTGGTTCCGGATATATGTATCAGAAATTTGATAGAAATAAAAAACTCCTATATCAGATCACTGCGATGGATATCAATTGGGATGTGAAGAAAAAGCATTTTATCATTAATAATTATATCGAAAGAACTGCCGGAAAGAAAGACACCGATATTCTTGGAGAAGGAACTACGAAAGTTCAGGATTTCAAGTTGCCGCCGTCTGAGTTGTTTCCGGACAAATTGGTAGCTCAAAATAAAACTACACCCGAATTGCTGGATATGATCAATCGGGAAAAAATAAAAGGAAACAACAACGTAACGTCCTTTTACAATGAGCTTTACCAACGCACCTCGATGCCTGTTTCTATTATTATTCTGACGTTCCTGGGATTGTCACTATCATCTCAGAAAAAACGTGGCGGGCTGGGACTCAACCTCGCTTTGGGAATTGCTTTGGCGTTCCTGTTCGTATTTTCTTTTCAGGTTTTGAATGTGGTTTCCGAAAATAAAACCTTACCACCACTTTTGGCAATGTGGCTTCCGAATATGGTGTTCGCACCTATTGCTGCTTATCTTTATATTAAAAGAGCAAACCAGTAATTTTTTTATTTAATCAGTCAAGTTGTAATTAATCAATAACAACTTGGATTGGACTTTTAATTCAATTTTATTTGACGAAATAGATGAAAATTTAGTTTATCAAAAAGATTACAAAGACAATAATATTCACTGGCCTAATCAAAATTTCGAAAGGTCTGAATATGCAATTCTTTGGAACTTAAAAGCGACTGACAAAACATTAAGCCAAGTCCCTAAATCTGATAATTTGAAGTTTTTACAGTTAAACTGGGCAAATGTTACAGATTTCAAAATAATAACCGAAAGATTTATTAAGCTTAAAAGATTGGAGTTGCAATATTGTATTAAGTTATTAAATGATGACCATATAGATTTACTCAGTGAAAGCTTAGAAAATTTAAATATTCTGCAATCCAAAAAATTTGTTGCGGGTGAAAATCTTTTAAAACTTAAAAAACTCAAAGTTTTACGCCTCAACGAATGTGGTCCAATTCAAAATTTAGATTTCCTCAAAAATTTTCCAAATCTTGAAGATTTTCGCTTTGTTAATACAAATATATTAGATGGAAATCTTAAACCGATATTAGAACATCCATCAATTAAAACTGTGGGATTTTTTAATAAAAGACATTACAATATTAAAGATGTTGAAATGGAAATTCTTCTAGAAGAAAAATTTAAAAAATAGTTTTTGATCGACTTCAAACATTTTCAATAGCAATTGATCAGTAAAGCATTTCAATCTCCTTATGGAAGAATTTTTGTAAGCCTTCATTTTCCAGATCTATCCAGAGAAAACCATTTTTGTCAGCATTTTTGATGATGCCATTCTGGCGCAAATTATTATTTTGAAAAACTGAGATTTCGTCTTTTCGGAAGAGTGATTGGTTGTAATAATCTAAGATTTCATCTTCAGAATTTATGTTTGCGATTTTTGAAATGACATATTGATGAAATCGATTTGCAAATTCCACCAGATCAAAACTTAAACCAGTGAGAGTCATTACTGAACCAGCTTTTGGAAGATGTGTAAAATCGGTTTGAAGAATATTAATCCCTATTCCAATGATGAAATATTCTCCATTATTTATTTTCTTTTTTTCGATGAGAATTCCGCAGACCTTTTTTCCATTAAGAATAACATCATTTGGCCACTTTATTTTTGCGTCAGCGTTTGTCAGATTGGCAAGAAAATCCCGAACGATAATAGCGGTATAGTAATTGAGGATTGTATCGGAAATATTGATTTTTGAAGTGTTAATTGCAAGTGAATACGCTAGATTCTGATCTGGGATCACCTTCCAAATATTACCATATTGTCCGCGGCCTTTGGTTTGATTAAAAGTAAAAACGCCAGTTGGTTCGTCTTCATTTAAAAGAGGAATAATTTCGTCATTCGTAGAAAAACAATTTTCGAGATGGAATAATTGGCTCATTTATGAAAACTTTAAGAGATAATAAGTATGAGAAACAAAAGATAAATAGATAAAAATCAATAAATTTGCAAATTAGACAATTTTTTGAATGAGTAAAATTACAGAAAAACAATTATTAATCGATAAGATCGTAGATTCGATTCAAGATACAAAAGGAGAAGACATCTTGGTCTTCGATTTAACAGGAATAGAAAACGCGGCAGCGGAAACATTTATCATCTGCAGCGGAAACTCAAACACACAGGTTTCTGCAATCGCCGGAAACATCCAAAAAAACGTAAGAAATGACCTGAATGACAGACCTTGGCATGTAGAAGGGACTGAAAACTCTATGTGGGTTCTGGTAGATTACGTTTCTGTGGTGGTGCACATTTTCCAAAAAGAGATCCGTGAATATTACGATATCGAAGAGCTTTGGGGTGATGCAAAGATCACAAAAATAGAAAATTAAAAGATGCAAACTTGGCATCAATCATATTTAAAAATTAGGAATGAATAACAAAGGATTCAACTGGTTTATACCCGTTATATTGGGACTCATTTTACTTATATTTCTTCCGGGGCTTCTCGGAGATTCTATGGTAAAAAACATTGATGAAAAAGAATTTTACACACTTGTAGAGAAAGGCAAAGTTGGTGAAGTAATGGTCTACAGAGACAACTTCAAGGCTGATGTTTATCTTACAAAAAGTGCTAAGGCAGAATTAAAAAAAGGCGAGAAAAAAGACGATCCGCTTTCCGTGATCAATATCAAACCAAGTCCGGATTTCGTCCTGACTTATGGTGACCTAAGATATTTTCAGGAAAGATTTGAAAGTATCAATTCCAAACTTCCTACACAGGCAAGAATGGAATTTGGTAAAAGCCAAAGCGGTTTCTCCGAGTTGCTTTTTACTTTAGCACTTTGGGGTGGACTTTTTGCATTGCTTTACTTCTTCATTTTCAGAAAAATGGGTGGTGGCGCAGGCGGACCTGGCGGTCAGATCTTCAGTATCGGAAAATCTAAAGCAAAATTATTTGACGAAAAAGACAAAATGCAGATCACTTTCAAGGATGTTGCAGGATTGGAAGGTGCAAAAGAGGAAGTTCAGGAAGTTGTAGATTTCTTGAAAAACTCAGAAAAATATACAAAACTAGGCGGTAAGATTCCGAAAGGAGTTCTGCTAGTTGGTCCTCCGGGAACTGGTAAAACCTTGTTGGCGAAAGCTGTTGCAGGTGAAGCTAAAGTACCGTTTTTCTCACTGTCAGGTTCAGATTTCGTTGAAATGTTTGTAGGTGTTGGAGCTTCCAGAGTGAGAGATCTTTTTGCTCAGGCAAAAGCGAAATCTCCGGCTATTATTTTCATTGATGAAATTGATGCCATCGGTAGAGCGAGAGGAAAAGGTGGTTTCCAAGGTGGAAATGACGAACGTGAAAATACATTGAACCAATTACTGACAGAAATGGATGGTTTTGGTACAGATGTGAACGTAATCGTGATGGCTGCTACAAACCGTGCTGATATCTTGGATAAAGCATTAATGAGAGCCGGGCGTTTTGACCGTTCTATTTATGTTGATCTTCCGGAATTGCACGAGAGACAGCAGATCTTTGATGTCCACTTGGCTAAGATTAAAATGGATGATTCCATCGATAGAGAATTCTTGGCAAAACAAACACCGGGATTCAGCGGTGCGGACATCGCCAATGTTTGTAACGAAGCAGCTTTGATCGCAGCAAGAAACTCTCACGAATCTGTAAATAAACAAGATTTCCTGGACGCAGTTGATAGAATCATCGGCGGTCTTGAGAAGAAAAATAAAGCCATCAAACCTTCCGAAAAAAGAAGAGTTGCCTTCCACGAAGCTGGTCACGCAACGATCTCTTGGTTGGTAGAACACGCAGCGCCACTTTTGAAAGTGACAATAGTTCCTCGTGGACGTTCACTTGGTGCAGCCTGGTATCTTCCGGAAGAAAGACAGTTGACAACTACTCAACAAATGCTGGATGAGATTTGTGCAACACTTGGCGGTAGAGCTGCAGAACAGGCTGTTTTCGGTAACATTTCTACTGGAGCATTATCTGATCTTGAAAGAGTGACGAAACAAGCTCAGGCAATGGTTACAATCTACGGTCTGAATGATAAAGTGGGGAATATTTCTTACTATGACAGTTCAGGCCAATCTGAATACAGTTTTGGAAAACCCTATTCTGAGCAGACAGCGAAATTAATTGATGAAGAAATTTCTAAATTGGTGGAAACACAGTACGAAAGAGCTGTTAATATTCTTACCGAAAACAGAGACAAACTGGACGCTTTGGCAAACAAACTTTTGGAAAAAGAAGTGATTTTCCGTGAAGATCTTGAAGAAATTTTCGGAAAACGCGCTTGGGATCCGGAATTGACAGAAAAACCTGTATCAAGTCTTGATAATCCAGCAGACGCCGGAAACATCTTAAATCCAGAGAGTTAAATACGATTTAACATAATAATTAAAAGAAAATCCTAATTTATTTAGGATTTTCTTTTAAAATAAGGTTTTGGTTTTTAGCCGATTATAATTATTTTTTTACATTTGTACTAATTAAAAGCATAGAAAAGTTGAGTCTGTTTAAAAAACTCGTCAATAAGATAATGAATCAGCCCGAAGAAGAGCAGCCGGATGTTACCAAACTGGCGGATCAACTTCGTGATGCCGATCTGGATTATAAGTTCGCACAGCTTTTCACACATTCCGGAGGTTTTTTTAATTATTGTGCAGATGAGTCGGAAGCTTTGCAGACGCTCAATCAGATTATCAAAATTGAACAGATCAACAGTGTATTCTGTTGGGATCAGGATCTGAGGAATTTTTTGGACGTCATCAAAACGCCTTATTCTCCGGAGTTGACAGAACAAAACGATGCTGCTTTTATCACCTGCGAATATCTGATCGCTTTTGATGGCAGAATTATGCTTTCTCATAACAATATTCTGCATTACCATTCATCCAGATTGCCGAGCAAAATTATCATTATAGCAAACGTTTCT
Organism: Chryseobacterium sp. TB1-D10; assembly: GCF_059803555.1. Taxonomy (NCBI): domain Bacteria; kingdom Pseudomonadati; phylum Bacteroidota; class Flavobacteriia; order Flavobacteriales; family Weeksellaceae; genus Chryseobacterium; species Chryseobacterium sp. TB1-D10. The sequence goes on along the minus strand of NZ_JAPFHB010000007.1, from coordinate 70,221 downwards.
CAGATCGCAAACAATCTGAACGAGGCGATGATGAAGGTCAAACGTGCGGGAAATCTTAAAAATCTGACCTCAATCAGCGGAAGTCAGTCCAAATTAGACACACCTAATAAGGATAATACCAAACTTTTCTTACTTTTGCTGGAAGATTAAATTTCAGTTTTGGATAAAAATTTCATTCAGCGTACAATTTCCGGGATTATTTATGTTCTTGTGATTGCTATTTGCACCACTCCTCTTGGGGAAAATCTCTTTGGCAGCTTCTTGCCACAAGTTAAACAGCAATATCTTTTTTACGGATTAATAACCTTCTTCCTTGTGGTTGGGCTTTATGAATGTATCAAATTAATGAAATTTGACAACAGCATTTACAAATGGCTGGTGTTCCCGGTTGCTGCAATTATCTATTACCGCTTTACAAAACGGTTTTTTCATCACGATTTTCTTAACGGCTACAGTATAAACAATTATTTCAGCGAGATTCTCGCATTAGGGTTGATTGTGATTGCAGTAGTTACACTTTTCAAATATTCCAGAGAACTTTACTTTGAAAATGGAAAGTTGATTTTCACGGTCGTTTATGTGACTTTGCCATTTGCATTTTCATTAGGGCTACCGAAATTCAGCACACTGGATCCGAGCAAAGCATTTACCTTAGAGGTTTTTATGCTTTTTGTATTGATCTGGAGCAGTGATACCTTTGCTTATCTCACGGGTAAATTCTTCGGAAAACACAAAATGGCACCAAGGATTTCTCCAAAGAAAACCTGGGAAGGTTTTGCCGGCGGCGTAGTTCTGACATTAATTTTAGGATTCTTTGTTGAGCAGTATTTTCCTGATCTTCGAGGAAACTGGATGATGGTTGGTTTCTTGGTCTCTGTTTTTGCACCATTAGGCGATTTGGTAGAAAGTCAGTTAAAACGTAGTTTTGCAGTAAAGGACAGCGGAAACATTATGCCAGGTCATGGCGGTGTTCTTGATAGGCTGGATAGTTTTATCATCTGCGTTCCGGTGGTCTATTTATATTTTATTTTAGAAAAATTAGTTTAAGATTTTAATAATATGAAACTTCATAAAGAATCAAAAGGGACTTTGATAGTTGCAATTCTTTTTATTGCATTTATAGGAACCATATCCATTTATTATTTACAAATTTGGGCGCTGGCGGTTTTAATTCCGCTTTTGATAATGCTGGGATTGATATTCTGGTTTTTCCGGGTTCCTACAAGAGCGATTTTGGATCATACAGAAAATGTAATTGCACCAGTTGATGGTAAAGTCGTGATGATAAAAAAAGTCGTTGAAGACGAATTTATCAAAGACAAATGCATTCAGGTCTCTATCTTTATGTCGCCTTTGAATGTTCACATTTGCCGTTATCCTGTAAGCGGAGAGGTGATTTATAAAAAATACCATCCGGGAAAATATTTGGTGGCTTGGCACGAGAAATCTTCAACTGAAAACGAAAGGACGACAGTTGCCGTAAAAAGTTTGACCAATCACAATGTTGTTTTCCGTCAAATTGCGGGTTACGTTGCGAGAAGAATTGTTTTCAAGTGTGAGATTAAGGACGAGGCAAAAGCCGGTCACGAGTTTGGATTTATTAAATTCGGTTCCAGAATGGATGTTTTCCTACCATTGGACACAGAAATCCTTTGCAAAATCGGAGATAAGACAAAAGGTGGATTAGACGTCATCGCAAGAATGAGAGATTAATTATTTATTAATATAAAATTTAAAAGAGGCTTATTATTAAGTCTCTTTTTTTGTTTAATCTTGAGAACTGACGGTTTGGTCGGGATTTTTTACGATTCGGTTTGAAATTTTTTTGAATGAAGCTCTGGCTTTCTAAATTTGAATCATAATTAAAAAGCAAGCCTATGAAAACATCAGTATTCTTCTCATTATTCCTGATCTTATTATCAATTTTTTGTAAAGCTCAAATGGATGATAAATTCTATCAGCCGAGTAAAGAAATGAAACCTTTAGAATTTAAAAAAATTGAAAACATTAGTTTGCCTGTAGAAAACGATACGATTACCGCAGTTGTTTTGAAACCAGAGTCAAAATCAATTAAGAAAACAATTCTCTTTTTCCACGGTGCAAACGGTAATGTGTCAACTTATCAATACATCACAAAACCTTTGGTGGAAAATCGCTTCCAAGTAGTAATGATTGACCTTCGTGGTTACGGAAAATCCACAGGAACGCCAAAACATCTCAATGTAGCTGCAGACGCACAAAAAATGTTTGATTATCTAATTGCCCGTCAGGATATCAAGAATACAAAAATTTATATTTACGGCGCTTCATTAGGCTCGCAGGTTGCGACACATTTAGCAAAGGATAATCAGACTAAAATCTCAGGATTAATTTTGGACGGTGGAATGTCATCGTTTACAGATATTGCAATTCACTATTCGCCTCAGTATAAAGAAATCATTGAGAAATTTCTGGTTTCGCCTTATTCCGCAAAAGAAGATATCAAAGCTTTAAATAACGTCCCAAAAATATTCATTTACAGCAAAGGCGACTCAACCGTTCCATTTGAGCAAGGAAAATTAATTTACGAAAATGCAACAGAACCAAAACAGTTCATCGAATATTCCGGCGAACACCTACAGGCGATGGTTGTAGAAAGAGGTCCAGTGATAAAAGCTATCGAAAAATTATAATAGAAAAAGGGAAGATTAATTTGATCTTCCCTTTTTCTATTATAATATTTAATCATCAGATTACCACTTCCTTTGATTCGGTATAAACCTCCTTTTGGTAGTTTCTCTTCATTTTGAGCCAGCATTTCACTTTCGAAAACCGGACAGCCTTCTATAATTATTGGCTGCAATTGTTGCGGCACTTCCATCGTTATTTGCACAAGAAGTTCCAAACCAGATTTCTCCTCCGACAGAAGTGTATTTCCAAGTTCTCAAAACTATTCCGGCGCGCTGCTGAGTGAGAATAAAACCAATTCTCCCGCCGGGCAATACTACACTATCATCCAAGACCTGAATATTGCTTGGTGCGCCGGTAGTCGGGTTATCTTTTGCAGCATCTATATGAAAAGTTCCGATTCCCTGATTGGTTCGGCAACATTTCCTTTTTGACAAATATTTTGGGTGTTAAGAGTCGCTTCAGTACTCGTATTTCGGACAAACCAAGGCTCTGCTCCGCCGGTTCCGCTGCCAGTTCCTCTCGCTTTTTGCCATAATACACCATCGAAATAGTAGTAACCAACAGAATCCACAAAAGTTATCGGCACATCGGTATCTCCGCATGTAACATCAGTAATATACACAAGTGCAGCGATTTGATCTGTTCCATAATCTGCAGTATTGCTTGTAAGTTCTGCTCTGGTAAGTCTTGGCGCTTGTAATCCTATAAATTGAGAATTATCTGCAATATTTCCCGAGGAATCTCTTATTACACTGACGTCCAAAGTCGTTTTTGAACTGTCTGTATTGATGCCTAGCTGACCATAGGCAAACCCCCCAATGCCATAATAGCAATGGATGAATCAACTTTTTTCATTTTTGTGTTTTAATTAATACAAACATGTAATTTTTTTAAAAATCAAATATTACATTAATAAAAATAACCTTTGTCTTTTTAACAAAGGTTATTTTAAATTTGAATAAAGTTTTATTTTTACGTTAATCATAAAAATATATAAGCGTAATTTTCAATTAACTCAACAAAACTTTATATTTTTCCCGATTATCTATCAACATCAATAAATTGATAGCTGCTAAAATCAAGCTAATTGTAATTCCTGTTGTAGTAGGAAACTTAGTAAGGTTGTGAAGGACAATTCCAACCATTACCGGAAGAATAACAATTGCACCCAAAGCTCTGGTTTTCGGGAAGATGAAAAGTAATCCTCCAATAAGTTCAACAGCACCAACTAATGGCATCAACCAGCTGATTTCTCCAAAAGCAGCAAACAATTTCTTTTGTTCTTCCGTGATTTCCGGCATTGGCATATAATGAAAGAACTTGTCCAGTCCGGCGTTGATAAACATCAATCCAAAAAGAAGACACACGATAAATTTTAAGTATTTCATAGTTTATAAATTTTGATTGTTATTTTTTTATTTCTACAGAATTATTTTCCTGCTGAGGTTTTCTTTTACCAAACTGCGTTGCGAAAAGGAAAGCCAAAACGGCAAAACAGATTAATAAAACTGAAATCACGATAAAGATCTTTTTGCGTAGTGTAAGATTTGGAATATATGACACCAAAAATAATGAGATAACTAATACAATTACAAATAGTGCGGTAATTCCCATTTTTAGATTTCTATCTTTTTGATTAATTAATTTTCAGTCTATTATTAATTCAAATCTGATTTTTTGATAAGTTTCTTGGTTACTTTTCCAAATTTGCCTTCGAGTGTAATTAATAAAACACCACTCCATTTAGGATTTAAATCAAGACTGATAGTTCCGTTGGAGTTCGTCATTTTTTGATCGAATAATTTCTGCCCCAAAAGATTATGGATAGAAACGGTAATATCTCCGGAAATATTCTTAAGATTGAACTGAACTTTATCTCCAGCTGGATTTGGGAAAGGGCCTTCAATGTTTTTTGATGCCAGTTCATCTGTATAAAGCGCAGAAACATCAAACCTCCAATAACCATCTGGTGCCACTAGCGGTCTTGTGATCGTTTTACCAGAATTTGCCTGAGCCCAAATATAATAATCGATTTTCTTTGACGTTGAAGGCAATGATAGATTTGCAACCCATTTGTTATCAACAGAATTTGTCATACTCGTTTCCTGAAAGCCAATATCGCCGGATTCCCGCCAATAGACCTTCGCCGTCGAAATTCTGGAAATATGTTTGATCTGTGCTTCAATAGGAACTGTAAAACTGGAAGCGTTTTTCACTTTTGCATGCGTAATCCAAAGTGGATCTGCAACGCCAATCGTATGTGTGATGCAATGAATTGCGCCACTTAGACTTATCAAATCTTCGCCGGAATTATCGACATCGATTCCAACGATTTTGTAACCGGGCATCAATTGTTTATAAAGGGCAAGAGCCGCAGCATCTACTTCTGCGCGATAAGTAGGAACTAAAATCGTTTTGTTGACGATCACTGCATTGGTAAAAGTTCTGTAAGCACCACCAGTATTGGGATAAGCACCGGTCGTACTTGCCGGAGCCGGAATCCATTTAATATCATAATCATTACCGAAAGGCGTTTTGAAGGTACTTTTGATATAATCTATATTTTGTTTTATGTAAGGTCCATCTGCCACACCTTCAGGGTATTGACTTACCAAAATCGTTTCTTCATCCAGCAGTTTCATATGCATATCGATGTGATGGATCTCGTCGTAGGGCAAAACATTCATCTTCCGGTAAGAATTGATTCCCATATAATCTTTAAAAATTTTATCAACCTGTGCTTCCGTTTTTGCACTGACGCCGTATGAATTTCCAGTTTTATTTTCGTCTAGAATTAATTTTGAGGCAAATGCATTTCCCATTCCGTCTGACATAAAATTTCCACCTGTGTTTACCAGATCATTCGGCGAAGTATCTGTTATGTAAAGCGGAACGCCAACATAAGCAGCGTGGCTTGTCGGCAAAGTGTTATCCAAAGGTCGCGGACGGTTGTAAATCCAATCTACCAAAGCACGGCTGCCGACATCATTCGTATAAACTGTATTGGCGGCATAATCCCTTATCCAGATACTGTTCGTAGCAGCATTCAGGAATCTCACATTGGTAAGATCTACACCATTTGCCGTTAAATAATTTTTAACCGATGTTTCACTTTGTGTCGCAATGAGAACTTTACATTCTTTCACAGCAGCTTCCACGATTTGCCTTTGAATGTTCTGATATTGAGAAGTCCATCTTATGACCAGATATTCTACTTCTTCCCACTGAGCGGCAGTTCTTACAGGAGACGAAGGCGCCGGAGTTCTTTTGCTTTCAGAAAATTTATAATTGGGAAGTAGAAGCTTTTCTTCTGATGTAAGACCTTTTGGAAGAACTTCCTGAGCATTAACAAGGCTTAACGAGAATAAGCAAAATAAAAACCCTGAGTAAATTTTTTTCATATAAATTTATTAACAAACGAATTTAATAAAAATATGAATTGAATGTAAAAATAAAAATCCGTCCGAGAAAATTCCCCGGACGGATTGATATTTTTAAGTTGATATTAAATATGTTTTACTTCAAAGCGATTTCAACCACTTCACTCATATTATTCACATAATTGACTTTCAAATGTTTTAGATAATCTTTTTTGATTTCCTCAACATCTTTTCTGTTCGCTTCACAAAGGATTACTTCTTTGATTCCTGCTCTGGTTGCGGCAAGTAATTTTTCTTTAATTCCGCCAACCGGAAGCACTTTTCCTCGAAGGGTAATCTCGCTAGTCATTGCCAAATGCGGTTTTACTTTGATATTTTTATAGCTGGAAACCATAGAGGTCAGCATTGCGATTCCTGCAGACGGGCCGTCCTTTGGTGTTGCGCCTTCAGGAACGTGAACGTGGATGTTCTTCTTTTCGATATCGTCTTCTGAGATTCCTAATTCTTCGTAATGTGCTTTGATGAATTCCAGCGCAATGGTTGCAGATTCTTTCATTACATTTCCGAGATTTCCAGTCATTGTCAAAACGCCTTTTCCTTTGGAAAGAATACTTTCTATGAAAAGAATGTCGCCGCCGACACTTGTCCACGCCAAACCAGTTACAACGCCGGGAACATCTGTAATTTCTGCCAGAGTTTTTGGTCTTGGAACACCTAGGATTTCATCCACTTTATCAATAGAAATTTTCGCATCAAAGTTTTTTTCCATTGCGATCTGTAAAGCGACCCAACGGGCAACACCAGCAATTTTTTTCTCCAAAGATCTTACGCCACTTTCTGATGTATGAGCATCTATGATATGTTTTAATTCCGCATTTCCGAGTTTCAGATATTTGGCATCCAAACCATTTTCACGAAGTTGTTTTTTGATCAAATGGCGTTTTGCAATTTCAATCTTTTCTTCCAAAGTATAACCAGCAATGCTGATGATCTCCATTCTGTCCAACAGTGGACGTTGAACAGTTGACAGTGAATTTGCCGTTGCGATAAACATTACTTTAGAAAGGTCATAACCTAATTCCAGAAAGTTATCGTAGAAATTGTTATTCTGTTCAGGATCAAGAACTTCCAACAAGGCTGAACTTGGATCACCGTGAGCGCCTTGTCCTAGTTTATCAATCTCATCCAAAACAATTACCGGATTTGACGTTCCGGATTTTTTGATGGATTGAAGAATTCTTCCTGCCATCGCACCGATGTAGGTTTTTCTGTGTCCGCGGATCTCACTTTCGTCGTGCAAGCCACCAAGAGAAACTCTTACATATTTTCTGCCCAAAGCGTCTGCAACAGATTTTCCAAGCGAAGTTTTCCCAACACCTGGAGGACCAACCAAACATAGAATTGGCGATTTCATATCATTCTTAAGTTTAAGAACTGCAATATGTTCCAGAATTCTTTTCTTAATGTCTTCTAAGCCGAAATGTTCCTTATCCAAAAGCTTTTCTGCTTTATTCAAATCAAATGCATCTTTAGAATAATGTTCCCAGGGAAGATCGGTAAAAAAGTCCAGATAATTACGCTGAACGTTGTAATCCGGAGAACTGGAATGTTGTCTGGAAAGTCTTTGCAATTCTTTCTCAAAGTGTTTTTCTACCTCGTCACTCCATTTTAATTTTGATGCTTTTTTTCTGAATTCATCTGCATCAGATTCTGCACCGCCGCCCAATTCATCCTGGATGGTTCGGATTTGTTGGTTCAGGAAATATTCTCTCTGTTGTTTATCAAGATCTTTGCTCGTTTTCTGATGAATTTGGTTTTTGAGTTCCAGATGTCGGAAATCGTCGTGCATCATTTCGTAAAGATTCTTTGCACGGCCAAGCAGGGTTTTCTCGTATAATAAATTCTGCTTTTTCTCAGATGAAAAATTCCCATTGGCAGAAACAAAATTCAGAAGATCTTCTTCTCCTTCAATATTTTTGATGGCAAATTGTGCCGCATTCGGAATGTTAGGATCAATGTTGATGATTTTTTCCGCAAGATCCTTGATGTTGTCCATAAGTGCGGAAAATTCCTCTTTATCCTTTGGTTGGGTGTCTTTTTGCTTTGTAATTTCAGCAAGAAAATAAGGTTCCTGAGAAACAAATTTCTTTACTTTAAACCTCTGAACACCACGCATAATTGCAGTAATGTTACCTTCCGGAAGTGTAATGATCTTAAGGATTTTTGCCAAAGTTCCGACAAGATAAAGATCCTTTTCTGTCGGATTTTCTTCGTTAGGATTTTTCTGGCTGATGATGCCTACCAATTTATTATCTCTTTGAGCTTCCTCCAAAAGTTTTTTTGATTTCTCTCTTCCTGCAGTAATTGGCGTGATCACTTTCGGGAACATTACCATATTTCTTACCGGAAGAATTGGGAAAACCGTTTGGGTTTTGTCTGCTTCGTGATTGCCAAGTTCATCCAGATTGATTTCTTCTGCTACAATCCCGAAACCTTCGTCAAGAATCTCTTCAAAGTTGATATTATCAAATTCTGTCATAGTATATTGAATGACATAATGTCATTAATCTTAATTGATATAAAAATCATTCCTCAATTTTAATAGAGAAACAATACTGTTTTAAACGAATCTATAATTTCGCAAGAGATGTGCCATTAGGAAAAGCAATACAATTTGTCATAGTTCGTTCTTTAATTAAAACTAGTGCTAATGAAGTATTTTGCAATTATTTTATTTTATTTTTTTTTCTTGTGGTAAAAGCACCGAAAAACAAACAGTAGAAAATTTCGATTTAGAGAAATTAGATGTTTTTAATAATGAAGATATTAACATCTTCATTCAAAGTTTTTTATCAAATCAGGAAGCTGGTCCAGAAGAAAACCTATCGAAATTACTTATTCGTTATAAATCTATTGGTAATAAGTTGAGAAAAGATTCTTTGATTTTAAATAAAGTAAAAAGTAATTCCTCGATTTCAAAAGAAGACTTCAATTTTATTGCCAAGCAAATAAATAATAGAAAGGATTATTTTGTTGATAAGAAATATTTTAAACAAAATATTTTTAATTCTGATTCTCTTAAAAAAGAAAATTTGAAATTCTATGGAGAAGAATCAGAAATAATCGATTCATTGCTTAAAATAAATCCTAATTTGGCAAGAGAACATATTAGTCTAAGTAATTTGGAACGTTTTAAACAAATGAGAATGTTATCTCCTTATTTTTACATAGATAAACCTCTTTTTACAATGGATAGAAAAAGAGTCATTTTTTCTTACATAACTGAATGTTGTGAAGAAACTGCTATTTATGAGTATAAAAACAAAAAATGGCGGAAAATAAAAATGCTTTACATGTCAATTATTTAAAGTTTAAACCAACATTCTCTGCGCTTTCCTCACACCCTCAACCAAAACATCAATTTCTTCCAAAGTATTATAAACTGCAAAACTTGCACGTACTGTTCCAGCGATGTTGAAGAAATCCATGATCGGTTGCGTACAATGATGTCCGGTTCTTACGGCGATTCCTAATTTGTCGAGAATCATTCCTGTGTCAGAAGCGATTCCTGCGCCTTCCAGATTGAAAGAAACGACGCCCGTTCTATTGGCTTTTTCACCATAGATTTTGATGCCGTCCAGTTCCAGAAGTTTTTTCTGAGCATAATTCAGAAGTTCGTTTTCGTGGTTTTGAAGATTTTCATGACCAATATTTTCAATAAAATCTACAGCTTCACCGAGAGCAATATTTCCGCCCACATTCGGTGTTCCAGCTTCGAATTTGAAAGGTAATCCTGCATAAGTTGTTTTTTCAAAACTACAAACCGCAATCATTTCGCCGCCGCCGTGGAAAGGATGAAGATTTTCCAGAACAGATTCTTTCCCGTAAAGAATTCCTGTTCCCATTGGCGCGTACATTTTGTGTCCTGAGAAAACGAAGAAATCACAATCCAGTTTCTGAACATCGATTTTGAAATGTGGTGCAGATTGTGCACCGTCAATCAAAATGTAAGCGTTGGAAAGTCTTCTTGTTTTTTCAATAATTTCTTCGATGGAATTGATGATTCCCAAAGCATTAGAAACCTGATTTACAGATACTATTTTCGTTTTTTCATTCAGCCATTCGTCCAAAACACCGATTTGAAGAATTCCGTTTTCGTCCATTGGGATGACGCGGAGTTTTGCGCCGGTTCTTTCGCAAAGCATCTGCCACGGAACAATGTTGGAATGGTGTTCCAAATAAGAAATGATAATTTCATCGTTTGGTTTGATTTGGTTGGTTAAAGCGTAAGCCACGAGATTGATTCCTTCGGTTGTTCCTTTTGTGAAAATGACTTCGTAGTCGTGCTTTGCATTGATGAAACGCTGGATTTTCTGTCTGGAAAGTTCCATTTCTTCCGTTGCTAACTGACTCAAAGTATGGATGCCACGGTGAACGTTGGCGTTTATGGTTTCATAATATTTTTCCCAAGTTTTGAGGACTGAAATTGGTTTTTGGGAAGTTGCGGCGTTGTCCAGATAAACTAATGGTTTGCCGTTGACTTCTTGGTTCAGGATCGGGAATTGGGCTCTTATATGATTGATGTTGAACATTTTAAATTAGATGTTAGATTTTAGAATTTAGACCAATTGGAAAACTCTTAAAATATGATTAAACGTTGAATCTTTGCAGCCCGACTTGAGCGGAAATCCTTTTTTGCGTGTACTCATGTTCTATTGAACTGGAAACCATCTGCAAAAAAGATTGGGAGCGGAAGGCGGAAATAGCTGCCCAAATAATAATTAATTATTTAGAATGCGTCAAAGTTACGGCAAATTTTATTATATTTTTCGATGTTAAATATTTATAAAATAAGTCTAATTCTTGCTTCTTGGAATAATAATTGACTATTTTTGAACAATTCATTTATTAACAAATAAATACCAAACTATGTCATTCGAATTACCAAAACTTAGTTATGCGTACGATGCGTTGGAGCCAACCATCGATGCAAAAACAATGGAAATCCACCACTCAAAGCACCACCAGGCGTATGTGGACAATCTTAATAATGCAATCGCAGGGACAGAACTTGAAGGGAAATCTCTTGAAGAAATCCAAAAAACAGGTACTGACAAACCAGCGGTAAGAAATAACGGCGGTGGACACTACAACCACTCACTTTTCTGGGAACTTTTGACTCCGGGCGGAAGCAAAGAGCCAGTTGGAAATGTGAAAGCTGAAATCGAGAAAATCGGTGGTTTTGATAAATTCAAAGAAGATTTTTCCAACGCGGCTAAAACCAGATTCGGTTCTGGTTGGGCTTGGTTGGTGAAAAATTCTGATGGTTCTGTAGCGGTAACTTCTACGCCAAATCAGGACAATCCACTAATGCCGGTTGCTGACAAACAAGGAACGCCAATTCTTGGCTTGGATGTTTGGGAGCACGCTTATTATCTTAATTATCAAAACAGAAGACCAGACTATGTGACTGCGTTTTTTGATGTGATCAATTGGGATAAAGTGGAAGAACTTTACAATAAATAATTTTTCATAGAATTATATTGAGAAACCTATCAGAGAATGTCTGATGGGTTTTTTGTTTAATAAAAAGGCCAGCTAAAAAAGCTGGCCTTTCGTCTTTCAATTTTACTTTTTGATGATCTTATTTGTAAAGACCTCATTATTTTCTGTAAAGGTTTTCAGGATGTAAACACCTTTTGTGAGTGATGAGATGTCTATGGTGTTTCCTTTGCTTTGCAAGACCTTTTGTCCATTGACATTATAAAGTTCCAAAGTATTGATTTTTTTGTTACCTGAAATATAGATATAATCAGAAGTCGGGTTCGGATAAACATTGATTCCTTTCAAACCAGTTTCGTTTGTTCCAAGTTCTATTTTTTTGAAAATTACTGTAATGGTGTGGTTTTCTGTGATATTCTGGAAAGTGTAAGTTGAAGATTTTTCCACACTCACGTTATCTACCATCAGAGATTCCAGTTCGTAATCAGATGCAGGCATAATTTGAAATGATTGGGAAGATCCGTCTTTTAGTGCTACAATACCAGTTGGCGTGATAGTTCCCCATTCTTTATTGTTGGTATTTGCCTGAATGATGCTTGAAAGATATTCACTATTTTTAAAGTAAGGGTAACCGTGTCCTTCTCTGATTTCCCAAACGTTTGTAAAATCCCAAGACAATCCATTCTCGTAAGTGGTTTTCATCTGGCTTCCTGATAAAGATTTGTTCATTCCCGACCAGTCATTTTCTGTTCCGGTAGTAATCGTTTGATTGTTGACAATCATAGAATCTAAAGCATAATTATTAGTCAATTCTGAATCAAATTCTACATCGCCAGCTATTCTGTGAATTTTATTGAGATTCCCTGTAGGTGAAGATTGGATTGATGGATTGAGTGCTGCAGAATTGGAAATTGGACCCCAAGTTGTTCCTGCAAGTCCACCTACCAGCGAATAACCGCCAATGACTGAACCATACGCATAACTATTTGAAATACCGTTGCTTAATCCAATTAAACCACCAACATACATTGCATTGTTGTCAGTTACTTTTACATTGCCGGAAGCAAAGCAATTTTCAATAAAAGAATTACTAAAGCTGGAACCAGCAAGTCCGCCAATGTCTACAAATCCTCCCTCAGGGATATTATCAGCAACTATTTGTGTCACATTTCCTGTAGCATAGCTGTAAGAAACTGTGGCTCCCAAAATTCCAACAAGACCTCCAATAGACTGACTACCGCTAACATTTCCTGTCGCGTGGCTGGAAGTGATGGTACCATAAGATTGTCCTACCAATCCACCTCCAATTTTTTGATCAGCAAATACAGTTCCTGTGGCATAGGAATTTTCAACAGCATCAGAAGTACCAACCAAACCGCCAATCCAGGTTCTTCCGGAAATATTTCCTGTGGCATAAGAATCACTGACAGGCGCGTAGGAATCTCCTACCAATCCACCAATGGTGCTGGTTCCGGTTACGTTTCCTGATGCATTGGAATTGCTGACTGGTGACTGGTTAACACCAATTAACCCACCCATAAAATTCCCAACAAAAATGCTTCCTGTATTTTTAACATTGCTGGATGAGCTGCAGCCAGTAACTATAGCTGACGTTTTACCGATCAGGCCTCCCACGTTGTCTCCATCTACATTCACTTCTCCGGAAGATTGGCAGTTGGCAACAGGAGAAGCACTCTCTCCAATCAATCCGCCAACATAACTTCCAGTTGCATTGATGATTGCAACAGCAGAATCATTCTGGATTAATGTACTCGATGTTGAATTTCCTAAAAGTCCGCCAACGTAATTTGCCGCGGTAATCGTTCCGGTTACTTTTACATTGGTAACAGTTCCGCCGGAAACTGAGCCGGAAACACCTCCGACATAATCTCCACCTGTAATGCCATCGGCTGCAAGCTGTATGTTCAAGTTATTGATTACGGCTTCCTGCATATTTCCAAAAAGCCCGATGTAGTTACTTTCCGGTCTGGAAATCCAAAGATTTATAATTTTGAAACCATTACCATTAATTGAGCCATAAAAAGCATTTGTATCTTCTTCCTCTTTGTTTCCAATAGGCAACCATCCTTCAGTTGGATATTTTGTGGCAATTAGTTCTGTCAAATCAATGTCATTAATGATTGAAAAATGCTTAGTACTTTTTGCCAACCCGAGATAATTTCTCACTTCGTCAAGTTGGGTTGCATTGGCGATTTTAAAAGGATCAGCTACTGTCCCGCTTCCTGATCCGGAAAATTGAGCTTTCGTAGGTGCGAACATCAACAAAAGTACAATGGTGCAAAAAATAGATTTAATTTTGTACATAATATTTAATTAAAAAAGTATTGAACAAATGTAGAAGGGAATACAATTTTCAACAAATTATTGCGGTATGCAAAGGGTGTGCATGCGTTATTTTTTTAATTTCTAATGGTGTGCATTTATTTTCTTAATTCTCATTTTCAGCGAGTTATTAATAATGTTTGTAATTGTTCAAATTTTCATACATTTCGTTTGAGAATTATTATTAAAATTCAATTTAGGATGCAGTTGCGTTTTTTCTTAACCATATTTTTAGTTTTACTCTTAAATAATCATTGCATTGCAGCAAATGACATTCAGAGATTTGATTCCATTTCCAATGAGGTCAACAAAAAAGCATTTATTCGGGATGCTGAAACAAAGAATTTGATCGTGCAATTAGAAAAGATTTCATCCAAACATCCAGAACTAGTTCCCAAATATCTTTACTGGAAATCGTTTTCAAATTATGCTCAAGGCGTTTCAGATCCGAAGATAAATACGCTTATCGGTTCCAAACTGAAATTTTTTAATGAAAAGAAATATCCGTTTGAGAATGCTTTGCTGCTTCATTCGCTGGCTTATAATGATGTCATCGTTGGAAATTACACAGACAGCTTTACCAATTCTTTGAAAGCTTTGGTTCGATATAAAGAGCTTAAGAAAACTTTGTTTAAATCCCGTGTCGAGCTGCTTTTAGGCGTGATTTGTTTCAGGACCAGGAATTTCGATATTTCCGAAAGATTTTATAAACAGTCGCTTTCGCCAAAGATTCCAAAGGCAGAATATTTGAAGGCTCAAGTCAATATGTATTGCGCACAGGCTTTCACAAAAATTGGACTTGATAAAGCCATTCCTGGAATGATAAAACTGATCCCGGCTGTCGATAAGCTTAATGATTTAGGCGTCTCTGCTGTGCTGTATCTCAACATCGGAGGCTGCTATATGTTACACAATAAACCAGATCTGGCGCATCAATATTATCAAAAAGCCATGAAGATTGGCAATCAGATAGAAAACAAATCCTTTATGACTTCTCTGCTGATCAATGAAAGTGTTTACGCATTAGGCACTGGCGATTTTAAAGATGCCGAATCTTACATAGAAAAAGCTGAAAAACTGTCCCACGAAATAGGTAATGCAGAACAGCTTTCTCTGGCTTACAATGTCAAATATACAATCTATGAGAAAGAAGGCGCTTCTGACAAGGCTTTCACGTATCTCAAAAAATACAATTATCAGAAAGAGAAAATCTTAAGTAATTCCAAAACAATCGATTCTTATCAGGCTTACGTCTCAACCTTTATGGCTTCAGCAGAAAAAGAAATAATGATTTCCAAGCAGAAAACAATGTTGGAAAAAAGAAAGCTGACGATTACACTTATCTCCTCAATTTTTATTATCCTTTTAATCGTTGCGGTTTTGGTAATATTTTATCAGAAAAAAAGACAGCAGGCCATTATCAAAGAGTCAGAAAAAGAAGCACTTCGTAAGCAACTGGATTATGAGAAAAGCATTCAGCAGATTCAGGAGGAGAAGCATAAAGAGGTTCTGGACGCGAAAGTACGGGAAGTGACTTCCTATTCTCTTATCTTGTCTAATAAAAACGATGTCCTTCAGGAAATTCTCCAAAAAGCCGGAAAATCTAATGATCTTGAAAATGAAGATTTCTCAGACAATATCATTGATATCGTAAGGAAGAATCTAAATACAGAAGTAGAAAGCCATAAGTTTATTCATCATTTTAATGAAGTGCATCCGGAATTTTTCAGTAAGTTGAAGTCTATTTGCAGTGATCTCACCGAGAATAATCTGCGGATGTGCGCTTATTTCAAAATGGGACTGTCTATGAAGCAAGTAGCTGTGATCCTGAATGTTTCTACCGAAACGGTGAAGAATGCACGTTATCGATTAAAGAAAAAGCTGATGTTAGCGAAAGATGACAGCTTAGATGATTTTTTAAGGAATATATAAATCACACATTCCAACATTATAAGTAGCACTAACTATGGATTTTGCTCGGCTTTGATCTGTAGAAGCTGAATTATCAATGATTTTTTCAACTTTAGGTTTGGATAAATCTTCTTTTTTCTCCTTGGCTTTTTCTTCTTCCAATTTCGCTTTTTCTTTATCCATTTTTTCTTGTTCAGCCGCAGCAATTTTGGCAAGGCTGTCCTCTTCTCTTTTTATAGCGACTGCATTGATTTTTGCCATCACAGCTTCCGAAGTTGCGCCAGGACCGAAGGAATCGATTGCTGTTGTGTCATAAGTGATTTGCGGTGCAGCATCCAGATTATCGGAATTATTCAGAACCGGGGTTTCTTTTGAGCAACTTATGATTAAAACAGCCGAACTTAGAATTAATATTTTCTTCATCATTTTATTAAATTTAATCGACTAAAAATTCTGCAATCACAGGAAAATGGTCAGAGATTTTCACACTTCTGTCAACCTTGTAACTGATTGGCACTATCGATTTTGATGCAAAAACGTGATCAATTTTAATCGGGAATTTGAAATCGTGGAAACTGGTACCGCTTCCTTTTCCGACTTTCAGAAAAGTATCTTCCAAACCTTCGGATAGAGTGTAATATTCATAAGAATTAGGAACCGAATTAAAATCTCCGGCGAGAATAATCGGATAAGGTGAACTGTCCAAAAATCCTTTGATAGGCGCAATTTGGCTTTGATGTTTCCGGAAAGTCGGAACTAATTTGTGGATGATGCTTTTCGCTTTTTCTTCGTTCACATTCATATCGCGAGTTGGTTTTATCATACTTTTATCCAGATAAAACGGTTCCATGTAAACATTTACTAAACGGATGATTTTCCCATTCACCTTGATATCGGCATAAATACATCTTCCGTTTTTTGCATCGGTTTCCACGATTCCACTTTCAATAATCGGGAATCTGGATTGGATTTTCACCACAGGAAATCGGCGTTCAAAATATTCAAAACCTTTCAGATTTTCGTCACTTTTATATTCCTGAGTCAGGACAACATCGGCTTTTTGGTCATTAAGAAAACTGTAAATATTCTCGTCCCCGAATTTTCCGGATTTTCCGTTGAGAGAAATGATTTTGAGGTTCGGCGTTTCTTTCTTCGTTGGCGTGTAATTGATCCATCTTCTTGTTGGAATGATGAAAAATAAAGATAATATAAGGAACACTGCCACACGTTTTTTCCAGGTTGCAATCCAAAATATGAGCAATAAAATATTGATAATCATTAAGATTGGAAATCCCAAAGACAGGAGATTCAACATCCCGAAAACACTTGGCGGAATGTAAGCATTCATCATTGTTCCGAATAAAAGAACAATAATAATTAAGTGAAAAATCGTTAAAATAAGTCTGATGATTCCCATTTATTGCATTCTGTCTCTGTATTTTTTCCAATTCCAAATATAAAGGAAGCCAATCAATGCACCACCAAGATGGGCAAAATGTGCAATATTGTCGCCACTAAACTGTCCAAATCCTAAAAATATAGAAACCACGATAATAATTGGTGTCAGATATTTTGCCTTGATAGGAAAAGGGATGAACATAAACATCAATTTAGCATCTGGGAACAAAGTAGAAAATGCCGCAATCACTCCGAAAATTGCACCTGAAGCGCCAACCATTGGTATTTTTAAAATCCCGAATAGTTTTTGAGCTGCAGTATTTACAGCTTCGTCATTAGAAAAATTGGGATAATATTCTAAATTGCTGTAATCAATCGTTTTATAAATCTCGTGCACATCAAAACCCCGAGCTACAAGGAAATTAGTCAATTGACTTACTTCATAATAATTCCAGACATTATACAAAGCAAAACCGCCCAAGCCTGCTGCGAAATACAGAATAATAAATTTTTTCTGTCCTAAAACCTGTTCCAAGACCGGCCCGAAACTATAAAGCGTAAACATATTAAAAACAATATGCATAATTCCGCCGTGCATAAACATATGCGTGATAATTTGCCACGATCTGAAGTTTGGAGACAAAGGAAAATATCCTGCCAGCAAAGGTTTCAGATTAAGATTGATATTGGTGAGAAGAAAAGTTGCAACGAAAAAAATCACATTCAAAATGATGATATTTCGCGTAACTGGTGTTATTTGAGGAAACATAATTTTTTAATTATTCTTAAAATTTATTTTTAAAATCGTCAAACGGAACTTCCATCCAACATTTTTTACCATTCACGGTATATTGCGGAAATCCAAGATCAATAAAATCTTTGACCAGTTGCTCAACTTCTGTCTTATAAATAAAATCAAATTTAGATTTTGTTTTTAGCTTAATCCATTGGTATTCAAAATATTTGGAAAACTCATCTTCTGTTCGGTATTCCAAAACTTCGAAAATCTTTTCCAGGAATTTGATGACCTGAGATTCTTTCAAAGCTTCCGGAACAGTCTCAATTCTTAAGACATTTTCTTGGGCCAATGTCATTTCAAAACCAAAATCGGGGAGGTATTTTTTGATGGATTTGTATTTATTTTTCTCGATCTCATTCAGATGATATTCTAAAGAAAATAATAAACTTTGCCCTGCTTTTTTCGTCGGCAGATTTTCCTGATGCGAAGACATAATCACACGATGCATTCTTCCGAGATCCAGCATGTAAGTCAATCCGTCTTTGTTCAAAAGCCAATAACCATTGGGCAATCGGAACAGATCTTCGTCCAGATCATCATCTTCGAAAAGATTAATTTTCGATGGCGCTGCTTCTGTTGCCTGATAAAGTTCAGCCAGATTGATTCGTTCTTCATCCGTCGTTTTTTCCACAGAAAACGGATTGAAATCTCTGTCAACATTAATTGCTGATGGCGATGGCGAACTGTAATTACTTTTGCTCGGCGCAAAAAATGCTTCCATCTTTGGATCTCTTTCAAAATCCAGACTTGGTGCCACATTGTAAATTCCCAAAGAACGCTTGATTGTGGATCTCACCAAAGCAAAAATCAATGCTTCGTCTTCAAACTTAACTTCGGTTTTCTGAGGATGGATATTGACATCGATTTTCTCCGGATCCATTTCAAGATAAAGAAAAAATGACGGAATATAACCCGGTTGCAAAAGTCCTTCAAACGCTTCCTGTACGGCTTTGCTGAGATAAGCACTTCGGAAAAATCTTCCATTGACGAAGAAAAACTGTTCGCCTCTTGCCTTTTTCGCACCTTCAGGTTTTGCAACATAACCGTGCAGATGAACCCAGCCAAGATCTTCCTTGATTGGAATCAAAAGTGGCTGTAATTTTCTCCCGAAAACATCCACAATTCTCTGCATCTGACCACCTTTTCTCAGTTTGAAAACCGGCTCGTCATTGTGGAACATTTCAAATTCTATATTTTCGTGCGCCAAAGAAACACGCTGGAATTCATCAATGATATGACGAAATTCTACATTGTCATTTTTAAGAAATTTCCGTCTTGCAGGAACATTGTAAAATAAATTCTTAACAGAAAAATTAGAACCTTCAACTGTTTGAATAGGATCCTGAAACTGGAAAAGTCCGCCTTCGATGTAAATATTCGTCCCGACAGGCGAGTCTTTTTGTTTGGTTTTAAGTTCTACTTGCGCAACTGCTGCAATGGATGCCAAAGCTTCGCCACGAAAACCTTTTGTTGCAATCTTGAAAATATCTTCAGTCGAGCGGATTTTTGATGTAGCGTGACGTTCAAAAGCCAATCTCGCATCCGTTTCAGACATTCCGATTCCGTTGTCCACAACCTGAAGTAGATTTTTTCCGGCATCACGAATGATGAGCTGGATTTTGGTAGAACCTGCGTCCACAGAATTCTCCAAAAGTTCCTTTACAATAGAAGCCGGCCGTTGCACCACTTCTCCTGCAGCAATCTGATTAGCAACGTGATCCGGTAAAAGCTGAATAATGTCTGACATTTCTACGATTGAACTTGTAAAAATAAGGATAAGAATCGAGTGCTGAAAGTTAAATAATTGTAAAAAAGTTTTATCGCAAAGGCTTCAAACTTGAAATCAATTCTTTGTTTATAAGTCGCAATTTCAGCGTCAATAAATTTACCTATTGCGCCTTTGCGATAATTTTCGTCTCGTTGTTAAGAAAATAATGATATTTTTGACTTTCAGATAATTAATTCCATCGATGAAAAGAGATCTCTATATTGATTTTGCCAAAGGACTGGCAACCATTTCCATTATAATTATTCACACGGCTTTTTGGAGCGGACAATTTTATATTCAGACAGAAGTCCGGGTTTTCTCTTTGGTCTTTGATGTTGCCTTATTTTATGCGTTGAGCGGAATCACTTCCGGGAATAATATAGAGAAAACACTTTACAGATTACTAAAACTGCAGATCACGTATATGATTTTCGTAACATTTCTGTTTTTCCTCGATTACTTTTTCAAGGTTTTTGGATTGACGTTTTTTTCGTTTGAATGGCTAAAGGATTTTTATTCCACCTTTGGAACTAAATATGTTCCGACCAGCATCTCATCGGAACCGCAATGGCAGGTTTTGGGAAATTGGTACTTGCACGAGTATTCCAACTGTGATACTTTTCCTGTGGTGATGGGCAGTTTCTGGTATTTGAAAGTTTATTATATTCTGACAGTTTTAGGCGTTTTAATTTTAAAATTTTTCCCGAAACACATCAATTGGTTTATTGGCGTTTGCGTTGTCTTAACTTTGCTATTCAATGTTTTTCCACATTATTATCCTAATGGACAAGGAGGTTACGTTGCGTTTTATATGGTAGTTTTTCTGATAGGCAATCGTATGAAAGGTAAAAAAATATCGACCAAAATGATTCCTGTTTTGTATGGCGTTGTTGCAATTGCTTTAGCCTGGATGTTTTGGAATTATGGAAATGAGATTTTTTATAAGATCAATAAACAAAAATTCCCGCCGAAAATCCCATACATTATTTGGACATTATTCTCATTGGTCACACTTTTCGTTTTTTATAACCGATTGAAAATCACGAAACCCAACTTCATTACAAATGTCGGACAAAACGCGATCTTCTTTTATTTTGCTCAGGGAATGAGTTCGTCTTTAATTTATTTTCTTGTTGTTCCGTTGAAAGACTCAATGAGTTGGTGGCTTTTGGTTTTGATTATTTATCCATTCAATATTTTTCTGGCATTTCTGATTTCTATTGGTTTAAAAAAAGTTGATGATTTGGGTTGGAAGGTTTTAGAATTTTTGAGAGACAAAACGAAAGCTTCGTAATTTTTAATAATGTTATAATATGAGCTACGATTTATATTTCTATAAAAGAAAGTCCAGCAGTTTATCCGAAGAACAAGTAAAGGATTATCTAGACAACTTGAATCATTTCGTTCTTGAGGAAAATGGAAATCAATGGAGTTATCATAATGAAGAAACGGGAGTTTATTTTGGAATTGATTGGAACGAACCTAATACAGAAAACGAAGAAATAGAAATCTGGGACAGTTTTGAAGATTATGAAAATCTGAACTTTTGTTTTACCATTAATTTTATCAGACCAAACTTTTTCGGATATGAGTCTTTTCCTATTCTGGATGAAATTATAGATGATTTGGATTTGTATATTTTAAATATGCAAGATGAGATAGACCCAGATAATCCACAAAAATTTGAAAAAAATTATTTGGGAAATCAATGGATTATTCAAAATGAAAAACTCGTGAAAGATAATTTTGAAACTTTTCAAATCGATTTTTATTCAAAAGAAAATTCTGATTATATATGGAATTATCAGTTCAATAGAAATCAACTTCAAGATAATTTGAATGAGGATCTTTTTGTTGCGGGATACATACTTTTGAAAAATATTAATGATGGAAAAATATACAGAGTTTGTGTTTGGCCAAACCATATTCCTGTTATTCTTCCGCCGGTTGATTTTATCATTATTCAAAAAAATTATAAAAAGTTTTTTAGAAATGTCGAAGAAAGTGGATTGGTTTCAGTTCAACAGATTGAATCCAAATTGGGAAAATACTTCCAAAATTTTGAATGTGAAATTCCTAATCTCAGAGTTGTCTATCAAGAAAATGCAGATAAAATGCAAAAGGAATTCAACGATTTAAAAATTGAATCTCAAGTCAATGATTTCGGAAACTTAATTTCATTTGACAGATTGGTAAATGCAAAGCCTTAGTATTTTCCTTTTCCTGAGAAACTTAACTTCAAAGAATCCATAAAAAAAGCGCTTCTAAAAGCGCTTTATGATATTTTAATCTTGTCTTCTAGATCGCCCGCGTGATGCAATGATTGCGATAATGATGATCAGAACAACACCGCCAATAATCCAGTACGTTGGGTTGGTTTGCCATTCCTCTGTAGAAGTAGTCACATTAGTGGTTTTAACAACCGTTGAATCTTGAGCATAAGTTAAAGCGGAAGAAAAGATTGCTAAAAAGCTAAACAAAAATAATTTAGCACGGTTTGCAATAGTTGAATTTTTCATAATATTATTATTTGATTGTTGAGATATTTTCAATATCTATGCCAAATATTACTTTTATTCGTTGCTGTAATCTTTTACAATGACATAATTCTGAAATTAATTTTAATCGATAAAATATTCATTAAGAAGCTACAAATCCTTATTTTTACAAAAAATATAAAATGTTCCGTCTTAAACTTCTTACAGACCCACGTTGGGCTAATATTGCCGAAGATAATTTGGAAGAAATCCTTACAGATCACGCCTGGTGCGAGCAAAAAGCAGCGACAAACGCAATCGGACTCATCACAATGGTTCCAGAACATACAGAAATGGTCACAGAACTGTTGGCAATTGCACAAGAGGAATTGGATCATTTCAACCAGGTTCATGAGATCATCAAAAAGAGAGGTGGCGTTCTTGGAAGAACCCGCAAAGACGATTATGTGAATGACTTAATCAAATTCCTGGTAAAAGGTGGACACCGCGACGAGCAGATTATCGATAAAATGCTTTTTGCAGCGATGATAGAAGCCAGAAGCTGCGAGCGTTTTAAAGTTCTGACAGAGAATATTAAAGATGAAGAATTAAAGCAATTCTATCACGACCTGATGGTTTCAGAAGCCAATCATTATACAACATTTATCGGGTTTGCAAGACAGCTTGGCGATCCGGAAAAAGTGAACAAACGTTGGGAAGAGTGGCTGGAATACGAAGCCAACATTATGAAATCCTACGGAAACAAAGAAACCATCCACGGATAAAATCTAAAATGGACAGAAATCTCAACGATTATCTTCGGCTCTTCATACGATCCTTTATTCAGGGATTGATTATCATCGGTCCGCTTGCGATTACGGTTTGGGTCATCTGGAGTGTGGTTTTCAGCATAGATAATCTTGTACCTTCTGTATCGGAAAGATTCCCTGGCTTGATATTCTTCATCGTGATTTTCGGAACCACATTTATAGGTTTCTTCGGAAATAAATTTATCATTGGAAGATTGATTGTTGACGGTGTAGATTATGTTTTGGAACATATTCCCGGAATCAAATTTCTCTATACTTCTCTGAAAGACGTTCTAGGATCTTTCGTTGGCGACAAGAAAAAATTCAATGTGCCGGTTTGGGTCAAGACCAATGAAAATCCGGAAATATGGAGAATTGGATTTTTGACACAATCCGATATGTCCGTCGTAGATCTTGAACATATGATCGCCGTTTATCTGCCGCATTCCTACGCCGTTTCTGGCTGGGTCATTATTACCAAATTCAATAACGTAAAGGAAGTGACGGGAATGAGTGCTGCCGAAGCCATGAAATTTGCAGTAAGCGGAGGCGTTGCCGGATTCCATTCAGACGATAACATTTTCAAAGCACCGGAGTAGTTTCGAATTAATAATTAACGATCAATAATGAATGTTTCTGTTCATTATTACTTCAACAAAATTAATTATACATTTTATTAGGGCAGCTTTATCCGCCTTCCGCTCTCAAACCTAACGAAGTGGTTCGACGAAGTCAATCTTTTTTGCAGACGCTTTCAGTTCAGTAGAATTTAATTACACACAAAAAAGGATTTTCACTCAAGCCGGGCTGCGGGATTCTGTTTCTGATCAAGATGTTACCAATTAATTTAAACTTTCAAATTAATTATTCATTCTTAATTATTCATTATCATGAAATTACCTTACGCAGAACCATTCAGAATCAAAATGGTCGAAGAAATATACCAATCTACTCAAGAACAACGCGAAGAATGGCTGAAAAAAGCCGATTATAATCTATTCAATCTCAGAAGTTCCCACGTTTTCATCGATTTGCTGACAGACAGCGGAACAGGTGCGATGAGCGACAAGCAATGGGGCGCACTGATGATCGGTGACGAAAGTTACGCCGGATCAAGATCTTTCGAAGCGCTGCAAAGCACTGTTGAAAGAATTACAGGATTTCCTTATTTATTGCCAACACACCAAGGAAGAGCAGCGGAAAATGTACTGTTTTCTGTAATGGTAAAAGAAGGCGACATTTGTCCTGGAAATTCACATTTCGACACCACAAAAGGCCACATAGAATTCCGAAAAGCGCACGCCATCGATTGTACAATTGATGAAGCTTTTGACATCGACGATCTTCATCCCTTCAAAGGAAATATTGATTTAGAAAAATTAGAAGCGGTTTACAGTTCTCATCCAAAAGAACAAATTCCGTTTTGTCTGATTACGATTACTTGTAATTCTTCCGGCGGGCAGCCAGTTTCTCTGGAAAATATTAAAGCTGTAAAAGAATTATCAGACAAATATGGGATTCCGGTTTTGTTTGATTCCGCAAGGTTTGCAGAGAATGCTTACTTCATCAAAAAAAGAGAAAAAGGACAGGAAAACAGAACTATTAAAGAAATTTGTAAAGAAATTTTCTCCTATGGAGACGGGATGACAATGAGTTCCAAGAAAGACGGTTTGGTAAACATCGGTGGCTTCATCGCCTTGAAAAATAGAGAAATCTTTGAACAAGCTTCGAATTTTACAATCATTTACGAAGGTTTCATCACTTACGGCGGAATGGCCGGAAGAGATATGTCGGCATTGGCAACCGGATTGGATGAGGCAACAGAATTTGCTTATCTGGAAAGTAGAATTTCGCAGGTTGAGTATCTCGGAAATAAATTAATGGAAGCCGGAATCCCTGTTCAGAAACCTATCGGCGGACATGCAGTTTTTATAGATGCACTCAACTTTTTACCAAATATCAAAAGGGAGGAATTCCCTGCACAGACTTTAGCCATCGAACTTTACAAGGAAGCGGGAATCCGAGGTGTGGAAATTGGAACTTTGCTTGCAGACCGCGATCCTGAAACCCGAGAAAACCGATATCCAAAACTGGAATTATTAAGGTTGGCAATCCCAAGACGAACTTACACCAATAATCACATGGACTATGTGGCAGCTGCCATCATCAATGTGTTTGAAAGGAGAAACGCTATTACAAAAGGTTATAAAATCACCAAAGAACCAGCAATTCTGCGACACTTTACGGTGCAGCTGGATAAAGTATAATTGAAACAAACATAACAAAAAAGAGAGCAATTTAATATTGCTCTCTTTTTTTATTTCTTTTGCTCGGGCTTATTTTGGAGTTCGTTTTTCTGTCCAGACATCGTGTCATTTCCAGGAATTCCTGGTCCACTGCTTACTGGAGCAGCAATGCTTCCGGTTTCGTTTTTATCCACATCCTGCTGTCTTAGCTGTTTTTCTTTTTCTGCATCAATGTTCGGGTTTTGCTGTTGAGGCTTTTGAGAAACCACATTTCCAGTATCATCTGTCAGTTCCAGCTTAACATCGCTTTTCAGATATTTCAGAAGTTCTTTTGCTTTAATACCTTCAGGCGTTTTGGCATAATTGAGGACAATCTGTTCCAATTGCAAAATCATGATTTCTTTACCAGCGTTTTTCCCTGCATTATAAGCATTCAGCAAATAAAACTTAGGAACCAAGGCGTCTTTCGGATAATCTGCAATAGCTTTGTCTATCATCTCCGAGGATTCTTTGAACTTTTCTGTTTCATAAAGTTTGTACGCATCTGCATATAGTTTTTCCACGTCTTCTGTTGACTTATTAAAATCTTTACTCTTTGGATTTTTTACAAATTCTGCGTAGGAAGTGTATGGATATTTTTCCAGAATCTGCTGTTTCGCTTTTTCCGCTTCACCTGGATTCTTCTCGTAATTAAAAACGAAAATATTATATAAAGCCTGCAAATCTGTTTCTTCATCAGGCTTGGCTTCCACCAAATCAAAAAGTGTTTTGGTTGCTAACTTTGTATTACCGAAAAATGATTCGTACATTCTTCCCATTCCAAGGCTTGCCGTGTCTCTGTCTTTTTTAAGTCTTCCCAGTTGCTCGGCAGAAGTTGGGATTTTCTCAATGTAAAATTCAGGTTCCAGTCGTCTTGGGTCTGGAGCGTTTGCCAAACCTAAGGCTTCATTTTTAAGTTCTTCAATCGTTGTCGTCTTTGCAGAATATCTCCAGTTGTCAGATAAACTTCTGTTACCCCAGGTTTGTTTAAATGAACTCTCCCCTCTCGGAATATTATTGGAATTCGCAAAGTAAAATGTTGACCCGCCAGTTATCCCAAAATTCTGAAAACTGTTGGCATCCGAAGAATTGTTTGCGAAAATAGAATTGGCGTTATAGTCTCCGTCATCAAAACCTTTGCTGCGATCTGCTTTTCTTTTTTCAATTTCTGCGGCTTGTTCTTTTGCTTTTATCTTCTCGATATGTTTCGCAAAATATTCTCGTTGCTGGTCAAGCGACATTTTTGAAAGATTGAGAATACTGTCGTTTTTTTTGATGACATAATAATTCTTTGATAATTTTTTGATGTTAGCTGTCAGGTCCGTCAGTCGTTCTTTTTCCGGTTGATAGCTCATCACAGCCAAAGCACTGTCATAATAAATACCAGCCGTAAGATAATCGTCTTTGGCAAAATATTTTTTAGCAATTTCGGAATAGGTAAGCCCACGGATTTGCGGATCCGACTGTTTTTCTTTTAGTGCCTTTCTGAAAAAAGAATCCGCTATAGAATCTTTTGCAGCAGAGGTTGCAACTAAGCCGCTTGCATAGTACAATTCATTTTTACGGGAAGCGTAAGTTCCTTTTTTAGCAATTTTGGCAAGGTAAGCCATTGCTTCTTCGTAACTGTCGGCTTTTCCGTCAAATGTTTTAGCGATTTCGATCTGAGATTTCACTTCGAATTCATAGCTGTTTGCATATTTGTAAGCAGCAGCAAATGATTCTCTTGCCTCTTCTTTTCTGTTAAGCCCAGAAAGAATCTGACCGCGTAAAAATGCAATCCTGCTTTTGGTTTTCCTGTCTTTGTTTACGCTAAAGGCATCTTCCAGAACTTCGGCAGCCAATTCCTTTTTTCCCCATTTCAGGAAGTTATCTGCTTGATAGACTTTAAGGATTCTGAGGTGTTCTTTTTTAAGTTTAATTTTCGGATTATCTTCTAATTCTTTAAATACCTCATCAGCGCGGTAATATTCTTTTAATTTTGTATAGTTCGCAGCTTTATAAATGTGGGCTAATGGAATTCTTTTATCTTTATCCATTGTATTGAACAAATAACTAAGCGCATCCAGAGATTCCAGATATTTTCCCTGATACATCCTCGCCTTCGCTAAAAGAATATAAGCATCAAATATTTTTTTATTTTTCTCAACACCATTTACCAGAACCGAGTATTTTGTGATGGCTTTTGTAGCTTTTGCTTCGGTGATTTGGAGAATACTAGCGCCTTTTTTGTTGCCATTATTTCCAGCACCACCTCCCATTGCGATCTTCTCATTATCGGTATTATTAAAAGTAGCAGAATTAGCAGACCTGGATCCGCCTCTCATACCACCCATTCCCATTGGTGCACCGCTATCATTGTTGGAATCGGAAGTACCGGAAAAACCACTTGGTTCAGCAGCAACATCTTCCGTTGTGTAAACCGAAATATAGGGATCGTAAAAATTATCAATGTGACCTTTGTCCCGGCTTTCCATTTCTGCAGCCAGAGCTTCCTTACTGTTGAATAAAGTATTGTGATAAGTCATAAACCTGTTGATCGGACCGCTTCTGGTTTTCTTCTTTTTATTCCGAGGGTTACAGGCCAATATGCCTAGGACAGCAAGTATGATTAGTAAATATTTTCTCATCTAATTAATTTCAATTTGAAATTGAGTATTCAATCTGTAAAAATAACGAATTTTTGCAAGGAAAATTATCTAAAGAATTGAGTTTTAAAAATTCTCCGGAAAGCAGTTCAGTTTTTTGAGTTCTTCGTAGACGAGATCTACAGGAAAACCCATCACCGCATAGAAAGATCCCGAGATGTTTTTGATCTTTGCCATTCCCAGCCATTCCTGGATTCCGTAAGATCCGGCCTTGTCAAAAGGTTTATAATGATTGATGTAAAACTTGATTTCATCATCGCTTATTTCAGAAAACTCAACATCTGTTTTGCTTGTTTTGCTGATCTCGTTATCAATGGTTTTGATTGTAAAAGCGGTGTAAACCTGATGTTTTTTTCCGGAAAGATTTTTCAGCATCTCAAAAGCTCCTTCTTCATTTTTTGGTTTAAGGAGAATTTTTTGATTTAACGCCACGATGGTATCCGAAGTCAAAAGAATTTCATCTGAATTGACTTTGAAAGCCGAAGCCTTTTTATTGGAAACATATTCCGCAATATTTTCTGGTAATAAATGTGAAGGATAAGATTCATCAACATCGATTGATACAGTTTCGAATTGATAGCCAAGCTGAGACAATAATTCTTTTCGCCTGGGTGATTGGGAAGCTAGTAATAATTTCATTTTCGGATTTCTAGGCTGATTTTGTTTCTTCGTCCAGATTCCATTTTCCCTGTACTTTCATCACTTGTTCTATAACATCTCGGACTGCACCTTTCCCACCAAAAACCGGAGAAATATAATCTGAAATTGCTTTCACTTCCGGAACGGCGTTGGCAGGGCAAGCAGAAATCTCCGCCAGTTTCATAATTCCGATATCTGGAATATCGTCGCCCATCATTAATATTTCAGAATTTTTCAAATTATACTTCGATTTAAAATCTTCATAGTCAGAAATCTTGTGCGAAGATTTTGCATAATAATCTTTGATTCCCAAATATTCCATTCTGTTTTGTACCATTGGATCGTTTCCGCCTGTGATGATTCCGATTTTATAGCCTTGTTTGATGGATTGAACCACAGCATAGCCATCTAAGACGCTCATCACACGGCTCATATTTTTGTCGGGCAAAAGATAAACGCTGCCATCTGTGAAAACGCCGTCCACATCGAACACAAACGCTTTTATATTTTTAAGTTTAGGTAAATAACTCATTGTAGTTGATTGAATTTTTGCATAAAAAAGTCCTCCAAATAGAGGACTATAAAAATATGGATTATTAATTAATCTAAGGATAAAGCGCAGGTTCTATTTTGTTGCTATTCTGTTTGATGAGGTCTTTTTGGAATTTCTCCATATTTCTCAGCATTTCTGCAGGATCTGTCATTTCTTTTCCGTTGATATTCAATTTCATCTTCACGCCTGGTCTGGATAGGTTTTGTCTCATATCTTTCACCGGATCGTTTTTATATTCTTTCCACTGCTTGATAAACTGTTCTTCAGAAACCTCCAGTTCTTTTCCGCCTGCCATATTTCCAAACCTCACAACTCTTCCGCCCGGAGCTGTTGATTCAATATCTTTTTTCTCAATTTTTTCGATCTCATCAAATTTTTTGCTCCCGGCAAACTTGAGAATGTGCGTTCCTGTGGAATCCTCCATTTCCAAAATCAAACCTGGCAATCCGTGAAATTTATACGGACCATCCTGAAAAGGAAAATCCTGCGAGAACCAAGCTGTCCATATTCTTCCGCCAAAATCCAGAGTCGCTTTCTGAACATCGAACTTGTCAATCTTTTTTTTATCCGGAAGGATTTTCCAATCCATCTTTTTTGCATCAGAAACATTGAAACGATTTGGGCCAATTGCAGTGTGCAGATTGACTTTGAAATCCGGATAAGATTTGCTGACGGAATATTCTACCTTTCCGGCACTGTTATCATTATAGGTGAAATTGGTTGCGCCGGAAGCCAATTGTTTTTGGATATAAGCGTCGCGGATAGAATCGCTGTAGAACTTCTGCCGGCTGTAGAATTTGCTGCCGTCTTTCTTAATATCTAAGTACATTAATTCCGTATTTGCAGAATCTTTTTTCTCCAGATCTGATACAAATTTGTACTCATACATTATCCTTGTTCCCTGAGCCAATGAAAGTAAACTCAAACAAGTCATCATAAATAAAAATGTTTTTTTCATAACTAAGTTTTTAGTGATTTAAAATTAAAAAAAATAAAAAGGCAGACAAAAATTTATGCTACCTTTTTTGGTATAATTAAAATAGTGTGTTACTTGAAATTGAATTTTACAGTGAACATAAACTGGCTCGGACGGATGTTGTAACTCTGCGTCTGTGTGTATCCTCTGGTAATATCCACATTTACGATTTCGTAAACTTTTCTGTTTGTAATATTCAGCCACTTCAATTCGAAATCGATTTTTCTCTTAACCCAAGTGTACTGGTAAGAAATGTCGTAGAATGGATTCTTATAAGTGTTGCCTTGGGTAGAAGTGACGCTGTTGTCCCAGTTGAAACCAAAAGTATGATTCTCGGAAGGATAGATGTAAGCCGCAAGATTGTGATTCCAGCCGGAGTTTTTCTGAGAGTTTGAACTTGTCACGTTTTTGTTATTGCTCCAGTTCATACTGATATTGTAATCCACGCTTAACCAACTGAAATAAGCGTTGTTAAACTTCGCTGCCCAAGTCTGGATATTGTTTTTACTTTCGATGAAATTGCCGTTGAAGAAACTGAAAGAATTAGAATCTGTATTGGTAAAACTTGTCGAGATATTACTTTTGAATTTTGGTAAATATTTTCCAATCTCAGCACTTTCACTTTGAGATTTTGTCGAATTTTCCACCGCTACAATTCCAATTGTTCCACCGATTCCGCCCGCTGTATCAAATGTTTCCGCAATATTCCTTTTCAAAGTTCCGTAGTTGTATCGTACGTTAAAGAAAAGATTATTTAGCGGATTTCTGTATTCCAAACGTGTTCCGATATTTCTGCTGAGATAATCCGGCATTTGAGAATCTGTCAAATCAGTTACATATCTTCTTGATAGATTTCCTGCGGAAGTCAACAAATCTCCGCCATACAGAAATCCGAAATTCCCAAAATCATAACTCTGATTGGCAAAAACCCAATACTTGAAGAACGATGCAAAGTCATAGCTTGCAAAGAATGTAGGTTCGAAAGCAGTTTTCGTCTTGTCAGTCAATTGGTTGTAAAGATTATCCTGATATTTGATGCTGTAGAAATTTATCGGAACTGTTAAATTAATATTCAATCTGTCAGATTTATAATTGAAAGCCACTTGCGTGTAAGGTGTCAACTCGTTCCAATCAATATTATTCTGAGAACGGTTATTGACAGTGTAATACGTTCCGCCAGCTGATCCGGTTAACAGTGATTTCAGATTATTAAAGTTCATGTTAAGACCAATCTCGGGAATAATTGTCAACTTTTTGAAAGTAAATCCAACCGAAGCGGAATGGTTAATTTCCATCGTCTCAGAAAGTGTTTGTTGTCTGTAAGTGTCAAAAACATTGGATGTATTCAAATTTGTAAAGAAATTGGTATAACTCGCAGGATTTACACTCATCGTCTGCTTGTCTCTTTGATATTTGAAATAACTCATCACATTGATCAGCTTATCTTTCCAGGGAATGATGGTACTCAATGAGTTCTGAAAACTTCCCGAAGGTGATTCCAAAGATTGGTTTCCAAAAATATATGGTGAAGCATCAACGTTTGTATCTAATTCAGAAAAACCACGATTGGCGTTCCAGAATCCGTTCCATGTTGTTGTATTTTTAAAGAAACCTTTCTTAGCATTTTTAGTGAAAATTAATTCTGCTTTTGCAGCATTAGTGTAGAAATCATTGCTTCTGGATTGCTCTAAAGTTCTTCCAGCAAGTGTTCCATTGATTTCATTATCATCATAAACCGTTTTGGTGTGAGAATCTCTTTCTACATCGTTATTTGTATAACTCACATTCGCTTTCAGTTCCCATTCTTTGTTCTTGAAAGGGCTTGTCAAGAGGTTAGCTGAGAAGAAGTGTACATTATTGAGCAAATATCTTTTTTCAGGAACATCTGGCGTTCCGGCAGTTTCTACATTGGTCCAGGATTTTTGTGAAGTCTGAGATCTTCTGCCTTCCCAGCGGCTTCCAAAACTCAATAAATTGCCTTCTTTTTCAACACTTTCTCCGTTGTTATTGGCTTTGTAATTCACAACCCATTGGTTTTTCTGTCCGAAGAACATCGGCGTCAGTTTCACATTCCAAAGTAATGGACTGAATCCTGCGCCAACTTCGCCACGACCGGTCATCGTCACAGATTTTTTAAGTTTAATATTAAGTGCTGCCTGATCGGAAGGAACTTTATCTCTCAAAATACTTACAGGCTGGTGGTTTTCCAGAACTTCTACTTTGGAAACAGCGTCTTTCGGGAGTGAGTTGTTTATGGTTCCATAACCGCCTTCCATCAGGTCTTTTCCGTTGACATAGAATTTGTTAATTGCTTCGCCCTGATATAGAACTGTTCCATCTTTATTCACTTCGATTCCCGGAATTTTCTTCAAAACATCGGCAAGCGTTCGATCATTTTTATTTTCAAAAGATTTGAGATCGTAAGAAATGGTGTCTCCTTTTTTGGTAATTAATTTGGTTTTTAATCTTACTTCCTGGATTTCAGTTGCCTGAGAATCCAAAGAAAAATTAAGTTTCTGATCATCATTTTTGATGGATTGCGTAATTGGTTTTTGATTGAAAGCCTTGATTTTCAAATCCAGATTGCTTTCCGCAGAGGTAAAACTTACCTTATATTCTCCTTTTGCATTGGAAATCCCATAAGCAAGTATGGCGTTTTTCCCAGGTTCTTCAATGGTTACACTTGCGCTTGCAAGCGCTTTTCCGTCGGCATCAGTTATTATTCCCGTCACGGTTTTTTGTGCAAAAACGATTAAAGAAAAAGCAAGTACGAAAAAGAAAGATAGAAGTTTTTTCATAGTTTTAAATGTATCACTAAAGTATTAGTAAAAGGAACTTGTAAAATGTTACAAACTTTTTGTTGGAGTTCATAAAAAGATGAAAGTTAAATCTCTGATATTCTTTAATTGATAATGATTCGATGAATAAATTATAATTATTCATTTATAACATCATATTCGATTATTTAAAATAATTATAGATAATGAAGACTAAAATTTAATAAATTTGTTTCTTAATATTAGATTAACATGGGAGTTATTTTAAAACCGATTGATATTGTAGATGATATAAGCAAGGAAGATTTTTACGAAAAGTATCTGAAACCGCGCAAACCTGTTGTCATCAAAAATATGGCGAAGAATTGGCCAGCCTACAAAAAATGGACAATGGACTACATCAAAGAAGTGGTGGGAGACGTGACGGTTCCTTTGTACGACAGTGCCAAAGCTGATCCTGCGGCGCCTATCAATACGCCAACTACGGAGATGAAATTCGCTGATTATATCGATCTCATCCAAAGGGAGCCTACAGATCTCAGGATTTTCTTCTTCGATCCAATAAAACATGCACCAGATATTCTGAAAGATTACATCCCTCCAAAAGAATTGATGGGTGGTTTTCTGGACAAATATCCAAGTATGTTTTTCGGTGGAGAAAGTTCTGTGACTTTTTTACATTTTGATATCGATCTTGCTCATATTTTCCACACGCATTTCAACGGAAGAAAACATGTTTTGCTTTTCGAACAAAAATGGAAAGATCGTTTGTACTGTCTTCCATACGCGACTTATGCTTTGGAGGATTTTGACATAGAGCATCCGGATTTTGAAAAATTCCCTGCCTTAGACGGCGTTCAGGGCATCGAATGTTTTCTGGAGCACGGCGATACACTTTTCATGCCGACCGGCTGGTGGCACTGGATGAAATATCTTGATGGGAGTTTTTCATTGTCTCTGCGAGCTTGGGACAAAAGTTGGGGTGTGAAAGTTAATTCGCTTTGGAATCTTACGGTTCAGAGAGGTTTTGATAATTTTATGAAAACCAAATTCAAAGGACAATACATGAACTGGAAAGAGAAGAAAGCAATCGAACGTGCAAATTACGCTTTGAAGAGAGGTTTACCGAAGTAATATTATTCCTAAATAAAACAAAAAGCAGCTAAATAATTTAGCTGCTTTTTTATGATGAAAGTTTAGATTCTAATTTCTAAAATCTAACTTCTAGAATCTTAATTAAACTACACCTTGAGCCAACATTGCTTCAGCCACTTTTACGAAGCCAGCGATATTCGCACCTTTCACGTAGT
Source organism: Chryseobacterium sp. TB1-D10 (assembly GCF_059803555.1). Lineage (NCBI taxonomy): Bacteria > Pseudomonadati > Bacteroidota > Flavobacteriia > Flavobacteriales > Weeksellaceae > Chryseobacterium > Chryseobacterium sp. TB1-D10. The sequence continues at coordinate 35,979 of NZ_JAPFHB010000007.1, read as the reverse complement.
TGACATAACCATCTTCTTCTTTTCCATAATCTCTACAAGCTTTGTGGATGCCGATCATAATTTCTTTCAGTCTTGCATCTACTTCTTCAGAAGTCCAGTTTAGTCTGATGGAGTTCTGTGTCATTTCCAAACCTGAAGTGGCAACACCACCAGCGTTGGACGCTTTTCCTGGAGAGAACAACACTTTATTATCAAGGAAATAATTGATTGCATCCAGTGTCGAAGGCATATTTGCTGCTTCAGTTACACATAGACAACCGTTTGCCACCAAAACTTTTGCATCCTCCAGATCCAACTCATTTTGAGTCGCAGAAGGGAACGCAATATCGCATTTTACTTCCCAAGGTCTTTTCCCTGCGAAGAATTGTGCTTCCGGATATTTTACAGCATAATCTTCAGCTCTGTTATTTCCAGTTGCTCTCAATTCTAACAAATATTCGATTTTTTCTCCTGAGATCCCGTCTTTATCGTAGATGTAACCGTCTGGACCAGAAATAGTCACGACTTTACCACCAAGATCATTGATTTTTTTGATAACGCCCCAAGCCACATTTCCAAATCCTGAAACCACAACTGTTTTCCCAGCGATTGTCTCATTAATGGTTTTCAACATTTGCTCAGCGAAGTAAACAACGCCATAACCAGTTGCTTCCGGACGGATTAATGATCCACCATAAGCCAAGCCTTTACCAGTCAAAACTCCGGTAAATTCGTTTCTGATTTTTTTGTACATTCCGAAAAGATATCCGATTTCTCTTGCGCCAACACCAATATCTCCGGCAGGAACGTCCGTTTCAGGACCGATGTGTTTGCAAAGTTCCATCATAAATGCCTGACAGAAACGCATCACTTCCATATCCGATTTTCCTTGTGGGTCAAAATCAGAACCTCCTTTTCCACCGCCCATTGGCAAAGTTGTAAGTGAGTTTTTGAAAGTTTGCTCAAATGCCAAGAATTTTAAAACACTAAGATTTACGGTTGGATGGAATCTGATACCCCCTTTGTAAGGACCAATTGCAGAATTCATTTGGATTCTGAAGCCTCTGTTTACCTGGATCTCGCCTTTGTCATCTATCCACGGCACGCGGAAAATGATCACTCTTTCCGGCTCAGCCATTCTCTCCAGAAGTTTCATTCCGGTATATTCTTTTTTCGTAGCAATGAAAGGAATTACGGTGACCGCAACTTCTTTTACAGCTTGGATAAATTCGGGTTCGTTAGGATTTTTGGCTTCGATCTTCGCCATAAATTCCTGAATCTTTTCTTCAACGTTAAATAATTCCATTGTTCTACAATTATGACAACAAATTTAAATTCTTTTTCGAATTTCGCAAGTAATATTTTGATTTTTATTGATAATTCATTTATATCAATTAACTTTTTTGCATAATGTATAATTACGTCTTTTGTATTAAGGATTGTTTAATTTAATATTAAATTAATTCAAATTTCCGAAATGTATGTTTTCCTAACTTAACTGATATAGTCGTCCGGAAAGACATTTGATATAGCCGTATAACTCAAGATCAAGAAGAATGGGCAACATTTTGTGATGAAGAATGCCCGACTTTTCTGCTAATATGTCCAGAGAAATATTTTTATTATCCGTAATGATTTCCAGTATTTTATGATGTTCTTTTTTATCAGGATCCATCTCAATTCTGGTTTCTTCTTTCGGAAATAATTCTGGTTGAGGTGTTAAATTCAGATTTTTGACGAGCGTTTTTATATCGACAATAGTTTCAGCTTTGTTATTCGCTATCAAATGATTACAGCCTTGGCTATAGACATCAGTAATTTTCCCTGGCAATGCGAAAACATCTCTGTTATATTGATTGGCCGCCGTAACCGTAGTCACAGATCCACCACCATAAGCCGTTTCTACCACGATCAAATGTGGCGAAAATCCCGCAATGATTCTGTTACGTTGCAGGAAATTCTCTTTTGCCATGCCTTCATACGAAGCATATTCCGTGATAAGTGCCCCGTTGTTTTCGATGATTTTCTTAGCTAGATTTTTGTTGGAAGCAGGATAGATTTTGTCCAGACTTTGCGCTAAAACAGCCACTGTTGGAATGTCATTTTTAAGTGATTCTTCGTGAACACAGGAATCTGCACCCAAAGCCAGTCCGCTGATAGTACATACATTTGAGGAGGATAATTCGGAAGTCAACTCCTGAATAAAGTGCTTGCCGTAAGCAGTCATTTTTCTCGTCCCAACGATGCTTACAGGATTCAGGTCGTTATTCAAAATACCTTTGTAAAATAAAATAACCGGCGAATCATCACAGTTCAGAAGATGTTTTGGATAGAGATTTTCTTCCTGAGAAATGATTTTGATCTCATGCTTTTCGCAGAATTTCAGTTCTTTTTCAGCGGATTTCAGAAATTCTTTATTTCCAATATTCTGAATGCTGCTTTTCCCGATTCCGGATACGGAGATTAACGATTTTGGCGAAGATTCCCAAACTTTTTTAGCTGATCCTATACTGCTGATCAGTTTTTTCAGGTTGATATTGCCAATGTTTTTGCACTGTTTTAAGGCTAGAATGTAGAGATGTTCTTCAGAATTCATACGGTCATTTGTGTATGACCAATTTAGAAATTATTTTTCATTTTTCCGGATCTCATCCAGATATTGCCAGATATTTTCCTGTTTGAACTGAGGTAATTCTTCAAAATCTTCCGGATGATTCTGGATATATTCCTGCCACAATTTATCGTCTCTTTCGTTGTAATACTCAGGATATTCCCAGATGTATCTTATTTTTTTTTCACCTTGTTTTCTAAAAATTAGTGCCAGAATAATTCCCGTGATACTTCCTGCAAGATGAGACTGCCAGCTGATTTTGCTTGGCTCCTGTAAATTGGAGAAAAACTCTTCCGGGAAAATTCCCCATATCAGACTTCCGTAATATAATGCAACGACCAAGGAAACCGTTAACAATTTCATATTCCATCGGAAGACACCACTGAAAAAAATGAAGAATGCCAACATATAAACCAATCCGCTAGCGCCGATGATACAGCTGTAATTCCATTGTCCGGTGATAATATCAATTGGCGGCAGCATCCAAACCAACAATCCTGACGCAATCCAACCAATCAAAAAAATCTTAAAGGCAATCTTCGGATAAAACTCAAACAACAAGAAAAGAAGAATTGCTATCGGCAATGAGTTTCCAAGGATGTGATCCAGACTGCCGTGCAGCAAGGGCGCAAATATAATTCCGCTCAAGCCCTGAGGCACAAGTGGGATAATGGCACCATAGCAGCCTCCGAAAAATCCAAGATTCTGAAGCAGGAAAAAGCCCCACATCAATGCCAGCATGACGATGGGAACAAAAAATGATCTTAAATGAAAGGTTTTCAAAAACATGGATTTGAGAATCGCAATTTTACAGCCATTTTGAAGAAAAGGTAATTTTGTCCTCAAAAAAGAAGTGAATATTTGAGAATTTGGTTATAAAGTCCGTTTTTTAAAAATTAAGTTTTATTATTTTTGTTGAAAATTTGTTATTAATGAAAAAGGTATTGGTGTTTTTTGCGGTTGTAATGGTCTTTTTTTCTAAAGCTCAAATTACTGATTATCAGAAATTGATTGACTCGATTGCTCAAAGAAGATGGGATTCTACGGCCATTGATATTGATAGCTTGTCCAATCCAAAAATCGTTGATATCAGATCATTAAAGAAAGATTCTGTACAGCTTTCCAATAATACCATCATTGTTTCCAATACGGAAGATACGAGCCCGCTTACGCCTTCATCAATCCTTAATTTACCGATACTGAAACGTTGGTTTTTCTTTGGCCAGAACAGCTTAGTTTTTAATCAATCATCGTTTGCGAATTGGTATGCGGGAGGAAATAACAATATTGGCGTGATCGGAAAGGTAAATTATAATATTGTCTATAAAAAAAACAGACACTATCTTGATAATAATATCCAGCTAGGTTACGGATTTGTGTCTTCCACCGGACAATCTACCAGAAAGACAGATGATTACATTAATATTATGACGAATTATGGTTATGAATTAGCACAACATTATTATTTATCTACAGGTTTTCAGTTTTTGTCACAGTTTACGCCAGGATTTAATTATGCCAATACGCCAGATCCGTTGTTTGATGATCGGATTTCTAAATTTATGGCACCTGGTTATCTGAATGTGGGTCTTGGTTTTTCCTACAATCCCAATGATAATTTTCAGGTGATTTTGCGCCCGTTGAATGGCAAATTTACCTTTGTTCTTGATGACAAACTTCAAATGAAAGGATTGTATGGTTTGGAAAGAGATGGCCAATCTATGCGAGCGGAGCTTGGTGCAATGCTGAATATTCTTTACAAAATCAAGATTTATAAAGACATTACCTATGTGAATCAGGTCAACTTCTTCAGCAATTATCTGGAGCATACGGAAAGAGTAGATATCAATTACAGCGGCGCTTTGAATCTGAAATTCAACAAATATATTTCTGGTGTTGTGACGATCGATATGATTTATGATCACGATCAAATCAAAAGACTACAGAGAAAACAGACTTTAGGATTTGGGATTACTTATAATCTCGGCTATAAAGTGGACAGAGATACAACAACTGGTGTCATAAAACCTTTTGTAAATTAACCAACTTAAATAATGCACAATGATGAAAAAAACAATTATTTTAGGAAGCCTCCTTGCGGCTTTCAGTACTTTTGCGCAGGACAAACCTGCTCAGGATTCCATAAAAGCATGGTCTGTTGTGGGACAAAATACGCTAATGCTCAACCAATCAGCATTCTCCAATTGGGTTGCCGGCGGCGCCAATAATCTTGGCTGGCAAGCAGGTGTGAACTACAATCTGACTTACGAAAAAGATAAGGATCTTTGGGAGAACATTGTCATTCTGGGTTACGGAATGAATAACACGCAAGGCGTTGGGAACAGAAAAACGCAGGACGTCATTAATATTTCTACCAACTATGGTCGTAAGATTTCAGGAGATTGGTACGCATCTGTTGGTGCAGGATTGATTTCTCAGTTTGCGCCGGGATATGCAGATGGGAACAATCCCGAAGCAAAAAAAATCTCTAACTTTATGTCACCGGGTTATGTGAATGTTGGTGCGGGTTTTACTTATAAACCCAGTGATAATTTCACAATGACTTTGAGGCCTGCAAATGCGAGATTCACTTTTGTGATGGATAAGGATTTGCAATGGGCCGGCAATTATGGTTTGAAAAGCGATGGCGATTCTATGCTTTTCCAATTTGGATTCCTGGTAACTGCTCAATACAAAGTGAAGCTGATGGAAAATATTACGTTGCAGAATAATGCTTCAGTTTTCTCAAATTATCTGGATCATCCCGAGAGATTGGTGCTTTCATACGCCGGAATTCTTAATTTGAAAGTTAATAGATATATCTCTACAAATGTCACTTTAGATCTTTTGTATGATCACAATCAGATCAAGAAAACCCAGCTGAAGCAAACTCTGGGAATTGGTTTTGCTTATAATGTTGATAATGGAAGAAAAAGATCTGAAGACAAGCGCAACCAAGCGTGGAAATAAAGATTAACAAATTATTCTAAAATAAAAAAGTGGAGCTTATTGCTCCACTTTTTCTTGTAACCAACCCAATTCCCCAAAATGTTTTTTGAATTTTTGGATCTTTGGTCCGACTACAGCACTACAATAAGGCTGGTTTGGATTGGCGTTGTAATATCCTTGGTGGTAAGCTTCCGCTGACCAGAATTTTTTGAAAGGAACAATTTCTGTTACATATTTTCCGTTCCATTCTCCTTTTGCTTCAGACTCTTTCATAGACTCTTCTGCTTCCTGCTTTTGTTTGTCGGAATGATAAAAAATTGCAGATCTGTACTGTGTTCCAATATCGTTTCCTTGTCTGTTTAGCGTTGTAGGATTATGAAGAAACCAGAATACTTCCAATAATTGTTTGAAAGAAATAACTTTCGGGTCAAATGCGATTTCTACCACTTCCGCGTGACCGGTTGTGCCTGTAGAAACTTCTTCGTAAGTAGGATTATCTTTCTTACCTCCTGAGTATCCAGAAGTTACAGATTCTACACCCTTCAGCATATGGAAACAACTCTCCACACACCAAAAACATCCGCCTGCCAATGTGGCATATTCCAAATTGTTTTTATCCATTTTTTGATTTGTTAAAGGTTTTGATTTTTTCTCCTGTCCATTACAGTTGACTAGGAAAAAGCTTAAGAATATTAATAAATAACGTTTCATTTTGCGCAAGAAAAATCCTTTGATTTTCCTCCATCTTAATAGCAAATATTATTCCTATTAAAATGATGCATCAAAGGATTTCTCTATAACAATTATTTATTTTCCCAGACCAAGGCACTTGCGCCAAGAATAGCTGCATCCGCTTCGTCTAATTCACTGAAAACCAATTTTACTTTTGATCTGAAAATTGGCAACAGGTTTCTTTCCATATGTAATTTGGTAGGTTTCAATAAGAAATCTCCTGCTTTTATCACACCTCCGAATAATAATATTGCTTCTGGAGAAGAGAACATTACGAAGTTTGCTAATGCTTCTCCTAATTTCTGTCCTGTATAACGGAAAACTTCTATTGCTGTAGGGTCGCCAGCTTTCGCACATTCGTGTACGGTTTTAGAATTGATGGTTTCTTCAGGATATTGATTCAGCATAGAATCCGGAAACTCAGCACGGAATTTTTTTGCAGTAATAGCAATTCCGGTAGCAGAAGCATAAGCTTCAAGGCTTCCTTCAGAACCTGTGCTCCAGTGTTTTCTTCCGCCGGGTTTTACAACTGTATGTCCCAATTCTCCGGCAAATCCATCGTGACCGTAGATCAGGCTTCCGCTGGCTACGATTCCGCTTCCTACGCCTGTTCCTAGTGTGATCATAATGAAATCCTTCATTCCTCTTGCTGCTCCAAACATCATTTCTCCAAGTGCAGCAGCATTGGCATCATTGGTCATTTTGCAGGGAACGCCAAATTTTTCTGTCATCAATTTGGCAAACGGAACCACTCCTTTCCATGGAAGGTTTGGTGCCAATTCTATGGTTCCGGTGTAGTAATTTGCATTGGGGGCACCAACGCCGATTCCGTCCAAAGTTGTGTTGGTGGAAACCTCATCAATCAAAGGTTTTATGTTGACATACAAAGCTTCGATAAAATCTTCTACCTGCCTGTATTCTTCAGTTTTTATACTTCCTTTTGCGAGGATCTCTCCACGGTGGTTTACCAAACCGAATTTGGTGTTGGTTCCGCCAATATCTATACCTATGGCGATTTGTCGTGATAAATCAATTAATGACATCGATTGAATTTTTAAGACCCCTAATTTAGAAAAAAGGAATTTAATATGAATTAAATATTTGGTTAATTTTAAAAATTAGAAATTATATTTTATTGTGACGCCATAAGTTCTCGGATCGCCTAAAACTGCAGCATAATGTCCGGCATTTCCAGCTCCCGGAAGCAATTGCTCAAAATAATCGCGGTTGAAAATATTTCTTACCCAAATATAAGTGGTGACACCTTGTCTCACTCGGAATCCGAATCTGGAATTAAATAAAGCGTAACCCGGAATATTCAAGAACTGAGACGGCGTAGGACTTGATGAAAAAGTCGAACGGTAATAACTGTCCAAAGCAAAGAAATAATCACCATTGTAATTAAGGAATTTTCCTGAAAAATTAATTTCGCCTCCTGTAGAACCTGCCCATTTTGAAACACCCGGCAAAACGCCTCCGGAAATATCCACGAAAGTTGGTCCACCCGTATTTTCTAATGCTGGCGGCGCATTGGTGAATTTTTTATAAATCGCTTCTGTGTAAGCCTGATTTGAATAGAAATATAAATTGCTGAAGGTATAAGAAAGATCAGTTTCAATGCCGCGAACTCTAACTTTTTCTGCATTGGCAAGATAGCCTCTATTGATCTGAAGATCAGTCGCCTGAACCTGAACCTGATAATCTTTGATGCTTGAATTATAAACAGTTAAATTAAAAATGAAATTTTTAAATGGCTGAGATTTTAAACCCAGTTCATAATGTAAAATTCGTTCCGGCTTTACAACTGCAAGTTCTGTCATTGCTGTTCCGTCTGGATTCGTTGGAAGTCCGCCAAGATTAAGTCCGACTGGTTTGAATCCCGTTGAAAATGTTCCGAAAAGATTGTAATTTTTTGTTGGTTTAAAAGCTAAAGTCAGTTGTCCGGAAAAGTTGGTGTCATCAATTGATGCATTGAATTCCTGATTGCTGTAAACGGAATTCTTCAAAGCGATCAAAGCCGGATCATTGGTTTGCAAACCACCGTAAGTGATTCTTTTGAAATCAATCTCTTTCTTATCATAATTGATACGTATTCCGGGAAGCAAACTTAATTTATCAGTAAAACTCCAATCCAACTGACCGTAAGCTGCACCACTGAAGGAATTAAGACTTGGATAAGATTTGATGCCATAACCTTCCAATAATCCAGGCGTTTTCCACTGGTTAATGACAGCCTGATTCGTTGATGCAAGAGAAAACCGCCATTGATCTTTTCCGGCTTCTTCAATTTGTCCGTTTTCGTCGGCTCTTAATCTTTGCCAAATTCCGAATACGCCAAAAACACCGCTTAGATTTTCGTTAAAGTTTCCTGACCAGCGGATTTCCTGACTCCATTGCTGATGCTTGCTGGGTGCCTGTGATTTTGCCAAAGCCGAAAGTCCTGTAAAATCTCTGTCATTTGATGGATTCCAGTTCCAGAAACGCCACGCTGAGGTGGAGACAATCTTTCCTTTTCCTAAAGTATATTCTGCATTTAATGATAATCCGCCCATATCTTGCTCAGCTTTCCAAGGCGTGTCTGTATCGACAGTTCTGTTGAAAGGATCGATTGCTGGAAGTGTATATCCGAGGTCGGAAATAATATTATTGAATTGTCTGTAAGCTGCTCTTTTTGTGGTTACAACGCCAGCAATTACCTGAGCATAACCATTTGCTCTTAATCTGTTGTAATCTCCGGTTAATATGAATTTCAGATTTTCATTCGGTTTGTATAATAACTGATCTCTGATTGCGATAGAATTAATATCATTAAGCTCCTGATTGGTTCTGGAATTATAAATTGTTCCGTCCCGATGCGTTCCTGACGCTGAAAAACGATTGGCAAATTTATCTGAAATAGCTCCGGTTACCGAAGTCTTTGCCTGAATGAAACCATAATTCCCGTAACTGATTTCAGCCGTTCCGCCGGTTGTGAAACTTGGCTGTTTCGTAGTCACATTGAAAGTTCCGGCCGTTGTATTTTTTCCAAATAGAGTTCCTTGTGGTCCACGTAAAACCTCGATTCTTTCAATATCTACAAAGTCTAAAGTTGTAGCTGCGGGTCTGGAATAGTAAACGCCATCGACATAGAAACCAACGCCGGGATCCAAACCGTCATTCGTCAAACCAAAAGTAGAACCCAAACCTCGAATGCTGAGGCTCGTATTTCTGGGAGTTGAACTGTAAAACTGAACCGAAGGGACTAATTCTTTTAATCGATTAACATTGAAGGCGCCAGTTTCTTCAGCTTTTTTTCCGGAAATCACATTGATTGGAATGGGAACTTGTTGTGCGGTTTCTTCACGGCGTCTTGCTGTTACGATGACTTCTGTGATTTCAACGTCTTTTGGCAGAAGTTTTATGAATAAAGTGTCTGTAGGATTTTCTTTGATTAAATAAGATCTGGTCTCGAAACCATTTTTCTGAATTTTAAAATCGAAAGGGAAATCATTAATATTAGTTAAGGTGAAATTTCCATTTTGATCGGTTTGTACAGATAAATTTTTGTCAGACTTCGAAGTGATCTTTACGGAACTGATTGATTTATTATTAATGCTATCCAAAATTTTCCCATAGACAGAATTTTGTGCGAAGGAATGGATGAATGTAAAAGTAAAAAAAAGGAATGTCCACTTTTTTACGAAGTAAGAATTTCTGCTCATAGTTTGTTAAAAATAAGGAGCAAAAGTAAAAAATAAATAATTCATACCAAAATAGTATGAATTAAAATTTATATAAAACCTGAATGATTAAATTCAGGTTTTTTTATCAATTATTTTATCTGTGTTTTCTTTCTTCTTCCCCACCAGATCATAAATCCGGTGATTGGCATTGAGGCAATTATTAAACTAACAATAAATGCAATGATCTTTGTTGGCAAACCTAAAATCGCTCCGACGTGGATATCATAATTGGCAGCAACCGTTTTTTCTCCAAAATTTTTGTCCTTTGGATCGTGTGTGTGAAGAAGTTCTCCAGAATTCTCATCAAAGATCAAACTGCTGCTTTTGTGATATGAGTAAGACAAATGTTTTACGTAAACTTCGAAATTTGGATGCTCGTGATCATCGATGTGCGGATGTCCAAGGTCCAGACTGAAACCGTAAGCTGTAGGATAAAGCTCTTTCACTTTGTCCGAAATTTTGTCCAAAGTTTTGTCGGTTCTCATCTCAATCGGTGCTTTGGTCGTGATCTTTGAAAAGTCCGGATAAGCCGTTTCGCCTCCGGAAAAAGTATAATAGATCATCGCCTGAACCACAAAAAATGCGTAAAACAATCCTGTGATTGTAAGAATCAAAGCAAAAATAGATGAGTAAAACCCGAGGACATTATGAAGATCATAGTTCTTTCGTTTCCACCGTGTGGTATCTTTCCATTGGAATTTGAAGCGTTGTTTTCTGGCAGATTTATTCTTCGGCCACCAAAGAATAATTCCGGAGATAAGCATTAATAAGAAAATAATAACCGGAATCCCAACAACATAAGTTCCCCAATCTTGTTTCAAAAGAAAACTCCAGTGGATGGATTTTACAATGGCAAAGAATCCGTTTTTCTCATCATAAACTTTCAGTACTTTTCCAGTATAAGGATTAACGTAAGCTAATTTATAAATCGGAAATTCATCAAAATAATTCCATTGATCCGGCTGATGCTCATACCAGTAGAACTGATAGGACATTGTTTTATCAATCGGGACATTCACCCAGTGGATCGGATATTTTTCTTTGGTCTGCTCATTTACCAATTTTTCCATCACACGGATCGGAAGAATTTGTTTTTGATCAATATTCTGCTCGTGGTGGTAGATGTATTCTTTTCTGGAAAAATTTTCTACCTCATCCTTGAAAACGAACAATGCGCCAGTAATCGCAATAATAAAAATCAGCGTACCAATGGACAAGCCAAACCACAAATGCAGTTTGGCTGACCAAGTTTTAAAGAAACCAGGTTTCTTCTTATGATGGTGTTTTTTCCTCATAAATCTTGAAAAAGCTAAGCGGCAAACTTAGGTTTTTTATTTTTAGAATTTGTAATTTAAGCTTAAAGACAAAGTTCTAAGTCTTTGTGGTGTAACTGTAGACCATCCAGAGAAATATTTCTTGTTGGCAATGTTGTCCAGTTTCAAAATGATGCTGTATTTATCTTCTGTATAAGAAAGTGAAGAGTTCATGATGATGTAACTTGGAAGTGGGAAAGCACCAATGTTACCTCTGTTCAGCGTATAAAATCTGCTGGCAGAATTCCCTCCAAAACCAAGTCCGAAGTTTTTAAGAACTCCTTGCTGTATTTTGTAAGTTCCCCAGAAGTTGATTAGATTTTTAGGACCTGAATCTTCTGTTCTGTTTCCAGGATATCCTTCGTCGCCTTTTACAACATTACTGTCGTTGTAGCTGTATCCAGCAATTAAGTTCATCCCAGGAATTGGACTTCCCAAAACACTTACCTCAAAACCTTTGCTGTCTACTTCTCCACCTTGATTTACATTTATGCCATTACCCATCACTTTGTTTTTTACATTGATATTGTAATAACTTGCAGTAATTGAGAATTTGTCGCCAGCTAAATTTGCTTTTGTACCAACTTCCCATTGATTGGCGTGTTCAGGATCAAAATAGCGAAGTTCACTGCTCAAAACATTTCCGAGATCATCAGTAATTTGAATTGTCGAAGGATCAACATTTCGGAAACCATTCATATAGTTACCAAAAATCGAAACTTTGTCTTGAATTGGCTGATACACCAAACCTAATTTGGGGGAAAGTGTAGTTTTTTCTTTTGAGTTATCTGTAGCGTAAGCGGTTGCCATTCCGGTAAAATGATCTAATCGAAGGCTTAACATTGCTGATAGATTTGGAAGAATATTTACAACATCTGATACGTAAGCACTGTAAATTTTTGCTTCAGCATGACCAATTTCCTGTCCAGCAAATTCTCCAGCTGCCACTATGGCGTTATCAACAGATCCCTTAGTTAAAAAAGCGGCTTTTGTATCAGTCTGGTTTACGATATCTACAACCCCATAACTGATCCAACCAGTTCCTCCCTGTACGAAATCTCTTTGAAAATAATCGAAACCAACAAGTAATTTATTTTTAATATTTCCAAAATTGAAATTTCCCACAAAGTTTTGCTGAATTCCAGTAGTATTTGTCTCACCTCCTACATTGGCAATATATCTTGTAAAGTCTTTTCCGTTTGATTGATCGTATAGATAATGATAGTAACCATCTGTTTTAGTATTACTTTTTGAAAGGATTGTTTTTGATATCCAATTATCAGAAATTTTGTAATCCGCCACTGCTTGAAGATTGAAACTAGAGTTATTCATTGTTAAATCATCATTGGTGTATGATTTCTTATAATTTTCTTTGAAAACGCCAATAGAATAATATGTTAGCGGAAGATTTCTGTTTAAGAAAATCATCGGTGCGTTTGCCGACTCAGAATTTTTAAACTCTGAGTTTATATTAAAAGTCAATCTGTCATTCGCAACAAACTTCACAGATGGAGCGAGGTAGAAAGATTCGCTAAAACCAGCGTCTTGAAAAGTATTGTTTTTCTGATAAGCTGTATTCACTCTAGCAAAAAGGTTTTTGCTAAGTGGCGTATTCACATCGGCTGTTATTCTATTCAATCCATAGCTTCCGTTCACATAATTAACTTCACCACCAAAATGATTGTAAGGCTTTTTTGTTACAACGTTTATCATACCGCCATAAGAAATTACACTTCCGCCATACAAAGTTCCGGAAGGTCCCTTTATTGCTTCGATGATTTCAATACCTGCAGGATCTAAAGTTCCGTTAGCTAAGCTAGGCATTCCGTTTACCAAAGTTGGCTGAAGAGAAAAGCCTCGCATTGTGTAATATTCTCCACCATCATTCCCTCTACCTGTAGATTCCCAAAGTCGCGTAATACCAGTTACATTTTTAAGAGCATCATTGAAGTTGGTAACAACCTGTTCTTTTAGAACATTTTTATTAACAGTATTATAAACCTGAGGATTTTCAATATCTTTAAGAGGCATTTTGTTTGCAGATTCTATATTTTTAGTAATATAACCGTTAACAATAACTTCCTCAATATTATTTGACTTTATTGTATCGTTCTCTTGAGCATAAGCCAACGTGGAAACCAAAACCACAGCACTTACAATTACTTTCTTCATTGTTATAAATAATTTTTGCAAAGTTATTATTTTTACTTATTCTAAATTAGCAAACTTTATGATTTTTATCATTTTATTTAGAATTAATATAAACAGAAAACCCGTTGAATATCAACGGGTTTTCTATTTATATTGCAATCTCCTTATGCAGGAATCTCACCTTTGTACAAGAAAGAGACGATTTCTTTATTCACTTTTTCTACCATTTCGCTGAAAAGGAAGAAAGATTCTTGCTTGTAAATTACCAATGGATCTTTCTGCTCATAAACTGCACCTTGGGAAGAACGACGAAGGTCATCCATCTCTCTCAGGTGTGTTTTCCAGTTTTCATCAATGATTGATAAAGAAATATTCTTTTCAAAATCTGTGATCAGCGATTCACATTTGGTTTCGTAAGCTTCTTTTAAGTCGGTGACGATCGTCATCGTCTTAGTTCCATCTGTGAAAGGAACCTGAATCATTTTGAACATTGATCCTTGGTTAAGGAAAACATTCTCAATAATTGGATAAGCATTTTCTTTCAGAAGATTCAATCTCAAATCATAATCTTCTTTTGCAGCTTTAAAAACCAAGTCTGTAAGCGCAGGAATCTGAGTGCTTGAGAATTCTGCTTCCGTTACAGGCGATTCCATTGTGAAATATTTAATGATATCGAATTCGAAATCTTTATAATTTCCGGTTGCTTTGTGCTGAGAAACAATTGCTGCAGCGGTGTCATAGATCATATTCACGATGTCATATTTCAGGTGATCTCCGAACAATGCGTTCTTTCTACGTTTGTAGATCACGTCCCGCTGTTTGTTCATTACATCATCATACTCCAACAATCTTTTTCTGACACCGAAGTTATTTTCCTCCACCTTCTTCTGCGCTCTTTCGATAGATTTGGAAATCATAGAGTGCTGAATCACTTCGCCATCTTTATGACCCATTCTGTCCATCATTTTCGCAATTCTTTCGGATCCGAACAGACGCATCAAGTTATCTTCCAAAGAAACATAGAACTGAGAACTTCCAGGATCTCCCTGACGACCTGCTCTACCTCTCAACTGTCTGTCAACACGACGCGAATCGTGTCTTTCTGTTCCAATGATCGCAAGACCACCGTTGGCTTTTACTTCGCCTTTCAGTTTGATATCTGTTCCTCTACCCGCCATATTGGTTGCAATAGTTACAACACCAGCGCCACCAGCTTCAGCTACGATTTCTGCTTCCTTCTTGTGAAGTTTCGCATTCAAAACATTGTGAGGGATTTTTCTTAATTGAAGGGCTCTTGACAATAATTGAGAAATCTCAACGGAAGTTGTACCAACCAGAATAGGTCTTCCAGCGGCAACTAATTTTTCGATCTCCTCAATTACTGCATTGTATTTTTCACGATTGGTTTTGAAAACCAAATCCTGTCTGTCATCTCTTTGGATTGGTCTGTTGGTAGGAATTACCACTACATCCAGTTTGTAAATCTGCCAGAATTCTCCAGCTTCTGTTTCCGCAGTTCCGGTCATTCCAGCCAGTTTGTTGTACATACGGAAGTAGTTCTGTAAAGTAACCGTCGCAAACGTTTGAGTTGCTGCTTCGATTTTTACATTTTCTTTCGCTTCAATTGCCTGGTGAAGTCCGTCGGAATAACGTCTTCCTTCCATAATACGGCCAGTTTGCTCGTCAACGATTTTCACTTCGCCGTCAATTACCACATATTCATCATCTTTTTCGAATAATGTATAAGCTTTAAGTAACTGATTTAAAGTGTGAATACGCTCAGATTTGATAGAGAAATCTCTGTATAATTCTTCTTTGGCAGCAAATTCTTCTTCTTTCGAAAGGTTTTTCTTCTCAAGTTCAGCGATCTCTGTTCCGATGTCCGTTAGTACAAAGAATTGTTGATCTTCATTACCAGCAGACATATATTCAACACCTTTATCGGTCAAATCAATTTGATTATTTTTCTCATCGATGACGAAATAAAGATCCTTATCTACGATCGGCATATCACGGTTGTTGTCTGCCATATACTGGCCTTCAACTTTTTGTAGCAATGCACGGTTTCCGCTTTCCGACAAGAATTTAATCAATTGTCTGTTTTTAGGAAGACCTCTGTAAGCCTGCAATAATTTGAAACCACCTTCTTTGGTTTTTCCAGCAGCAATTAGTTTTTTTCCTTCATTAAAAAGAACTGAAACTGTTTTTTTCTGAACTTCTACGATTCTGTCAACAGAAGGTTTTAGAACATCAAATTCCTGTCTGTCTCCTTGTGGAACCGGACCGGAAATAATCAATGGCGTTCTTGCATCATCTATCAAAACAGAATCTACCTCATCTACGATAGCAAAGTTTAATTCACCCTGAACTAATTCAGTTGGAGAAGTCACCATGTTATCTCTAAGATAATCAAAACCAAATTCGTTATTCGTTCCGTAAGTGATGCTTGCCTGATATGCTTTTCTTCTTGCGTCTGAGTTTGGCTGATGAAGATCGATACAGTCGATATTCAGTCCGTGGAATTCGTACAAAGGTCCCATCCAGGCGGAGTCACGTTTCGCCAGATAGTCATTCACCGTTACAACGTGAACACCACGACCAGGAAGTGCATTAAGATAGATTGGTAAAGTTCCAACAAGCGTTTTTCCTTCTCCCGTTGCCATCTCAGCAATTTTACCCTGATGAAGTACAACTCCACCGATAAACTGTGTGTCGTAATGAACCATATCCCAAACTACAGGTGTTCCTGCTGCATCCCAATGGTTTTTCCACACAGCAATATCGCCTTCCAGAGCCACAAAATCTTTTGTAGCTGCCAGTTCACGATCTCTGTCTGTAGCTGTTACGCGGATTTCTCCGTTTTGCGCCAAACGACGGGATGTTTCCTTTACCAAAGCAAATGCCTCCGGAAGAATTTCAGCCAATACTTTTTCTTCAACTTCGTAAGACTCTTTTTTGAGCGTTTCGATTTTGGTAAAAAGTGCTTCTTTTTCGTCAACATTGGTTGAGTCTTTTATCTGCTCTTTAGTTTCTTCGATTTGGGTTGTAAACTTAGCAGTTGCAGATTTTATTTTATCTTTAAATTCTGCAGTTTTATCTCTCAGTCCATCATCAGATAATGCTTGGATTCCAGATTCTACTGTTTTAATTTTTGCGACAACTTTTTTTACTTCTTTAAGATCTTTTGCATTTTTGTCTCCCAAAAAACTTTTAAGAACTGTATTTAAAAAACTCATTTATTCAGCTTTTGGCAACTAGCTTTTGGCTAATCGCATTAATAATTTTATTTTCAAAGGCTAACCGCAAAATGCCATCAGCCAAATGCTATCTTAGTATTCGTCTTCGTTCCAGAGGTAATCCTCGTCTGTAGGATAGTCACTCCAGATTTCGTCTATCGCGTCATAGATTTCTCCTTCGTCCTCGATGGCTTGTAGGTTTTCTACAACTTCCATAGGCGCTCCGGTTCTGATAGCGTAGTCAATCAATTCTGCCTTGGTCATCGGCCAAGGTGCATCGCTAAGGTAAGATGCTAATTCTAATGTCCAATACATAATTTAAATTTTTTGCAAAAGTAAAAAATTAGGTGATACTTTATACACTTTTCTACTGATTTTCAACAATATTTAAAAATTATTTTATTTAATATTTAAATTCGGTTGCATTCGTAGCTTAATACTGCGGATTTCCCAAAAACCATTCCACAAATTTTTTTATGCCATTTTGGAAGTTTGTACTTGGCGCATATCCAATCAATGTCTTTGCTTTGGTAATGTCAGCATTGGTTTTTTGCACATCGCCGGGCTGCATTGGCAACATTTTTCTGATTGCCTTTTTGCCTATTGTGGTTTCTAAGACTGATAGCATTTCGTAAAGCGTTACAACTTCACTTTCACCCAAATTTATGATTTCATAAACATTCTCATTCGTCTCAAGATATTTGATTGATTTCAAGATTCCATCAATAATATCATCAATGAATGTATAATCTCTTGCCGTAGAACCATCGCCATAGAAAGGGATTTCTTGATTTTCTGAAATCAGTTTCGTGAATTTGTGAATTGCCAGATCTGGTCTTTGTCTTGGACCGTAAACCGTGAAAAACCTTAGTTGAATGATGTCAATCTTATACAGGCTGTGATAAACATGACCTACAATTTCGCCACATTTTTTTGTCGCTGCGTAAGGCGAAATAGGATTGTCAACATTATCCGTTTCTGCAAACGGAATTTTCTCATTATTTCCATAAACGCTTGATGATGAAGCGCAAACGAATTTTTTTATTCCAAATTCCTTGCAAAGTTCCAAAAGATTCTGAGTTCCTCGGATGTTGACTTCTTCATATTCCAAAGGTCGCTCAATGGAAGGACGAACGCCTGCTAAAGCCGCTAAATGAATTACCAAATCAATCTTATGATTGCGGAAAATCTCTTCCAAGCCTTTCTTATTCCGAATATCCTGATAGTAAAGTTGATAATTATCTGATTTAGTTTGAGTTGCTAAATTTCGAATATCATTTTCTTTTTCTGTAAAATTAAATTCTGAATTTGAACCTAAAGATTCCAAAGTATTTTGAACTTTGATCTTATAATCATAAAAATTATCGAAGTTGTCAATATTAATGACAGAATGTCCATTTTTCAAAAGTTGCTCTACCAAATGAGAACCAATAAAGCCACTTCCGCCAGTGATAAGATAATTCATAACATCCATTGTCTTGCGAAGATAAGAATTAAACAAAAAAAGAATCTCTTAATTAGGAGATTCTTTTACAATTTGACTGATTATTTTATTTAATGATAAACTTTTTTGATTCAACGACTCCGTTTTCTTCGATGTTCATTACATAAGTTCCTTTTGCAAGCTGTGAAACATTTAATTCCTTTTCAGTACCTCTGCTTATTACAAGTCTTGCGGCAGAATCATAGACAGTTACTTTTTTAGTTTTATTACCTTCAGAAGTAATGCAGATCATACCATTGCTTACAACAGTTGGGTAAATATTGAAATGTCCTTTCTTCACATTACTTACAGCTAAAGTTCCACTCCCTGTTACTTTTACATCATCTACTCTGAAACCTACATTAGAATCTGCAGGATTGGAAAATCTGATAGAAAGCGTAGATGTGGAAGGAATTGTTCCAGTTGGGTTTACTACGAGCCATGTGGAAGTTCCTGCACCTGTAGGTCTTGTGTAAGTAAGCGGTGTCCAGTCTGTTCCATTAGAACTTACTTCAACTTTCAATTCGTTGCTGCTCGCATTTGTACCTTTTTGATGTCCGAAGGATAGAGCAAGATTTGTGTAATTTGACGTGTTGATTCCGCTAATGATAAGCGTTTTGATGGGTGTTCCGGAAGCAGTGGTTACTGCGCCAATAAAGACACACCCGCCTGCACTTGCACCAGCATAATCCGAAGGTGTGGATGTTCGTACATCTGCCGTCCCGGAATAGGTAATTGGAGAACTATTCTGATAACCTGTGTAAGCGGTTAATAGAGTTGTGGCTGAAGGTGTTCCGAAACTTTCTGAATAGATGGTTGTCTGAGAATAAGCAAACGTTGCTACTAGGAAAGTCAGTAATGCGTAAATATTTTTCATAAAAATGTTTTTAATTGGTGCAAATTTATCATTTTAAATTAAATTGCCAATTATCAAAAGTTTATTTCAAACAATTAATCCATGTCTGATTTAAAAATTGATTAATAATGTTTACTTTTAATCCCAATTTCAAATCCACTACAAAATGCAGTTTACCGGACAAATCCTGAAAATGATTTCTCAAAATGGAAAACCAATCCAATATTATCTAAACCTGAATGGCGACCTCATCAATATGAATCAGCTTTTTGGTAAGAATCTAAACATCAGACACGTTGGCTACGAATGTGTGAACTGTGGCCGCGATGAGAAAATCTACCGAATGGGTTTCTGCAAAAAATGTTTTTTCGAAAGTCCGTATGCGAGTGACACAATCATCCGTCCGGAATTGTCCACAGCGCATCTTGGCGTTGGAGAAAGAGATTTGGAAGTGGAGAAACAAATCCAACTGGTTCCGCATATTGTTTATCTGGCTTACACGGGCGATGTGAAAGTTGGTGTAACGAGGGAAACACAAATTCCGACAAGATGGATAGATCAGGGAGCAACTTTCGCCTTGCCGATTGCCATTACCGAAAACCGCTACGAAGCAGGAATGATAGAGGTGGAACTCAAAAAACACATTGCCGACAAAACCAATCCGAAGAAAATGCTTCTGGATGATTATGAAGATACACTAGATCTGATCGACTTCCGAAACAAGATTGCAGACTATTTCCCCAACGATTTCAAAAAGTTTGCTGTAAGCGATGACAATATCATCAAACTAGATTTTCCTTATGAAAAACCGGAGAAGATCAATGTTTTCACGCTGGACAAAAAACCGGAATTCAATGGGGTTTTGAAGGGAATCAAAGGGCAATATCTTGCTTTTGAAGGTGATGATTTCATTAATGTAAGAGGACACGAAGGTTATGTGGTGGAGTTGACAGTGTAAAGTTGGAACGGTTTTTAGTAATCAATTAGTTAGAAAAAATTAGATGAAAAAAACTTTAAAAGTTACCGGAATTATTATCGGAAGTGTCTTGCTTCTCATATTAATAGTGAATGTCGGATTCAGCCTTTGGCTCAAGTATCAACTTCCGGATTATATCAAAAATAAAACACCTTACGCAATTACTTATAAAACGTTGAATGTCGAAATTCTCAGCGGAAGTATTTCGGCAAATAATGTTCTAATTAAATCCAAAAATCCGAAAGACAAAAATGTCTTAGCTATCGATGGATTTATAAGTGATTTGAACATCAGTAGATTAGGAATTATAGATTTAATTAAAAATAATCAGATCAATACCAATTCTGTAACGCTAACTAATCCCAGACTTAAGATTGCATTGGCAAATCCGAAAACGGTGGATTCAGTCAAAAAGAAAATGCCTTTTCTCATCAGAAATGTCGATATTATTAAGGGAAACATCGAAGTTATTAAACCAGACCATTCAAAAGTTTTCGCCGCGAAGAATCTGAATCTTGAAATCAAAAACCTAAGTCTGAACGATAATCCGGAGGAATTACCTTTTGCCCTTGATAGCTACAAAATCACAGCAAAAGATTTCTTCGCCAGAATCAATGATGTTTATACGATTAATTCTTCGGATATTAAAACCAATAATGGCCAATTGGAAATCAATGATTTTGAATTGAAATCTGTTTTGGATTTTAAAGATTGGGAAAAGAGTTTTACAAAGCAGAAAAGTCTTTTCAGTATTAAAAGCAAGAAAATTTCTTTCACTGATTTGGTTTTCGATAAGACCAAATTGAATCTAAAAAATGCGCAGTTTATTGATCCGGAATTCGTGATCCAAAATCGTGATCAGAAAATTATCAAAGCAAATCTTAAGAAAAAAGGAATCGATTTCAATTTCAGCAATATTGATATTAAAAATGGAAAATTATCAATGTTAAAATTGAATGGCGAAAAATCACTTTCTCTAGCGAAATTTGACGCAAATATGAAAGATTTGGTAATGAATGAGGAAACTTCGAAAAACAAACTGCCTTTCAAATTCACTGATTATAAAATTGTTGGAAACACATTTTTTTACGATTCGGGGAAATATTACAATCTCAGTTTGTCAAGCTTCAATATGTCTTCGCAATTAATTGATTTGGTGAATTTTAAACTGATTCCAAAAATGTCGCGTGCCGAGTTTGTGAGAACAATTCCGATGGAAGATGATCAGTTTAATATCTCGGCAAACAGAATTCTACTCTCCGGCGTCGATTGGACTTTTGAAAAAGAACTCGACCTTCATTTGAAATCCGCGAAACTTCATAATGTAGACGCTAATATTTTCCGAAGCAAAATCCCGAAGGATAATCCAAAAGAAAAATTGCTCTATTCCAAAGTTCTCAGAAATATAAAATTCCCTTTAATTGTTGATAATCTGGATCTTGTAAACTCCAAATTGGTCTATGAAGAAGACAAGCCGGACAATAATGGGCCTGGAAAAGTTTTTTTCACCAATTTTAATATGAATGTCAAAAATCTAAATTCCAATAAAAAGAAAGGCGCCAATACGAAAGTTCCGATTGTCATCAATTGCAAATTTATGGGCGTTTCTCCGATGAAAGTCAATTGGAACTTTGATACCTCGGATCTTCGGGATAATTTCACAATTGGCGGTTACATTAATGATCTGCCGGCAAACGACATCAATCCATTCATCAAACCTTATATGAATATCACTGCGACCGGAACTATTACAAGTCTCAATTATAATTTCAAAGGAAATAATGATATTATGAATGGAAAATTCAAGATCACACACAAAGATCTGAAAGTGAATTTGCTGGATAAAGACACCAAAGAAAAAAAGAAATTCCTGTCCGGTGTTGCGAATCTTCTAGTGAAAAAGGATTCTCAGAAATTCCCGGAATCTGTGGACATCTATGTTGAGAGAAATAAAGAAAGATCGTTCTTTAACTTCTATTGGAAAGGAATTGAAGATGGTTTGAAGAAAACTTTACTTATTATCAAGATTTAAAAAAATAAAACCTTGTCTGTTAAAAGACAAGGTTTCTATAAAAAACTAAAAAAGTAATTTTTTAGAAATCATATTCTTCTTTAATTTCTTCTTCGGGAATGCTTTTCAGAAATTCATCAAATTCAGGACCGTCATAATTGCTGTTTGCCCCGTAAGAGTCTATTATCATTGCTTTATTATCATAATGGTCTGTCACAAGATACAACGCAACATTATCACCGGGATCACTTGCACCCTCGAATCTGTAGGTTTTGATTATCTTCAAATCACTTGGTTGATATGATTTTTCCGTACCATTGATGACAAACTTTTTCTCATCGGTCATTCGTAATTCTTCGGTTATTCCTTTTTTTCTCAAATTTTCCATGACTTGAGAAAGTGTAAGCATTGGTTTTGGATTACTCATAGCAGATTATTTTTAGATTGGTCATAATTTATAATCAAATCGTGAACCAAAAAAAAGACTTTACAAAATTTGCAAAGTCTTAAAAAAATAAAAGTTATGAAAAATTAAATTATCCTTCTCTTAAAAAGAGCGAGATAAATTACTTGTTAGCCTTATATCGCTTGTCTGGCGTTCCGTCCTTTTTCAGGGTTTTGGCGGCTTTATATCGTTTGTCCGGCGTGCCGTCTTTTTTCATTTTTACAGTTGCTGCGGTTGCTGTTTTTTCAATTTTTGCTTCGCCTTTTTTCGCCTGTGTTTCAGTTTTCTGAGTTGTTTTTTTTGCTACCGTTGCAGCTGGTGTAGCTTGCGCTGTTACCATTCCTAGCCCGAAAGTGAGCAGTAATGTTGTCAATAGATTTTTCATGTCTGTGATGTTTTGGTTTAACAAATTTATAGTAATAATTGATTAAAAATGAGAAATATAAAACTTTAACCAGAAATTATAATAGCTTAAAATCTCCTTAAAAATTGAATCGGTAAGCAAGGCTGATGTTCAGTAATGTCGCTTTAGAATAATATTTTTCAATATCCGGATTTTGATTTCCGATTTTGGCATTGTAGAAATTGAGCTTTGCACCAAAAACAACTTCCTGAACGCCTTCTACATCCAGAACATAAATCGCTTTGCCTCCCAAATTAAGTCCGCCACTGCCTTCTGAAAATTTTCCAGAATTATCCAGGTATGGACTTTTGATCCGGTAAGTGCTGTAACCCAGAATTTCTTCTACGAAAAAATCTTCCGTGATTTTATCTTTATGAAAAACATACCAGTCAAAATTATTCATTGACGGTGCACCGAGATAACCAAACCTGTCACGGTCTTTTACAGTTGCGAGAAAATATGTGTATTCTACACCCAAACCAAAATTCTTGTAAAGATTGGTATTGAGTCCAATTCCAAAACCGTAGAAATATCCAAAAGCATCGCTCAAGAAATTGTTACCCATCGATGTCATTACCTTCAAGTGCGGATCTACAGAGAACCTTACTTGTTCTGTCCAATCCTGTTTTCTCCGCTGCGCAGAAACCGAAATCGAAAAAACGACAATGAAAAATAAAATAGATCTCTTCATCATTTCAAAGTAATGTCATTAAAGATAACATAAGTCACACCGTTTGGAATCTCTATACTGAGGGAATCTGGAGAAATTTTGCAACCCACGGTTTCGGTAGAAAAAGATTTGATTTTAAAACTTTTCAGCTGAAGTTTGTAAGCGCCTTTGTCATAAGGTCCGGCCAAGACAAAACTTCCGCTTTCTTTTGCAAAAGATTCTGCAATGATTTTTTTATCAACCACAAGATGAATTGGCTCTCCTAATAATTTGGCATCAGAAAAAGTAAATTTTCCCTCCACATAAGCACGGAAAATATTGGCATCGTCATCCTTGCATTGTGTGAAAAGAACGCACATCCAACCAATAACGGATAATATTTTAAATGAAAACTTCAAAGTTTTATTTATTAAAGAACGTAAAGTTAATTAATTATAATATTTATTACCGAAATTATTTAGTTCAAATAGATTCTTACGCCAACATTGATATTTAGCAAAGCCGCTCTGGAATAATATCTGTCAATGTTCTTCTCCTCAAATTTGACCAAGGAGTCAAAAAAATATAGTTTTGGAGAGGCATAGATTTCTACAATTTTAGCCTTCGGAAAATGATAAGAAAGCTCCGTTCCAAAGAAAAAAGCACTGGCATTTTCTGTATAAGTATTAGACCAATTGCTGGATTGACTTGTGAGTGCCATCAAGCTATACCCAACTTGTCCTTGGACACCTAAAGAATTGGTAAACGGATATTTGTAAATATAATACGCGCCTATATTCGTAAGTCGTGGACTGTCAAGTTCGCCATAGATGCTTTTGTTTTTCACATCAGAAAAGGACCGGTTGAGTTCTATTCCAAATCCCATATTGTTTCGGAAAATGGTTTGAAAGGTAAGGCCAACGCCAGCAAAACTTTCGACGCCATCTTTCAGGTAATTATTGCCCATCGGGAAAATACCTACGCCGTTCACGCCCAAAGTGCATTTTGCTTTTTGAGCAAATGAAAACACGCAGAATGAAAATGCGGTTAATAATATAATTTTTCTCATTATTCAATTGTAATGTTAGAAAATTTAACATAATTTCTATCTTCCGGTAAGATGATGGACAGTGAATCGTTGCGCAAAACACAACCCTGACGGTCTGCAGAGAAACTGAGGATTTTTTTGTTTAAGACCAATTCCGTCTCATCGGTTGCGTCTGGTCCGCCTAATCTGAAAGAGCCATCGTTTCCGGTATTGGTTTTTGAAAGAACATAATAGGAGTTTTCCAAACTGACGGCAACATTGTCGACAGATTGATTCTGAGAAGTGATTTTCCCCTCTACATAGATTCTGGAATTGTCTACATAATCCTGGCCGCAGCTGATAGCTGTCAACAGTAGGACGAGAGTTGAGGAACCAATAATAAATTTTGATTTCATGGTTTAATTTTTGACTAAATTAATGTTTAATTTTTCATCCTCAAAATCACGGAGATGAATTATTATTGAATATTAAATTTCGTAATTTTGCAAAGAATTACGATTCCGGGAACTAGCTCGGAATCGTTTTCCTGTTTACATATATTTCAGAATGGAATTAAAAAAAATCAATGAAAATCTGCTTCCCGATTTGCTCAAGAAAGAGTTTGGAAGTGAGATATTTTCACAATTAGATAGCAATCAACATATTTCTGTAAAAGGAACTGCGGGTTCAGCGGTTTCTATCTTCACGGCAGAATTGTTTTTGACACACAAAAAAAATATTCTTTTCATTATTGATGATAAGGAAGATGCGCTGTATGTCAATTCGGAAATGGAAGATTTATTGGGAAAAGAAAACGTGCTTTATTTCCCGGCAACACATCTGGAACCTTATCAAGTCGAGAAAACGCAGAATGCCAATTTGGTTTTGAGGACGGAAGTTATTAATAAAATTAATTCCGGCAAATCTCCGAAAGTCATCGTTGCTTTTGTTGGCGCATTGTCCGAAAAAGTGTTGAAGAAAGAAGACTTCAAGGCTATTTCTCATCAGATCAAAGTTGGCGACCAATTGGATTTTGATTTTGTGGATGAGTTGCTGAATCATTACCAATTCAATCAAACCGATTTTGTTTCCGAGCCTGGAGAATTCTCTGTCCGAGGTGGAATTGTGGATGTTTTTTCTTTCTCTAATGAAAAACCTTTCCGGATCACATTTTTCGGAAACGAGGTAGAAAGCATCAAAACCTTTGATATAGAATCTCAGCTTTCATTAGACAAAATCACTGAATTTCAGTTGGTTTCCAATATGAATTTTTCGGTTTCCGGGAACAAAGTTTCATTCTTCGAATTGCTTTCTAATGACAGTTTAATTGTTTCAAAGAACCTGTTTCTTGGTGTGAAAAAAGTCAAGAGTTTCTATGAGAAATCGTTTGAGAAGTTCGAAACTTTAAGCAAAGAAATCAGCCATAGAAAACCCGAAGAATTATTCATTTCTGAAAACGAATTCCAGAATAAACTGATCAAATTCAAAACGATTGATTTCAGTTCGCAACCTTTTGTACTTCCAAAAAATAAAAATCTGGAACTCAACCAAACGCAACAGCCAAGTTTTCACAAGAATTTCGAATTGTTGATTGATGACCTTAAGGAAAAACAAATTCTCGGTTTTGATACGTGGATCTCTTTCTCATCGGAAAAGCAAAGGGAAAGATTGCAATCGATCTTTGAAGAATTGGGACATCAGATTCCATTTAAAAGTTTCAAATCCGAACTTCATCAAGGATTTGTGGATCTTGATCATAAAATTTTGGTTTATACGGATCATCAGATTTTTGACCGTTATCAGCGTTACAAATCCAAAGATACGTTTGCGAAATCCGAACAGCTGACTTTAAAGGACTTGATGTCTTTAAAAATCGGCGATTACATTGCTCATATCGATCACGGGATTGGAAAATTTATGGGCTTGGTGAAGGTCAATAATGATGGGAAAATCCAGGAATGTTTCAAACTGACTTATAAAAATGGTGATCTGCTTTATGTGAGTATCCATTCTCTTCATAAAATTTCAAAATACAACGGACCAGACGGAAAGGAAATTGTCCTCAGCAAACTCGGTTCGCCAGCATGGAAATCCTTAAAACAAAAAACAAAAGCAAGAGTCAAGCAGATCGCATTTGATTTGATCAAGCTTTATGCGCAACGAAAAACCGCGAAAGGCTTCCAATATTCACCGGATTCTTATCTTCAAAATGAGTTGGAAGCGAGTTTCCTCTACGAAGACACGCCGGATCAAGAAAAAGCGACTTTTGATGTGAAGCGCGATATGGAAGACGAAGGCGTGATGGACCGTTTGATCTGTGGTGATGTAGGTTTCGGGAAAACGGAGATTGCGATTCGTGCGGCCTTCAAAGCGGCGACGGACAGCAAGCAAGTGGCGATTTTGGTTCCGACGACGATTCTGGCTTTCCAGCATTACAGAAGTTTTAAAGAAAGATTGAAAGATTTTCCGGTTAATATTTCTTACTTGAATAGATTCAGAACGGCGAAACAGAAATCCGAAACTTTAGCCGGATTGAAAGATGGAAAAGTGGATATCGTGATTGGAACGCACCAATTGGCTTCGGAGAAAGTGAAATTCAAGAACTTAGGTTTATTGATTATTGATGAAGAACACAAATTCGGCGTTTCTGTAAAAGATAAACTGAAGACGATGAAAACCAATGTAGATACACTGACATTGACTGCAACCCCTATTCCAAGGACTTTGCAATTTTCATTGATGGCTGCACGAGATCTTTCGGTCATCAAAACACCACCACCAAATCGTCAGCCGGTTGACACGAGTATCATCGGTTTCAGTGAGGAAATTATTCGTGATGCGGTTTCATATGAACTTCAGCGTGACGGACAGGTTTATTTCATTAATAATAGAATTGAAAACCTGAAAGATATTGCAGGATTGATTCAGCGTTTGGTTCCGGATGCGAAAGTTGTGATTGGTCACGGACAGATGGAAGGCAAACAATTGGAGCAAAATGTCCTTGATTTTATGGATGGAAAATATGACGTTCTGGTCGCTACTACCATCATAGAAAGTGGTGTTGACGTTCCGAATGCGAATACGATTTTCATTAATGATGCTCACCGATTTGGAATGGCAGATGTTCACCAGATGCGTGGACGAGTTGGACGAAGCAACAGAAAAGCGTTTTGTTATCTCATCACACCGCCGTTTGATATGATGACTTCCGATGCGAGAAAAAGATTGGAGGCAATTGAGCAATTTTCTGACCTTGGAAGTGGATTCCAGATTGCGATGAAGGATCTGGAAATCCGTGGTGCGGGCGATTTGTTGGGAGCAGAACAAAGTGGTTTCATCAACGAAATGGGATTTGAAACGTATCAGAAAATGATGCAGGAGGCTTTGGAAGAATTGAAAGATGATGAGGATTTTGAAGACCTTTTTGAAAATGAGGAAGATCGTCAGAAATTATTTAAATCTAATAAAGAAGTCAATATTGATACAGATTTGGAGTTGATGCTTCCGGATCATTATGTGAGTTCGACTGAGGAAAGATTGTCATTATATCAAAAATTAGCTGAAATCAATAATGCAATTGACCTTGCAAACTTCGAAAATGAATTGAAAGATAGATTCGGAGAATTGCCTGATGAAGCGATTAATCTATTGAAATCTGTAGAATTGAAATGGCTGGCTGCGGAAATTGGTTTTGAGAAATTAGTAGTAAAGAACAGAGTATTTCTCGGTTACTTCCCGGCAAATCCTCAGGACAAATTCTATCAAAGTGATAAATTCAAAAAAATAATTGCTTACCTCACACAAAATCCGAAAGAAGCTACGTTAAAAGAAAAGAACAACCAGCTGATGATGCGGAAAGATAACGTGAAAAATGTGGATGAGGTGAATCTGGTTTTGAATCGAATTTTAAATCATTAATGAACAAATATTTTAATAAAAATAAATTTATTCTATTGCTATTCCTAATGATAGCAGCTTTTTGCGATGCTCAGATTCTGAAATACCATTATGACAAAGAGATGACTTTTCTGAGTGAGGATGATAGTTTGAGCGGC
Source organism: Chryseobacterium sp. TB1-D10 (assembly GCF_059803555.1). Classification (NCBI taxonomy): domain Bacteria; kingdom Pseudomonadati; phylum Bacteroidota; class Flavobacteriia; order Flavobacteriales; family Weeksellaceae; genus Chryseobacterium; species Chryseobacterium sp. TB1-D10. The sequence goes on along the minus strand of NZ_JAPFHB010000007.1, from coordinate 7,381 downwards.
GTCTCGATAAGATTTAATTCTAAAGACAAGAGCGTTCCTGTTTATTCCATTGATTTTAATTCTCAAAAAAGATTCATTAGAAATACCATCAATTTCTACTACGCTTACCGGAAAAACATGTACCGGATGGATGGCGTCCTTTACAACAAAAAATATGTGGCTGCCAGTGGATTTACAACCTACAGCGCAGAATCTCCGATCCGGACTTTCAAAAAAGCTTCGGATACTTTGTACGATTACAGAACCTTTAAAGATCTTGAAAAACGGATTGCAACAGACAAAGACGGAATCAGAATAGAAATATTCGTCGCCAATCTGAAAGACCAAATCGATTATTCCGAACCGGCGCTTTTTTATCTTTCGCAACATTATGGTATTTCGCCAGGTTTGGGAAAAGGAGAAGTTGTAGTTTATGCCAATTATATTTTTAATAAAAATAACAGCGCTGCCAGTTTTGCAACATTGAAAGACATTAATGAAGATATTTATTTTAATAAAGAACAGATAGAATATTTGATTGATGATAAATACAAAGATTTTTATAAAAAGGTAGAGACGGATGAAATGCCGATGTATTGCTCCGTAACATCATTAGGTAAAAATGTGGATGAAAGGACAACTGAAGAAATCAATGATCTTCTAGGAAATGTCTGCGAATATTATACTTTGTGGCGAAAGTATGAAACCAATGACGGATTCAAAAAATATTATGATTCTGAAGTCAAAAGAAGAACAGATATCTACAAGAGAAACGGAAATCTAACCGAAAAACAACTGAAGATTTACATTGAAGAAGTTAGCAAACTTAAAAACCAGAATTCTGTAGAGAATTTTGATTATAAGTAGCTGATCTTCATTTAAAAATTTGAAATCCCAAAATTTATTTTAAAAAGTTAACTTTGCAAATAGAAAATCAAACAATGAAAAACTTACTATATTATTTCTCACTCATCTTCGGAATATTGATGCTGTCATCTTGTGTTCCGAATCAGGACGCAAACGGTGACTTTTTGCAAGGTGTAGATTATGATCCGACTACTACAATTCCCGGAACTGGGGAACCAGGAAACACTCCCAGCAAATTACTGAAAAAAGTAACAATAGATGATGAAGGCGATGTTTTGGTATACAACTATACCTATAATGCCGATAAAAAATTAACTGGTGTAGCAACAGACGATGGCAGTATTAAAATAAATATTACTTATCAGCCTTCCGGTAATATCTTAAAAGTTATCAGAACAGAAAATAATCTGGGAACTATTAGTACGGAAGAAATCGTTCCGGTTTATACTAATAATCAAATCACTAAACTGAATGTGACACATACGGAAAGCGGTGGTTCTATAAAAAGTATTGCCAACCTTACCTATGCTTCCAACGGATGGCCTTCTGTGATAAAAGAAGATATATATAATGAGGCTAACACCGGCATAGTTGCCAACTTTGTATCCAACCTTTCTTACACAGGAAATAACATTTCAAAATGGCATTTCAAATCTTCGATGGATCTTGGATTACCTGTACCGGTATTTGATTTTTTACAGGAAATCGAATTGACTGTCAATCTTTCGAACTACGATAATAAGATCAATCCGTATAACTTGTTACCAAAAGATTTTTTGATCTCGACAATTCATGCAGAGGCTGATGCCAGCAGTATTACAGGATTTGCGAAAAATAATTCTGCAACTGTGAATGTTATATTTAATCTGGGAGGTACAAATATGGAAGACACTCAAACGGCAACTTATATCTACGACAAAGATGGCTACCCGACTTCTGTCTCTACCACTTACGTCCTAACAAAATTTGAATACCAATAATTAATGAAATATCTTATTGTCGGCATCGGCAACAAAGGAGAAGAGTACGCAGAAACCCGACACAACATCGGTTTCAAGGTGGCTGAAAAGATTGCCGAGAAGATAGAAGCACCTTTCAAATCTTCTAACTTTGGGCTTTTGGCAGAAGGTAAATACAAAGGCAGAAAAGTCTTCGTTCTGAAGCCGGATACTTACGTTAATCTTTCCGGAAACGCGGTCAAATTCTGGATGCAGAAAGAAAACATTCCATTGGAAAATATTTTAATCATTACAGATGATTTGGCTTTGCCCTTTGGTTCATTAAGAATGAAAATGAAGGGAAGCCACGGCGGACACAACGGACTTAGAAATATCGAAGCCGTTCTTAATACCAATCTTTATACTAGACTTCGTTTCGGCATCGCAGCCGAGTTCAAAGAAGGTCAGCAGGTAGATTATGTTTTGGGGCAATGGAATGAGGCTGAAAAAGAAAAACTTTCCGAAAGAATCGAAAAGTTTTCTCAAGCCGCTTTATCGTTTGTATTTGCAGGCATTCAAAATACAATGACAGGTTTCAATGGGAAGTAACTTCCGCAATTATTCTTTTATAAATTTGTTGATGTACGAAGCATTTTTAGTATTTATTTTAATATAATATATCCCGGAGTTTAAACCTTCAACATCTACTTCATTATTATTTAATTTAATATCACATTTCCTGCCAGATACATCTATTACTTCTACGCTTTGTACTGTTTCGTTTTTCAAATCGATTTTAATGAAACGCTTAGCCGGATTAGGGAAAATAACAGTTTTATTTTTGTAAACCACATCACTTACAGACATTGTAAAATTATAATTTACTATTTCATCTACTACCAAAGCGTTTTGATTTTGACTGTTGTAGTGGCGGAAGTACAATTTCACTTCCTGCCCTATATTATCCCAATTCCAGTGTTCTACAAAAACTGATTTGGACGTCGTTCCAGAAGTTAAAGTCTCAAAAAAGATTGGTGTTTCTGTTCCGGTAAATGTTTGATTGGCTGGCAAAAGATATACTGCATATGTCTCTGAAAATTTTACCGGATCAGAAGCCGATATTCTAAATGAAATGCCCAATAATGCATTAGCATTTTTAATACGAGGAGCCTCATATATAAATGTTGGCGAAACCAAAACATTATCCGGATTTAATGGCTGGTTATTAACACTGTCATAAGAATCGGAGACATAGACATAACCATTGAATCCCAGACCCGAAGTCCAGTTCTGCGAAGAGGTGAGCTTCCAAGTCTTGCCGTCGCCGTCCAAATCTAATTTGGACCAACGAACTGAATTGATTTCAGTCTCAAAATTTTCGTTAAGACCATAGTTTTGTGCAGATGTAATTCCAAAGAATAAAATAGAAATGGGTAGAAGTTTTTTCATAGCTTTTTCTTCAAATATAATCAAAAAAAACTACTTATACTTGCGATCATTACATTAAATGCAAGTTTCAGATGACATAACGTAAATTTTTACAATTTTTTTGGCGTATAACCTGAATACAAATAAGTAAGCCGGATAAATAAATTACCCGGCCTACGAACCTAATTAATTGTATGAAAAAAAGATGTTTTATATCCAGGTCACGACGCCAGTCTCTACATCGTAGTTAGCGCCAACGATTTTGATTTTGCCTTCGTCCTCAAGCTTTTTAAGTGTTGAGCTTTGGCTTCGGATCTCGTCCAGAGCATTTCTTACATTGCTTTGGTTTAGTCTTTCCAGAAGATCTTCGTTTTTAGATGAACGTTCCTCACCTTCATGAATAATATCCTTGATGATGTGATCAAAATGTCCAATCAAATGATTCAGATTATCCATCCCAAGACCTTCGATTGCTGCTGCGTCCAATCCGCCTTTTAACGCGCCACATTTTGTGTGACCCAGGACTACAACCAGTTTGGAACCTGCCACATTACAGCCAAATTCCATAGAACCCAGAATATCCTGATTCACAAAGTTACCGGCGATTCTCACACTGAAAATATCGCCCAAACCTTGATCGAAAATTAATTCTGCAGATGTACGGCTGTCTATACAACTCAAAATCACTGCAAATGGCCATTGTCCTGCACGCGTGTCATTTACCTGAGCCAGTAGATCTCTGTTTGCCTTCAGATTATTTACAAATCTTTGGTTACCTTCTTTCAGGATATCTAATGCTTTTTCAGGTGTAATGGTCGTTTGTGTTTCAAATGTATGTGCTTTCATATTTTTTATTTAAAAATTAAAAATTGTGTTTATTGTTAAAGTAAATTTAATTATTCCAATCAAGTTTTTTTGAACTTGCTGAGCTAAAATCACATCGCTCTTTTGTGAGTAATCACTACGTGCGAATCTTCGTCACTTGCATAGTCTCTGTAAGACGTTTTGAAGCCAATCAGTTCCACTTCTATGTCTTCTTCCTTCGCTCTTACATTGGCAAAATCTTGGATCATCTCCAGAACATCGGTCGTGATATAAGAGGTTGTTTTTGCATCAATGATAACTTTTGAGCCTGATTTTACGTTTTTCAAGGTTTTCTTGATGGCTGCTTTATTCAGGAAAGAAACCTCCTCTGCCAGTTTTATCGTGATCTCGTCTGCATCATCCAGGGTTTCTTTGCTGAGGTAATAAGCTCTTTTCATATTTCCCTGAAGGATATAGAAAATAGAAATCAGTAATCCGATTCCCACACCTTTTAATAAATCTGTGCCTACTACAGCTACCACTGTTGCTACGAAAGGGATGAATTGATATTTCCCATTGTGCCAAAAATGTTTGAAAGTGGCTGGTTTTGCCAACTTATACCCAACTAAAATTAAAACAGCGGCCAGAGTTGCCAATGGAATTAGATTTAATATAAAAGGAATCGTCAAGACACATATTAGCAGTAGAACACCATGAATGATTGCAGATAGTTTGGATGTTGCACCAGCGTTGGCATTGGCAGAACTTCTTACTACAACAGAAGTCATTGGCAATCCTCCGATGAAAGAGCTGATAAGGTTTCCAATTCCCTGAGCTTTTAATTCAAGGTTGGTATCAGTTATTCTGCGTCTTACGTCCAGTCTGTCAGAAGCTTCTATACAAAGTAGTGTTTCTATTGACGCGACAATAGCAATGGTTGCACCAGCAATCCAGACTTTAGGATTTGTAAAGCCATTGAAATCCGGAAACGTGATCAGATTTTTAAAATCTTCCAATGATGATGGCGTAGGCAATGTAACAAGGTGCTTATCGGAGATGGCTAATGAACTTCCTGTGAATTTAAAAAATTCATTAAGCAGAATTCCTGCTATTACCGCTACCAAGGCTCCTGGCAGAAGTTTGAGTCTCTTAAGAACAGTCACGTGATCCCAAGCCAATAATATACCTACAGAAACCAGTGTTACCACAATTGCTCCGGGATTTATAGCACCAAACAATTCTGAGAAGTATCCGAAATTAAGGCCTTTGTCGAAAATAGATTCGTGCCCTTCATAATCGCTGTCAAAACCCAAGGCGTGCGGGATTTGTTTTAAAATAATAATGATCCCAATCCCGGCAAGCATGCCTTCGATAACATTATTCGGGAAATAATTCGAGATACTTCCTGCCCGGACAAATCCTAGAATTAACTGTAAAACCCCGGCTATAATTCCCGCACAGAGAAACAGCTCGAATGCGCCAAGATCTGTAATAGCAACCAATACGATTGCCGTCAAACCTGCTGCAGGACCGGAAACTGATACATTGGAATTACTGATAAGTCCGACTACAATGCCTCCAACAATACCCGCAATGACGCCGGAAAGTGGTGGCGCTCCTGAAGCTAAGGCGATCCCAAGACAAAGTGGCAATGCCACAAGAAAAACGACTAGACCGGAAGGAAAATTTTCTTTGATCCCTCCAATCAAAGATTTTGATTTTTGCATAATAGTATAGCAGAAGTCACTGATAATTAGCTCCCAGCAGTTAGCTTTTTGCTAATGGCCCGAATGAAGTACTTTAAAATATAAGTACTTGCTAGTATCAATTATTCTAAAAAATGTTGATTGACTTAATACCGAACAGAGCCTGCTGTAAATAGAACAGCAAACTAAAAACTTACGTTTGTAGAAAAACGCAGTATAAATTAAGCTTCCGGAGGAGGAGAGAAAATACTGAGAAAAGGGGAAAAGTAAATGTTGACTTCCCAGTTCACTGCTGTATTTTTTTGAGGAACAGATTCATAAAATTTCAAAAAATCATGAATGTCCAAAGTTTTAGGAATATTCTTTTCTGATAAGACAAAAGTGTTGGCGTGGGTTTCTTCTTCGTTCACGATAACATTGGTTCTCGGCAGTTCCCAACCGAACAATGCGGCTACTCCTGGAAGTGCCGTAAAGTTGAGAAAAATCGTTAATGTTACTATGCTCCAAAACTTCATATATCAATCTTAACTCAGATTTTTGTTGTTCTTTTTGCTCATTACCCAATCAGAATCTGTCAGGTTATAAATTTTCTGGATGTCTTTCAAAATCTTCTCAAAATCGATTTCCAGATCTATAATCTTCCCGGTTCTAAGATCAAACACCCAACCATGAACAATCGGATATTCTTCCAAAATATAACGTTCCTGCACGCAGGCCATTTTTATTACATTGATGCATTGCTCCTGAACATTCAGTTCCACAAGACGATCGTATTTTTTATCTTCATCTATCGAGTCTAATTCCTCCTGATGAAGTCTGTAAACATCTCTTATATTTCTCAGCCAAGGATTCAAAAGTCCAAGATCCTGAGACGTCATTGCTGCTTTTACGCCACCACAATTATAATGTCCGCAAACAATAATATGTTTCACTTTCAGATGTTCAACTGCATATTGAATCACTGCTGTAGAACTCATATCCAGTGTGTTGACTACATTGGCAATGTTTCTGTGAACAAAAACTTCGCCTGGTCCTACACCCATCAACTCCTCTGCTGTTGCCCGACTGTCCGAACATCCTATGTAAAGATAATCCGGATGCTGCGTTTTCGCCAGTTTATGAAAATAGTTGGGATCGGCTTTTAATTTGCCTTCGACCCATTTCTTATTATTTTCGAAAATACCTTCGTAAGAGTTTGTCATAATAATAAAATTTAAAGCTTTATAATTATTAGTTTAACTAAAGTTATTTTCAAAAATTGATAGACTGAATCAATAACAATACAAAAATATGTTATAAAAATTTAAAATAACAAGTTTTTAACAAAGTTTAATATTAAAAGCAGCCGGAAGAAAATCTTCCGGCTGACTGTTGTTATGAGATGCTTCCTGCATACTGAGAATTGGAAGCCAGCATTGCGTCTGCAGATCGGAATGCGATCCAGGCGTGAAGCGTCTTATTCCGGAAATTGACCGGAAGATTTACGGTGTAAGAACCGTCTGATCGTTTAGCTGCATTTTCTACAAAATAAGACTGGTTTTCGGTTTCTGCAGAGATAAGGATCTGAACGAGGTCATTTTCCCTTTCGGCATTGCCTCCAGCGTTGTCCTGCCAGGAGATTTCCAAAGATTCAGATGAAGCCAGATTCAGGTTTAACGG
>NZ_JAPFHB010000006.1:0-292987 GCF_059803555.1 Chryseobacterium sp. TB1-D10 | reverse complement strand
GTCATCAATTCGGGCAGACATTATGAAAAAAACTACCAAAATAATTTGGTTTGTCCATAGAAATCAAGTCGGGCTGCAGATTCAGCATAAAAGAAACTTCAGCATAAAAACACAGTTTTGTCATTCCGTAGGAAACCTAATAAGATGTTCGACGAAGTCAATAACAAACTAAATATTTAATCTTTGCTGAGTGAAACGCCTTTGCGAACTTAAAAATATATTCAATAAAAAAGAAAAAAATCTTTGCGGACTTTGCGTTAAAACAAAGAAAAACAATATGAAAAAAATATCCTCAGTAATGGGAAACAGAAGGTTCAGTTATTTCATCATCCTCACATTTATTGCGGGTTCTCTCCTGTTGATAGCGGTTCAAATCAATTCGGCTAAAAATACTAAAGAGCTCATCCAAAATAACAACCAACTTCTGAACGAATTGCGTTCGAGCAATCATTTGCGTGAAATCGACCGCGATATTCTCGGCGTTGAAAGCAGAATCAGAGCTTCTATTGCAACCAACGACACCACTCATCTTGAAGGAATCGACCAGAAAATCAGCCAGATAGAAAACTTCCTCGATTCACTTTCCAAAGACAATTCAGACGACGTAGAAGAAAAGCTGATTCACAGACTGAGCGTTCTTGCGATGGAAAAGAAAACGACGAAGGATAAATTACTGCTTCGTTACCACACCCTCGGAAATATGGACGATAAGACTTCCATTGCCAACCCGAGAGCCAGAAAAATTTCAAACGAAATAACTTCCATCACTGCAAAAATCTACGAAAGCCGAAAACTTCATATGGTTGACCTCAGCAAAGAGACCGAGGAGATGGGACAAAAAGCGAGATTGTATGATATTTCCCTATTGATTCTTTTGATTTTAAGCGGTTCCATTGTCGGTTATCACATTCTTCGTCAGTTCAAACGTCAGAGATTGTTGATTCAGGAATTGGATGTTGCGGAGAAAAAAGCATCGGTTGCCGCGCAGACCAAAGAAAATTTCCTCGCCAATATGAGCCACGAAATTAGAACGCCTTTGAGCGGAATTTTAGGCTTTACCAACCTTTTGCAGAAAAGACCTTTGGATGAAACCTCTAAAGAATTTGTCTCGTCCATTCAGCGTTCGGGAGAAAATCTGATGGCAATTGTTAATGATATTCTCGATTTATCAAAAATCGAAGCCGGTATGATGCGTATTACCAAAGGTATATTCAGCATCAGTGGATTAGCGAATTCTGTCGAAACATTTTTTATGGAACGCGCCAAAGAAAAAGGATTGACTATTTCCAGCAAAATCGATACTTCGATTCCAGATACTTTGAATGGCGACGCCACGAGACTGACTCAGATTCTTGTCAACCTCATCGGAAATGCAATAAAATTTACGCATCAAGGAAACATTACTATCGAAATTTATAATAAACAACAAATCGAAAATGAAGTCGTTGTAGGCTTTAAAGTTTCTGATACGGGAATCGGAATTGATAAAGAAAAACTCATTGAAGTCTTTGAAAGATTCAATCAGGGAGAAGATTCGACGACCCGAAATTACGGAGGAACCGGCCTTGGTTTATCGATTGTGAAAAGCCTGATTCAATTGCAGAACGGCGATATCGAAGTAATAAGCGAACAGGGAAAAGGCACGACTTTTCATTTTTACATTCCTTATACAATTGCAAAAGAACAGCTGAATGTGATTCCTAAAATTGATACAGATTATTTTAAAGATAAAACAAATGCGCCTTTGCGAGTGTTAATCGTGGATGACAATGCTATCAATCAAAGTCTGATGAAGCATCTTCTCTCACAATGGAACATCGATTTTGAAACCGCAAACAATGGTCTGGAAGCAGTCGAATTTCTCAGAAACAACGACTATGATTTGGTTTTAATGGACATCCAAATGCCACAAATGGACGGTTACGTTGCCACGCAGACAATCCGTGAAGAACTTAAACTGAACACGCCAATCATCGCAATGACCGCACACGCTTTGGCTGGTGAACGCGAAAGATGTATGAGCCGTGGAATGAACGAATACATTTCTAAACCTATTACAGAGGAAGAGTTATTCAAATTAATCTCCAATTTCGGATTAAAAGAAAACGAAAAAACCGAAGTAAAAACTAAGGAAACCGTTTATAATTACGAGTTCATCGACCTTAGTTATTTGAAGTCCATCAGTAATGAAGACAAGGGTTTTGAAAGAACCGTGACACAGCAGTTTTTAGATAATATCCCGACTCATTTGCAGGAACTGAAACTGGCTTATGAAAATAAAGATTTTAAATTACTGAAATTGAGAGCCCACGATTTGAAATCGAGTGTTGCAATAATGGGTTTACTTTCTCTATTAGAGAAAAACTTAGATATTTTAGAATTAACAACCGAAGAAAATCCGGCATCAAAAACAGCTTTGGAAGAGGTAAAAGATATTTTGCTGAAATCTTTTTCCGAAGCTAAATTATTTATGCAAACCATCGATAATTAAATAAATTAAAAAACAATTTCATTATGGAAACTCAAGGCGCATCGGTGGTCATCACGCACCACGTTCTCGACGGCAAACAAACCGAATACGAAAAATGGCTCGAGGAAATTCTGCCCGTTTCCAAAAGTGCCAAAGGTTTTATCGACTGGCAAATCGTGCGCCCGATTCCGAATCTGACGTTTGTTTACACTGTCATCATTCGCTTTGATACGATTGAGAATCTCAGAAACTGGATGGAATCTGATACCAGAAGAAAATTGATTGACAAAGCCCATCCATTATTCACAAAAGAAGATAATTACGAAATCAAATCTGGTCTGGATTTTCTCTTTTATGGAGAAAAAGAAAACAAAGTTCCGGTTCGCTGGAAACAATATCTGGCAACCTGGTCTGCCATCTATCCTTTATCATTGCTGATGCAATTGCTGTTATTGCCCTCATTGAGATTAATAAATATCTCACCCAATCGCTATTTTGACACGTTGGTCAGTACAGGCTGTCTGGTTTTCCTGGTGATTTACGTGGTGATGCCGAATTATACGAAGTTGATTAGGAAGTGGCTTTATAAATAATTTGAATTAATGTAATTTAAACGAAAAAATCACTGCATTTTACAGTGATTTTTTCGTTTATAATAAAGATAATTTTCACGTTTTGTCATTCCGTAGGAATCTCAACGCAGAATTTAAAATAATAATTTAGATTCCTACGGAATGACAAACTTGATGCATATTAAAGTCATTATTATTTCTTTCCATTCATTAATAAATTTCAACACCCATTCAACGACAGTTTCCGCCTGTTCATCGAACACCAATTGATTTTGAAATTTGTTGAATGTAGCTTTACACCATCAAATTAACAGATACAAACAATTTAAAATTCTAAACATTATGGAGATTATTCAAACACCAGAAAACGCATTGTCTCACTCTACCGTTACAGCGATTATCAATGCCCCAATCGAAAAAGTAAATATCGCAGATTGGTTATTAAATCTTCCCGATGCAGAATATCAGAGATGCTCTACGCAGCACATCGGAGCCGCCATTTCTACCACGTATGATGGCGAACCGGTTTCTTTAAACGTCGAAACCATCGGAGATGCTTTGATGGTTCAGCATTATGTTGCCGTTGAACACCGTCCGGATTACTGCAGAATGTTATCCATCTCAGATTCCATTACCAAAGGCGGCCGTACCAAAGTTCAGGTTTTATGGGAATTAAAAGCCACAAAAATCGATGATAACACAACATTGTACACCAACGAAATCCACGCCACTGCAACTCCTGAAATGTTCGAATATCTGAAAGAACACAACGTGAATCTCGCTGATGCAGCCGCTTCCAGACAAGCCGCTTCCGACGCACACAACCACGAAGAAACGCCCAACTTTGCAAAAAGTATCGAAAACAAAGCGTTGACCGGAAAATACAATCAACCTTTCTAATTCAAAAAACATAATGGGCGTATCTCGGTACGCTCATTTCATTTTAAAGTTATGGAAACACTTTTCAAAAAACTATTAGGAAGCTGGACTTTGGTAGAACTCATCGAAGTTCCTGTTAACAGCGGAGAAATTACCCATCCAATGGGTGAGAATCCGAAAGGACTGATTATGTATAATCCTGACGGTTATATGTCGGGACAAATTATGGATATGCACCGTGAAAACTTTCATCAGGAACATTGGACCAATGCCACGCCGGAAGAATATACACAGGAAGGCTCAACATATCTTGCGTATTCGGAACCGTTCAAAACGGACGATGAAAAACAGTTGGTGAGTCACACAATGTACATTTCACTTTTCCCCAACTGGACAGGGCAAACGCAGAATAGAATCGTTATCTTTAAAGATGGTTTTCTGCATCTAGAAAGTGAGAAACCATTCACCAGCAATTCACGATTGGTGACTCATCAATTGACCTGGAAGAGAGTTTGAAAGAATCTGATATTAAAATTAAAAAAATGAAAGCAATCGTTATTACAAAACCTGGAGGTCCTGATGTATTGGAACTACAGGAATACCCTACTCCCAAAATATCCGGAGAAGAAGTCTTAATCGAAGTGAAAGCCGCAGGAATCAACCGTCCTGATATTTTTCAGAGAGAAGGAAATTATCCAGCACCTGCTGGTGTTGTTGCAGAAATTCCAGGATTAGAAGTCGCCGGAACCATTGTAAAATGCGGCCCTGATGTCGTAGATTTTACCGTTGGCGACAAAGTTTGTGCACTTTTAGCAGGTGGCGGTTACGCAGAATATGTCGCTGTGAGAGAAGGTCAATGTTTACCCATTCCTGCAGATTTAAGTTTTGCTGAGGCGGCAAGCTTACCGGAAACAATCTTTACCGTTTGGTCTAATGTTTTTCAGAGAGGAAATCTTCAACCGGGAGAAACCCTTTTGCTCCACGGCGGAAACAGCGGTATTGGAATTACAGGCATTCAGATTGCCCAGGCATTGGGTTCAACCGTCATTGTAACAGTCGGTTCTGACGAAAAAGGTCAGAAATGTCTTGAACTCGGCGCAGATTCTTATATTAATTATAAGACCCAGAATTTTGAAACTGAATTACAAAACGAAGGTGTCGATGTCATTCTGGATATGATTGGCGGTGATTATCTTGCTAAAAACATCAACATTCTGAAACCTGAAGGCAGATTGGTTCACATCAATGCGGTCAGTGGCAGTCGTGTTGATTTGGATATCTGGAAAGTAATGACCAAGCGCCTGACCGTTACAGGAAGTACTTTGAGAAGCCGTGAATATGAGTTCAAAAAACAATTGGCCAAAGAAATCCAAAAGAATGTCTGGCCTATGATTGAATCTAAGCAGTTCAAACCCGTCATATTCAAAACATTTCCTTTCTCAGAAGCTGCGGAAGCTCACCGATTGCTTGAGGACGGTTCACATACAGGAAAGATTATTCTTGTGAGATAAAGTGATAGTTTAATAATAATCTAAATCGAATTTTAATCCTTCTCAATTCAACTTGTGAAGGATTTTTATTGTTAAAAATCAACATCATTAGGAGTTTTTCAATTAATAAAATTCGAATTGCAAGTCTTTTTATCTCTCATCTATTTTCTTTACCCTAAACACATCAACTACTCCTTTCAAATTCCCACCGACTCATTTTGCCCATTCACCGAAAAGCACTTCAAAACCCCTTGATTCCGAGCTAGCTTTACAGTAGAAATAAAGACAAACTATCATTCATCACAAAAACTTATCATTATGAATACTGCATCATTAAGTTTCAAATACGAATTAGAGAAAAAAGAACCTAGAACCAACGACGGTGGAACTACAAGAGGTGCTTCTGTAAAAGATTTCCCAGCATCTATCGGCATTGCGGGTGTATCTATGAGACTGCAACCAGGAAGTATGAGAGAATTACACTGGCACGCCAACGCCGCAGAATGGGCTTACGTCATTTCAGGAACGGTTCGTACCACGATTATTCATCCTGATGGACATAGCTATACAGACAATTTTGAGCCGGGCGATGTTTGGTATTTTCCAAAAGGTTATGGCCACTCTATTCAAGCGACAGGAACGGAAGAATGTCATTTCATTTTGATTTTTGATAATGGTAATTTTTCAGAAGACCATACGTTCAGCGTGACTGATTTTGTTTCATCAGTTCCACCTGAAATTGTCGCTCAGAATTTAAATTTAACTTTAGAAGAAGTAGCCGCTTTACCTCAAAAAGAAGCGTATTTCGCAGCAGGAATTGTTCCGGATGAGATGTCTTTCATTGCTGAAGCTCGCCCAAATGAATCTGATATCGAATTGACGAGCTTCCACCGTTATCCTTTGCATTCCCAACAGCCGAGAATCGTTCCCGGTGGAGGTTTACAAAGATTGGTTACAAGTAAAGAATTTCCAATCAGCAGTACAATGTCCGGTTCTATTTTGGAATTGCAACCCGGCGCTTTGAGAGAAATGCACTGGCATCCCAATGCGGACGAATGGCAATATTTTATTTCAGGACAGGCAGAAATGTCGGTTTTCTTGGCAGAATCCATTTGTGTTACAGAGCAGTTCAGTGCAGGAGATGTGGGTTACGTGCCAATGGGAGCCGGACATTACATCAAAAATACAGGCGATACGGTTTGTAGAATTCTGATTGGCTTCAACAGCGGAAAATATGAATCGATTGATTTGAGCGAATGGCTTGCCGGAAATCCGAAAGATGTTGTGGTAACGAACTTTGGTTTGAAAGAAGGTGAAATTGAAAAATTCCCGACTGAGAAAGTTTTCATTCAGCCTGAGAAATAAGATTAGAATTAAATCTCTCTAAATAATGGATAATTCTGTCATCAAAACAAACACTTTCGTCTCACCTGATTCGATTAAGATGCAAGAGAGATTGGCTATATTTTTAGCTTTGATTGCTGGATATATTGATGCTATAGGACTGATTCAATGGAAAACCTACGTCTCTTTTATGAGTGGAAATACCACTTCATTGGGAGCAGCCATTTCAACTGGTAAATCTGAAATCATCATTACATCAATTACAGTCATTAGTTGTTTTCTGTTAGGAATTTACGCCGGAACCTGTCTTTCATTATGGAAGAGAATTAAGAACCAAATATTAACTTTTCATCTTGTTTCCGGAATTCTCATTTTCTATTCAATTATTGCTTATTTTTATGATATCAATAATTTGTTATCCATTGCAATTGTCGGATTTTCAATGGGAATGATGAATACGATTGTAACTTCTGTAGGAAACCAAAAGGTAAATACAGATTTTGTGACAGGAACTTTGAACAGTCTGGCAAGGAACACCGCAATGCTGACGATGACCGATGATAAAATAGAAAAAGAAGAGTATAAATCCAACGCTGTTCATCTTTTGCTTTTGTGGATAGGGTTTTTGTCCGGTGCGTTTATCGCTCCTTTCCTACTCGATTATTTTGGAAAATGGATTTTGATGATTCCTGCATTATTACTGATGATTTGCGGAATACTGATTTCAAGAATTAACGCTAAAAACTAATATTATGTTACAAAAAAACGATGTTGCCCCAGATTTTACATTGTACGCAACGCCAGACCAGAAAATTACGTTATCAGAATTCAAAGGAAAGAATGTCATCCTCGCTTTTTATCCCGCCGACTGGAGTCCGGTTTGCAGCGACCAGATGGCTTTGTACAATGAAACTTTGAAGTTTTTCAAGAAATACGATGCAGAGATTTTCGGAATTTCTGTGGACAGCAAATGGTGTCATCTCGCATTTTCTCAATCAAGAAATTTACATTTTCCTTTACTCGCAGATTTTGAAGCGAAAGGAGAAATTGCTAAAAAATATGGTGTTTATGACGAGGAAGAAGGTGAATGTAAAAGAGCACTTTTCGTCATCAACAAAGATGGCATTATCGAATGGAGTTATCTGTCGCCAACGGCCATCAATCCAGGAGCAGACGGAATTTTAGACGCTTTAGAAACCCTTAACACAAAATAAATTATGTCACTAAAACCAGCTGTCAGCAACGCTGACCACGCACAAGGCAACTTAGAAGCCGACCTCGTTATTGTAGAATACGGAGATTATCAATGTCCATATTGTGGCGCCGCTTATCCGGTTCTGAAAGAATTAATGAAAGAATTTGGGAGTCAAATCAAATTTGTTTTCAGAAACTTTCCATTATCAGAAATGCACCAATATGCAAGACCGGCGGCCATTGCAGCAGAAGCAGCCAACCTACAAGGGAAATTCTGGGAAATGCACGATGCTATTTATGAAAATCAGAGAGATTTGAATGAAAACTTACTGATGAAGTTGGCAGAACAATTAAAACTGAACATTCCTCAATTTGAAAAGGATTTGGAAAGTACTGGACTGGCAGAAAAGGTTGATTCAGATTTTGAAAGCGGGATTATGAGCGGCGTGAACGGAACACCTTCTTTCTTCGTGAATGGGAAGAAATTTGATGGCGGTGCGGAAGATTTGATTGAACTTTTGAGGGAGAATACTGAGAGTTAAGCCACAAAAACTTTTAACACTTAAGTAAATATAAGTTTCTAGCATATTGCAAATAGTAACACTTAAGCTGATGCTGAAATCAAGTCGTGTTCTATGCTGAATCTGCAGCCCGACTTGAGTGGAGCTCTTTTTTGTCATTGCGATTGCTGAATAGTTCAACTAATTGCTTCACGTCATTCGCAATGACAAAAAAAGCGGGAACGGAAGGCGGATAAAGCTGCCCAAAATAAAATATAATAAGAACGACGATTTTAACTTAGGTTAAGATGCAATGGATTCTATCGGACTACATTTGCTAAAGAATTAAGACAACAAAATATTAAATAAATTTATTACAAACCTTTAAAAAATTAAATTATGAGCACACTAAAATTAAAAGACGGAACAGAGATTTTTTACAAAGACCAAGGCGAAGGACCAGTTTTGATGTTTCACCACGGATGGCCATTATCATCAGACGACTGGGATGCACAGGTGATTTTCTTCCTGCAAATAGGTTACAGAGTGGTAACGCACGACAGAAGAGGTCACGGCCGTTCTAGCCAAAACATTTACAATCACACAATTGAACAATATGCTTCTGATGCAGCTGAATTGGTAGAATTTCTTGACCTGAAGGATGTGGTTCACATTGGTCACTCAACTGGTGGTGGCGAAGTCATCCGTTATGTGAATAAATATGCGAATGGAAGAGCGAAAAAAGCGGTTTTAATCAGCGCAGTTCCGCCAATTATGGTAGCGAGTGACAGCAATCCTGATGGTGTTCCGATGTCTGTTTTTGATGGCATCAGAGATCAGACTCTAAACAACAGACAACAATTTTACATCGATTTGACTTTCCCTTTCTACGGCTACAACAGAGAAGGTGCAGATGTGAAAGAAGGCGTACAGAGAAACTGGTGGAGACAAGGAATGATGGGCGGAATCGTAGCTCATTACGATGGAATTAAAGCGTTTTCTGAGACTGATTTTACGGAAGATTTGAAAAATGTTGATATTCCGGTTTTGGTGCTTCACGGTGAAGATGATCAAATCGTTCCTTACCAAAATGCGGCTTTGAAATCTATTAAATTATTGAAAAACGGAACAATAAAAACGTATCCTGGTTTCCCTCACGGAATGCCGACTACGCAAGCTCCGACTATTAATAAAGATCTTTTGGAGTTTATTGAGGCGTAACTTCAAAAATTGAGATATAAAAAAAGGATGAACTGTTTGTTCATCCTTTTTTATGTAATATAGAATATAGATTTTTTAATCATAAATCAAATTTAGTGTGAATATGCTGATCTGTTTTGATAAACATTCATTGCTGCAATTCTATTATTATTTTTGTTGTAAACAATTTCGACGGAAAAAGATGAAATCTCGTATAGAACAAACTTCAACTCATCCTTGATCGTTTCGTGCATCAGATGACCTTGATTTAAAACAATGTCACACTGGGATTGATTTGGTAGATTTTTAAAATCGTAGTAGGAAATGTTCATAGTGGTTAGTTTTAAAATGTTAATTGTTAAGCACATAATGAACTACACAATTTCTTTGCCAATTTTTATATAACATTACCCAACCGTGAAATTAATTTCAACAAAATGGAGAAAAACAAAATTCTTCAGAAAAATTAAATGGAAACTGTCTGGTGATGTGTGATTTTGTTGATGACAGGATTGGCGTACATAGACAAGAAACTTTCTTTTAAAGCTTTATTGGATACATCAATACGCATTTCCAAACGTCTTTCAAAAAGCTGTTTTTCTGCATCCGTGTATTGGTCTGCATATCGACTGGTTTCATACAGCAAGTCATAAGCTATAAAATTGGTAGGCCAAAGTTTGTAATTTTCCAGAACAAAATGATCTATGATTTGTGCAATAGCCTGTAGCTGTTTGTTTTTATTATCAGATTGATTTTCGATATTATCCAGCTCATTATCAAGAACTTTCCCAGCGTGTAGGTGGATGCGTTTTTTTTGCCCAAGAACACCACTCAGCATTGTATTGAAATCCTCATTATCATCTTTTACATAGATTTCGTTTCTTGACTTTGCCATGAGTTGTGGCATTTTCAGAGAGTCTGTAGGATCATATTCGTAAGAAATAGATAGCGGAACTATTCTGAGACTTTTAAAAAACTCCGTCAAGGATTGATCTCCGGCCGTCATTGCAAGCATTTTCAAAACACCTTGCTGTGTAGCATCATTTCCATCTTTGGTACGACCTTCTCGTTGAGCCATCCATACAGATCGGTTTTCTTTGGTTAACAAAGTAGAGATATATTCAGATAAGATCTTTGAACTATTGAGTTGTTCACGGATTGAAACGCCTCTTTGAACCAAAAAATTACGGTTCAACTTTGCTAAGATGTGAAGGAAAGGTTTTTTTACCAAATTATCTCCGATGGCTGATGATGTCATTATGAAACCACCGTTTAACAAAGCCAAATTCAACAGAGAAGTATCCAAAACAATATCTCTATGATTGGAAATGAAAAGATACGACTGATTTTTATCTAATTGATCAAATCCCGAAGTCGTTAAACCTTCAGAACTTCTTTCCAAAATCTGAAGAACAGTCTGAGAAATAAATCGACTTTGAAAATCATTGATAGAATTTACATTTTTGAATTCATTAAGCCAGAAATCCTCGTCCTTATTAGGAAATGTAAAACTCATCAAAGCCTTCATCATTGGGTGTTTGGCCACATTTTGAAGCGCATCATAGACTTCCTCATCATAAAACGGTCTTATATCATCAAACTTCGACATATCTCTATTTAAATTAACAATTTGCAAAACAACGAAAAATTATTGAACCCACATTATGAATCGTTGTCATTGAATTTTTCGAATTGATTTCAAATCCCGAGCCATTATTAAATAATTAATAATAACCCTTTATCAGATAATAATTATATTTGTATAACTTTTATATTCCTTAATGAATTTTCCTGACCTTATCCGGCCTGAGCAGCTGCTAAGTATACTTTTCAAGTCTCCAAACGCGACAGCAGTATATTCTGGCGAGGATATTACAATTATAAGTGCGAATGAGGCGATGCTGAACTTCTGGGGAAAAGACAGAAAAGTTGTAGGCAAGAACTTCAATGATGCTCTTCCAGAATTATATGGGCAACCATTTGTTAATATTTTAAAAGAAGTCTGGCGTTCTGGTGAGACTTATCTCGCAAAAGATTATCCGGCAATTATAGAAGTAGATGGCATCCTGCAGAATTATTATTTTGATTTTGAATATAAGGCCATACTGGATGAAAACGGAAAAACCAGCTATATTCTGCACACTGCTTCCGAAGTTTCTGAAAAGATGGCGGCAAAAATTCTTGTAAATGAAAAAGCAAAAGCAGAGGAAAAACTGACTAAGGATCTGGGAGAACTTAATGAAGAATATCAGATAACCAATGAAGAGCTTTTATCTATCAACAACAAACTGGAAAAAGCTAACCGTGATCTTCTGAGATTCAAGAATCAGATGGAGAGCCTCAATCATATTCTGGTAGAAAGTGAAAACCGTTTCAGATCGCTCGTAGAACATTCTCCGGTAGCAATGGCATCACTCAAAGGAGTTGACTTCGAGATAGATGTGGTGAATGATGCTATTTTGGAAATATGGGGGAAAGACAGATCTATTCTTGGTCTGCCTTTACATCTTGCTCTTCATGAAATAAAGGATCAGGATTTCTTGACTATTTTAAAAGAAGTTTATCATTCCGGAAAGACTTATTATGGAAAAGAGCATAAAGCTTTATTATCTGTCAATGGTAATTCTGTAGAGCGTTATCTCAATTTTGTTTATAAGCCGATAAGTAATTCTGATGGGAAAAGTACAGCCATTCTGATCGTAGCTACAGATGTCACAGAGCAGGTAAATACCCGCGAATCTTTAAGCGAAATCAATACTCGTCTGGAGATTGCTTTGGATGCGAGCAGTCTGGGTTCTACGGAGGTGCATATTGCTACAGGAGTTATGCAGAGTACGGATCAGTTCAAACGTAATTTTGGTTTTTCTCCGGAGGAAGATTTTAAATATTCAGACTTATTTGATGCAATGCTGCCCGAGCATCACGAAAGGGTAAGAGGTTTGGTAAGAGAGGCTATGAGAACCAACGGCATCTACAAAACCGAATATCCTATCAAATGGCGAGACGGATCCATCCATTGGATTCAGGCTCACGGACGTCCAAGATATGATGAAAATGGAAATGCCGACCGGATGGTGGGAATGACTGCCGATATTACAGAAAAGAAATTATTTGATCAGCGCAAAGATGATTTACTGAGTATTGCAAGCCACGAACTTAAAACACCACTAACAATTTTAAAAGCTTCCATCCAACTACTGGATCGGTTAAAACATAAACCATTTTCTGAAACACATAGCAAGCTGCTGGATCAATCTGCGAAAAGTGTAGACACAATGGTTTCCCTCATCGATGAACTCCTTAATATGAGAAGAATGAACGAGGATCAGCTGAAGCTGGACAAAACTAAGTTTAATCTTTTTGAAATGCTTTCCAGAAGCTGCAGTCACGTAAGAATGGAAGGCAAATATCAATTAATCATTACCGGAGACAGAAATGTAGAGGTCTACGCGGATGAAAACAGAATTGACCAGGTGGTAATTAATTTCGTAAACAACGCTGTAAAATACGCCTCAGATTCCAATGAAATCCACATCAACATAGAAACTTTGAACAATGAAGTGAAAGTTTCTATTAAAGATTTCGGAGAAGGGATTGATGGAAAGATTCTTCCGCAGCTTTTTGACCGGTATTTCCGTGCAGACCATTCCGGAAAAACGTATTCCGGACTTGGATTAGGACTTTATATTTGCGCAGAAATCATCAAAAAACACGATGGTCAGATTGGAGCCGAAAGTACTATGGGAGAAGGAAGTACATTCTGGTTTATACTTCCTTTGTAACTTTCTAAGAATTAATTTAGAAAGGATAACCAATCGCAATATTTAAAATCAGATTATCTTTTCGCCAGGCAGAATCTCCAAATTTAACTCTGTCCAAAACCCATCTATCTCCTTTTTCATAATATGGCACTCTGAGTGGCATCGCAAGATCCAGTCTCAAAACCAGAATCGAAAAATCCAATCTCAAACCAACTCCCGCACCAACGGCCAATTCGCTAAGAAACTCCTTCGAAAATTTTCCACCTGGTCTTACAAGTTGTCCGTCAGTATCAAATTCATCGTTGATGAGCCAGATATTTCCGGCATCTACAAATGCTGCAACATTCAAAAATTTATAAAGGTTTGCCCGGTATTCTGCATTCAGTTCTAATTTGACATCACCAGCCTGATCAAATACAAATCCATCTTTTTGTGTTCTAGGATCGTAACTTCCGGGTCCTAAAGTTCTCGCCCGAAAAGCTCTGACGCTATTGCTTCCACCCACAAAAAACTGTCTTGAAAAAGGCATAAACTGAGAATTACCATAAGGAACTGCTACACCTGCAATTGCCCGGGAAGCAAATGATGTTTTCTCACCAAATTTATGATAGAATCGGAAATCGTTTTCCATCTTAATATATTGGCTAAATGGAATTCCGAAAATATTTTTCACGTCGCCTTCTTTTGCATTTGCTCCGCTAATAAGTCCAGTTAAATTTCCCGCTAAATCTAACATTCCACGATAATAAATGGTGTTTGTTTTTGGCGAAGTTGTATTTGTATAAGTATAAGTGTAGGTTGGTCCAAAAATCAATTGTTGGTCTGTCGCTCTTTTAAGATATTGATTATTTGCAGTTTGATCAAGGAATTTCTGTGTGACATTTGCTGGATCAATTAATGAAATATCAATCACCTTTAGCTCATGCTCTTTTCTCACATTTTCTTTCCAGGCATAGCCAAATGATGCATTGAAGGTATTCAAAGTATATAAAGTTGTCCGGTTTTGGAACTCATATCCAATCTGCATATTGGTTCTTGGCACAAAAGCGCTGGACGAATTGAAACGAAATGGCGCTACAATTCGGGGAATTGATAATTGCGCATTGGCTCCTACTCTAATGATATTTTCTGCATCTGCAGGCCCGCCGATCTGGACATCAAAAGCGCCATAAACTGCAGCTTTGAACTGTTCTGCGCCTCGGAAAAAATTACGATGCGTCCAGTTTAAGTTTAATTCACTTCCTGCGTAATTGGCGGAGTTCGTTCTTCCCAAAGCTTCCAAACGCAAGGATTGAATTTGCCTTGGAGTCAACATATAATAAGTATCAAACTTATGATTTAAAGAATCTGAAACTACAAATTCATTCTTTACAAATTTGAAAACGCCTAAACTGATCAATCGGCTTAAAGTCAAATTGTGATCTTTTCTGTTATAAACATCGCCGGTTTTGAAATACAAAGCACGATCAAAAATTTTCGGTTTGAATTTGTGTTCAGGATCTATCACATAAATATCTTGGTGGGCATATTTTGCCAAAGAATCTGCATTCATCGGGACACTATATTTGCCCTCTTTTACATCTCGGATGTTGTAATTGGGGAAAACCACCACTTTATCTATAGAAAATTGCTGTGTCGCAAGATCTGGAGTCTGATCCTTCAGTTTGACATTCAGTTCAACTTTGTGAGTTTTTGCAACCGTACTGTCGGCTTGAACAATAATATTATCCGGATGGAAGTAATAGAAACCTTTCTCTTTCAATCCATTATCTATTCTTTCTCTCTCAGCTTTAATGACGTCCAGATCAAAAGGATTTCCAATTTTCAGCAAAGATTTATTTTTCAAATTCTGAATTTCTCTATTTACCAAAGTCGAATCTTCCTGAAACTTGACCTGACTAATTAGATACTGATTTCCCGGTCTTAAAGTATAAATTACCTGCGCCTTTTTATTTTTAGAGATCGTATCGTAAGTTGCTTTTGCGTTGAAATAGCCTTTGTTTTCTGAATAATTTACGATAATATCTTTGTTAAATTCCTTATCAACATCGCCAAGCAAAACAGGCTCTTCACCAAATTTATATTTCAGCCAGTAGTTGAAGCCCTTCTCTTTTTTCGGTTCTTTTGCAATATTGTAAGCGTAAAGTTTCGGTCTTAATCCAAGAAAGCTTGAGTTTGGTTTTGGTGTAAGACTCTCCTCAAGTTCAGACTTCAAAGCTTTCTTTTCCTTTTTCGGAATGCTGTCATTTTCGATTTTCACTTCAGCACCTGTATAGAGCATCTGCCCTTCTTTTAGAAATTTGGTATTACTACAAGACGAAATAATTGCCAAAAATGACAATGCAATGACTGGTCTAAAATGTACTGGAAATCGGTTCATCATTATTTAAAATCTACTACTTGGTTATTATCTTTTACTTTCTTTCTTTTGTCTCTCCTTGATTTTTGGAAGATTTCACGGAATTTATCATAGTCCAAAGTGATGATGAATCCAACACCTGTTTCCACAATCTGACCTTGCAAAGCCACCTGATATTCGTTTTTACGGTAAGCTCTCAGCATATATCGTCCATCTTTGGAAAGGCTGTAATCTACAGTCACATCGCCTGCAATATTGGTTGTATTTTCATTTTGACGTGCTTCGCCTTCCAGTCCAAAGTTGCTTCCAACAGAGACTTTCAATCTATCATTCAATAGTTTTTTGCTCAACCCAACATTAAGATCTGTTCTTGTATTTTGGGTTCCTGTGGAATAATCTTCCGTGGATTCCAGATCGAAATTAAGGTCAACACCTTTTATTAAGTCGGAAGCCAGATTATTCAATTGTTGTGATAAAATTTTGCTTACACTTTGCCTTGCTAAAGTTTCCGTAGAAAGTCCTGCGCTGTTTTCAAAAGGATTTTCACCAATGAAACGATTGAGTAAAAGCAAAGCGAAAACCTGCTTGTTCATCTCATTTTCATCTTCTCTTAATTGAGATAATTTCTGATCTACAATATCTGTCACATTAGACGAAACTGCATTATTTTTATCCGCTGTCGTAATATCAAAACTAATGCTTGGCTTCAACAATTCACCTTTCATTTTCAGCAAAGTATTGAATTCCATTCTTTGTTTGAATTGATTCAGTGTTGCCGGCGTTTCTCCGCTGATTTGCTGCTCCACGAGATCTAGCGGCGCGGCCTGTGTTTTGTAAACAGCTGTAATATCGAGTGTTGCGGCAGTGGGCTCGCCAGTCCAGGTAATTGTACTACCCTTTTGGATTTCGAATTTACGTTTCAAAAGACTTACGGTCATATCATAACTTCCCTGCTCCACTTCGTAAACGCCGACCAAAGTGGTTTTTCCGGAAGGATCAATTCCCCCAGTCAATTCAGCTTCGCCCTGAAGTTTTACAAAATCTCCATTGGCTTTATCAATCACGACAGACATTTTCGCTTCTTTGCTTACCTCAATATTCACGCTTACATCCATTCCTTTGATTTTATTTTTGGCAGCCAAAGAATCTGCAACGATGGTTTTGTTAAGAGCAATCTGGTCTTGATCAATGAATTCCACAATGCCGTCTCTTTCCTGTAACGACGGACTCGACTGCGGCAAAACAAACGTAAAATCTGTATCATCAGAAACCGCCAATCTTCCGTCTACTTTTGGTAAGTCAAGATTTCCGCGAACTTTCAAAGCAGCATCAATAGACAAGATTCCGTACATCATCGCATCATTCGATTTTTCTGAATTCACAACTTTGAAATCTTTCGCATTAACGTCTAAATTAAATGCAAAATCCCTGTAAGTCTGCGTCAGAACCTGACCATCAATTTTAAGTGAATTTCCGTCCTTGTCATTAATTTTGAAATCATCAAACTCAATTCCTCTGTTCGTGAACGAGATTTTGTCATTGATATTTCTGAAATCACTTCCGGTTTGTGCGATCATCATCCCGACATTATTCATTTTCACATCGCCCAGAATTTTTGGTTCGGTCGCAGTTCCTGTAATCTTCAGATCGCCGGAAAGATAACCTTCCGTATTCGTAATTGCATTCATTGTAAAGCCTTGCAAAGTTTTCATCTGAAGCTGATTCATTGCCAGATTCAGGTCAAAACTACTTGCTGCAGTGTTGTAATTTCCTGTAATCTTCACATCATTTTCGTTTCCGGAAAGTGCGATATCTGCATTAATAATATCAGCGGAAGTATTATTTGCTTTGATTGTAAGATTCCCAACAGGACTTCCATACACAAACAGATCGGTAATATTAAGATCCGAAGTGAAGGTCATTTTTTTATTTAAATCTCTTAATTGAGCCGTTCCGTTGATTGTTCCTTTTGCAAGAAGCGAATCTTTCTTGACAATCTCAGTCAGTGTTTCAATTTTAAAATCTTTCAAAGTCACATTGAGCGGACTGTGTGGCGAACTATTTTCCGATTGAACTAAAATTTCACTCCCCGCATTTGTTAACCTGAAATTATCAGCGAAAATTCCCTGACTTCCGATTTGAATTTTGTTACCTCCAGCAACCGCCCAATCATTATAGTTTAATTTTAAACCATCTGGATTCAAGGAGATTTCGGTAATATCATTCATCGATTTCGCATTTCCTGAGATCAGGAATTGTGTCGCATCTTTTTCATCTTTCGTTGTGATGTTATAATTGATGATATTATTGGCAACATCACCGTTGATATTGACTTTATTTAAAGCAAAACTTTCACTTTTTAATGAAGTAACATCCAGATTATATTGCAAAGCCTGATTTTCGTTCGTGATTTTAATATTCGTATTTTCAAGCGAATTGGTACCATACAAAACCTGCGGAATTTTTGCGTCCAATTCTATTTTCTGAGAATCTGCATTATAATTTCCTGTGATATTAATAGTTTCAAAGCTTTTCAAATCCGGAACAAACTTTCTTATTAAATCATCATTTTTGATAGTTGCATTCAGATTAAAAAACTGACCGGCATCAATCTTAGCCACTTTCCCAGGTTTTTGGAATTGATAATATTGATTCATCGTTTGCGACAAAGCGCCGAAGATCTGGGTCAGTTTGTATTTTCCGTTCAGTTCCACATCTGCAATCTGAGAATTAAATTTAATCTGCGTAGAATCCGTTGTAGAAACTGCCAACAAATTCACTTCCTGGATCGGATAAACTTCTTTTGTATCAGAAATGGCGAAGTTTTTAAGATTCAAATAGCCGTTCAGATTATCAGGATCAAGACTTTTGAAATCGCCGTCAATTGCGCCTGCCAAGATCATTGGCGAACTATAGAAACCTAATTTATTGAGATCTAATTTATTGATTGTTCCATTGACTTTTATTGTCGGATTCTTTTCGTTATAAATTCCGGAAGCTGTCAGCTGAAGATTTGCGTTCGGATCTTTGGAATTAAGAACGATATTGTAAACTCCACGGTTGATCTTGCCTACCAGATTCATATTTTGATAACGGTAACCTTTGTAAGTTGCCGATTGCACGTTTCCTACAAGATTGGCATTTGCATTTTTAAAGTCAAAACTTTCACCTTTTGCAGAAATCTGAGCGGTAATTGCACCTAAATCTTTATTCTGAATAATTTTTCCAATCTGTAGATTCTGTAAGTTAGCTTTCACGTCATACAACTCTCGGTTTTTTCTTCGCATATCAACTTGCGCCTTGATTCCGGCATTTCCAAGTGTTGAATACAAACTTAGATTTGTATTGACAACTTTTGTTGTTCCTTTCGCAAAACCTTTGATGCTAAAGTGTGAAGGCAAAGAAATATTGGACGGAATCGTGCCTTTTGGAACCAAATTGAAAATCGTGCTTCCTGATGAAGCCAATTCGCCGATCTTCAAATCGTAATACAAATTGTCAGGATTCATCGCATTTCGGATTCTTCCCGAGGCATTAACACGCAATTGATCAAGACCTGAAACTTTCAGTTCGTTGATCAGAAGGTCATTTACCAAACCTTTAACATTGGCATTGACGGAAAGAATTGCATTTGGATATTTGTTGAACGGCGCAGTATTTCTGAGCGTTGGAACCAAGTTCAAAATATCAGAAAATCCGATTTTTGAATTTTTAATATTTGCAGAGATCTTGACTGCGCCAGGATTTGCCGATAATTGCTCGATGGAGTTATAATTAAGGACAACCTCATCTCTTAAAATCGTTTTGGAAGTTTGAAGATAAAGGTCTTTCAGATAAGCTTCTTTGTCCGAGTAAACAAAATCAGTATTGAATTTCTGAATATCCAAACCTCGCGCTTCCTGAATTTCCGCAGATTTTACACTTCCTGCAAAACCATTGTTTTCCATTTTGAAATCACGAACGTCGACATTTAGTTTTCTAAAATTAAGATGGTTGAAATCCATTCCACTTCTTGTCGGAGCGACTGCTGTATTGTTGTAAGCAACTTTTACATCTTCGAAAATCAATTTTCCGAGAAGAACTTTCATTGCTTTTTCTTTAGTTGCATTTTTAGAAACTTCAGGCATTTTTTCGTTTTTTGGATTGGCGTTGGAAGCTGGAAGAAATAAGTTGGCGTTGATGTTTGCGCCTGTCAGATAAACATTTCCAACGTCGTAAGCATTATTTTGAAGATCTAGATTGTTAACTTTCGTACTTAATTCTTTAAACAAAACTTTCGCAAAAGTCTTCGAGTTGTCGTCGCCATAATCGATGTTAAAATTAGTCAATTTAATTCCGCTCAAGCCCAGCTGCATTGGTTTTTTCTGATTAAGGGAATCAACTTTTTCTTCTACATTTTTCGAAACCTCTTCTATCAGATCCTGTTTCAATTTCAACTTCAAACCGTCAAGATTGATATCATTGACCGCATATTTGTTATTTTGAAGGTCGAAAGTTTTTACTCGAGTATCAAATGAATTGAAATAAACTTTTATATCATTCTTTGATTGCTGATCGTTGAACGTAATACCAATATCTTTGAGATTAATTTTGTCAAGAGAAATGATAAAAGGTTTGGATGGTCTTTCTTCTTTTTCCGAAGTTGCAAACGCCTCCATAATGTAATCAAAATTGAATTTACCCTGAGGATCACGGACAACATTCGCACGAACACCTTCCAGATCTATTGAGGTCAGATCAGCTTTTGACTTAATTAATTGCCACATATCCAATCCGACATCAAATTTTCTCACGGCCAAAAGCGTATCCACTTTTTGACCTTTCAAATAAAGATTTTCGATAATAACGCTATTAGGAAAACCTATGTAAATCTTTTCCAGACTTACTTTCGTTTTGATTTTACCTTCGAGATAAGTGATTGCTTTATCTTTAATAAAATTCTGAACAAAAGGCAGTCGCAGACTGAATATCAGTATAATAAAAAAAACCAGTATGGAAATAATGGTTATGAGAACACGTCGAATTAGCTTTCGTCTGTTGATTTTTAGTTTCAAATGATCAGGGTTATAAAAAAGTTATAGCAAATACCATACTATAAAGAATTATCTTTAAAAATAATTTAACTTATAATAATTGATTACAATTTACAAATAATATTACTTGTAAGGGATTTTGCATATTTTTACAAAGAAGATCAATATAAGAAATCATGAGAACAAGCATTTTAGCACTCGGTTTTGTATTAAGCTCAGTATTATATTTTGGGCAATTTAAAGATACATTGGCAGAAAAAATATTGGTGTATCAATTACCAATCGGAGCTTGGGGAAAACATCTTGTAGGCGGCACTACTGTAAATTATGAAATACCAATTGATAAAAATTTATTAAAGAAAATAAAATCCACCGGCGATGATCACGCTACAATTGACAACAATGCGACGACCAAAGAAATAAATATTTTGGTAAAAGCTTACAAAAACACGAAGAATCCAGGCTATCTTTCAGCTGCTGAAAAAGGAATAAAATATCTCCTGACAATGCAATACGAGAATGGCGGTTTTCCACAATATTATCCAAACAAAGCGATTTACAGAAAGCAAATCACTTATAATGATAATGCAATGATCAATGCTTTGACGGTTCTTTATAATATATCTGAAGGCAAAAATGATTTTGATGCCGTCAATTCTGAATTAAAAGTAAAATCAAAAACTGCATTCAAAAATGGAATCGATTGTATCTTGAAAAATCAGGTTTTACAAAACGGAATTCCTACGATTTGGGCAGATCAATATGATGAGATTACACTTCAACCTGCAAAAGCCAGAGCTTTCGAACCAGTTTCATTAGCAACTGGAGAGTCTGTGGGAATTGTAAGATTTCTTATGATGCAGCCTATTACACCTGAAATTGAAAAATCAATAAGAAGTGCTGTAAAATGGTTCAAAGCAAATAAGATTGAAGGTTATAGTTATAAAGTGACAAAGGAAAATAAAAAAACAATTCGCGTTTTAGCTGAAGAAAAAGGTTCTGTCATTTGGGCAAGATTTTATGATCTTAGTATAAATAAACCAATTTTCGGAGACCGGGATGGCAGTGTGAAATCAAATTATAACGAAATCTCTGAAGAACGGCGCAACGGATACAGCTGGTACATTGATTTTGCGGGAAAATTACTTGATAAAGATTATCCTAAATGGCTGACTTCAAACCATCTTTCTGAATAAATGTTATTATAACTTAATGTTAAAAAAAGAAATTTTTTTGGTAGTTAATAAGTTTTAGTTGTAGTTTTGCTAACGCTGTTAGAAAAATAAAATAATGGGCTTACACGAACGTCGTCAAAGAGAAAAGGAATCTATCCGTGCAAATATTTTGCAGGAGGCTTTCAATTTGGCTAAAACAGAGGGTTGGGCTTCACTTTCTATCCGTAAAATTGCAGATGCGATTGAATACAGTGCTCCGGTAGTTTACGATTATTTCGAAAACAAAGAAGCTATTTTGTACGAAATTTCATTGAATGGTTTCCATCAATTACACATCGAATTACTGAAAGCTCAGAAGAAACACGATGCGCCGGAAGATCAATTAACTGCTATTGTAGATGCTTATTGGAAATTTGCTTTTAAGAATAAAGAATATTACCAGCTTATGTTTGGTCTGGGAATGCAGTGCAGCGGAAAAGGAATGATGAAGGAAGAATTTTCCTCATTTCAGGATATGCTTTATGAATGTACTTTAGAAATTATCAATAAAAAAGGATCGAATCCGGACAACGCCTGCCACTCTTCTCACGCTTTGTTTTCAGCCGTTCACGGTTTGATTTCAATAATGATGATGAGAAATGCAGATATCCCTTCTACAATGAATAAAACTACGCTGGACGAAACTGTTTCGGCTTTTATAAAATCATTGTGATTTTTTTTGACTTTATAATTAACACCGTTAGGAAAATTAACATTAAATTAATTTTAGAACTAAATTAATTTTAACAATTATAAAAGTCATTTTTTTCATAAAACATTAACAGCGTTAGCTATACTAACGTTTTTAAATAAAATTTAAACTCAATTATTAAATCAAATATTATGGAAACTAAAATCTAAACACCGCCGAATGTTATATTTTTTTGAACAAATCATTAACACTGTTAGGAAAAATATCTACAAAATTAATAAGAACATATCTAACTTAATCTAAAATTCAAACATCAAAATGAAAACTATTACTAAAATAAAATTTATCGTACTTCTATCGAGTATCATACTTTTACAAAACTGCACAAAAGCAGCAGAAGGTGCAGGCGCACCGCCACCAGCTCCGGAATTGCCTGTCTATACTGTAATCACTTCTAATACTTCCACTTTTCAGGAATTCCCAACCGCTTTGGAAGGGAAAAATAATGTGGAAATCAGATCTCAGGTTGATGGATATCTGGACAAAATTTATGTGGAAGAAGGTGCATTCGTAAGAGCGGGACAGCCTTTATTTAAAATAGATTCCAGATCTTATGGCGAACAGGTGAATATGGCAAGTGCTAATTTACAAGCCGCAAACGCCAACATTCAGAAAATGAAAGTTGAAGTTGACAGACTTACGACTTTGGTTGCTGAAAAAGTAGTTTCTGACGTCCAGCTGAAAACTGCAAAAGCAAATTACGCAGTCGCAGTTGCAACAGCAGCTCAGGCAAAAGCTTCTTTGAGCGGTTCCAGAATCACTAATGGTTTTACAACTATTACAGCTCCTGTCAGCGGTTATCTTGGCAGAATTCCTTACAAAAAAGGAAGTTTAATCTCCAGAACCGACGCTACTCCACTGGCTTTCGTATCAGACATCAGCGAAATCTACGCTTATTTCTCAATCAGTGAAATCGATTTCATTGCATTTCAAAAGAAATATGTCGGTGCAACGCTGGAAGAAAAAATGAGAAATATGCCTCTGGTAGATTTGGTGATTGCTGATAACACAACCTATTCTGAGAAAGGAAAAATGAAAATGATTGACGGTCAATTTGATAAAAGTACAGGCGCAATAACTGTTCGTGCGACTTTCCCGAATCCAAACGGAACTTTGAGAAGCGGAAATACAGGAAAGGTAAGAATGCCTCAATTATTGTCAAATGCTGTTGTGATTCCGCAAGAATCTACTTTCGAAATTCAGGATAAAACTTACGTTTACGTTCTTGGAAAAGACAAAACAGTAACCAGCAAACCAATTACAATTTCAGGAAAAACTGAAAATTACTATTTCATTTCCGAAGGACTTAAAAAAGGTGATCAGATCGTATATACAGGTTTGGGCAGCTTAAAAGACGGCGCATCAATCAAACCGAAAATGATCTCTTCTGACAGCTTATTAACAGCAACGCCTTTGTAATTCAAATATTAACAGAAGACTAAAACTATACTTCTTATGTTCAAAAAATTCATAGAAAGACCGGTACTCTCAACGGTTATTTCGATCATATTATTATTATTGGGATTGCTTTCGGTATTCCAATTGCCGATCACATTGTTCCCCGATATTGCACCACCAAGCGTTCAGGTAACGGCATCTTATCCTGGTGCGAATGCTGAAGTTGTCGCCCGTTCCGTAGCCAATCCAATCGAGGAAGCGGTAAACGGTGTGGAGAATATGACTTATATGACATCCAATTCCAGCAACGATGGATCGATGACTTTAAGTATCTTTTTCAAACAGGGTTCAGATCCTGATAATGCGGCGGTAAACGTTCAGAACAGAGTTTCCAAAGCAATGAGTCAGCTTCCTCAAGAGGTTGTTCAGGCGGGGATTTCGACTCAGAAAGTTCAGAACAGTTTTATTATGTTTATGGGAATCACGAGTGACGACCCTAAACAATACGATGAGCTTTTTCTTCAGAACTATATGAAGATCAACATCATTCCGCAGCTTCAGCGTATTCCGGGAGTTGCTCAGGCTCAAGTTTTTGGTTCTAAGGATTATTCAATGAGAATCTGGTTAAAACCGGATCGTCTGGCGGATAACAATCTGTCTCCTCAGGAAGTTTTGGCTGCGGTTAAAAACAGTAATCTTGAAGCTGCGCCGGGACGTTTCGGACAAGGAAGTACAGAAACTTACGAATACATTTTAAAGTACAAAGGTAAACTAAACAAAAACGAGGACTACGAAAATATCGTGATCAAATCCAATAGCGACGGTTCTTTCCTAAGACTAAAAGATGTTGCGAGAGTAGAATTCGGATCGTACAGTTATACCGCAGCGAACAGAGTTGATGGCAAGCCGGTAGCCGGTTTTGCGATCCTTCAAACGGCTGGATCTAACGCAAATGAAATCTTGACCGAAGTTGAAAGACAGGTTGAAGAATTCAAAACAACACTTCCAAAAGGTGTGAAACCGATCATTATGTACAACTCCAAAGACTTTTTGGATGCGTCTATTCATCAGGTTGTGGAAACATTAGTTATTGCATTTATCTTGGTTTTCATTGTGGTTTATATTTTCCTTCAGGATTTCAGATCAACTTTGATTCCGGCGATTGCGGTTCCGGTTGCAATTATCGGTACATTTTTCTTCCTGAATTTATTTGGATTCAGTATCAATATGTTGACGTTGTTTGCTTTGGTTCTCGCAATCGGTATTGTCGTCGATGATGCAATTGTGGTTGTGGAAGCCGTCCATTCCAAGATGGAACACACCGGTTTACCAGTCGATCAGGCAACCAGAGAATCAATGAGTGAAATTTCGGGAGCGATTATTTCAATTACTTTGGTAATGTCAGCGGTATTTATTCCGGTTGGATTTATGCAAGGTCCGGCGGGTGTTTTTTATAGACAGTTTGCTTTCACTTTAGCCATTGCGATTTTGATTTCAGCAATTAATGCATTGACATTGAGTCCAGCTTTATGTGCGCTTTTACTGAATGATCCTCAGGGAGAACACGGTGAGCATCATCAAAAAACAGGTTTCGGATCCAGATTTTTCAATGCTTTCAATACAAGCTTTAATAATCTGACCAAAAAATATATTTACAGTCTTAAATTCTTAATCAAAAACAAATGGGTAAGTGTTGGCGGACTTGTACTGATTACTGCAATTACAATTTTCCTGGTTAATAAAGCACCATCAGGATTTATCCCGACGGAAGATCAAGGTTTTGTTTTGTACGCTGTGAACACGCCTCCAGGAAGTTCATTGGAAAGAACCAACAAAGCAACGAAACAGATTGATAAAATCATACAAGGTGAAAAAGCAACCAACCACCTTTGGGTAGCGGACGGACTGAATTTCATCAGTAATGCCAATGCATCACCCTACTCTGCAGGTTTTATTAAATTAAAAGATTACGATGACCGTGGCGATGTGAAA
The DNA here is from genome assembly GCF_059803555.1 of Chryseobacterium sp. TB1-D10. Lineage (NCBI taxonomy): Bacteria > Pseudomonadati > Bacteroidota > Flavobacteriia > Flavobacteriales > Weeksellaceae > Chryseobacterium > Chryseobacterium sp. TB1-D10. The sequence continues at coordinate 266,869 of NZ_JAPFHB010000006.1, read as the reverse complement.
GATCCGGATCAGATTGCAGTAGGACTGACAGGAAAAGTAGCACAGGTAAAAGACGCCAGCGCCTTCTTCTTCAACTTCCCTACTGTTCAGGGTTTTGGTAACGTTTCCGGTTTCGAATTTATGCTTCAGGACAAAACCAACGGTTCTTTTGAGCAATTGGGAACGACGACTCAGGCTTTCATTGGAGAACTGATGAAACGTCCGGAAATTGCCTTTGCATTCACGACTTATGCAGCGGGAAATCCTCAGTACACTATTCAGGTGGATGCGGATAAAGCCAATCAGTTAGGTGTTTCTGTGACTGATCTGATGCAGACAATGCAGATCTATTACGGAAGTAGTTTTGTTTCAGATTTCAACAGATTTGGGAAATATTACAGAGTAATGGCTCAGGCTGATATTCCCTACAGAACCGACGCCAATTCACTTGAAGGAATCTATGTGAAGAACAACCAAAGTGAAATGGTTCCTGTGAAAACACTGGTAACATTAAAAAGATCTTTCGGACCAGAGACTGTGACAAGAAATAACCTGTTCAACGCCGTAACGATCAACGGTACGCCGAAACCAGGTTACAGTACCGGAGATGCTATCAAAGCGGTAGAAGAAACTGCAAAATTATCATTGCCAAGAGGTTACGGATATGAATGGACAGGAATCACACGTGAAGAAAGACAAACCGGCGGACAAACTGCCTTCATCTTTATGTTGAGTATTTTGTTTGTGTACTTTTTGTTAGCTGCACAATACGAAAGTTACATTCTGCCTTTCGCCATCATTTTGACGATTCCTACAGGGATTTTCGGAGTGTACGCTTTTACGGGTTTGGCAGGAATTGATAATAATATTTACGTTCAGGTTGGATTGATTATGCTTGTCGGATTGTTGGCTAAAAATGCGATTCTGATTGTCGAGTTTGCTGTTCAAAGAAGAAAAGCAGGCAAGACTTTAATTGAATCTGCTTTACAGGCTTCGAGATTACGTTTGAGACCTATTTTGATGACATCGTTTGCCTTTATCATTGGGATGTTACCATTAGTTTGGTCACAAGGTGCAGCAGCGAAAGGAAATCACTCAATCGGAATCAGTACGGTTGGTGGGATGTTCACAGGCGTTGTTTTCGGGATCTTCATCATTCCAGTAATGTATGTTATCTTCCAGTATTTGCACGAGAAAATGCCGAGTAGAAAGAAACGCAGACTTAAAAAAGAAAAAGCGGCTTTAAATTATATTTAAAATAAAATCAATGAACATTATAACTAAAATAAAAGAGATTTTGGTCTCATCAGTAGTCGTAGCGAGTGCGGTTTCCTGTATGCCAAAATTAGCTTTGGATAAAGTAAGTCCCGAGTTGCCGGAAACATTCAAGTACACGGCAACCGCGGATACAGCAAGCATCGCAGATTTGGAATGGAGACAATTCTTCAAAGATCCTATTTTGCAAAATCTGATCGAAAAAGGCATCAAGAATAATTACGATCTGCAGATTGCTTTGAAGCAAGTTGCTTCCTCGCAAGAACGATCAAATCAGGCAAAATATCTGCAATATCCCGATATCAGTTTTGGAGTTTCCGGTCAGATTTCCAGACCTTCAAAAAACAGTATGAACGGACAAAGCCTTAATTTATTTTTAGGTCAAAGCCACGTTGAAGATTACAATGCGGCATTCAATTTATCCTGGGAAGCTGATATTTGGGGCAAGATCAAAAATCAGCAGGAAGTTTCCATAGTTCAGTATCTGCAAACTTATGAAGCTTCAAAAGCAATTCAAACACAGATTGTAGCGGCGATCGCACAGGGTTATTATAATTTGCTAATGCTTGACAAACAGATGAGTGTTGCGAAATCCAATCTGGAACTCAGCAAAAACACTTTGGATGTTACGGAAAAAATCTGGAAAGGTGGCGAAACCACGTCATTGGGCGTTCAACAGGCAAAAGCCAGAACAGAATCTACGGAACTTCTGATCACCCAATTGCAACAAAATATCGCCATTCAGGAAAATGCGTTGAGTATTTTGGTAGGCGAAAATCCAGCTAAAATCACAAGAACGATTGAGATGTCGGACTCGTCTTTACCACAGAATATTTCAGTCGGAATCCCAGCTGCGATGGTAAGCCGCCGTCCGGATGTTCGTCAGCAGGAATTGGTTTTGTTGGAATCCAATTCGATTGTTGGAATTGCGCAGGCCAATATGTATCCGGCTTTGAGAATCACGGCAAACGGAGGTGTGAATTCTTTTAAAATTGATAACTGGTTTCAGATTCCGGCATCATTATTTGGTTCTGTTTTAGGCGGAATTACACAACCTATTTTTCAGAAAAAACAGTTGAAAACGGATTTGGCGGTTGCAAAAATTCAGAGAGAAAAGAATGTATTAGCTTTCAGACAATCTGTTCTGAATGCGGTTGGCGAAGTTTCTGATGCTTTGGTTTCGAATGAAAATCTGAAACTTCAGGAAGTGAAAGCTTCTGAACAAGTTGCAACGTTGAAAGATGGAATCAAAAGTGCTGAACTCCTTTACAAAGGCGGAATGGCGAATTACCTTGAAGTGATCACGGCTCAAGCCAACTCACTACAGGCAGAATTGAATCTGGCTTCTATCAAGAGACAAAGACTCAGCAGTATTGTTGACTTGTATCGTGCTCTTGGAGGCGGATGGAAATAGTTAAAGTTTAAGTTATTTTTTGTTATAAGTTACTTCGGTAACAAGAATGGTCGGAAAAGTTCCGGCCATTTTTTTTGAATTATTTTTATTAATAAGCATTTAAATTTATAAAGTTGAATAGTAATTATTAAATAATCAACTTACAAAAACAATATATTGAGTTATTGGAACATCTTTTGTGTAGATTTGGAATTAGAAAAAACTGGTTGATGAAAGAAAAATTACAGGAGAAAAAACATACGCGAAAAAAATGGCTTTTGGGAATAGGAATCAGCATTCTTATTTTGGTTTTAGCATTTCCATTTGCTTTAGATTTCTATCTCCAGAAAAAATTACCAGATCTCGTAAACGACAAAACTCCTTACCGAATTGAATTAAAAGATTTTTCACTAAGCCTTTTGAAAGGTGATTTCACGGCAGATGAACTGCAGATTTCTACTAAAAACCCGAAAGATCATTCCATTACTCAAATTAGTGGAACTGTAAAAAAAATAGAACTCCACGATATTTCTATCTGGAAAGCTTTGTTCAATAAATCTTATCACGCAGATCAATTGCTTTTAACTGATTCTAAAATCAATGTAAGACTTGCGCCCAAAAAGAAAGCGGATAAAAAACAGAAGAAAGCGACGGACATTCATATTAATAATATCATTGTAAGCAACGTTTTTGCAGATATCAAAAATGCTGACGGAAAACCGGTTTTCGCAGGTGAAAATATCAACATCAAGTTGAAGGACATCAAACAAAGCGATAACGATTCGAAGATTCCGATTGCTTTTCAGGAGTTTAAAATTGATGCAAACCGCATAAAAATTGGTGTGAACGAATTTTACGAAGTGGATGCAGATCAGATTTTGGCAGCTAATAAAACGCTTGAACTGAAGAAATTTCATCTCAAACCTTTACAAAAATCCGAAAATTATAACGCTAAGAATATTTTTGACTTTTACTCAGAAAATCTCTTGGCAACGGATTTTAACATTAGCCAGGATTCCTTGATCGTATCTGATATTATCTTCAGACACCCGGATCTGAAAGTCACTTCTACAGGGAAAAACACTGTTGAAAAAGAGAAAGACAAGAAGAAAATTGACATGAAAATAGGTCTTAGAAATGTCAGTTTTCAAAAAGGAAAAATTGTGATTTTGCAGTCAGATCTGGCAAAAACAGCTTCAATAGATCAGTTTAATTTTAGACTCAGCAATATCGTTTTTGACAAAAATACAGTCAAAGAAAAAATTCCTTTCCGTTTTACCAATCACGACATCGAAGCGGATAATATTTACTTCAAAGCCAATAAACTTCAGGCTGTCAATATCAAAAAAATCAAATCAAAAGATTCTAATATCTTAATTGAAAAATTACAGGTCTCTGCTCTGGCAAAGTCTGCGAACAAAGATCTTTTTAATATTAACACAGATGAAATCAAAATCATCAATAACCAAACAAAATACATTGGTCAAAAACTAAGTATAAAAGTAGACGGCATTGATATTAAATCGCCCGACATCAAGATAACTTCAGCAAATCATCAAAAACAAAAATCAAAAAAGCCGGGTTCTACTCTACCCGATTTTGTGGCAAAACTTGGATTCATTAATATTTCTAATGGAAAATTGTCTCAAACCAGTCAGGGAAAACAGAAATTAGCAGTTGAAAAATTTGATATCAATTTACAGCAATTGTCTTCAAACACTGCAGATTTCAAAAACCACAAACCTGTAACAATTGGTAAAAGATTGATTAATGCTCAGAAAATTAATCTTGATGCAGGAAAATATTACACACTTAAAATTGCTCAGTTAAAAAATACAGGAAATAAAACGGACATCAAAGAATTAAAATATCTTCCAAAATATTCCCGCGCCGGATTCAGCAAAGTGATCGAAAAAGAAACAGATTTATACACTATTTCTGCAAGGAATATTGCAATTACAGATAAGAATTCGGACTTATTCATAAATCCTGTGATTGACATTAATAAAGTTGAAATCGATGGTTTAAATTGTAATATTTACCACGATTTGGCTCCTGCTGATGATCACGATCCTCGAGTTTTGTTCAGCAAAAAACTTCGGAATGTAAAAATGCCGTTGTTTGTAAAAACTGTTTCTATTAAAAACTCAGCACTTGTGTACGAAGAAGATGCGGAAAACGGCAATATTCCTGGAAAGCTGACATTTGACAAATTTGGAATATTGATCAATAATGTGAACAACGGAAAGATAAAAGGACGACCGACAGTAATAACTGCGGATGCTAACTTTGCTTTTTATGAAAGTGCAAAAACCAACGTGGTATGGAAATTTGATGTGATGAATCTTCAGGACGAATTCACGATCAAAGGCCATATCCAGAAGCTTTCTGCAGACAATGTTAACCTTTTTGTAAGACCTTATCTTAATATAACCCTGGACGGAAAAATAGATTACCTGAAATTTGACTACCATGGAAACAATGTTGGAATTGCAGGAAAATTCTATTTCAAATACAATGATATGTATGTGAATCTTCTTAATAAAAAAGGGAAAGAGCGAAAAGTACTTTCAACGGTTGCAAACTGGTTTGTGAAAAATGAATCCAAAGGCGAACCAACACATGTTGTGATCGAGAAGAAACGTGATCCGGATAAAAGCTTCTTTAATATGCTGTGGCAGGGAATTATGGAAGGTCTAAAAAAATACGTGATCTGATAATTCAATCTTAACAATTTCTTAACACTAATTTTTCTCTTAGGAACTATCTTTGATATAGTTGTGAAAATAAAAGTTATGAATTTTTTTGATCTCTATGTAAGGTCTGTTTATTTTGAAAAAGGAAATATCGGGAGGCTAAAACTCTCACTCAAACATTTTATTTTCGGCATTATCAATTTGCCTTTGCTCATAATCTGGGCAGTCTGGAAAGGCCTTTTCCAGTAAAACATCATTAAAATTTATTTCGGGAAATCAACTTTGAAACCGATTCCACGCACGGATTCAAACTTGATTCTGTCATCTTTCTGGAGATATTTCCGGAGTCGCGTCATAAAAACATCCAGACTTCTTCCAAGGAAATAATCGTTTTCGCCCCAGAGGTTTTCAAGGATTTCTTTGCGGTTGATGATCTTTTGATTGTTCCCGGAAAGCAAAAGCAAAAGTTCTGATTCTTTCTCAGTGAGCTGAATCGTTTCGGATTCAAATTTCAACTGAAATTGCGATGGAATAAAGGAATAATTTCCAATTTTGATAATTTCGGTTTTTGTATTTTGCTGTCTTTTGAGAATGTTTTTGATTCTTAAAATCAGTTCTTCCGGCTCGCAGGGTTTTGTGATATAATCGTCTGCTCCGAGTTTGAGACCAAGAATTTTATCGATGCTTTGGCCTTTTGCTGTTAGAAACAGGAAAGGAATTTCAGATGTTTTCCTGATTTCTTTAGACAGTTCAAATCCGTCCATAAATGGCAACATTACGTCCAGAATTGCCAGCTGAAAATCTTTAATAATAGATTTATTTTCAATAAGTTCTTCAGGATTTGAAATCCAATTCACTTCAAAATCTGAGAACTCAAGGTATTGTTTCAGAACCATTCCAAGATCCGAATCGTCTTCTACCAAAAGGATTTTAGTTTTCATTCGGAATCTGAATTTTAAAAGTTACACCTTTCTCAGCATTAGATTTCACAGAGATTTTTCCTTTGTACTTATCAACAATGGTTTTGACTAAAAATAAACCAACACCCAAACCATTAACATGCAGATTTTCAGTCCTTGAGACACGGTAATATTTATCAAAAATATGTTTCTGATCTTCTTTTGGAATTCCAATTCCGTCGTCTGAGATTTCTATTTCAAAATTATGATTAATCGAAATATTTAAGTTTTTCGCACCATATTTTACAGAATTATCTATCAGATTATCCATTATTTGTGTAAAATCGTTTTTCCTGAGACTTTTATTGTCTGTAAATTCTGATTTTATATTAAAATTAATTTGATCATCAATCTTTATGATATTTGAAAAGTAATTTTCGATTCCGTATTTATCAATTAAAACATCATCAGAATCTGTTTGATGAATAGATTTCACGATATTTTCCAGACGTTTGATTTGTCTTTCTAATAAAGCTTTCGTTTCAAGATCTGGAGTTTGGACAATAGAAAACTTTAAAGTTGTAATGGGCGTGTTCAGTTCGTGCGCAATGGAATCTATTGTGGTGTGAAGTTGTGATATTTTCTTTTCCTGAAGATTCAGATTTTTAATACTGTTTCTGAACAAATAAATAATCAAAATGACGATTAATAAACTAATGATAATCAACGGAATGATTTTCCTAAAAACCAAAAACTGAAGATTCAGCAATTGATAATTTGATTTTGACTGGATTTTGTAAAAATATTTTTCATCCAGATTTAGGTCCGTATTTTCTTTGGATTGATGACTGGACCATTTGCTTTCGGCAATTAGGTTGGGTTTAGTCATTTTTTTAACAGTCTGAAAAAGAATAATCGATCTGTTTTGCGGTAGTAATTCTTTATGCTGAACTTCATCAAAAACTGAATAAATCTCGTTTTTGATTGCAATGTCAAAGCCAGACTCTCCAACATTCTCTTTTAGGAATTTTTCTAATTTCTGACTGTAAAAAGGTTCAGAAGAATAAATTTTCTCCGGAAAGATGATCTTTTCCTTCTGAATTTGGATGCCTTTTTTTATTCTTTCGAAATCGCCAATTAGCCTTTCGTCGTGTGAATCCGTTTCATATTTTTCCATTTGATCCATCACTTTATCGGCAATTAGTCTGGCTTGTCTATTTAGATCTTTTTCTTCTAGCCGATAAGAATTATAGATGTAATAACCCTGCAGAACAACCAAAATAATAAGGCTGAACGTGAACAAAATTACCGTGATGTTTCTCTTCCGATTCATATTTCAAAAATACAATCAAATTTCTTTCAAAACTACCATTAACCGTCCGTTAACCCTTCATTAACAAAACTAAGCTGCAAACTGTCTCAATTTTGGAGAAAATTATTACAATGAAATATTACATCACGATTTTACTCATATTCCCGATTCTAATCTGGAGCCAAACCATCAAAGGACATCTTGAAAATGAAAAACAAGAGCCAATTTCCGAAGGCATTATTCAGATTAATGAAAATAATAATCTTTATAAATCTGATGAAAAAGGGAATTTTTCGATTGACGGAATTACAACTTTTCCGCTTTCACTGACGATTAAAAAATCAGGTTTTCGGGATTACGAATTGACGCTGGAGGAAAGTGATTTGTCATTAAATATTATCCTTAAAAAAGACACTTTGAACACCATCGAAGCTGTAACAATCAAGGCAAATAAACCTTTATTAAAAAGGAAAATCGACCGTTTGGAATTCAATATTGATAATACACCGCTTCAAAATCTGAACGCCTGGGATATTTTGAAAAGCACGCCAAATGTTTTGGTGAAAAATGAAGAATTGAGTGTTCGCGGGAATTCGCAAATTATTGTTACTATTAATGATAAAAAAACATTGATGACGCAGGAACAACTGAAACAACTTCTCGAAAACACCGATGGAAACAATGTTTCTTCTGTAGAAGTCATCACAAATCCGCCTGCAAAGTATGAAGCGGAAGGAAGCGCAATTATTAATATTAAGATGAAACAAAATGTACTTTCCGGCTACAAAGGCAGGATTTCGACAAGATATCACCAATCGATTTATGCGAAAGGAAAGATTGGAATTTCGCAATCTTACAACACAGGAAAATGGCAACTGAGTGGAAATTATGACTTTGTTACAGGTGATTATGTTAGGAAAAACTTCGATGTTGTCATTTTTAATCAAGATAAAACCCGCTGGGAAAGTGATATGACGAGGAAAACCCACGCACACGAGCAACACGTTTACAATTTCTCGGGACAATACAGTTTGGATAGTTTGTCAATAGTTCAGTTTGGTTTTGATGGTTATAATGCACCAAATAACAACGGCCATTACAGAGTTCCGACAAATATTTATAATACAGAAAACGGTCAACTACAATCCAATTATCTGACATCAAACCAGAAAAATGAGTTTAATAATAGTTTTAATTCTTATTTGGTTTTTGATAAGAAATATGGTGACCAGAATATGACGTGGACTAATAACTTTAGCACGAAAAAATATAAGGAAAATCAGGATATTCAAACGCAACTGAATTTTGCAGGTCAGCCGGAAGATTACAATCGATTTGGCAATAATAATGTTCAGGATATTTCGCTTTACTCAACACAACTGGATTATCGATTGTCAAAGGAAAAATTCACTTTAGAAAGCGGTTTGAAATACAGTTTTGTTAATAATAAAAATGACCTTGATTTTTTTGATGGAACAAAGGAATCTATTATTTACAATTCGTTGAAAAGCAATCTTTTTGATTATAAAGAAAATATTTTTGCAGCTTATATTTCCTCAGAATATAAATTGGAAAAATGGGAACTGAAAGCTGGTTTAAGATCTGAAACGACTGCTATCAAAACAAAATCTGACAATCCAACTGTCGAAAACAACAGAACACGAACTTCTCTTTTTCCAACGTTTTATGTGATGTACAATTTGAAAGAAGATCAGCAATTAGGATTTTCGTACGGCAAAAGAATCGACCGACCGAACTATGATTTCCTGAATCCTTCAAAATCTTATTACAATCTCTACTCTTATTTTCAAGGCGATGCGAACTTAAAATCGACAATCATTCATAATTTAAGTTTGACTTACACTTTGAAAAACTGGAACTTCGAAACTTATTTCAGTTACATCAAAGATCCGTCGCTGGAAATATCAATCCAGAATCCTGAGACTTTTGAAACGGTCTATAATTTTACAAATATCGATCACGGAAAAAATATGGGCGTCAACTTTTCCAGAAATTTCACAATTACACCAGCCTGGAAACTGAATGTCTTTGGAATGGGAGAATACCAGGAGAATTACTTCATCGGAACAGATAAAATTCTTTATAAAAATGATGTCTTTTTCTATAACGCCAATCTTTCTACGCAAATCACGTTGAACAAAGCAAAAACCTGGGATTTAAATATCGGTTATGTTTATAATTCGAAAACAATTCAGGGTTCTTTTGATATCAGTTCTTCACAGAATACTTATGTGATTATCAATAAAAAAATGTTCAGCAAACGACTGGAAGCTGGTTTGGTTTTCAATGATATTTTCAGGACGAATAAGAATACAATTTCCACCAATTATGCAGATCAGAATCAATATTTTAAGGATTACCGAGACACGCAGAATTTCATCATCAATCTAAAATATAATTTCGGAAATCAGAAAGTGAAGGAAGCCAAAGCCGGAAGCAAGACGAGTGAACAGAATAGATTTTAAAACTTATTAAAACTGCCGTTTCAGAAATCTGGAACGGCAGTTTTTTTCATTATTGATAAATTTTCATAATTAAACAATTTATGACTTTATAGCGTTCTTCTTCAACTGATCTTTTTCAAAAATCTTCTTCAAACCAGCGGCATTTACGATAACAAAAGCCGTAATACAAAGATACATCGAGAAGTAAACCATCAACATCTTGAGTCCGGAAACACCCATAAACATTAATAATATCTGGGAAACAAAACCCAAAAGCCAGCCAACAGTAAAAATAACAACTACAGCGAAACCAAAAATCCCAAGATTCTGGATCGGCTTATAAATTCCAATTTTTTTGAAGATCCAAAGCGGAATCATTAGAACCATCAAAGCAAATGGGTGAAACGCTGCAAATGCAACCAAGACCCCAGGCTCAGCTTCTATATGTCGTAGAATATCTATAAAACTAAAAGGCAATTCCATCGTATTTTTTTTCTTGTTCTGAGATTTGTAAAAGCTGCTTTTTTCCGTAAAGCATTATTTTTGCCAAGATAAAATTTGGGAATTCCTGGATTCCGATATTGTACATTGTGACGCTCTCGTTATAAAACTCCCTGCGGTCTGCAATGGCGTCTTCTATTTGCGAAACACGGCTTTGAAGCAGCTGAAAATTCTGATTGGTTTTGATATCCGGATAATTCTCAGCGACTGCAAAAATTGATTTTAACTGATTTTGCATTTGATTGGACAATTCCACCTTTTCCTCGGGCGAATTGGCGTTAAGAAAATTGGTTCTGAGTTCCGTCAGTTTCGTCAGCATCGATTCTTCAAACCTCATCGATTCTTTTACAACTTTGATCAGATTGGGGATTTCATCTGCTCTTTGTTTTAGCAAAACATCAATATTGACGAAAGATTTGTCTACATTATTTCTCAGCATTACAAGCCTGTTGTAGGTAGAAACAATAACATTGAGAAGTCCTAAAACGACCAATCCGATAATGACATAAGCAAAAATTTGTATCATAGTTTTTAATTTTTAAATGTAAATTTATTCCGTAGCCTGAGTCACTTCTGCACTGTCGGCTTCTTTTTGATATGTGTTTTCTATATGTTCCGTTTCGTTTTCATCATAACTTTATAAATGTTGTCATAAAAATCATCCAACGATTTCACAGGTTTGGAATTTTTAAAAGGAAGATCAAGATTTACTTTTCCAAACTTTAAACCATTATCAGTCAAACTAATAGGCGTGAGGAAAATAAGCGCAATGAGAATCACCCAAAAATAGACGAAATAGCCAGCGGACTGTAGAATCGGACGCATCGTGTTATAGTTTTCCACACTTCCAACAGGCGAAATTCCAAATACATCTTTGATCTCTTCCTTCTGAAAAACCGGCTCGTTATTTTCCTTTAATCCGGCTTTGCCAATGAGAAGAACTTCCATATTATCTTTCAGAAGATATTGCGTGTATCGCTTCATTGAGGATTGATACCGTTCATCAATTTCGAAATCTATAAACTCAATCCCTTCGGCAACAACTTGGATTTGACCGGATTTATCCTGAACATAAAAAGGTTTGCAAATGGTTTCAGAAGATTCCAAAGAATAAGAATCTTTGCCGTCTTTGTCTGTGGAAACATTTTCTATTGTGTAAAGAAATCCGATGCATTCTTTCTTACCAATTCGGGAAAATATTGGTTCAATTGTCTTTGATTTTCCGGAAATTTCCGCCAATCCCATTGCCACAGAACGGATATTAGAAGTGGGAAGTGTTCGCTGGAATTTGTAAAACCTTTTTTTATTATTTGGTTTTAATGAAGTTAAAAACGGAAGAATAATGAATACAATAATTATGAAATATGGAACGCCTAAAGACAAAACCAATCCAAAAAATAATAATCCTGAAAGCGTCAGCAAGATTTTTTTCCAAATAGGTAATGGTGTCTTTCCCATTCTTCTTCGTCGTGCGTCTTCTTCTTTTGAACTTTGAAAACCGCTTCTGACTGCAGAAACAATCATCCCGATAATTCCTAAAACAAATACCGAAAGAAACAGAATAATTGCAACAAAAGCTCCCAATCTACTGTCATACAATGAAGCAAGCCAAATCAATAAAGGATTGAGGACAAAAAAAAGCCATTTCGGTTTGAGGTTGATCTCATAAAGCCCCATCGTAATAACAGTATGGAAAATGGCTACAAAAACACTCATCACCATTAGCATGATCAACAGTCCGTTATCAACTTCTAAAGTATTGTAGAACTCGGAAAATTCACGCATATAAAATCTTTAACTGACTGTAAATTACAAAAATCAATTAAAGTACCAAAGAGCTTACATAATCTTTAAAATTAAATTAGAAAATCAACCTTCCTGTAGTGTAAAATAAAATTCGCTTCCTGCGCCAATCTCGCTTTGAACAGAGATTTTGCCGCCTTGAGCTTCAATAAATTCCTTGCTGATACTGAGTCCCAAACCTGTTCCCTCTTTTTTGGAACCCGGAATCCGGAAATAGCGGTTGAATATTTTTTCCAAATACTGCGTTTCTATTCCCCTTCCGGAATCTTTGACAGCAAACTTCACTCTGTTATTTTCCTTGGTAATTTTAATCAAAACTTCAGAATTCTCATAAGAATACCGGATCGCGTTGGAAAGCAGATTGTTCAGAACCCACGCTGTTTTTTCCTGATCTGCTAAGACACTTGCGATTTCGGGATCTTTGTCAAGGATTAATTTTATATTTTTTTGGTCTGCAGCAGACTTGTTGGCATTCACGGCATAATCTGTAATATCCTGAATTTCAGCAGACTCAATATTCAGTTGGATAGATCCGCTTTCTACCTGAGTGATGTTGAGCAATTCTCCGGTAATTTTCAGCAATCGATTGGAGTCTTCTTTTATTCCGGAAACAAGATTTTCCTGCTCGTCATTCAGTTCTCCAATTTGTTTGTTTTCAAGCAGTTGCAATCCCATCTGGATCGATGCAATAGGCGTTTTGAACTCGTGAGAAACTGTACCCATAAAATTGGTTTTTGCCAGATCCAGTTCTTTGAACGGTGTGATATTTCGCAACATTATCACTTGACCTATGAATCTGCTTTGCTGCTCACCAGTCGGGATCATATTAATATCTATGATTTCTTTTTCAAAATAACTTTCTTTCCCATCTGCATAGATTTTCATTGGTTCTGAAGAGAGATTTGCGGTTTTCCCCTGGATAATTTCTTTAATTACATCTCTAATCAGATCATTGGTAACAGCCACATCCTGAATTAGTTTTCCAACAAAATTTTCTTTTTTCATGCCTGTGATTTTCAGAGCTTCATCGTTCACAAACAGTACTTTTTTATTTTCATCAATACCAATCACGGGATCCGTCATACTATCAATCAAAATCTCAATTCGTTTTTTTCCCTGGATGATTTTGTCTAATTTGCTTTCAGAATATTCATGAAGTTTCTCCGCCATCGTGTTGAAGGAATTTGCGAGCTGTCCAAACTCACTGCTGCTTTCAAAATGAATACGCTCTTTGTAATTCTGGTTGGCAATCTGTCTGATACTTTCCGTAAGGATCTGGATGGGATTTGCAATATTGGAAGGAAGATTGATCAGCAAAATAAAAGCAATCACAAAACAAAGCATTCCTGTGACAGAAATAACCGTGATGGCACTTTTTGCCGTGGCATCTGCAACGCCGCTTTTGTGTTCTATCGCCACCATATTCAGCTGCATCAGTTCTGCAACATCTTTCCGGATAGCAGACAAAATCGCCAGATTACCACGATTTTTTTTAAGTGCTTCGAAATGGGTAGAAACATTTTCCGTAGCTTCTTTTTCGCCTGGTTCAGTTACATTTTTCTTTTGCTTATCCAGATGCTTTTCAAAAACCTGAAAGGCTAAAGGATCAGAATTAATCTCTTCCAACGCAAGAAGCATACTTCTGGAATATTGAAGCGTATTGTAATTGGCTACCAAAATATTGTTTGTATCTCTTTTCAGTTGGTTGATATACCAGCCACTAATAACGGAAAGTGCCATTATCATTAGGAAAAGAAGACCAACACCTATGTTAAGTTTAGTTTTAATTTTCATTCGTCAAAACTATTTTGATTACTCATCATTTAATTTTTAATTTTCAACTCAAAATTACTAAGTCTATATTTTCCTGCGACAATTTATTCAGCAAAGAATTAAAAGTATCTGTCGCCACTATCACTTTCCAAAGGTTGAGATGTGGTTTTCCGATGCAGACTGTGGTGATTTTCCTTTCCTCACATTGCTCCATAATTGCTCTTGTAACATTTGTGTTTTCCACTTTGATGATTTCCGCTCCCAATTCTGTGGCTAATTTAAAATTATTAATCAGATGTCTCTGCTTGTCCAGCGCAATTTTATCGGCACTTTCCCGCGGAATCTGAACGTACAAAAGATACCATTTGCTGTTGTAATAATTGGCCAGTCGCGCCGCTTTCCGGATGATATTTTTTGCCGTTTTTTCATTGGAACTGATGCACGCAAGGAATTTTTCTTTCTTCACATGGTTGATAAGCACCACTTCTGCTTCCACTTTTCTCTGCACCTGAGAAGCCACTTCCTTCAAGGCCAGTTCACGCAGCTGCAAAATATGATCGCTTTTGAAAAAATTGCTGAGCGCCGAATTTATTTTTGACTGGTCATAGATTTTTCCGGCTTTCAGTCTGTCGATTAGTTCCTCTGCCGTTAAGTCAATATTTACAACCTCATCTGCCTGAGCCACCACACTGTCCGGAATCCTTTCTTTCACTTCAATACCGGTGATTTTTTTGACATCTTCATTCAGACTTTCTATATGCTGAATATTGACCGCACTGATGACATTGATGCCAGCATCCAGGATCTCCATCACATCCTGCCAGCGTTTTTCGTTTTTGCTGCCTTCAATGTTTGTATGTGCCAGTTCATCCACTATCACAACTTCCGGACGAAGATTAATGACAGCCTGCACATCCAGCTCATCCAGTTCTTTTCCTTTGTAAAATAATTTTCTTCTCGGAATGATCGGCAAACCATCCAGCAAAGCGTGAGTTTCTTTCCGGTTGTGCGTTTCTATGTAACCAATTTTCACATCAATTCCACTTTTCAGCAGCGAATGCGCTTCCTGGAGCATTCGGTATGTTTTTCCCACACCGGCGCTCATTCCGATATAGATTTTGAATTTTCCTCGTCTTGATCTTTTTATCAAATTAAGAAAATCTTGTGGCGATTTTTTTTCATCCATAACAGATTATCTTTATCAAAGTTAATAAATCTCCCTCATCAGAAAAACCGATAAGGAATTTGGGAATATGCAAATTGATTAAAAGCTGACAGCGATGGAGGTAACTGCCGATAGACTATTACTCTTAAAATTCTGATCTCTGTTGACAAAAATATCATCTTTACTGCTGAGATTTTTCAGTTCAGTCCGCCACACCAGATTCGGAAGAATCTGATAATCTACGTTTGCAGAATAACCAAAAGTTTTAAATCCTTTGTCTGTTCCTGTTGCGATGATGACACTATTTTTATCACTGTAATATTCGCCCCTTGCTGCCAGGCTCACTTTGTCTGAAACGGCAAACTTAGCAATCACAACTGGAGAAAACCAGACATTGTACTGATCACTTCCTTTCATTTTTTGTTCTGCTCCGATGTCGAAACCTGTAGTCAAAGCAAACTTATTCGTCAGCTGAAATATACCATACAGGTTGTGAAAATAGCGCATCTGTCTGATGCTGTCGGGTTTGTCATTCCCAATGAAAGAGCTGCTGTTTAGCGTAATTTTCTTAGTTGGTTTGTAAGTCAACTGATGTCCGAAAGCTACCGTGGAATTTCCGTCAACGCGCTGGATTCTTTGCCAGCCGTTAAGAACCAATCCGCTCAAAAACCATTTTCCGCTGTCACTGGTGTAAGAGATCTTTGCTCCACTTTCAAAGTATGGAGAATTTTCTGCCATCATACTTCTTGTCAATGTCGCGCAATCTTTGCTGATTGCGCTTTCAAAACCAATATGAGATGGTAAAATTCCGGCATCGATCCAAAGATTTTTTGATTTTGAAATTCTTACTCCAACATTCGCTTCGTAGATATTTTTTAAGACGCCTGATTCCGCGGCATAATTGGCATTCATATAAGTTCCGGTTGCTAATGCCAGGTTTGCTCTCAGAATTTCGGTTTCATAATTGGCTTTGATAAAACCAAGATTCAGATTGACCTCGTTATTCCGATTGTGACTGTAAACAAATCCGGGACGTGAATTATTTTCGGGATTGTTGAAATCATGCTGATAATATACCTCTGCGTATCCTGTTATTTTTAGAGGTTTGATGGTTTCTTCCTGTGCAAAGAATGATCCGGAAATCCCTAACATCATTATTGTTAGTATTTTGATATTTTTCATTTTCTTAAATTTCATTTTAATTATTTCAAACCGCTAAGCGCGATATTGAGTTTTAATACGTTTATTTTTTCTGTTCCGAACAACCCTAGAAATGGTTCTTCAATGTTTGATGAAACCAAATCCTGAATTTTATCTTCATTCATATTTCTGAGTTTTGCAATTCTTTTCACCTGTACATTGGCTGCCTGTACGGAAATATTCGGATCCAATCCGCTTCCGCTGGCTGTAACCAGATCTGACGGAATATCAGCTTTTGATATTTCAGGATTGTGTTTGATAAAATTGTCTATTCTTTCCTGTACAGTTTTAAGATAATCGGGATTGGAAGGGCCTTTGTTGCTTCCAGCGGCTCCCGCTGCGTTGTAATCTACAGCTGACGGCCGTGACCAGAAATAGTTGTCATTGGTAAATTTCTGCCCGACGTTGGAATAATATTTTTTTTGATTGACAGTCAGAATTTCACCTTTCCCATGATTTGGAGAAAACTGTGCAATTCCGAAAATGATGAGTGTGTAAAATCCGGCGAAAAATACAAGACAAATCGCGGTAAGTCTGATTGCTGGTAATATATTTTGTTTCATTGTATTAAAGTTTTAAAAAAATAAAGACACGAGAAGATCTATCAATTTTATCCCGACAAATGGAATCAGAACGCCTCCCAAACCGTAGATCAAAAGGTTTCTTCTGAGTAATGCACTGGCACCAATTGGCTTGTAAGCCACACCTTTCAGAGCCAACGGAATCAACATCGGAATAATGATCGCATTGAAAATAACTGCCGATAGAATGGCTGTTTCAGGAGAGTGAAGATTCATAATATTAAGTCCTTGAAGGGCGGGAATCGAAGCGATGAAAAGTGCCGGAACAATGGCAAAATATTTCGCTACGTCGTTCGCAATACTGAACGTTGTGAGCGTTCCTCTGGTCATCAATAATTGTTTCCCTATTTCCACGATTTCAATTAATTTGGTTGGATCATTGTCCAGATCCACCATATTTCCGGCTTCTTTTGCAGCCTGGGTTCCACTGTTCATCGCAACGCCCACATCTGCCTGCGCAAGCGCCGGTGCATCGTTGGTTCCGTCGCCCATCATTGCGACAAGTCTTCCTTCGGACTGCTCTTTTTTGATGTAATTCATTTTGTCCTCAGGCTTGGCTTCTGCGATGAAATCATCTACGCCAGCTTTTTCAGCGATATATTTGGCTGTCAAAGAATTATCTCCAGTCACCATCACGGTTTTGATTCCCATTTTTCTAAGACGTTCAAAACGTTCTTGGATTCCTGGTTTGATGATATCCTGAAGTTCAACCACACCTAGAACTTTATCATTTTCAGAAACAACTAAAGGTGTTCCGCCGTTGCTGGCGATGGTTGTTACGGCTTCTTGTGTCTCTTTTGGAAAAACATTTCCAGCTTTTTCCACCATATTTTTAATAGAATCTGATGCGCCTTTTCGGATTTTGATATTTTCATAATCCACGCCTGAACTTCTGGTTTCTGCAGTAAAGTTGATGAATTCAGGATTTTTAACATCATAACTTGATGGATTGACGCCAGCTAATTCGATAATTGATTTTCCTTCCGGCGTTTCATCTGCCATAGAACTTAATACGACAGCTTTTGTGAAATGTTTTTCATCAACACCGTTTGCTAAATGAAAATGGGTTGCTTTTCTGTTTCCGATGGTAATGGTACCTGTTTTATCCAAAAGAAGTACGTCAATATCGCCGGCAGTTTCTACTGCTTTTCCACTCTTTGTGATGACGTTTGCTCTCAAGGCTCTGTCCATTCCGGCAATTCCGATGGCTGATAAAAGTCCGCCGATCGTCGTTGGAATTAAGCAAACAAATAATGAGATAAAAGCAGCAATCGTAATTGGCGTGTGTGCGTAATCTCCGAATGGTTTCAAAGTCACCGTTACCAAGATGAAAACCAAAGTGAATCCGGCTAGAAGAATCGTTAATGCGATTTCGTTCGGTGTTTTTTGACGACTTGCGCCTTCAACCAAAGCAATCATTTTATCAAGAAAACTTTCGCCCGGTTCTGTGGTCACTTTTACTTTGATTCTGTCAGACAGAACCTTTGTCCCACCTGTCACACTGCTTTTATCACCTCCAGATTCCCGGATCACAGGTGCACTTTCTCCGGTAATGGCGCTTTCGTCAATCGTTGCAAGACCTTCGATTATTTCTCCGTCTGATGGGATAATGTCGCCTGGCTCGCAAAGGAAAATATCACCTTTTTTTAATAATGAAGAATTAACGGTTGAAAAATTATTGTCATTAACCGATTCTAG
Organism: Chryseobacterium sp. TB1-D10; assembly: GCF_059803555.1. NCBI lineage: Bacteria > Pseudomonadati > Bacteroidota > Flavobacteriia > Flavobacteriales > Weeksellaceae > Chryseobacterium > Chryseobacterium sp. TB1-D10. The sequence goes on along the minus strand of NZ_JAPFHB010000006.1, from coordinate 248,129 downwards.
TTTCTTAGCAGGCGTTTCTTCTCTTGTTTTTCTGAGTGAATCTGCCTGTGCTTTTCCTCTCGCTTCGGCAATAGCTTCGGCAAAATTGGCAAACAGTAAAGTGATGAACAGAACCGCAGTTACAATAATGTTGTAAATCAAACTCCCCTGATTTTGCTCTCCTAATGCAATCCAGACGCAAACGCCAGCCATTACGATAGTGCCTACCCAAACCATAAACATTACCGGATTTCGGAACATTGTGGTGGGATTTAGTTTTATAAATGATTGTTTCAAAGCTTCATTGACGAGCTCGGGTTGAAACAAATTGTTGTTATTTCCTTTCATTACTGATAAAAATTAAAGTGAAAAATATTCTGCAATTGGACCCAAAGCCAAAGCCGGGAAGAAAGACAATGCAGCTACAAGCGCGATGACAGCGAAAATCATTAAACCAAAAGTTGGTGTGTCGGTTTTCAAAGTTCCGGCACTTTCCGGGATGTATTTTTTGGCAGCCAGACTTCCTGCAATCGCTACAGGACCGATGATTGGTAAATATCTAGCCATCAGCATTACGATTCCGCAGGCGATATTCCAGAACGGTGTGTTGTCTCCCAAACCTTCGAAACCACTTCCGTTGTTGGCACTGGAAGATGTGAATTCATAAAGCATCTCGCTGAATCCGTGAAATCCCGGATTGTTGAGCCAACTTGCATAAGCTTCCGGATTATGAGCATAAGTGTAACTTGCAATCGCCGTTCCCGCAAGAATTAAAAGTGGATGCAGAAGTGCGATGATCATTGCAATTTTCATCTCTCTTGCTTCAATCTTTTTACCGAGAAATTCCGGTGTTCTTCCAACCATTAATCCACTGATGAAAACTGCCAAAATAATGAAAATGTAAAAATTCAGGAATCCAACGCCTACACCGCCGTAGAAACAGTTCACCATCATTCCCAATAGTTGATTCATTCCGCTGATTGGCATAAAGCTATCGTGCATCGAGTTGACACTTCCGGTAGAAATCACCGTCGTTGCAATACTCCAATATGCTGATGCAGCAGAACCGAAACGGACTTCTTTTCCTTCCATATTTCCCATCGTTTGAGAAATTCTCATTTGTGAAATCGCAGGATTGCCATTGACTTCTGAAATGATGGTAGGAATTGTAAGAAGTATAAATCCAATCGTCATTACTCCAAAAATCGTCCAGGACAGTTTTCTTCTTTTAATAATGAATCCCATTGCAAAAACCATTGCCAGTGGAATCAACATTTGAGTAACGATCTCAACGATATTGGTAAAGTAATTCGGATTTTCCAGAGGATGCGCAGAATTGGGTCCGAAAAATCCACCACCATTTGTTCCCAAATGTTTGATCGCAACGAACGCCGCCACCGGACCACGACTTACATCCACTTTATCGCCTTCTAAATTGGTAATTGAATCTTTTCCTTCAAACGTCATCGGAACGCCGTTAAACGCTAATAAAGTAGCAACCAAAACAGCAATCGGTAGTAAAATTCTGGTACAGCTTCTCACAAAAAAGAAGTAGAAATTTCCCAGTTTTTCCGTTGTTCTTTCCTTCATTGCGAAGAAAACAACTGCTGCAACTGCCATTCCGCAACCTGCGCTGATGAATTGCCAAAGCATCAAGGTTAATTGTCCCAAATAAGACATTCCAGTTTCTCCGGAGTAATGCTGAAGATTGGTATTCGTCACAAAACTCACAGCCGTATTGAAAGCCAAATCGCCGCTCATTGACGGATTATTGTCAGGATTCATCGGAAGCCAGCTCATATTGGTCAGGACAAACATTGCTGTCAGAAACCACACAAGATTGATGGTCAATAAGGCTATTAAATGCTGTTTCCAAGTCATTTCCTGTTCCGGATTGATGCCAGAGAGTTTGAAGAATAATCTGTCGACTGGATTCAAAACTTTGTCCAGCCAGGTTTTTTCGTTTCCGAAGATCTTTGCGATGTAGCTTCCGAGTGGCAGTGCAAATCCGACTGCCAGCAGGAACATCAATACAACGCCTAATATTTCGTTCGTCATTTTAGAGAATCGTTATTTAATTATGTATTTAAAAAATTGGGGTTAAAAATTTTTAACTGTGATAAGGAGATAAATAAATGAAATCACAAACAGCACCCAGCCAAGCAATTGAAACCAATCTTTGATTTCATTTTTGACTTTTCTGTTCATCATTTCTAGAATTTTTCCGGTTTTATCAAAACGTAGCACATATAGCCAAAAACGGCGATGGCGATGATGAATAATGCGATCATAATGGATTTGTTAATTGTTGGTTTTTTTGATTTTGATTAATATAAATGTTGCGGAAATCTGCCGGAATCTCCTGATACAGAAATTTCCACTGTTGAGGGCTTGCTTTCCGTCGTAAACTTTCGAATGATCTGATGAAGATATTTTCGATAATGTATCTCACATAGGAATTGCAGCGTTTGTAGATCCAGTCCATTCTCTTGACATTGCGGATTACAGATTGGATTCTTGCCTGTTCCAGAAGATTCTTCATATGATCTACCGTTGTCTGGATAATTCCTGCAAAATTGTTTCGCTCGGAAAGCTCAGTAATCTGCGGTCTGATAGCAGGATAAAAAGCTTTCAGATATTCGACTGTTGATTTTTCATTGATTTTTCTCATCACCTAGATTTTTTCAAAGGTTTTAATCAAAAAGAAAAAGATGGCAAAAAGAGCTAGTCCCAAGATTATTAAAATCGCTATCATAATGATTTATTTTTATTAAGGTTGAAGAATGGCTGCGAAAACAAAAACACCAAATATTACCACAACATTGATGACGAGAATCTCCAGATTGTGTTTGCTGGTAGATGATTTCCAGGTTTCCCAATTGCCTGATTTCATAATTTTTCTGTGCATGATATTTTAATTTTAAAGTCCTGATTTATAAATCTGATGAAGGTAAACCTGATGCAAACAGGAAGGAATTTTGGAGAAAATCAAGTTTTTGTAAGATGGTTTACAGGAAAATGTAAGACTGTCCAAAGAATAGACAAAAATATTTTCCACTGCATTTTTAAGAGCCGAATCGCCTTTCTTATAAAGCTCATTCATTTTGTCCAAAGACCTCAGCAATATTTTGGTTTCGCCTTTTTTTATAAGATTCCTGATCTGTCTGGTAAAGACATTGATGACCATAAAAGAATTTTTTGTCTTGTAAACTTCTTCGAATTCTGCTTTGGATTCCGGAATCACTTCTATGATTTCCAGGATGGCTTCTGTATGATTCATTACTTTGATTTTGAATCATAATGCCAAGATCTGTTCCTCAAGAAAAATAATTTAATTAAACAATTGACATTCAATAATTTAAATAGATTATTTTAAATTGGAACCAAAAAAAAGCCTATCAAAATGATAGGCTTATTATCAAAGTGATAATAATTTTAGGAGATTTTGTATTCTTCTATTTTTCGGTAAAGGGTTGCAATTCCTATTTCCAGCAGTCTTGCAGCTTCAGCTTTGTTGCCTTGCGCGTGATTCAGGACTTTCTGGATCTGCATTTTTTCTGCACTTGCCATAGAAAAAGCGGATAGTAATCTGCTGTCCGGAGATGGAACCGGTATTATTTGCTGTAATTCTAAAGGGAGACTGTCGACGGTTAGTGTATCGCCATCTACTATGATAACGCTTCTTTCGATGATATTTCTAAGCTCGCGGATGTTACCTTTGAGTGGGTGTTTTTTCAGAAGATCCAGATATTCCGGAGAAATTGAATTTATTTTCTTTCCGATTTTAATAGAAAAAACTTTCAGAAAATAATGGGCTAATTCATCTATATCCGAAATACGATTTCGCAGTGCCGGCAACTGAATATTAAAAATATTAATTCGATAATAAAGATCTTCACGGAAATTCCCGGCTTCGATTTCTTTTAGCAAATCACGGTTTGTCGCAGCAATGATTCTGACATCGGTTTTTATTGCTTTGCTGTCTCCTACTTTCAGGAACTCGCCAGATTCTAAAACCCGAAGCAATTTTGCCTGCAGATCCATTGGCATTTCGCCAATCTCATCCAGAAAAACCGTTCCATGATTAGCTTCTTCAAAAATTCCTTTGGAATCCTTGATGGCCCCGGTAAATGCGCCTGCCTTGTGCCCGAAAAGCTCATTCTCCAACAATTCTTTGCTAAAAGCTGAACAGTTGACAGCTATGAAATTCTGTTTGGATCTCGGACTTGCATTGTGGATGGCTTGCGCAAAAACTTCTTTCCCGGTTCCTGTTTCGCCGGTGAGTAAAACCGTTGCATCTGTCACAGCCACTTTTTTTGCTGATTCTATCGCAGATTTCACAAGGACAGATTTGCCGATGATATTATCAAAAGAGTGTTTGTTGTCTAATTGTTTTTCCAGCTGAGCAAGTCTCCTGTTAAGCAAAACTTTTTCTGTGGCTTTGTAAACCAGCGGGATGATTTTGTTATTGTCATCACCTTTGGTAATGTAATCAAATGCACCATTTTTTATGGCTTGCACACCATCCGCAATATTTCCGAAAGCTGTCAATAGAATAACTTCTGTGCTCGGATATTTTTCTTTTATGATTTTAGAAAATTCTACGCCACTGCCGTCCGGAAGTTTGACATCGCTAATCACAACATCTATATCAGATACTTCCAGTCTTTTTTTTCCGTTTCGCAAGTCTGAGGCCTGAAAAACTTCAAAGCCTTCCAGACTTATGATTTTGGAAAGAAGCGTTCTGATTTTTTCTTCGTCATCGATGATAAGAACTGTATTCACTATTCTAATAAATTAAGGACAAAGATAAATATTAAAGATCATCGGATTTACAAAAATCTATTCAAGATTATCTATTGAGAAAGAAAGAGTGACCATTAAATTAATTTTAAATAAAATCCATAAGAAGATTTCCATCTATTGATATCTGGTTTTTTATTCTTACAATATCAAAACAAATTAATTATAAAATTTAAAATCCAACCGCCAATTTCTTCACCATGCCTTTAAAAATAATCCCGTGAAATGGCAAAACGGAAAACCAATATAATCTGCCGAGCAATCCTTTAGGTCGAAAGACTGCTTTCTGCCAAAGTTTTCCCCTGTATAATTTGAACATCAGCCAAGCTTCACCTGGAACTTTCATTTCTGCGAAAAGAATGAGTTTTCCTTCTTCTCTGTTGGCGTAAAGGACTCGCCAAAAATCTAAGGCATCACCTTCGTGAAGTTGTGTTGGGTGAGTTCTTCCTCTTCGCAAACCGGGACCACCCACCATTACGTCCATATAGCCTCTTATTTTCCAGAGCGTCTGACCGTACCAGCCGTTGTTTCCGCCCAAACCGAAAACCCGGTCAAGGCATTTTTCACGGTCATCATATTGATAACTTCTGATATCTTTAAAACATCCAAAATGCGGAACTTCGATATATTCTTTAAGTGAAGAATCGCTTCTGCTGCTCACGAAACTGTCTTTCCAGCTGGATCGTATTTCGTTTGCCTGAATCTTCGCCATCGTACGTTCCAATGCTTGTTGGTAGGAAAATGGCTGTACTCCGGTTATTTTTTTTATTTCCTCTAAACTTTCCTTTTTGCAGACTACTTCTATCTTCATACTTCCTACAAGTGAACTTGCCAAACTATAGGTTGTGGAAGTGATAAAATACAGCCAGTATGATGACAGTTTCGGTGTCATTACAGGCAGAATGAAAATGCTTCTTTTTAAACCCCGCACATTAGCGTAACCTAAAAGAATTTCTTTATAAGTGAGAACATCATCGCAACCAATATCAAAGCTTTTGTCATAGGTTTCTTTTTTAAATAAGGTAAAAATCAGGAAATCCAGAACATTTGCAATTCCGATGGGCTGACATTTTGTTTCAAGCCATTTTGGTGTGACCATCACTGGAAGCTTCTCCACAAGGTCACGGACAATTTCAAACGAAGCACTTCCTGATCCAATGATTATTCCTGCCCGTAAAACAGTTGTCGGAATTTTACATTCAATCAATATTTTCTCGACATTAAATCTCGAATTCAGGTGCTTTGATAATTCTTTCTGATTTACCAAGCCGGACAAGTAAATGATATGTTCGCATTGTGTCTTTTCAATAGCAGAAACAAAATTCTGCGCACATATTTTTTCAGATTCTTCGTAATCATCACTTGAACTCATTGAGTGCATCAGATAGTAGGCTCCGGAAATATCATCAGGAATATTCTTCAGAGTTTCTTCTTTTAGAAAATCCACTTCAATGACTTCTATCAAATCATCTTTGATTCCTGCAGGCTTCGAAAAACGGCTGACATCGCGACTGCAGCAAACTGCTTTGTAGCCTTGCTCGGTAATCACGCTGATCATTCTTTTTCCGATGTATCCTGTTGCTCCAGTAAGAAGTATTTTTTTCATAATGACGAATTTGATTGATGGTCAGAAATTTCTCAGAACACAATGAGAAAACTATACCCTTTCCAACAGATGTCCAAAATAATCTTTCTTTTTTATAAGGTAAGACTCATTGGTAGCATTAGAATCAATTTCAAGGGGAATCCTTTCATTCAATGAAATACCACTGTTCTCAAGAGATTTTAATTTCTCAGGATTATTAGTCAATAAATTAATGGTTGTGACATCAAGAATTTTAAGAATTTCTATGGCCACGCCAAAATCTCTTCCGTCTGCCGGCAAACCCAGTTTCAGATTGGCTTCCACCGTATCAAAACCTTGTTCCTGCAGTGCATACGCTTTCAGTTTATTGATGATTCCTATATTTCTTCCTTCCTGCCTCAGGTAAATAATGATTCCACCGTTTTCTGACGTGAATTTCATCGCAGCATCCAATTGTTGTCCACATTCACATTTTCTGGAATGAAAAACTTCTCCGGTAATACATTCTGAATGAAAACGCACATTGACAGTTTTCGTAAAATCGGTTTTCTCCGCTACCCATACCAGATGAGGACTCCAGTCATTTTCATTTTCAGAAAATGCGTAGACTGTGAACATTCCAAAATCTGTCGGTATATTTGATTGAGCTTGTATTTTTAGCATTAGTTATGTTTTAAATCATTTATAGTACAAATTTATACTTTATTTATTTAATTAGTAAAATTAATTACTAAATTTGTTGTAAATAAAATTTAATAATGGAAAGAGAAATTCTGATTACACAAGATAAAATATTTGAACTGTACGGCGATTACATTTTGAATCACGGTGAAAGACCGAAAAACATCTACCGATTTGCAAAAGACAACGAGTTTGAAGAGAAAGATTTTTATGATTATTTCTCAAGCTTTGAGCAGATTGAAAAATTGATGCTGGTCAATCTTTTTGATAAGTCTGTAGAGTTGGCTTCGGAGGTCAACAGTTCTGAGGAAATTACTTCGAAGGAAAAACTTCTGAACGTTTATTTCATCTTTTTTGAAAATATGACGATGAACAGATCATTGGTTCTGATGATTCTTGGCAACGATAAATTACAATCTGCGAAGATTTCAAATCAGTTGAAAGAAACGCATCGAGATTTCATCAGAACTTTGGATTTTAATGATTGGGAAATGATTAAAAAGTCTAAGGAAGACATCAAAAATTTCCACGAAAAGGCAAGAGAAGAGGCATTATGGCTTCATCTGGTTTCTGCCATAGAATTTTGGAAAAAAGACACTTCGCCTTCGTTTGAAAAAACAGATATTTTCATCGAAAAAACAATCGATACAGGATTTGAACTTATGGACAACGAGCCTTTGAGAAAAGTTGTAGATCTGGGGAAATTCTTATTCAAAGAAAAATTCAGAAAAAGTTAAAGGATGAAAACACTCAATAAAATACCAACAGGAAAATTAGAAAGGACGAGCAGTTTGCTGAAAGCAGGGGCAAAAGTTGGCGTTAATTATTTAAAATATTACGGAAACAAAATAACAAAAGAAGAAGACGAGGCAAGAAAAATTCTGAACGAAGATAACGCCACAGACATCTACGATTCTCTAAAAGAGCTGAAAGGTTCTGCGCTGAAGGTTGCTCAAATGCTGAGTATGGAAAAAAATATTCTTCCACAGGCTTATGTAGAGAAATTTTCCTTGTCGCAGTTTTCCGTTCCACCGCTTTCCGGAGCTTTGGTAAAGAAAACTTTCAGAAAATACTTTGATAAAAATCCTGAAGAGATATTTGATGAATTTACGACGGAATCTGTGAACGCGGCAAGTATTGGTCAGGTTCATAAAGCAAAAAAAGGTGATCAGAATTTTGCTGTCAAAATACAATATCCTGGCGTGAGAGAAAGCATTTCCAGCGATCTGAAAATGGTAAAGCCGATTGCGATGAAAATGTTTAACATCAAAAAAGAAGGTTCAGAATCTTATTTTCAGGAAGTTGAAAACAAGTTGTTTGAGGAAACAGATTATGATCTTGAACTGAAAAGAAGTCAGGATATATCCGAAAAATGCAGTCATCTCCCAAATCTTGATTTCCCTAAATATTACCCGGAATTCTCTTGCGAAAGAATCATCACAATGGATTGGATGACCGGAAAACATTTTTCGGAATTCACAAAACTGGATAATTCTCAGGAAGATCTCAACAAAATCGGACAGACACTTTGGGATTTTTATATGTATCAAATGCACATTCTGAAACAGGTTCACGCTGATCCTCATCCCGGAAATTTCCTTATTTCAGATGATAAAAAGTTATTGGTTATTGATTTTGGATGTATTAAGGAAATTCCGAATGACTTCTACCAACCTTATTTTGAATTAGCTAAAAAAGAGAATTTGAATGATCCGGAAACTTTCAGGTTAAAACTTTATCAGCTTGAAATTCTGCGTTACGATGATTCGCCTCAAGAACAGGTATTTTTCACAAAGCTATTCTATGAATTGTTGGAACTTTTCACAAGACCATTCAATACAGAAATTTTTGATTTTTCTGATGAAAGTTTCTTCCAGGAAATAGCAGATCTCGGACAGCGATATGCGAAAATGAGTGATATGAAAGGAATGAATTCCAATAGAGGATCGAAGCATTTTATCTATCTCAACCGAACTTTTTTTGGTTTGTACAATATGATGCACGATTTGAGAGCGAAAGATATTGTGATCAATCAGTACAAAAATTTCATTCAGTAAAATGCCTGCCGACTTACCTTCAAAAATTTGTGAAGTCTGCGGACTGCCTTTTAACTGGCGGAAGAAATGGAAAAAAAATTGGGACGAAGTAAAATATTGTAGCGAAAGATGCCGGAAAAACAAAAAATCAATATTCTCTGGTTCACCAAAGATTTAAGAATCAGAGATAACGAATCGCTGTATAGAATAATGCAGGAAAATTTGCCATTTCTCGCTATCTATATTTTTGATGAAGATTTTTTTAATTCAAAGCAATATGGTTTCAGAAAAATTGGAAAATTCAGAGCAAAATTTTTGCTGGAAAGCGTTTTGGATTTAGAAGGAAGTTTAGCTAAAAAGAAAATTCCTTTTCTGAAAAAATTTGGGAAGACTCAGGATGTTTTTAAGCAGATTTCAGAAGAATTTGATATTCAAAAAATATTTTGTCAGAAAGAATGGACTAAGGAAGAAGTTGATCTGGAAAATCAGATTAAAGATGTTTTACCGAATGTAAAATGGTCAGAATCTTACACTCAACTCTTGCTGAAACCTGATTTCGTAAAGCAAAAATTAGACAACATTCCCTTATTATTTACAACTTTCAGACAAAAAGTTGAGAAAAACCTAGATATCAGAAATGAGTTTGAGACAGAAAATTTGGTTTACAACAAGTCTTTTTTTGATTTAAAACTAAAAAACAACGATGTTACTTTAAGTTCATTAGGATTTGATGATTTTGAAGTGAATCAATCTTCAGCGTTTCCTTTTTCAGGTGGAGAAACTGAAGGTTTACAAAGATTAAAATCTTATTTTTTTGAGACTAAAAATCTCAGTGTTTATAAAGAAACAAGAAATGGTTTGGTTGGTAAGGATTACAGCAGTAAATTTTCCGCGTGGTTAGCGTTGGGAAGTTTGTCTGCTGTATCCGTTTATCACGAAATAAAAAAATACGAAGCTGAATTTAAAAGCAATGAATCAACATACTGGCTGATTTTTGAGTTGCTTTGGCGAGATTTTTTCAAATATAATTCAATGCAGTTTCGGGATAAAATCTTTCATAAAATTGGAATTTTAGATCAGGAATATGATTTTAAATCTGATCAAAATGCGATCAATGATTGGGTGAATGGTAAAACAAATTCAGATTTCATCAATGCCAATATGCTTGAGATAAAAAATACAGGCTGGATGAGCAATCGAGGCAGACAGAACGTTGCATCTTATTTTTGTAAAATTTTAAAGCAAGATTGGAGACTTGGCGCTGGATATTTTGAAGAAATGCTTATCGATTACGATGTTCACAGCAATTACGGAAACTGGATGTATCTCGCAAGCGTGGGAAATGACCCGAGAAGCAGAACTTTCAACGCAGAAAAACAGGCAGAACAATACGATGTCGATAAAAAATTCAGAAATCTATGGCTGAAATAAAACCTCTTGTAGCGCAACTAATATTTCCGCATCAGCTTTTTAAAGACACGGATTATCTGGATAAAAGTCAACCGATTTTTTTGGTTGAAGAATTTCTGTTTTTCAAACAGTACAAATTTCACAAACAGAAAATCGCTTTGCACAGAGCGACAATGAAGTTTTACGAAGAATATTTAATCAAACAAAAATTCAAGGTTGAATACATTGAAAGCACTTCCCCACTTTCTGACGTTAGAAAATTAATAAAACACTTAGAAAAAGAAAAGTTCGGTAAAATTCTTATTACAGATGTTTGCGATAATTGGCTTGAAAAAAGAATTAAAGCAACAAAATTGGAACTCGAAATTCTTGACAGCCCGCTCTTTATTAATACAAAAGAAGACTTAAAAGAATATTTTAAGGATAAAAAATCTTACCATCAAACCGATTTTTATAAACAGCAGAGAATTTCCAGAAACATCCTGATGAAAGCCGGAAAACCAATCGGTGGAAAATGGACTTTCGACACAGAAAACCGAAAAAAATATCCGAAAAACAAGAAAGCGCCGTCGATACATTTTCCGGAAAATAATCAATATTACGAAGAAGCTAAAAAATATACAGAGAAAAATTTTAGTAAAAATTATGGGAATCTAACATCCTATCAACTCTATCCTGTCACTTTTGAAGAAGCCGAAAATTGGCTGAATCAGTTTCTGGAACTGCGATTTGCTGACTTTGGAGTGTATGAAGACAGCATTGTCGAGCGGGAACATTTCCTTCATCACAGCGTTTTGTCGCCATTGTTGAATATTGGACTTTTAACTGCTGAAAATGTTTTGGAAGAAGCTATTGATTATGCAGATGAATTTGATATTCCCATCAATTCTCTGGAAGGATTTGTTCGTCAAATCTTAGGTTGGCGGGAATTTGTGAGAGGAATTTATTTGTATAAAGGAACTTTTCAGAGAAATAAAAATTACTGGAAACACAACAATACGCTTCCGAAATCTTTTTATAGTGGTAAAACAGAAATAAAACCAATCGACAGTACCATTCTGAAAATTTTGGAAACAGGATATGCTCACCATATCGAACGACTGATGATTTTTGCCAACTTAATGAATCTCCTGAAAATCAATCCTGATGAGGTTTATCAATGGTTTATGGAAATGTTTATTGATTCTTACGATTGGGTGATGGTTCCGAATGTTTACGGAATGAGCAGTTTTTCGGATGGCGGAAAAATGAGTACAAAACCTTACATCAGCGGAAGCAATTATATTAAAAAAATGAGCGATTATACAGATGGCGACTGGACAGAAAAATGGGATGCACTTTTTTGGAATTTTGTGAATGATAACAGAAAATTTTTTGAAACCAATCCACGATTGGGAATGATGCTGAGAACTTTAGATAAAATGACAGACGATAAAAAATCTGAACATTTTAAAATTGCGAAAAAAACCATCAACGATTTAAAATAATGAAAAAGGAATTTAATTTAGAACAGATAAATCGAATTATCGAAATGGCTTGGGAAGACAGAACGCCTTTTGAAGCGATAGAATTTCAGTTTGGAATTACTGAATCTGAGGTGATTGAAGTGATGAGAACCGAATTGAAACCTTCGAGTTTTCGGCTTTGGAGAAAAAGGGTGAATTCCGGAGTCAGCCAAAAACATTTGATGAAAAGAAACCCCGAAATCGAAAGATTTAAATGTACAAGACAACGAACAATAAGCCATAATAAAATTTCGAAACGTTAAAGTTTTGTTTGCCCCAACCCTAAAGGGAGCAAAATTTATTTATTAATATAAAATATTCTACAATGAAAAACATCGTCATCATCGGTTGCGGACAGGGAATTGGATTTGCAACTGCAAAAATATTATCAGAAAATTACAACGTCATTGGCATCTCAAAAACTGAGAATCCTGAAATTAAAAATTTAAATATTGAATTTCATCAGATGGATATTCTAAACGGAAATCTTGATGAAATTAATTTTCCGGAAGTAGTCGACGGACTTGTTTATGCACCTGGAAGTATTAATTTAAAGCCATTCAACAGACTTTCAACAGATGATTTTAAAAATGATTTCGAAATTAATGTCCTTGGAGCGGTAAAAATTATTCAGAAACTGCTTCCGAATCTGAAGAAATCAGAATCCGCTTCCGTTGTATTGTTCAGCACGGTTGCTGCAAAACTGGGAATGCCTTTTCACGCATCAGTTTCGGCCAGTAAAAGTGCTGTGGAAGGTTTAACCAAAAGTCTGGCTGCAGAATTGTCTGCTCAAAAAATAAGAGTCAATGCGATTGCGCCATCTTTGACGGATACGAATTTGGCATCTCAGCTGCTATCAACGCCGGAAAAGCGTGAAGCATCAGGGAAAAGACATCCTTTACAAAGGGTAGGAAATGCCGAGGAAATGGCAAAAATGACTGAATTTTTATTGTCTGAGAATTCTTCGTGGATTACAGGGCAAATCATCGGAATCGACGGCGGTATGGGTAATACCAAATTGTAATTGATCTAAAAAAACTAAATATTTATCTTTACCATAAATTAAAAAGATGCACACAGATTTTATCATCGATTTGCTTTTGCAAGTAAAAGAATTTGAAAATTCTCACTCCTATAAAATCAACTCTACCGTTGATGATTTCCGTATGTGGCTAAACGACAGGAAATATTGTGAAGAAAGTCCGACTAAACTATTTAAAAATGAAAAACATCAGGTTTCGTTTACCGAAAATGAGATTTGCAAACAGGTACTTTTATTGGGAAGATATTCTAAACTGCTCATCAGAAAAGGTCTCAGCGATTTCCCGGACTTAGCCAATGAAGAATTCACCTATCTGTACAGGCTGAAAGACGAACCTTTTTTGACAAAAATTCAGCTGATTGAAAAAAATGGTCACGAAAAACAAACCGGAACCCAGATCATCAAAAGACTGTTGGAAGCCGGACTTCTGGAAGAAAAAAATGATCAGGAAGACAAGAGAAGCAAACGGTTGAGCCTCACGGCAAGCGGTGAAAAGACTTTCCACGAATCTGTGGCAAAAGTGAACCAGACATCCAAAATTCTAAACGGAAAACTGAATGATACCGAGAAAGATGCACTCCTGAAAATGCTGAGAAAGATGAATGAGTTTCACTCTCATATTTACACGGATTATAAAAATGCTGATATTCAAAAAATTAGTGAACTTTTGTGAAAATCTGAAAATTAAAATTCTAGGATTAAAATCTCTTACTTAAAAATACCCTCAAAAAAATATTTCTTGAGGGCAAATTCTAAAACTTTCAATGCTCAATTCGATGGGTTATTGTTTTATAACTTTTTCGAGATTTATATTTCCGTTTTGATCTTTCATCTTGATAATGTAAGTTCCGGCTGGTAAATCATTTATTCTAATTTTGGCAGTATTGTTAAACGTTCTCATCAGCTTCCCGGAGATATCGTAAATCTGAATCTTGGCTGTTTCTTGACTAAATGTCAATGTATCCGAGGTTGGATTTGGATAAACGGTCATTTTATTTTTACTGAAATTAATTTGACCCAATGTTCCAAAATTCATTACAGAAAAAGGTGAAAAACTTGTAATGCCGATCGCTGAAATTACATAAGGATTATTACCGGAAACCGAACCGGAATTCTCCGCTATCCATTGTCCGTTTTTAAAATGTGCCACGCTTGCCGTATTTCTTTGGAAGCCTGTTTTTTCCTGAGATTGATTCCAACCAAAGCTGACTGTACTATTACTTCCGCCAGAAACGCCTTCAGAAATATCCCAGGTGGCATTCACAGATGGGGCTGTAGTATTACTGATACCTTCTGAAACGCTTACCGCAAAATAATCTGACACACCACCATTTGAAATAGTTGCGGGACTGTAATTATTTGCAGTTCCTATCGGCAGAGCTACAGAACCTCTTGCTGCATCCAGATTTTCTACCACCACTTTACTATTTCCATTGGTTACAATATAATTTGAAGTATCAGCACCGGTTATTTTTGACTGACTGCCTTTCAAATTCAGATTGCTATTGTTTAAAATAATTTTGGATCCCAAAGTCACATTTCCCGAAACATTTAAAATTCCATTGGTTAAGTTAACAGGCGAAGAAACCTGAAGATCATTCGTGTAAGCCGTTCCGTCTATTTCTATATTTAAAGAAGAAGGGAGCTTGGCATCATCTGTCAACATAGGTGTTGCGCCGGCTTTCCAGTTGTTTGGATTGCTCCATTTATTATCCTGTCCTGCATTGTTGAAAGTAAAATCAGGATTGAACTTAAATAATTTTTTGCCATTGGCCTGATCTGCTAAAAAATACATTTCATCATTATAGGAGAAAAAACCTTTTGGTGAAGCATTATTGGGAAAAGTATATCCTGAAAAAGTTATAAATCCGGGATAGATATCTTTGAATAATTCTGTATGCTGATCATCCATACGCCAAAGTTCACGACCGTAGATCTGGGTATCAGTTTTTAAAGAAGTAGGCGTGTAAAACGTGTTTTTGAAAGCAAATGTGTCCTGAGAAGAGACAAACAAACTTCCTGTGTTCACCGCTCTCACTCCTGCATCCCGACTCGCAAAATAGAAAGTATATTCGTCGCTTATATTATAATTAAGCAACTTTGCGTAAAGCAATCCTGAATCTGTCGCTGCCAGAAAATAGGTATTGGTTTGAGGTAAGTCTGCAATCTTTTTCAGATCAGAAAAATCAGTGGTATGATACAAAGCTTTGCCCAATGCAGATCCTAAATACATTTCTTTATTCGCATGAATATAACCATCAATCCCATCTACCGGCAGAGAAAGCGTCTTTTTGCCCGATGAAATACCGTCTGAAGTATAACTAACCACATTGGCAATCTGATCATCAAAAGTTTCATAATAATAAAACTTCCCATTCAGCATTCCAAGAGAGGCAAATAATCTGGAATGAAACTGAGTTCCTGCAGCAGTACCGTCTGTTGACCATATTTCCCAATAATTCGTAGATCCCAAAACTGTAAACATCATCCTGTTCCCGATCTTATCTATGGGCGAATAAGCTGCGGTGGATGTATTCGTCACTGCGTTTTCCATCAGTTTTACGGTACCTTCCGGCGTTCCGTTGGTGATCCAGACCGCGCGTGTTCCCGGTGTAGGAGAAGAACTGAAGATAAAATCTCCACCGACAGAATTTTTGGCTGCAACATTAGATTTAACGGAATATTCCAAACTTTTGATATTGAAAAAATTGACAGGTGCTCCCTCAAAAGATTTTATTTTCACCGTTCCGGATTCCGTTCCGTCTGTCCGCCAAAGTTCATTGATACCTTTTGTTGAATTGATGAAAGTATAGGTTGTGAAATAAAGATATTTTTCATTCACTTTATAAGTCATTATCGTCGTCAATGCTGTGTTTTGTGACGAAGCAGAAATATCTTTTACAGAAACCGGTGCGGAAGTGCTCGTGTCTTTGTAATGTAAAAACGTTTTTTTTGCGGTATTGTCCTGATAATAGTAGAAGAATTTCCCGTCAAATATTCTTTCTTTGGTATCACCTGCAAAATCATTGGAAGCCGGGCCTGTGTAACCGAAGTTGTAAACTTCCGTCAATTGAGCCTGAAGTGCGCTTACGCATCCGAGCATTAAAATCAGTATAACTTTTTTCATTTCTTTAATTTTTTGGATAATTAATTTGTTGATGTAAAATTAATGACCTAAAAATCCATCACCGTACCCTGAAGAGGGTATTTTGAAATCGTAGCATAAAATGAAAAACCCCGATTGAATTTGGGATTAATTGATATTTTCTAAAAGATTGAGGTGCGAAACCATTTGTATAAGCTTGGGAAGCGATTTGGCCTCTGTTTTCCTGTAGATGTTTTTCCGGTGCGTTTCTACAGTACTTTCTGAGATGAATAATTTTTCAGAAATTTCCCGATTCGTAAAACCATTAATCATTAATCCAACAATTTCTTTTTCGCGTGCAGACAATTTGATTTCCGGATAACTGATGAGCTTTTTCTTAAAATCCGAAAGTGTCTTTTCCGCTTCTTCTGAAAGGTGAAAATAGCCGTTTTCTACATCCATAATAGCCGTGATCAGTTCTTTTCGATTGATTTTTTTTGATAAATAACCATTGACTCCTATTTTTTCTATCAGTTCATAAACCACTTTGCTGTCACAATTCATAGAGAGAATAATTATTTTAATCGCAGGGAATTCTTTTTTAATAATTTTTGATAATTCCTGGCCGTTGATGGTTGGCATCATCAGATCCATTAAAATAATATTTGGCTGCACTACTCCACGTTTTAGATCTTCCAAAAACTCATAACCATCATTATAAGATTTTTCAACCTTCACGCTTTTTTCCAGGCTTAGAAGCATTTCCAAACCTTCGATAATGATATTGTGGTCGTCAATTATTACTATATTCATTGGATATTTTTTTTAAGATATGAGCTTAAACAAGTGGGATTTCTACCTGAACACCGGTTCCTTGATCCGAAACACTCTCTATCTGGATTTTGCCTTTCAGAAATTCGATTCTGGACTTTATATTTTCCAGTCCCATTCCTTCAGATTTGGCTGTTTGTGCTAAAGGATCAAAGCCTTTTCCGTCATCAATTATTTTAATATTAATAGACTTATCATCCTGAAAAATTGAGATTTTTACACTTTGTGCATCTGCGTGCTTGATGATATTATTAATGCATTCCTGAATGATCCTGTAAATGACAACCTGTATATTCTGGTCGATATCATCTTTCAAACCATCGATATTCAGGATGATTTTCAGTTTCGGAGAATTCGTTTTTTCGATGAGATCGCGCAATGCATTAGACAAAGAATTTTTGATCAGCATATTTGGCATGATCTGATGAGAAAGATCTCTGACATCTGTGATTGCATCGTCCAAAATGGATTTTGTCTTGGTCAAAACATTGGAAAATTGATTTTCGTTGTGCTTAAAATCTTCCAAAACATTGATGTTCATATTGATTGCCGAAAGCAACGTCCCAATGCCGTCATGAAGATGCAGCGCCATTCTTTTCCGCTCATCATCCTCAGCTTTCATGACCGCTTTGGTAGCAAGATCCTGTTGGTAAAGTATTTCCTTTTGGAGTTTAACTTTCTGATTATTCTGATAATTTTTGTAATAAACAAATGCTAAAAGTAATAATCCGATGAGCGCAAAAACAAGAACGTTTCTCTTGAAAAGTTTAGATTTCTGAGTTGTGATTTCAGCATCTTTTTCGGCGGTTTTATACTTTATTTTTAAGTCTTCAAGGATTTCGATATTTTCTTTGTTCAGTATCGAGTCTTTTATGCCAGAATACAGTTTGTAATAATTGAGAGCTTTTCCAAAATCGCCTTTTTCTTCATAGATATTTGAGTAAGTCTCATAAACTTCTTTCAGCTCATCTTTGTTATTACTTTTTTTTGCAAGCTCCAAAGCCTGTCTGAGATATGCTTCTGCAGCAGCAAAATCTCCTGCGCCGGCATAATATGTTGCAATACTATTATACTGCAATAGCAGAGAATTCTGATCTTTGAGTTTCTTTTTGATTTCCAGAGATTTCAGCAGAAAACCCATCCCTTTTTTCAGATCACGCTTGTCATCTATGTAAATGGCGCCGATATTGTTCAGAAGCTTTGCAATATTGGAACTGTCTTTTAATTTCTCCGAGATCACCATGGCTTCATTATAGTACAACAAAGCCTTATCAAAATCATATTTCATATAGTAAGAATTGCCGATGTTTACAAGGGCTCTTCCCATATCCTCATCTTTATTCAGATTTTTGAAGATGTTATAGGATTTTGTAGAATAGTTTAAAGCTTCATCAAATTTTTCATTGTTAAGGTAAAGAACACCAATGTTTTTATAAAGTAAACCCGACTCGTAGTGTAGATTATTTTTATTTGTAATTTCAAGAGCTTTCAGATAGGTAGAGAGGGTTTCTTTGGTCTTACCCTGAAAAAGGAAAATATTGCCCTTGTTCATCATAGAAAGAGCCACACCTTTCGGATTTTTTGCTTTCTGATAATAAGAAATAGAAAGATTAAGATTTTCCAGAGCTTTATCCTTCTCCATTTGATTTGATAACAAAGTGGAAATCGTTCTGTAGTACAATCCCCACAAGCTGTCCACCTCAGCTTTTTCCAAAACAGGCTTCAGAGAATCCAGACTTTTTTGTGATTTCTGATCATCCTCAAATATCCTTTCTTTCACAGACAGAAGCCTGTTGTAGATATTCTGATTACTTTGTGCGTAAGCAGAACCAGAACCTAAAAAAAGTAGTGCAAACAAAAATAAATTGATAGTTTTCAATGGTCATAGTTTTTGTTAAAGTTAATCATTATGAGTCAATTACAAATAATTCATCCTTCAAAATAACGTTAGTAAATGTATTAAAACAGAAAAACAAAAACATACCCTGAGGAAGGTATATGACTTGGATTCCTGTGAAATCTGTAAATAAAAAAAGCCGGAAGAAAAATTCTTCCGGCTATCATTAAGTTATTTTATTATAAAATATTTACAAGGTAAATTATTTAATAATCTTCTTCGTTCTAACATCTCCGGAATTCTCAGCCTTGATAATATAAATACCATTGATAAGTGCAGATGCATCCAATCTGATATTTTTATTTACAGTTTTTTGACTGATGACCAATCTTCCGGCTACGTCATAAACTTCAATTTTGCCTAAAACTTTTGATGAAGATATTACGTATTCTGTACCGTCTCTGTAAACTTCAAATTGTGATTTATTAGCAGAATCTGTACCTAAAACCTGGTTTTCTTTGTAAACAATTTCGAAACGGTTTTCATCTGTTCCCTTGTTTGCTGTGAAAGAATAATCCTGATTCGTGATGTCCGTATAAGTATTCAGCAATTTATCCACAAGATAGATCTTCTGATCTGTTTTGAAGATCCCTTCTCTGTTACCAAGTTTGATTTTGTAATTACCACTGGCGGAATATTTTGTCCCCAATTTTACAACATCATTAATGCTAACAGGATTATTTCTTGCCTGGATCTGCAATTTTCTTGCAGCCAGTTTTGAATAGAAAGAATCATCACCTATTGAGAACAATTCTGCATCATAATCCTGGTCAAAATCATCTGTTGCACCTTCCATGTGAGCAACAAGGATTGTATTGACAATATTATATGGTGAAATTAATTTTACTCTATAACGGTTGATCTCATTACCAGCAGTTTTGCTGTTGTTATAGAAATAGCCTGAACTATCATTGGTTCTGATGCTGTTATCAAATTTCAAAGTTGCAACGTCCGGCGTGTTTCCTGTTGGAGCCGGAGTTCTCATCTGTACAATAAATCCTTGCGCAACTTTTATAAATTGATTTGGTTCAGGTGATTCTACATCGCCTGTTCCAGTTGCCGGACCTCCGCCCGCAAGTGTAAGAGTTGCATAGTTATTTGGTGTATAAGCAGATCCGCCCTGTGTTGTTGGCGCACCCGGCACATTGGTCCAGAACCAAGCAGTCCCAAGAATTAGATCGCTGTTGCTTGTACCGTTGCCCTGATTCAGATTATAGAATTTGTAGAAATCTATGTGGGAAGGGTAAGGGTTTCCGATTAAGTTGTAACCGTGTTCCGTAGAAACACCTCCTACAAGCGTATTTTTTGATTTTTGGATCTGAATAAACTGATCTCCGTTGTGCAAATTACCTCTGAAGCTAAGCTCATCCGATGTAAGACCTGCGCCGTATCCCGATTTTCCTCGTATTGCATAACCTTTCGCTGGCAAAAATACAGCATCAGCAGTTGCTTTGAAGGTATCATTGACTTCGTTATACTCATACGTTCTATTATTTGGAGAACCCGGTGAGAAACCGCCACTACTGTCCGCAGCATTTCCATTGGTTGTATTTCTCAAAACCTGATCTGCTACAGGAGAACTCCAGTAGGTATAATCTGAGGTTCTCATATTCACAATTCTCTTGGCAATAATTTTATTGGCGCTGTTTCCATTGGTAAGTTTTGTCTGCACAAGACTTCCGTCACTTTCGATTGTGATTTTGTCATCTGCTGTAATAATATCACCATTTACAGTCACACCTTGATCAGCTAGGATAGTCAAAGAACCATCCGCTGTAATTTCCAAGTTATTGACTTGAAGTGGTGTATTTGAACTAGTTTGAGTGAAAGCGCCATCAATAACTGCATTCTGAGATGCGTCCGGCCCATTAAAATTGGACCAAGCCGATCCGTCCCAAATAATTGTGGTGGTTTTTAACCTTCCATCGAATTCCAAACCATAACTTCCAGATGCACTTGAATAAAATCCGTATCCACCAGTACTGGTTTGACCAGAAGCATAGAATCTAAAGTAAACCGTAGTTCCGGCTGCAATATTTTGAAGAGCTGCTACACCGGCTACATTTATATTCACTGTCTGGTTATTGCTTAAGACAGTTGTTGGTGTATTAATAAGCGTATAGTTTGTATCATTGAAACTATAAGCAAACTGCACCTGAACTCCAGGATTTGCGATGTAGGCAGTTGTCCCATTGAATGCAGCTCTGATAGAGGTTAATGACAAAATGTTATTAGAAGATGCAAAGCTAGTTTGGAAATAATCTGTATTGCTTACTGATATTCCATCATTTTGAAAACCTATAGTTCTGAAAGAATTATTGGCATTACTTTGTGCTGCTCCGGATCCTCTGCTTAAAATAGCACTTGCAGAGTTCAAAGCGGCATTTTTTGCTTGTGCTGTTACAGTTACTGCTGACGTTTGATTCGAGCCTCCATATCCTGTAAAATCCCACTTAGCCAAAGCTACTGGTAACTCAACGATGTCTATAGTATGCTGAACACTTGTTGCGGCGTTGTAATTGTTATTCCCTGCTTGTGATACTGTTATAGTAGTAGTTCCCGTATTATTAGCCGTAAGAGTAGTACCGGAGATGCTTGCCACTGCAGGCACAGAACTGGTGTAAACCAATGCTAATCCTGAAGTTGTACTGGCATAAGTTGCAAGGTTAAGTGTTTCACCTACGTTCATACTCGCTGGCAATGCATTGAATGTAATGGTTTGATTTACTTTAGTAATATCTGCCGTCAAACCTGTTGGCAATAATGGAATATTATAATTTCCGCCATCTGTACCGGAAAGATTGATCCCAAGTACAGTAACTGGTTTTTCCTCTCCTGCATTTGCGTCAGCAAAACTTCCGGATACTGTGAATATCACCGTATCTCCCGCAAAAATATCTGCTGAAGTCGCGTTCGAGAAACTTGCTGTTACAGTTGAATCATAAGCTTTATCATTTGCCGTAATAGTTGTAATAGCAATATCTTTCTTAGTAATAGAAGCCTGCAATGTCGGTTGCACGACGGTATAGTTTGCAGATGGCGCAGTGTAGGAGCCTGTCTGCAAAAGTGTCTTGTTTGTGCCCGCATTTTTATTTGCAAAAGCCCAGGTTACAGTTCCTGTTACAGAAAAAGTATCTCCGTTTACCAATCCTGAATATTGAGGCGTTCCGTTTACAACCACGGTAGTATTTTGGTCATAAACTTTGTTCTCTGTTGTCAAACCTGTGATTGTCAGTTCCTGTGGAGTAACCGTTAAGGCTTGTGTTACATCATTGGCAGCTTTCCAGTCTGCATTACCTTCTTGCTGAGCGGTAATTGTAGAAGTTCCCACACCTACGATTTTTACAGTATTACCAGTGATGGTAGCTACTGCTGTATTGGAACTAGTGTATGTCACTGTGAGTCCGGATGTTGCTGTTGCAGATAATGTATAGTCTGCGTCGCCATATATTTTTGAAAGTGCAACAGGCAGCCCGGTGATGGTTTGAGTTCCTTTTCCAATTTCAAAC
Source organism: Chryseobacterium sp. TB1-D10 (assembly GCF_059803555.1). Classification (NCBI taxonomy): domain Bacteria; kingdom Pseudomonadati; phylum Bacteroidota; class Flavobacteriia; order Flavobacteriales; family Weeksellaceae; genus Chryseobacterium; species Chryseobacterium sp. TB1-D10. Next base: position 225,766 of record NZ_JAPFHB010000006.1, on the reverse strand, counting down.
GTTAGTGTTGCTGGATCACTGGTTTCCGCGCCTTTTGTAGCAGTAACATTCGTTGTGAAAGTTCCTGCTGAAGTTGGCGTTCCGGAAATTAATCCGGTTGTCGTATTAAGTTCCAATCCCGGAGGCAGACTGGTTCCGCCTACGATGGCATAGCTGTCCGGTGTATTGGTTGCATTAATAGTTCTGGAAAAACTGTTATTAACAGCCAATCCAGCAAATGTAGTAGAAGTTACAACAGGCTTGGTGCTCGAAGCAGTTGTAAGTGATTGTGTTGCTGACCACGCAGAATATCCACCAGCATTTTTAATACGCACTCTGTAGTAATATGGTGTGTTGGGTGCTAATGAACCCTCTGTATGATTTGTTGCGGTTAAACTTTCAACGTTATAGAACGGAGAAGAAAAATCATTATCATTATCTATCTGTAAATGATAGGTATAGGACTCCGAACCCTGTCCTGAAGGCGCCGTCCACTGTGCAAGGAAAGAATCTATGCTAATATTATCAGCTGCCAGAGACGCAGGAGCCAATGAAACCGTAGTGAATGTTGGATATCCTGATGCGTGAGAATAAACTGTCTGCGGTGTTGTACAATTATTAATAGCATAAGCTCTGTAATAATAAAGTGTATTAGCCGCTAATCCGGATAATGTTTTTGTAAACGGATACGGAACTGTAGCAATTGCAAGTCCTGTTGTACTGGAAGTAACTGCTCCTGATAAGTTGCTAGTTGTACCATAATTGAAACCTACTTCCTTAATATTTGCTCCGCCAATTGCGGTAACGCTTCCGGATAGATCTATTCCTGTTCCAGTATTATTGGCAACAGAAGTTGTTGATGAAACTGTTGGATTAGCGCAGGCTGCACTCCAAGTTAAATTCACATCATCAATAGCAGAACTCGGTCTATTACCTGAACCTGAAGATGTTGCAATAGTCACAATACGAATCCAAACATTACCTGTTTGATTTTCTAGTGCAGCTGGTAAAGTAACAGTAACATTAGTGCTGCCCCAAGTCGGACTCGTTGTTATAGTAGTAGGTGAAGATGCTACAGCAGTAAAAGCACTTGGAGATGTTCCTAAACCATAATCGACTCTCCATGTTACTGTTCTTAACGAAGTATTATCTAAAGACTGAAGTTTGAAAGATAAATTAAAAGATGTTCTGGCTGTTGTATTAGCCAATTGTAGAACAAATGCAGCTCCAGGATCTCCAAAACTGCCGGACTGTCTCACTCCCAAAGCTCTATCAGTTGAGTTTGATTGTGCAGTTGCGTTTGAAGCAGAAGTTAAAGCATCTGCAGAAGCAAAATTTTTGAAAGTACCTGCAGTGTCTGACCAAGCAGTTTTGGCTGTATTCAAAGTTGCTGTTGATCCCAAAGCTGAAGCTGTAGCACCGGTTCTTACGGTCCAACCTGTCGGTAATGCTGTTCCAATAGCATCAAAATCTTGTGTATATGATGAACCAGTTAAAGTTACTTGTCCAAAAGCACTTCCAGTTACAAATAACAAAAAGAAAAGCAACATTTGCTTCCTTATTGATGAAGAATAGTTATTAATTAGTAATTTTATTTCCATAATGTTTTATTCAAAAATATAATTTGTACAAAAATAAGATATTATTAAATATATTTAAAAAAATATTTTAGTTAATTATTAAATTACCAATATTTAATATTTTTAGATATTATACATTTTGACTTTTTACACTAAAGCATTGATAATTAATCCTGTTATTATTTTAATTTCGAGCACATCGAAAGAAATCATCACATTACTACAGCATAAAACCATAAAAAAAATGACCGGAATTGCTTCCAGCCACTTTTAATTTTCAAAATTGTTTACACATCCTTATCATTTCTTATTGTAAGAGACACGCCAGACAATTCCACTCACATCGTCCGCCACCAAAAGTGATCCGTCTGCAATCTGAAGCACACCGACTGGTCTCCCATATACATCTCCCCTAGCCTCATCCGAAATGAATCCTGTCAAAAATGACTGATAAGAACCGGAAGCTTTTCCGTTCTTAAAAGGGACAAAAGCCACCTGATAACCTACAAGCGAAGAGCGATTCCAAGATCCGTGCTGCCCTATAAATGCGCCGTTTTTATATTTTTCCGTAAACTGAGATCCTGTATAAAATGTCAAACCCAAAGATGCAGTATGACTTCCAAGAGGCACATCCGGAACAATGGTTTTTGCCACAAGATCCGGCTTTTCGCCTTTTCTTCTTGGGTCTTCGTTTTTTCCGAAGTACGCGTACGGCCAGCCATAAAACGCATTAGGCTGCACGCTTGTAAGGTAATCCGGAACAAGCTCATCTCCCAACTCATCCCTTTCATTCACAACAGTCCACAATGCACTGGTTACAGGATTCCAACTCATCCCAACCGGGTTTCGGAGCCCGGCAGCATAGATTCTCTCACCGCTTCCATCAGGATTTACTTCCAGAATATTGGCTCTTCTCACTTCATTTTCCATCCCATTTTCACCCACATTACTGCCTGATCCTACAGAGATATAAATTTTTGACTGATCTCTATTTGCAATCAAATTCCTAGTCCAGTGGTTGTTGTAACCTCCTGCCGGCAGATTGACAATCTTCTTCCCCGGCGCAGTAATTTTGGTATCACCAGCTTTGTAAGGATAAACATAGAGTCCGTCTGTATTGGCGACGTAAAATTTATCTTTGATGATCAGCATTCCGTAAGGCTGGTTTAAGTTAGTCAAAAAAACGGATGACGACTCTGGAATCCCATCTTTGTTTGCATCGCGATAGAGAATAATTCTGTTGGCAGATTTGCCGCCAACCTCAGCATCACTTTTGCCACTGATATCATTTTTAATTTTATCAGTAGCAGAGCGTTCAGAATTGGACAGAACCACAAAGACATCGCCATTTTCTGCCTGAATCATATTTCTCGGGCTTTTGATGCCTTCCGCAAATCGAGTCACAGTAAATCCATCTGGAGCTGTGGGCGCTTTGTCTTTGGGCCATCCTATGACATTGCTGAATTTGTTTTTAGAACTCTTCTCATCTGGAGGAGGTAATTTCAAAGTATCGGTTTGGGTAACAGCCTCATTGCCTTGCTCGGCTTCTGCAGATGGATTTTTGTTTTCTTTACAACTAAAAAAAAGAATCGCAACTGAGGGTAAAAGATATTTTTTCATAATTTTTTGAGATGTGATATTAAAAAAATTTAGATACAATTATCAGACCTTCGGAGCTTTTCTATATTTGAATCTGATCACAAATCTTTGATATTAGATTTAAAAAGAATCTCATTTTAATATATTCTTTTTAAGAAAATATTTTTTTTGACCTCAATTTTCAAAGGCCTAATAATTAAATTTCAGAAAAATATTAAGATTTATGAATGCTCGCTAAGCCTAATACCAGTCAGCACATCATTATATTTTTAGAAATAAGAACTTCATATTATAAAACGATTATAGATTCTTTATCAGAAATAATTTATGTTATAAATACCATATCACATTACATTTCCCTAGATTTGCAAAAAATAAATTAATGAATTACGCTCTTGAGCTCGACGTAAAGGAAGCTGGATCTAATATTGTCTTCAATACTATTATGTTGGACTCATTTAAAGTTAACATCGTTGAGAGGTATGCGGTAAAAGTTATAAAGAAGCCAAAATTATGCGAGGTTCTGTTTAAGGTAAGAACACTGGATGATCAGATTATCAAAAAGAAAGATGGCAATATCAATATGTATTTCAGAGACGAAAATTTTGTTAAATATCAGAATTTGAAAAACGTTCTTTCTTCTTATCATTACAGAAAAAGACTTATCAACAGGAAAGAAGCGGAACAGGATTTTGTTCATTTCATCTTGAGTCTGGTGGTTTTGAATTACGAACTTTATTAGTATCTTTTAAAAAATTCCGGGTGTTGCAAATGCATCCGGAAACCTTTCTTCCTTCATCAAAATCAGGTATTATTTGTATTATTATATATAAAGTTTACGATTGTAAGCTTTTAATAATATAATATTAATAATGGATTATAATTCAATTTGTCCAAACATCTTTCTTAAATTTGAATAATATTCTACAATAATTATTTATGAATCTTATTCAAAGTAAAAGGGAAAGATGTCTTTTCAGTTTTTTGATCCTTATACTCATTGCCTTTAATTCTCAAATCTGCGCTCAAAATCCGGAAGAATACAATAAGATCTACACAAAAACCTATCTTGAGGTTTCTCAAAAAGATTTTCCGAAAGCACTAAAAACCGCAGATTCATTATTTAACATTTCCGAGACGCCGCGCTACCAGGCGAAAAGTCTTATGTTGTCCGCTTCTCTGCTCCAGCAGGTTGGAGAAATTACAAAAGCTGTGGAGTTTGCATCCAAAGCTGAAACCATCATCAAAAATACAGAGGATTATATCTGGAAATCTAAGATTTCAGGATTTTTGGCTTCACAATACAGACAATTAAAACTTGTAAAGGAATCCAAAAAGTACATCAATGAAACAATGGAATCTATTGCGAAAATAGATGAGCCAAGAATTGTAAATCAAACGATGGGGTTTGTAATGCAGGAAAAAGCGTACTACGAAATCGAGATGAAAGATTATAGAAAATCGATTTTTTACGTCAGTGAAGCTAACCGTTATTTTGATCTGAGTGAACAAACGAACCCGTTTCTAACCGCCAACAATGATCAGCTTTTTGGACTCAATTATTACCATCTCAAAGATTATGACAAGGCGCTAAACTTCTATAACAAGGCACTCGAAAAGCTCGCTCTGATGCCCGACAACTATCTCAAAGCACTTGTACTAAACGGAATTGCACAAATCTATATTGCCAGGAAAGATGCGGAAAAGGCAAAACAATATATTGATGAGTCCGAAAGTCTCGCAAAAGAATCGAAATACCTAAGTCTGAAAAAAGAAATCTACAATACATCCCAGCAATATTATGCGCTTATAAATGATGTGAAAAAATTGCAGGAATCCAAAATAAAACAAGATTCTGTGGTAGAAAAGATCGAAAAAAAATCATCAGCATTTATAAGTGATTCCTACTCTGGCCTCAGGAACAGAAATGAAGTCATCCAGAAAGAAATAGAGAACAAAAGCCTGCTGCTCCAAATCTTGTTGTTTGTCTTATTTTGTGGTATTGTTTATTTCTTATTTCACAAAAGAAGGCAAAAGCAGAATTTTGAAAAGATCAAGAAGATTTTGGATGAAGTGGGACAATCCAAAGTATTAAATTCTGAAATATCGGTAACAGAAATCGGAAGTTTTGATGATGAAGAATACAGCGGTGAAACTGTTATTGAGAATGCGGAAAGTCATTCTATGATGACCTCTGCTACAAAGGAAAAAATATTATTAAAGCTGGAGAAGTTTGAACAGTCCAAACTGTTTACCAAAAGTTCTGTTTCCCTTCCCTATCTCGCATCGTACTGCAATACCAATACAAAGTATCTCTCTAATGTTGTGAATACGTACAAAAAGAAAGATTTTAAAAACTACATCAATGAGTTGCGCGTAGGATATATCATAGAAAAATTGACGACCGATCCTCAGTATCACAAATATAAAATATCCACACTGGCAGAAGAGGCTGGTTTTTCTTCTCAAAGCAAATTTGCTGCTGCGTTTCGAAAAGTGACAGATGTCTCACCATCACAGTTTCTGGAACACCTGAAAACGGCTCAAAAGGATTAAGATTCTTTTGTATTTTTCGCCACAACTGAACATTCATAAAAGCATTATTCAAAGTCAAAACTAAGGCTTCGAACAGTTTATACAGAATTATAGTGCTTAAAAACACTTAGAAATCAATGAAAATTGCGATTTTCGGAAGGTATTTTTAGTTGTTTTTATATTCTTTCAATTTTCCTGTTGCTTCCAGATTTAAACGCTGGTTTATAACACTTTGCAATAATCCAAAACGGTATTTACAATGGGTCATTTTCCCGAATTCGTGTCGTACAAACTTTGTTCACCATCATTAATAAAGGTAATATTGCAAAGAGATGATGAGAAAATATTTTTCTGCCATGAAAGTTAGCAACAAACAAAATATTGAAGCGGTAGGATTATTCCTGATGTTTATGATTCCGGTAATTTTGGTGGTAGCAATATGCCACTTTATGATAATTAAAAAAATTGACTGGATCATCATCATCCTAATTCCAATGTTGCTTGCTATAATGGTTTCTCTTTACACGTTGCATTACAAAGAATTTGAAAACTCGGGCTACGTGATTACCATCAAGAAAAAGTATCCGTTGCGTGCCAAAGGTTTTGCATTGCCTATTCTTGAGTTTCCACTGAATTTGCTAAAGGAATTTCATATTGACGGACGAACAATTTATTTGAAATTGGCCAGCAGCAATATGGAATCTGAAAAAACCAATGTTTTCAAAATAGTTCTGAGTGGTTTCAGTGAAGCGCAATGTGATGAGATCACCAAATCATTGTCGAACATCAAAGAAGACTAAACCGGAAGGGAAAATAACTTCTATTCTTCCTTTAATTATAATCTTCTATGCTAATCTGTAGCAATCTCCCGATCTGTTTTTCTGATGAGAAAAATTTAATGGAATCTATCTCTATCTCTTTGGGGAAAGTATTTCGCAATTTGTTACATTGTTTCTCCTCTGCCAAGACACATTACATTCATCAGTTGGTTTTGAGTATTAAAATCTTTCCGGAGATCCAAGACTAATATTCTGAAATCGTGAGATTAAAAAAATAATTCCAAAAAAAATATCCCAAATTTAAATCAGATTATAAAACACGACACGGTTTGTCGCATTAAGATTTTATATTTGTTCTACGAAATAAAAGCAAACTAAGACCAGAGAATAAAATTAAAAACCTGATATAACCTAATTATAGGCGACAAATAAAACCGAGATGAAAAAAGATTTTTACCTTAACAGATATGCGCTGATTATTAAAAGACTGGAACGGTCACCTGCTACTTATCAAGAGATCGAGGATTATCTTCTCAATTCTTTTGAGTTTCAGGATGCCAAAATTGGCAGTTATTCTATCCGTACTTTGCAGAGGGATATAAGGGATATTTCAAATCTTTTTAATTTTGATATTCACAACAAAAAGAAGGGTGATAATCGGTATTACATAGAGAGCCGCCCTGTGATGGAAGTGGATGAGTACAACCAGCGCCTGCTGGAATCTTTTCAGATTATGAATGCCGTGAATTCGCAACCTGATTTTTCAGAGTTTGTGTATCTGGAAAGTCGCAATCCACGCGGAATTCAGAATTTTTATGATCTTCTGTTTGCCATTCGTAATAAGCGTATTATAGAGTTTCAGCATTTCAAATACAAAGACCAGAGTGTCACATCCAGGAAAGTGCATCCTCTGGCACTGAAAGAGTCCAAAGACCGCTGGTACCTGATTGCCATAGACTCTAAGGATGAAAAGCTGAAAGCTTTTGGTCTGGACAGGATCAGTAATTTGACAGTTAGCAAATCGGGATTTAAACTTCATGAAAAGTTTAATATCAAAGAACATTTCAAAAATGCTTTCGGCATTATGAATCTGGAAGAATCACCGGAAAAGATCATTATCAGGTCTACAAAAGAGCAGGCAGAATATCTCAAAAGTTCGCCTCTGCACCATTCCCAGCAGATAGATAAGGAAACTGATAAGCTGGTGTATTTTACCTATGACCTCTTCCCTACTTATGACTTCGTTCAGGAGATTTTATCTTTTGGAAACCAAGTAAAAGTATTAGAACCAAAAACCCTTGCGGATCAAATAAAGGAAACATTAAAAAAATCTATCCAGCAGTATGATGATCTTTCGCAGGATTCATAGCTCGAAAATATTCATTTAAAAAATAAACCCACGATACATATCGTGGGTTTTATTAAATTGAATTTTTTTTCAGAAAATTACGTAGCCGTTTTTGTCTTTTGGAAGTTTGGACAGGGTTTTCCAGTTACAAGGCAGCGTCTTGCCGGCAATTACCAGTGTTCTTTTCTCGAAGTGAGGAAGGTCTTTGAAGTTTTTCCAGTTTCCGCCCCAGTTCCATCCGTGTTTTGCGAAGATCTTTACACATTCGTACCAATCTGCAACTTTATCATTATCCCAATCTTTGGCGGTGTCCCAACTGGCTTGTCTGCCATTAATCATAAGACAAATATCTACGGCTAAGCCATAATTATGAATGCTCTGCCCGGCTTTGGCATTGGTAACTTTCTTTCCGGAGACGGTTCTGCCTTGTGAATAGAGCTTTGCCTGCTCTTCCAAGGTTCTAAGACCTTGTGTAATTCTTACCTGGGAATTTGCTGTTAAACCGGCGTTGCACTCATTAATTATTTTTTCTACTTCTGCAACGACTGAGGGGTGCAATTTTTCTATTCGGCTTTGTGTTATTTTATCCATGATGTGATTCTTTAACGCAAATGTAGAGGGCTAATGCGCCAAAACCTGTCGTGTATTATTTGATATTTTGAAAATTGCAGCTTGTCTGGAAAAATATAATGGAAGAGTTGAAATGTGATTGTCTGTGATTGTTTTTCTAAATGCTAAACAAGCAGTAACACATTGTGGGACTGTTTTTATTTTGACTATAAAGCACGGATTGTAAATCCGTGCTATCGGGGTTTTTTTTTCGTCTGATAAACAAACAGATAATTACCCATATTTCTATTAATAAACTTATTTTACTAATCAAATATTACTTTTACTTTAGCTGTTCTAGTAAATCTTTCTATAGAATGTATAATTTCTTTTTTTACTTCCTCTGTAATTATTTCATCTTCAAATGGAGATTCCCATTTTTTAATAGAAACGATATCTGCATAAAATTTTGGTGTCATAGTTAATTCTCCTGTAATTAGTATTGATTTTTCGCCAAACCAAACCTTAATTAAGCCTCGGTTTATTCCTTCAAATTTTGTCACTATCATAATTTATCTTTTAAATATTATTGTTTCTTTTTTCGTTTTGGGATCAATAATAGTTATCTTTTTAACATTATTATTTTTCTTAAGAACGGGCAACTCAAAACTTTCCCAAATATTATCTTTGCGTAAACTCTTACCAACAACTGCTCTAATTTCTCCAGATACTTGATCAGCATATTTTTTGGAAATAGAAGGCAAGATAGCCTGTATATTATCATCATCATTGGGATTCCAAGTCGGCATAGAAATTTTATTTTTATCTATTAGTCCTTCTAAAGTAATTCCTTTTTTTGACAAAGCGATTTCTAATGCTATATCTGGGCCTCCAATTCCATCTGTTCTCCCTGACCAAAAGAATGCTTCATTAGGTTTTGTCTTTAAATATTCGGCATACTTTTCTACAAATCTTAAAATATTTAACTGATCTAGCTCTTTGGTACTCTTTCCTAAACTCTTCCAAAAATATTTTTTCAAAAAACCTGCTACTTCCGAATCCTTTCCTGCAAAAATAGATGTGCCTTTGTAAAGTATTTCGTATTCATTTTCTGATAACTTTCTTACAGATAAGCCTTTTTTTTGCAAGGTCTGTGGCTATGAACTGTAGATTCTCTTGCTGGGAAGATACTAATTTTAACAGCTTTTTCAGAAGATTGTTTGCCCTCCTGTGATCACTACTTCTTCTATTGCAGTCGTGGCATTCTTTATAATTTATTAGTAAAAAAAAGAGACCATCTTTTTCGATAGTCTCTTATAAATTTAATCTCTCGGTAATCCTACGCGTAAATATCCTCTTTCATCTTTTTCCACATCAAAAACAAAAGTGTTGAAGTTTTGATAATATAATGGTTCTCCTGTTTCATCAGAGATAAATAGTAAATCCTCATTATCTGCTAAGGATTTTACTCCAATTATCCAAGTAGAATGCTTTTGGTCTTTTAATTTTCCAAAATTAATGTCTTTATTTTCTCTAAAAACTACGCCATCTATACATTCTTCAGAATAGTATTTGCCTCTAAAGTTTTTAGTATTTCTTTTGCTTTTGCTAGTATTTGCTCTTCTGTATGTTTCATAGTTTTAATCTCTTGGCAAACCTACGCGGAAATATCCTTTTTCGTCTTTTTCTATATCAAAAACAAAAGTATTGAAGTTTTGATAATATAATGGTTCACCCGTTTCATCAGAGATAAATAATAAATCCTCATTATCCGCTAATGCTTTTATCCCCACTATCCACATAGAATGTTTTTCACCTATATTTTTTCCATAATTTGAGATTTTATTTTTTCTAAATGCAACTCCAGCAACACATTCCTCAAAGTAGTATTTACCATCCAAATCTTTCATTATTTCTTTGGCTTTTGCTATGATTTGTTCTTCTGTATATTTCATAATATTATAGTTTTTTAATTATTAATGTTTGTCCTGCTCTATCTCTTATATCATTTACATAATCTAATGCGTGTTGCAACTCTTTTTTTGTCCAAAGATGTCTTTGTTTCCAAATTTCTTCAAAAACATAGGTTTCTCTTTGCCAAGATTGTAATGTTTTATAAATGTCTTTTATTTCTTCTAAATGTTTTAGATGTCCTATCTCGTGAAATATCAAATACTCTGTAGGATTTTTTGTTAAGATAATCTGTTTGTTTTGATGATCAAATAATCCCGCATAACCTTTTCTTCGTAAATAATTATACAAATCGTATATGTTATCAAACTTAAATCTATCTAAAATCACAGGCTTGAAGTTTTTAACAACAGCCTTGTTGGTTATTTGTCCCGATTTATTTAATAAAATATCTTCTTCTAAAATTAACGCAGTTCCTCTTTTCTTTAAGTCTCCTCTAAATTTTCTGATTTGTGATTCTTTTAAAATTTTCCCACCCAAGTACTTATCAATATCGTGAGGCTTTGCCATTTTAGCAACTTCCTCCAACTGCCGTTCAGTTTTGTAGAAATTGCTTCTTAAAAAAAGACCCGCTTCTTTATCATTAACAGTTTTAATGGCTTCGCCTTTATAATAAATATCATAAAGATTCTCTCCTGATTTTTTTACTGAAATATTTCTTTTATGAAGTTGCTGTAAAATATGTTCAAAATTAGCATCTTTTCCTAAAAAAGGTTTCAACAACTTTTTCAGAAGATTGTTTTGCCCTCCAGTGATAACTACTTCTTCTATTGCAGTCGTGGCATTCTTTGCTTGGTAGGCATCCAGCTCTGTTATCAGCTTTTCCAGCTGTTCTGTAAAAATACGGTAATTTGCTTTTAGATTTTTGATGTTCTTCAATTTTTCTACAAGTGCGGGACCATAAGTTAGGATGCCTTCTATCATTACAACACTCAGGATCCCCATCCCAACCAATCCGTAGATGACATCCCAGTTTTCTACAAACCATTTTCCCTCGGTATATTGTGATAAGAACTGTTTTACATCCTCATCCATCATTATCAAATCCGCAGTTGCCAATCCAATGTCTGCAATTGCCAAAACTGAGCCTTGCCCAGTAACTCCCATTGTAAACAATCCTGCAAATATTGCAATGATATCTCCACCTATGCGGATGCAACGCATCACTTCTGCCCATTCTTTTTCGTCTGCCACGGCTTTCAGGAAAAGAGCTGTTACCAGATCTGCCTTTTTTGTTTCCTGATCGAGATAGTGCACCAAATGAAGCGGATGGTAGAGATAGCCCGGATCTACATCTTCTTCTTTGGTACTGTTTTGTTCTGTTGTAGTTCCTCCTTTCCCGAACTCATCTGTCTCTCGCTGTTCTACTGTTTGGGTAACGGTTTTCTTTTGCTGAAGCAAAATACTGTCTTTGTAATCGAAGTCAAAATCCAGCCCCAGAACACCTTTCATTGTATTGAGTGTATCATTCAGTTCCAGAATGTTGGATTCTATAGAATATCCTTTTCCGCTTAGCAGTGCGTTTTTGGTGATTCTGTTTTTCAGATCCGAGCCGTTTCTGGCGATGTTGTTTAAAATTGAAGTGAAGATAATTCTGTTTGAAAAGCTGATTCCGAAGACTTCCGAAGACCCATCAAGATTATCATAAATCTGAGTAAGCAGTTTGGGGTTTTTCCAGAAAAAGTCTGCTACCTCTTTATAATTACTAAACATTCCCATTGCTTTTATCAGGAGAGAACTGGTGTCTTTTGTCCAGCTGAACCATCCGGTATTATCTTCCTTAGCAAGGATTATTAGTTGGCTTATCACGTTGCTTGTCGTAAGATTTATATTTTTTATAAATCCTAGAGGAAGTTGCGAATAGACTACAGCCAGTTCTTTTCCCGTTTGGGCATTATTCAGAAAATAAGTAAACTCTGTGGTGAAAAACCGAGCAGAATTTTTATCCGTTTCTATATTCCCGTAGCCGATGTGGAGAAGCAGATATTTAAAGCTTTCAAAAGAGGTTGTTTTCAGCACAATTGCAACATCTTCCTCATCTTCATACTTAAAAGATAATGTAAAGTTGAGCCTATGATCTTGATCCAAATACATTTTCATAAATGGTCTGTCCCATTTTACTAGATTTGAGACTTGTATATTTCCATCCTTTAGCGATATTTTTGCGGACATATCTATGTGATGGTTCTGGCCATCTAAAAAGTATGTTTGTGGCAAATTATTCAGATATTTTCTGTACTCAAAAGGGAAGTTGCTGCCTTTAGCCGATTTGTAGGCTTTGCGCAAGTCCTCTGTTAATAAAGTGAGGTTTATATATTCATCATCTTTTGACTCAGAATTACCTGTGTTTTTTTCTGTTGATAACTTATTTACAGCAGAAACTGAATAAGAATCCGTGCTAACCAGAATTCCATAAGAAGCTAATAGCATTTTTTGGCTTTCTTTGTCAAAGTCATTAAAGTCTTTGAAATATTCTTTGTTTTGCATTTCATTAATTTTAATAGTTAATAAAAAGGGCGGCTTAGAAAACCGCCCTTGTTGGATCAAACAAAAATTATTATTCTAAAGCTACTTTAAGATCTTCCAAAGAAATCTGTGCAATAACCTGATGTGGATTGTCATTGTTGGTCAGCTGCAGATAATCGTTATTGATCTCGATATTCTCGACCAGTTTGCTTTTATCTGCTTCCATTTGAGCATCGGATGGATAGAAATTACTTTCGGTAATAACTTCCTCTGGATTTTCAAAATCTAATGGATCTTCTGTTGTGAATGGTAAAGCATGAGTCACTTCCAAGCCGATATTTTGTGCCTGAAGAATGGTAAGCGATGTCGGGATTCTTGTGATCCAAGGCTTACCTTGTTCTTCTCCTTTTATATCTTTCAATTCATCTACAATAGACAGATACATTGGATCTCCGATAACAGGAACCTCTCCACCGTTCCACAATCTACCTGTTGCCATATAGAACTGAACCGCATCTTCAAAGCCCGGACGAACAGTAACCACAACTCTTGCCATTCCGCTTTGCAAGAATGAACGGAATAATGGATCCATGCTTTCTGATTGATACAAAGCCTGCCAATCTGCTTTTGCTCCCCAATAATATGGGTAAAAGTCATAAGACATGATGTTCCACTCGAATGCCTGCTCCATAAATTTGGACAGCGAAGCATACTCGTCCAGGTATTTATTTTTAATGACTTCAAAGTTTTGTATGTTCTCTTTATCATAAAGCTTAGAGCCCAGAACTTTAGGATCCACCATATAGGCAATACAATTGTGCTTCAAAACATCTTGCTCAATCTGACGGTAGAAATTAGCATTGGTCTCTTTGATGTTTCCTGCTTTTGTTTCTTCTTCTGCAATTTCTTGATTATATAATGTCAAAGCGGTTTCATAAGCTTCGATGATAACATTAAAGGCTTTTTGTTGCCATTGCTTTTTTGCAGTATCGGATAATTGACAAATTATTGCAACTACAGTTTCAAAAGAATAAAATCTATCTGTAGAAATTCCAATAGCAACATCGTCAGTATACCCGCTGAAAAGATTACTTCTACTAAATGATTCTGAAGTATCATTCATTATTACTAATAGGTCTCCAATATTAATATTTAATAGAGAGTGCCCATCTTTAAGATATTGTTTACCTCCACCACTAATAGAATAACTGGTACTTACATAGCCTTCAGGAATTTTTATAGTATCTTGAATACCAATAGCACTTGTATCTGAGTCATTAACTTCAGCTACTTTATCTTTACCATAAGCAAATGCTTTTGTTACTTTAATGGTTGGTGCAGGAATGCTTTCGGTTTCTGCATTATATTCACTTAACCAATATTTAAAAACATTTTCTTCACTTACAGCTGTGTAATCCTTCATTGTAAATTTTTCGGATTTTCTAGGATCTATAGGTTTTTCGATTACTTTCCCATTTTTTAAAGACGCTGTAGCCAAGGTGTGAATTTTTGCTGGCTGTGGTACTGCAAACTCAAACATCAATCTTTTGCCATAATCCCATACTTGGTTTTTCATTAGCTTGTCCACCCATCTGTAAACTCCGACTACGTGCTTATCGCCTTTTCTATTATCAAATCCATGAGAATTGTTTTCTTCAAATTCTTCAATAATTTTTTCGATACGTTCCTGATGTACTTTTGTGACCACTCTATCCAATGCTCTTGATGTTATGTCCTGAGCCTGTGTCACAGCTTGTCTCATGCTTTCTTCTTTGGAACGGTGATTGGCATAACTAGCTCCAATGTTTAAAGAAAATAATCCTCCTGGACCTTTATATCCAGTTTGAACATTCAAACCAACATCGGTAGCCTCTTGTTGCATTTTGGCAATTTCAGATTGCATTTCGAAACGGCTTGCCGTAGTAGTATCCGTCAATTGTTCTTTTTCTGTGTCAGAAGATGTTGTTTCTGTAATTTCGCTTCTGCGTAATCTTCTTGTGGATTTTTCACGGTATTCGCGAGCCATAATATTCTCAATACCCGCTACCTCTCCTTCTACATAAGCATGAGTTGACTGCTCTACTTTAAGATAGTCTGCAATACCTAATCTTTTGATGCCGAAGCCTTTTGGGATGAAAGAACTATTAGAGGAATTTGTATTTGTGGAATTATCATTAGGAACGCTTATCAATTCAGTTCTATTACAACCCTGATTTGAAATATCTAATGTTAAAGTCGTATCTAAACCATCTATTTTACATTTCATTACAAACGTGTTTGATTGATTGAACTCCGCCATAGACAACTTATTATCAAAAAGATCACGTATTTCTAAAACCCCATCATTTGTTCTTAATAAATTATGATAATTTCCTTCTTTTACAACTACATTACCATTAGAAACATTATAACTAATATCGCTAAAAGTAGAAGAGCTAGGAATACTCATCCTTCCTCCAATATTAACTATTCCAGAATTAGGTACATTTTCATAAGCACAAAACTCTGCATCACGAATAATAACATTCGAAGTTGATTCATTGTTATTAGTTACCGGAATCAAAACCCCTCCTACACTTACATATTTCTGTTTTTCAACTTCTGTGTTTTGGTAGATTTCTTCGTTTAATTCTGATAGTCTCAAGTTGATAGTCTCGAACATCTCTTCAAAATTCAGGTTTTCATCTGCCGGCAGAATGTACTGCTCTTTGCCAATTGCCAAGATGTTTTCTGCTAAGACACTACCGTTGGAGATTCTGGCAGACAGATCTTCCTCAGATGCAGAATCAGCAATGAGCTTAGCAAATGTAAATAAAGCTGATTCGGATAATTTGGTTTGCAAATACTCAGCATCCCTCTCCGCACGAAACTCGAATTCGAAGTCCGGAAACTCTGGTTTTGTAACCCGACTCAGCGCCAATTTCTTTGCTGCCTCTGTCATCTCTTCACTAAAAGTTGCTTCAACTTCCAAAAGTCTCTGTTCATAAGCTTCCCGCTCCGGCATAATTGATTTCTGATATTGCTGAGTGGCCAGATCATATGCTTTTGAGTATTCTTTATTGTAGAGCTTTTGTGTTTTGGAAAGCTCTTTTTGTAGTTTTTCCAATTGCTCTTTTTCCAAGCTTGCCAATGCTACTTTTTGGCGTTTCAGCATAGATTCTGTAGTCAGATATGTCTGTTCTGCTACTGCGGAATTCTCAATATTCTGATCTTGAATTCTATCGGCATTTGTCCCTTTTATATCATCTTGTGAACCTACCGCACTTGCACCTACCGTAAAATTTTGATTTTGCTGTACAGTCGGTACAATAGCAGAATCCACAAAGAGATAATCCGGAATTACCACTTTTGCCGTTGCAATTTCTTTTTCTTTTGCAAGTCTCTTTTTAGAGTTGGATTCTGCAGAAAAAATTTCATAGTTTTTAGCATAGTGAATAGTCTGCAAAATCTGAGTCAACAATTCCTTGATGTAAAAATCTTCCTGAGTAAGAACCTGATAGATGACACTGTCCCAAAGACCGCCAAAAACTTCTTTGCATTTTTGCTCATCTTTTTCGAACGTTTTTATAATTGAAATCAGTCCGTTTACTTCATCCGCTGGCAAGCTTCCATTAGAAATAAGATTTTTACTTGATATGTAAAAATTACCAAACCAGTTTGCAATGTCACTTTCTGTTCTTTTGATATATCTGAAATCGAAATCTTTGCCCTTTACATTTTCTGTAAAGTAGTCAATTTTTGATTTGTTTAATTCTGGCTTCCATCCTAGTAATAGCTCATCAAAAACCCCCTTATAATTCTCCTCTCTGAAGATAAATTTTGTATTGCCTTCTTTTTTAGCTAACTGTGGATTTCTAAGGCTTACAAATCTGAATAATGTTTGTGTAGCTGGGTTTGCTATTGCTTTTGTGTTTTGATCTACCGGATTACTTGCGTCCGGATTTGTGTTGTCTGGTGTTGTCATTTTTGTTTGTTGTTTTTGTTTGTTGTTTTTGTTTGTTGTTTTAAAATTGTTTTTATTTTTGGACATATTTCTTGCTGTTCAAGGATTTTTCCTCGAATTCAGTTTTTATTATTAAAATTGCTGGATTAGGATGAAATTAGATCACAGACTTTTTTATTTTATAATTTCGCAGATGATTTGATAGAAAATAATAAAGTTATTATCACATTAAATGATCTCATTCCCACTACCATTATTATACAGCCAGTCAATATCATCTTTTGTTAAAATATAGTCTTTGAATATAGCTATATCATCAAGTGAACCAGGAAAAAAAACTCCGGAATAATTTGCAGCAGATAGCATAGATATACAAGTACCATAAGGTGTTCCGCTCAAAAATGTTACGTAGCCATTATCGGTAATATTTAGTGTAACTTCCTGCCCATTAACATATATTTTTTCGCTACCTATACCTTTATCTGTTATTGTGATAAAAAGCCATTCGTCAAATGGCAATGTAACTTCTGCAGTGATAATTCTGGTTTTACCTAACCCCCCATCTACCTTTACAAATCGTAATTTTTCATAAACAACATTAGAGACTGTAGTGGGATATTGCACATACCACTGATCCTTGGCACCGCCGGTTCTCCCAATAAGTCCGAAAACCATACCTTGAGTATTGTTAGTTGGTCTTACCGATGCAAGATTCATCCAAAAGGATATTGAAAAGGGTAATACCGTAATACCATCTCCACTGTCAAAATTGTAATGAAGATGACCATTAGGAGATCTATATCCCGTTTGTTGGTTATTAAATTTGCAACCCATACCAAGCTTGCCAGTTTCATAAATTGGATTTCCTGCCTTAGCTCCTAATGTACCTGTAGAACTTGCGTAATTTTTAGCTCCCAATAAATTTTCGTTGAATTTATAATAGCCTTGCAACCTGCTTCTAAGTTTCCGTTGCGCAAAATTGTAATTATTAATATTAATTTTCATTATGCTTGGTTTACTGATAGTCCTCCGTTTAATCTAAAAATATTTGAAGTATACCTGTATAAAGTACACATCCCATTGTCTTTTAATATTTTCCCAAAAGGTGCGCTGAATGTTGCGCCACTTCCTTCCACGAATGTTCCCATAATATTTCCTACCACATCAAATACACAATTGAAATCTGCTTTCAAAGTATTAGGAACAGTAATTGTTGAGTTAGCTGTGATACGTACTATGGAATTGTGAAAGCTATCATCTAATGTTATATTAGCAGAAATTGTTTTATAGGTCTGATCCGCGGGAAGTACTTCTTCCTTGTGCCAGTAAGAATCCAACCATTCGTGAAATTGGCTTTCTGTCGGAGTGTCTCCTTTTTCGAAGTAAGTTTTTAATACTGTCTTTGTTGTCATAATTTTTAAAATTTTAAAGTGTTAATAAATAATATTCTCGTTAAAGTCTTCCCGAAAGAAGTTTTCTATCTCATCCAGATCGTAGTCATACTCGAGATCTGTGTTCTCAATATCTTCCCATTCTATGCTGTAATCCTGAGAAGATTTTTCTTTGTTGTTTTCTAATGTGTTTTGCATTTAATATTTTGTGATTGGGTAATAGGTTTCCTTATCCGCTTTTTACGGCTAACATTCATTTGATTTTTTAAAAGTGATTTGATTATTTAATTAAGGCCTTAATTATAATCCAAAAGTAGTGGGAGCTAACGCCAAAACTTGACGCAATAAATTTTATTTTTTGTTTTCATCATTTGTTTTTGTTTCTGTTTTTCTATAATTCAAAGATATTCTGCGTTGGCGCCAAAACTCGTCGCATTAAAATTTATATTTTGTTTTTTATCAATTTTTCTGCAATCTGATTCAGCAGTTCATCATTCTCTTCTACATAGCATAAACCGGCTTGTATCAATGCTTCCAGGTTTTTCTTTTTCACATTATCCATCTCCGGAGAAGCGGTTTTCAATGAAGGATTAATTCTGTAATAATTCTGCTGATTCCGTTTCCCCAATGTCATAAACATCTGGCTGAGTTGATAATCAACCGTTTCGGCATTGGCAGAAAGCAGAATGTCAATTATTGGTCCTACCCAAGCAAGCTTTCCGATATTTCGGTATTTTTTAATTGGATATGTTTTCATTTCTGTTCCGGTGCCTATCGAGACAATAATCATATCATTTACACTCGGATAATTTGGTTTGAATGGATTTTTGAAGATGTCGGCAAAAGGAATTTTTCTGGCTTCGGCATAAGCGCATAAAGCCGGATTATTGGCAAACATTCCGCCATCTATCAGGCTGAAGAATTGTCCGTATTTTGATTTGATCTGAACCGGGGCAAAATAAGTTGGTGCTGCCGAAGTTGCTCGACAAACATCTCTAACCAAAAAATTCTGCTGGCTTTGTTCTGCATTAATTGTATTAAACAACTTTGCTTTTCGGTTCTCAATATCATAGCTGGTAATGAGCGATGGTTTTATAAAATCCTTCAGTTCCAGATCTCCGAAAAAATCTTTGAGTTGTCTTTCCAAATTATCCTGAGAAATACGTTCGCTGAATAATCCGAAAGGATTCACAAGGCTTTCCCAAAGAGAAACATTGAAGATATCTTCACCCTTTTCCGTATAAAGTTCAAAAGCTTTTTTAATAGAATATTTGGCTTTTCCGTTCTCATTAGGATAGAGTAAAACTGACGCCAGGATTCCGCCGGTGCTGCTTCCCGCAATCATATCGAAGTAATCGCCAAGCTTTGCATTAGGATGGTCTTTTCGCTGTAGAAGTTCTTCCAGATAACGGAGTATGATGCAAGAAATAATCCCTCTGATACCGCCGCCATCCAAAGAAAGTATGGTTATCTTTTTCATTTTTTCTTTTGTTTTAATTTGATTTGATTTGATTTGATAATACAAAAGTAAATGAGGGCGGCGACAGAACTTGACGTGATATATTTTGTTTTGAGATATTAAAAAAAATAAATTAATCTGGACGCAGTCCAAAAAAATCAAATGGAGAAGTTTTCCAAAAAGTAATTAAATGAGACTTATATTCAAGTAAATTTCTAATACAGAATCTCGATTTCTATTATTATTTTCTATTAATAATAGAATGTATTAAGTGCTATAAAACTTTTTAAACAAAAAAAGCTCAGAAAAAAATTTCCACGCTCACACAAATTAATCAAATTAAAAACTATTTCTGCTCATATTCTGTTTCCCACTCATTTCCGTCATCACCTTTATGACCATCCATTTTAATCAGGAAGTTTTTAGCCGGAAAATCAGGTTTCATATGAATATCAAGATGAATTCTGTCTTTTTGTATGGGATCCTGCTCAAATTTTCTGATTTCAAAATTTTCAATCAGTTTACCAGGACCAGTAATTCCGTCAAGAAAACGAACAATTTGGTTCATAATTTCTTTTCTTGTCACAGCTGTGAAGTTTTCAAACGCTCTTCTGTTCAGGAAATCCATCAAAACTTTGGTCACATAATCGAAAAATCTTACTACAGAATATGTCTGAAGCCCCAAGTTGTCACCGTTGAATAAAGTTTTACCAGAAAATGCCATTACTTTTCCGTACTCATTTACCATCGGAATCAATCCAAGAATGAATGAAGTATTTCGCGTTTTTGCAATCGACGTGTCTTGTATATTGAAAAATGAGTACGATGAGACTCAATATAAAAAGGACTCCAAAGCTTACGTAAACTTTATAGTCAACATTAGAAAATAAATTGATTTTAGTTTTCTTCATTATATTTTGTGTTCAACACAAATATAATTACATTTCACACATAAACAAATGATAATCAAACAAATACAACTTAATGAATCTCTGCCAAATTTTACAGTTTTTGAAAAATAAATGATTTTATTGTTTTAATAATCAACATAAAATAATTATTTATTGAATTAATACAATTGTATTCAATTACAATTTAATTGATTTTTTGTAAAAAAAAACAAAATATTAGTTTTAAAAGTATTTCGAATTTATTTTGCATATCATTTTATGAAGAAATCTAAACATTTTGTTTTGCTATTTTTGATTCATAGTAGTAAAAACAGATACATCTTTGTTTATAAAATCTTAAGTCATAGAATATTTTCGTACTTTTTGACCTAATCAAAAATCAAATTTTTTGAAATATTTTTTTAATGAATGGGAAAAAAGGCTATTATTTCAAACAAGTTTTGCTCTTGTTTCTTAAGTTTTTGAGAAAATATTTAAAATGCATCGGGAATTTGTAATCCACAGTTTTCAAAGCTACGCAATAGTATTACTATCAAAAAACAATATTAAACTATCTTTGGTATTTAATTTGCTATTTTAAATTATAGTGATATAAAATATGGAATTTCAGTTAAAATTTAAAGTCAACGAACATCTTTATTTAAAAGATCCTGAGAATAGCGAGATTGGAAAATCAATCGTAAAGGACTCAATAGAACTTATTTACGAGACTGGTTTCGAGAGTTTTACGTTCAGAAAACTAGCGCAAAAAATCAATTCTACAGAAGCTACAGTTTACAGATATTTTTCTTCAAAACATAAATTACTGACTTACATTCTCAACTGGTACTGGTCTTATATTGAGTTTATCGCCAAGCAAAGATTACAGGAAATCAGGGAACCACATCAGAAAATGGAAAAAATTCTTGAAATCATTACCCATAATGATGAGACGGATGATAAGATTGAAGATTATGATCTTGCTAAACTTCATAGTATTGTGATTGCAGAAAGCAGTAAATCTTACCTGGTAAAAGAAGTGGATGAGATCAATAAAGAGTTGGTTTTCAATCCCCTGAAGAGCCTTTGTAATTTTTTTGGAGAAGTGATATCGGAAGCTAAACCAGATTTCCTTTATCCAAAATCATTTGCAAGTACATTGCTTGAAACTGCTCATAATCAGCAGTTTTTCAGTGAGCACCTTCCGAAACTGACAGATAATCATATCAATAAAATAGAACATAAAAAATATGTTCTGGAGTATCTGCGCTTCATCACTTTCACTCTGATCAAATAATATGACACAAATGGAAACTTCTCCAAAACAGCACGGCTATAATCTTTTTAAATATGTAACAAAAGAGAAAAAAGACGTTACCAACATTTATTTTTACGCCATTCTGAATGGTTTGGTACAGCTAAGTGTTCCGCTTGGGATACAATCTATCGTCAGCTTCGTGATGGGAGCAACGATGGCCACTTCCATCTATATTCTCATTGCGTTTGTGGTCTTAGGAACCTGGCTTGTCGGCTATTTCAGGCTTAAAGTAATGCAGATCATTGAGAAAATCCAGCAAAAGATTTTTGTCGAATTTTCTATTGCTTTTGCAGAAAAACTTCCGAAAGTCAGTCTATCAGCCACAAGGAAATATTATCTGCCTGAGCTGGTCAATCGCTTTTTTGATACACAGAACCTCCAGAAAGGCATTTCGAAGATATTGCTTGAGATTCCTACGGCTTTGATCCAGATTTTATTCGGAATTCTGCTGCTCTCATTCTATCATCCCTGGTTTTTGGTATTTGGTGCATTGGTCATAATTTGCGTGGTTATCATCTTCAGATTCACAATGGAAAGCGGAATAAAATCCAGTATCGAGGAAAGTGACAAGAAGTACGAGGTTGCATCATGGCTGGAAGATATTGCTGCATCCATAAAGACCTTCAAGCTCAATTCGAAAACAGAAATTCATCTCAAGGGAACAGATGAAAGAGTCGTTGATTATATCGATGACAGAACTTCTCACTTCAAGGTTCTGGTAATTCAGTACAAAACCATCATCGCTTTCAAAGTGATTATCACATTGGTAATGCTGGTCATCGGAACTTACCTTTTGATCAATCAGCAGCTGAATATTGGCGCATTTATCGCGACTGAAATCGTTGTACTAAGCATTATGACGGCGGTAGAAAAGCTGATTGTAAGTCTTGAAAGTTATTATGACGTGATAGCTGCTTTGGCGAAGCTGAATAAAGTGACAGATTTGCCCGAAGAAAAAATGGGTGCGATCACCTTTGAGGAGCAAAAT
This sequence comes from Chryseobacterium sp. TB1-D10, assembly GCF_059803555.1. Classification (NCBI taxonomy): domain Bacteria; kingdom Pseudomonadati; phylum Bacteroidota; class Flavobacteriia; order Flavobacteriales; family Weeksellaceae; genus Chryseobacterium; species Chryseobacterium sp. TB1-D10. The sequence goes on along the minus strand of NZ_JAPFHB010000006.1, from coordinate 202,971 downwards.
ACAGGTTTCGCTATCGAGTTCAAAGATGTGACTTTTGCATTCAATGATTTCCAGAAAATTTTGGAGAATGTAAATTTTAAAATTAATGAAAATACAATCAGCGTCATATCAGGCAAATTAGGCAGCGGAAAATCTTTGCTTCTCAATATGATGACCGGATTTTATGAGCCAACTGTCGGAAGTGTTTTGGTTGATAAAATCCCACTGAAGAATATCGATAAAATAGCTTTAAGGAATGAAATCGGGATGTACCTTGACGATATGACCATCATCAAAGGCACAGTGTACGAAAATATCATTCTGGGGCACAATGAAACGTCGGCAGAGCAGATTCTTGATATTTCTGAAGAGATGGGAATTGAGAATTTCTCAAGCCAGTTCAGCAACGGTTTCTTTACCAATATCAGCGAGACAGATACCGAAATGTCGTTCAGTTCAAAAAAGAAAATTCTGCTTCTGAGAGCTTTAGTTGGCGGAAAAAGATTGCTTATTCTTGAAGATCCGCTTGACGGAATGAATGATGAGTTCAGAACAAAAATGACAGATTATCTTTTAAAGCTTAAAGAAACAACTACGATTGTCATTGTATCCGAAGACCCAGCACTAATAAGTAACGCAGACCAGCATCTGCATATCGAAGAAGGAACGGTTAAAAATTTATTTAATAAAGATTAAGAAATGGAACTGCAATCAGTCAATAAAATATATCAAATCAACAAAAAGTCCCGGGTAAAAAGATGGTTTTTATTCATCTTTCTTGGCGGAATTATCGTTCTGTTTTTACCGTGGACTCAGAATATCAAAGTCATTGGAAATGTGAGTACGCTCTATCAGGAACAGCGTCCGCAACAGCTAAATTCACCAATTCCCGGCCGGATCATCAAATGGCATGTGAAAAACGGAGATTATGTAAAAAAAGGTGATACCCTACTCCAACTTTCGGAGGTGAAGGAAGATTATCTGGATCCGCTTTTGGTCAAAAGAACTGAACAACAGGTAGATGCTAAAAAAGGTCTGCAAAAATATTACGAAGCTAAAGTCGGAAGTACCAACGATCAAATGCAGGCTTTAAATTCAGGAAGAGAGCTGAAACTAAGCCAGCTCAAAGTGAAAATCAGCCAGCTAAATAATAAAATGGCTGCTGAGGAGGCTGAGCTTGCAGCTGCTAATAATGAACTCCGAATGACTGCTGACCAGTACGAAAGACAGAAAAAAATGTATGATGAAGGTCTGGTTTCCCTTACGCAATTTCAGCAGAGAAGTGTTTCTTATCAAAATGCTTTAGCAAAAAAAACTGCCACAGAAAATAAATTGGCACAAACCCGACAAGAGATTGTAAATGTAAGCATCGAGCAAAACGCCACCATTCAGGATTATAATGAGAAATTGAGCAAGACAGAAGGTGACAGGTTCCAAAGCATGGGACAAATTGAAGGAAGTGACGGTGATATTGCCAAGCTTGAAAATCAGGTTGCCAATTACCGTGCAAGACAAGGTTTGTATTTTGTAATTGCTTCCCAGGATGGGCAGGTGGTTCAGCTCAACAAAGCGGGAATCGGAGAAATACTGAAAGACGGCGAAAGCATTGGTGTGATTGTCCCGGAAAAGGTAGATTATGCAGTGGAAGTTTACATAAAACCTGTAGATCTGCCATTGGTAAAAGAAGGGCAACGAGTGATGTGTATTTTCGATGGTTTTCCTGCAATTGTTTTTTCAGGCTGGCCAAATTCCAGCTACGGAACTTTTGCCGGAAAAGTGATTGCTATAGAAAATAACATCAGTGCCAATGGAATGTTCAAAGCGTTGGTCATTCAGGATAAAAACGAAAAACAATGGCCTCCAAAAATCAAAATGGGAACCGGCGTTCAGGGAATTGCCATTCTGAATGATGTTCCGATCTGGTACGAGTTGTGGCGAAACATCAACGGTTTTCCGCCGGATTATTATGAAGTAAAAGCAACAGACAAATCTGCAGGCGATGAAAAAGCTAAAAAATAAATTTCCGTTTATTCTCTTTTTGCTTTGTATCCAGTTTTCCTATGCGCAGGATTCTTTGAAGCTTTCGCATCAGGAATTTCTTAACATTGTTAAGAATTACCATCCTTTGGCTTTCAAATATCAGCTTCAAAATAAAATTGCGAATGCAGAAATCACCAAAGCAAGAGGAAACTTCGATCCCGTAATTGCCGGAAAATTTGGAGAAAAAAATATAGACGGGACAAAATATTACGAACAGAAAAACATCGAACTTGGAATCCCGACCTGGTACGGACTCGACATTACAGGAAGCTACAACTATCTGGATGGAGAAAAAATCAATAATAGTGATACGAGAGGCGGATTGTATCAATTCGGGGTTACGATTCCATTAGCCAAAAACCTTTTGTACGACAAGCGACGAGCGATGCTTGATCAGGCAAAATTCGGATTGAAAATGACAGAAGCGGAACAAACCGTCCTAACCAACGAACTGCTTCTGGATGCGGAGAATACGTTTTGGGAATGGGTAAAGAATTACGAAATCTACAAATTACAAAGATCTGCCGTAGAGATCAACAGAGAGCGTCTTATCCTCACCAAAAAAACGTATCAGTACGGCGAAAGGCCGGCTATTGATACTGTAGAAGTTTTATCTCAATTACAAAATTTTGAACTTCGCGAGCGTGACGCCTATCTTAATTTTGTTAAAAGCACGCAGGATTTGCAGATGTTTCTTTGGAAAGACAATCGGGAACTTTTTGAAATTTCGCAGCTGATTTTTCCTTCATCCAACTTAGACGGACATTCCGGTTATTCGGATTATGAATTTTTAGTTGAGAACATCTCTTCGAGACAGCTGGAAAATCATGCCTCAGTCGAATATTATTTTCAGAAGCAAAACATTCTCGAAAGTGAAAGACGGCTGAAATGGCAGAGCTTTCTTCCCAAACTGGATTTTACCTACAATTTTTTCAATAAAGAAAATTACAAACCGGATTATCTTCCTCTTTTTGACAATAACTTTCAATATGGCTTGAAACTCGAAATTCCAATTTTCCTGAGACAGGCAAGAGCAGATTATGAAATAGCTAAGCTTAAAATTTCGCAGAACCAGCAGGATTTTCAGTTAAAATCCCGCGAGATCAGCACGAAAATTGAAACTTATAAAAATGAGGTCAGCAATTATTTCACACAGATCGATATCTCTAGTAAAAACCTTAATAACTATCAGCGTCTTTTAAATGCGGAAGAAATCCGCTTCAGCAATGGAGAAAGTTCTTTGTTTTTGATTAATTCCAGAGAAAATAAATTACTGGAAGCCAAGGAAAAAAACTTAGAACTCAAAACAAAATTCCTGAAAAGCTATAATAAACTGAAATGGCTGAATGAGAATTTTTTCAAGATAAAAATTTAGTCTTTAAATATATTTTCCTACACCAACTTTAAAAATTCATCATTCAGTTTCAATTGTAAAAAATCTGGGTTGAATCATTTTATTTTTTGATTATTTTGAAAGCTTCCGGAGAATTGTCAACTTTTAAGATATAAATACCTGTCGGTAAATTTGCAATCTTTATAGTGCCGTTACTAAAATAACCTTGTTTTACAAGACCTCCTGCGGTATTGAAAATTACAAATCCCGAATCCTGTCTGTTGTTATTTTTTGAAACTATGTGAAGCACATCTTTTACAGGATTTGGATGAATTTGGATATCACCTTTGTTATAATCTTTTATCGTAATTACAGAATTGAGGTATGTTGTCTCAGTATTTGTCGTGTATGGCAGATCTCCCATATATCTTTCTGTATCTTTTACACATCTCACTCCCATAGCAGCTTGTGGGTAAAAACCGGTTCCCGATGCAAGTTTTCCTCCGGAACCTGACGTGCTGCTGAGATCAAGTCCAATAGCGTAACCTGTATAGAAATCGGCAGGAGAACTGGTCCATAATCCAGTTTGATATTTGTAATTATCTGCCTCAGGAGATCCGCTCCTGATATTTTTCCAATCATTCCCACCAAGTATTCCTCTGATGCCAATTGCCGGAATATTTCCAATGTTATATTTGGATTCGGTAAAACTAAATACCCAGCCAGATCTGCTGCTTGGTGTTGTACCTTCTGTAGTAACTGAAAGCGTGTAGCCTGGATATTGCCTCACGTTTACCGGATTATTAGCCGAACCACCCATAAGATCTGCAATTGTACTCTGAACAATACCATAATCTGAAAAACTGTTTGTTGTGTTGTAGCCATTATAGAACCAGGGAGAAGAACCTTTTGCATAAGAACCGTTGGAGCCTGCAGCAAATAAATTTGCGTTTGCAGTATCCGGCACTCGCCATCCTCCGGGACAAGGGTCATAGACAGATTTCTCTGTAGCGTGTCCCCATCTGTCTTGCGCAAGTCCATTTTCGTCGGAAATCCAATCCTTTACCTGTAATGATTTTGCGAGTAATGTCCCGGCATCTTCCATTCCAAGTTCATTCCCTGTTTTGGATCTGAAAAGAAAGTAAAATGGATTTTCAGTAGCATATTTTATGACTTTTCTAATTTTTTCATGTTTAGGATCGGCAGCAACAATTCCCGCAGAAGATTTATAAACATTCCACTCTCTGGAGTATCCGGTATTGTCTGTTGATGAAAAGATGGAATCGGTAATAGGGTTTGATATTGATAAAACAACATTGTTATCAGCATCTATGCCGGTTTGTTTAAAAACACTATATCCCGCTGCGACCTGTACACTATTGGCGTGAGCAGAAATGTACTGAGTTCCTCCAGGATTATGGAAAGTTGGCAATGGATCTTTTCTTCCCCATTGGTAATGCAGTCCGCCAGATTGCTGAATTTGTGTTTTAGATTGTAATTCGACTGCTAAATTTGGTCTTTCCAGGGATGATGGCAATGCCTGCAAAGCCCCGAGATTTCTGTCCATAAACGTGGTAGTAAGAGGTGTTCCACCTTTAGCGGGATTTATTATTTGATTATTTGTAGTAGGGATAATTCCACCATTCTCAACAGATTCAGTCTTATAAGTTATTTGATTCTGATCAGACATCGGATATGTGACCGGCGCCCAAATGTGCCAGCTCCAAAGAATTTTATCCGGATTAGATGTTCCCCACACCCCATTATTACCTTTATGAAAAGCAATTACAGCATTACCTTTTTTGTTCGCAGCTAGGGTAACTTTCATTTGCTGATCCGGATACGTCCCAACTATTTGAATTTTTTTAATTAAGCTCTCATTATCTGTCCATACCACACTACCTGTATCGATATTACCAGACGGAAGTTCCTTATTATCTGAAAGGTAAAGTTTGTGCATTGCGTAGGCTTTTTTAAGACTAATAATCAGCTCTTTATCTTGCGACACCGGATCATTTGCTTCACCAGTCATCACTACAAAACTATTGGATTCTTTTGTCCATGCCTTATAATCGGTCTGATCATTGTCTGTTGATAAAACATATTCTGTATCATAAACTGAAGGCAACAATGACATATTCGGATCTTTCATACATCTTACCGCTCCCAATCCGTTTGTTTTAAGTGTTTGGTTGACGTAGATTCCATTCCATCCAGTACTGGAAATATCTGCTCTTTCGGCATCACTACGAATAATAGTTCCTCTGTTGCCTCCAATCCCATAAGTGGCATTTAGCAAAACACCATCAGATGCTTGATCCTGATAGACAACCTGTGGATTACCGTCGCCTGTCTGATAGTATATATAATTTCCCGAAGTTGGAATTAATCCTATTTTTCTATTATCCGTCCCATTGAAATCTATTCCTCTCCCAGGATATACCTTCACTCCGATTAATGCATCATTAACTGAATTCGGCAATATCTGACTGTAAGCGGTATTTGTATCATCATTGAAACCACTGTTTTTCCTGCCTAATGGGTTAAGATTATTATTAATAGTATTTCTTCCATAATGAGAAGGAACTCTCCAACCATTTGGGCACGGGTCGTATTCTGATTTTAGCTCATATGATTTGCTATCCGCAGCAACAATATTATCACCACTAGACGCATTACTATGAAGACCTTTTCTATTATCAGACCAAAGATCCCACGTTTCTATAAGATCCGGATTGGAATTATTACTTTTATATTCCTGACTGGAAAACCAAGTACCATCAGTTGGAGAATGGGTTATAATATTTATGGGATTATTAATGGAATATCTTATATTTCCAGTGATCTCATTGCTACCTGTATCAGCTCCTCTTTGTTTTACAGATATTGGAGAAGACTGTAAACTTGCCTGCGAATGTCTTCTGCTTCCAACATCGCCTGTCACTTCGTAGAACATTCCATCTTTATATTCCAATGGAGGCACCGGATCTTTTCTGCCCCACTGGTACATCAGACCACCTGACTTGTGCCAGTCATGACCAAGAAAGCTCGCATTTGTTGCTCCAAGATTCCGATCCATATATTGAGGGGTAAACGATTGATTCAGTACATCAGTTTCAAAGCCTTGGTCATAAGTTGCTCCAGCTTTAGGATCATCCGTAACCCAAATATGCCAAGTCCAATAAATGATGCCATCGACTTTAAATGCGATACTCGCATTACCCTCACCTTTTGTCTTATCAATTATAACTTTAATTTTTGCGTTTTCACCAATACCCTCAATAGAAGTTGAATTTACTAATCCATTTACATCTTCCCAAAATACAGTGGCAGTCTGCTCGCCATTTTCATTGATTGGCGTGAATATACCAGAATCATCTTGCATATACCTGCCTTGTCTCCACATTTGATAAGCTTTTGCAACAGGAATATATAATCCATCAGTTTTTGTACCATCTGGCAGTGTACCATTTTTGTAAAAAATATAGCTATTTGGAGCTAGCGTGTAATCAGTTTCTACTATTGCATGAGGCTTTTCAGTATCAAATTTAATAAGTGGATTTTGAACGTTTGAATCATGTTCAATAGCTCTATGTTGGAAGTTCAAAATGTTTGATGAAGACTGACTAATTGTCGAAAACTTAGATGCCGGCTTTTGCGAATATAAAAACTGGGCACTGAATAATACAAACAAACTATAAATTTTTAGCATACTAAGTTTTTTTTATTATCATATTGCAAAATACGTGCTAATAAATCAATTATAAGTTATTATAATTGATAATATGTAAAAAAAAGCGATTTACTTTACAACTACAAAATTAATATAAGAACAGAGCAAAAAACATCTACAATATTTCGAAAAAATCGTATTAAATATCCGCCGTATTGCGTAATTAGATTTTCATTTTGAGAATTCTTTAGCTGGTCTATAAAAAACGGCATAAGAATGAGAATCAGCACGTTGAAAAGTTGAAAAGGGAAATTCTCTGAAAGACAGAAGTGTTAAATTAACAGAAAGCTAAAATGATTAAGTTATTGCCATAAGCATTCAACAAAGACTTGAATTAAGGTAATTTTTCAAAATGTTATAGAATTTACCAACCAATAATGCACAAAGAGAGAGATACCATGTGAAAAAAATCATTTGTTAATCCACTTTGGTTACTTTAACATCTGCAAAATGCCCCAATGTTCCGGGACCAATCCATAATCCGATACTCCCACGAATATCTTTACTCTGCTTTAAATCATTTACGATTAAAGTTGGTTGAGAAGCACCATTAATGTAAAGTCTGGCGGTTTCATCATGTACAACAATTTTTATTTTTATCCATTCTGCAGGTAATATATCCACGTAAGCTTCATACTGTCCCGGGGCTTCGATTCTTAATTTTTCCCAAGGATAGCCTGGAATAGAAATATATTGGCTGGAGTGGTTTCTGCGTACTTGGTCATTCGCCCGACCATTTGTGGGCCGCAAATATAAAACCTCCATTTTAGAAGCGTCTAAAGCTGCCCTGAATGCAATACCAACAAATCCACGAGCTGTTTCTCCGGCGTTTGCAAGTGGCTCCCCGGAAATGGTTGCTTCTATAATACCATTGTGAAAATCAATATCCTTTAGTACCGCAAGTGTTTTATCTCCATTAGCTTGACCGGGTATTTCAAGAGCTAAAGCATTCTTACCTTTAAAAACAGATTTTTTCACAGTTACCTGAAACGGAATGACATCAGTTGGAACTAATGCACTGTTCTGTGCTTTAGACGGTAAACTAAATACTAACGTTAATATAATGAAAAATAAAAGCTTTTTGCTCATAAAAAAGAGAATTTTCAGGATTCGAATTCATCTAAAATAATAAAAATAATATTCTAAAATACATACTCATTGAAAACTGTGAGTCTAATACTTTCCAATATTTCGAATTGAAAAGTATATCGAAGATTTTCAAATAAGACGCATCAATAAAGAATATTTGTTGCCTTTTTAATTAAAAAAGACATAGCGATTTAAATATGAAGGTCTAAGCAATTAAATTTTACCAACCTCTGTAAACTTCCGTTTATTCCATTGCCTTTTGAAAACTTTTCCCTCCTCAAACCTATAGAAAAAGGTCTCCTTTTCTGGTGCATTTGGTCTGATGAGTGTAAAACATTCTCCCTCCGGAAGTTCAATAATCTCGTGGATCGTACTGGCCGGAACAAAATGTGAATCGCCTTCTTTCCTGTGATGAACTGAGCTAGTATAAGTTCCGTCTTCAAATATTTCATAAATCCTTTCTACATAACTACCCTTTAAAATATGAGTTGTAAAACCAAAAGGGTGATCATGGATATGCTCGTGCTGATCTTTCTCGCTGAAATGATGAATAACGGCATCAAAAGGCAAACCTGTAAGATGATGTTTTGTGAAAACTGCATTCATTTTTTCACGTTTGACTTTTATATTTATCATTTTGATTTATTTACTTGTTTAGTATTCTGAAAGTAAGCTTATTTTATGCTGAATTATTTTCAATTGGAGGATTTCAGGAATTAATATAGATATTTTCCTGGACTGAGAAAATTTTAGATTTTATAAAAATAGGAAAAAAAATGGAGTAATACTTTTAACTCAAGTATTTATCCAAATTTTACAAAAATCTTTTCAACTGGTTATTTTGGCCAATGTCTTGGTATCAGAATTGTAAATATCAGAATTGCATCTGAACTTAAAATATCATGATTATTACAACAGAAGATTTTAGTGATTCTTTTTTTTCGAAATTTAAAATTTTGCCAGGCGTAAAATCAAGCGTTGTCATCCCTGTAAAGGATGAGGAATCCTATATTTTAAAAACATTGGATTCATTTGCAAAACAAAAGAACCTTTCCGGTAAACCTATTGATTTTAAAGAATTTGAAATTTTGGTTTTAGCCAATAATTGTTCAGATCAGTCAGTTTCAATTATAAAAAAATTTCAAATTGAAAATCCTCATATCAATATCTATCTGGAGGAAGTAACCTTGTTGCCAAATCAGGCAAATATTGGTTTTGTAAGAAGAAAACTGATGGATTGTGCGTGTGCCAGACTGATTAAAAATGGCGGTGGTATTATTTTGACGACAGATGGTGATACAATGGTCGCTCCGGACTGGATTGCGCAAACACAACTGGAGATAAATAGTGGTGCCGAAGTTGTAGGTGGCAGAATTTTACTCTATCCCAATGAACTTGAAAGTTTGGATGAATTTACACTTTCGCACCACCTCAAAGATGAAAAATACCAGCTGTTAATTGCTGAACTTGAAGGACATATTATTAATTATAACTTTGATCCGGTTCCAAGACATCATCAGCATTTCAATGGCAGTTTTGCAATTACTACAGATTGTTATGTCAAATCTGGCGGTGTACCTTTTGTAGACCATTTAGAAGATTGTGCATTTTTTGATCGATTACAAATGATAGATGCAAAGATTCGTCATAGTCATCACGTAACTGTTCACACTTCCGCCAGATGGGTTGGCCGGACAGAAATTGGACTTTCTTACCAGCTCAATGTCTGGAAAAACATGGGAACTCATGTTGAAAATTGTTATGTAGAATGTGCAGATTCGATTATCAGTAGATTTACCCAAAAGAGAATCCTGAAGGATATTTGGGATCTTAAAGGTCATATCACCGAACTGGAATTTAAACAATTAATTCAACAAACAATTCCTGAAATTTTTAATAATGACGAGATTTTTAATTCATTCAATACTTCTTTATATTTCGGAGAATGGTATGAAAAAATGACTGCATTCAATCAAAAAAGATCCGCAAACAAATTTCCTGATGTTCCTATTGATATTGCGATCAGAGATTTGCAAATCAGGCTAAAGGAATATTCAAATCACGATTTTGTCCAGACATCAATCCGATAATTTTCTGCTCTGGTGCTGAAAACATTGAACATTTTATCTTTCATTAATTTTTCAAAGCTATTATGAACCTCATCTCCAGTCTGTGGATAATCGTGAACTTCAGGCAGCCAGTGTACTAACACTATATTTCCATTGGGAGCAATTCTTTCATATAATTCTTTCACCGCAAATTCCCAATCTGCAGGCGAGAGGTAATAGGCAACCTCTGAAACCATAATCAGGTCAAACTGATCATTTGGAAGTTCCTTAGGAAAAATCATCTTTTTAAAAGAAATATTATTAAGATTGCTGTTGCGTTTACTTGCGATATCTAAAGCTTTTTGTGATACATCAGTCGACAGCAATTGAGTAGATAATTTTGCCAACAGTGCTGTGAGAACTCCGATAGAGCAGCCAATTTCCAGAACATTTTCATAATGTTTTTGTGGAAGCGCTGCGATGGTTGCAGCATATTTTGCTGATTCATATTCGCTGGTTTCAAAATTCCATGGATCTTCACTGGCATCATAGACATCTTTGAAGTATTTGGAATCTAAAGATTGTTTTTCTTCCATTATTTTGAGATAAAAAAGGTTTCATAAGGTACATTGAAGTGATCAAGCATTTCCTGAGACAGTCTAAATCCTTCGGGATCGTCAGTAATCAAATCTGTGATTTGCGAAAGGTGTTTCGAGATTGCCTCCTGCTTCTGAGAAAGCACATTGCTGATATTTAGCCTGAAGGGCATTGATTCCTCAGGGGTTGGTTCATCGCCAGAATCTCCAAGCTCTTCCAGCCAGATGGGATATTCATAAATTTTTGCGTTAAAAGTATCTGCAGAATTTATCAGTTGAAAAGCGGCCTTGTGATCGGGATGTGGATCTCTTCGCCATGGGACGAAGATGCTTTGTGGATTAATAACATTTAGTATTTTGGAAATACTGGATACGGACGCTTCGAATTTTTCACTGTGAATTGAAGGCACATTTCTGTCCGGAAATCGACAAAATATAATATTTTCTGCATCCACACCAAGTATTTCTGCTGCATCCAGCAATTCTTTTTCGCGCAGATCACGCAGCTTTTCGGCAGGATACTCTTTGCTGTTGGGATGCGATAATGTTCCATCACTTAACAGCAAAATAAAAACATTCTGTCCATATTTCCTCAGCAATGAAATGACGCCGCCGCAACCCAAACTTTCATCATCGGCGTGCGGTGCAACAATAAGTGTTGTTCCAAATCCCGTCACACATTGTTCAGGCGCTAATGGAATATTATCGTAATTTATTTGATTCATTTTTTTTCTTTTTATTAAAATTTAAATCCCAAATTTCACCGGCAGAAATATTGGAATTAAGTACATAACCGCCAACATCCGCAAGGACCGCATCGGGAGCAGGTTGTCGCAAGTAGATGCTAAGATCGCGAATGATTCGTTCGAAATGATGAGGTTTATTAAGTCCACGTGCACCAACGCATTTTTGACAAAGGGTCATAACTTCAGTACAGATTTGCTCAATCGCAATACGCATCATATTGGCATAAATGATGAAATTTTCGCCTCTCTTTTTCGTAGGTTTTTTCATATATCGATCCATTCTCAAAGCGGCGCCATTCAACCATTGATTTCCGGACTCCACCGCAATGGCCATTTGCCCCAATCGTATTTTTTGAAACGGGTCGCCTGTTCTGTTCAAGCTTACCAGATATTTCCTCGTTTCGTCTAAAAGCTGTTCCGCAGCTCCCAGCTGAACTGCTGCAAAACGTACTGCTCCACCACTAAAACCTGGCTGCTGGTAGTAATCTCCTACCGATCCTAACAGATTAATTTTTGGAATATTTGTATTGTGGAATGTCATTTTAAAGCTTCTGCTCGACTTCATCCCCATCGGATTCCACCAGCTTGAGTCGCTTTTTATGTTTGCATTATCAAGAGGCACTACACACATCTGCCAGGATCCATCTTTTTTTGCAGCCGTCACAATTGGTCGTGTGACATAATCAGTACCAGTTGCAAAGGTTTTTGAACCATTTAGTTGATAATCACCTTTTTCTTTTTTAGATAAAAATGTACCATGCTGAGCCTGAGTATTCCAAACACCGAATAATTTACCGGCAAAAGCTTCTTCTGCAAAAAGCTTCTTTTGTTTTTCGTCTCCAAATTGGTCAATTAATATTTGGGCATTGATGTGTCCTTCCAGAACTCTTCCGATTACCAGATTTCCTTTGCCAATATTTTTGAGAATAGTAAGCAAAGCCAAGTTGCTGCCTGGCACCAACCCCAAATTATTCCCGCCATACACTTTGGGAATGCTTGCTGTTAAAAGTTGGGCAGATCTTAGTTTTTCTAATGTTTTTTCGGGAAAAGAATTGACAGAATCAGTTTTCGCAGCTTCAGACGCCGATGTTTCACCGATGATCTGTGCAGCTACAACTAACTCTGCCAATGTAGATTTGCCTAAGTCAGTATATTTATTTTTCAAAACCCGCAGTATAAATTATGGACATTATGGTAGATTTAAAATCAAATAACTTTTTGATTATTCTAGACTAACCCAATATAATGCCGTAAATAAACTATAGGATTTAATCTTTTTTTGTTTGCAACTATTGCAGATTAAATACTTAAAAATCTTAAATAGAAAATTATGAAATCCAAATACTATCAATAATTCCTAAAAGCTAAAGCTAAAAATAAAATCGTCCTGCAAAATTGCAAGACGATTTTAGATTATTTATCGTGATTGAGATTTATATTAACTAATTACAAGCTTGATAAAGTCTTTCCAAGCAGCTTATCGATTTCAGTCTGCGAAATGGTTGGATTTGCACCAGGCTTGCTTGCTACGATCGCACCTACTGCGCTGGCAAAATCCATAGCCTCATCGGAATTTTTATTCGATAATAATTTGGCAATCAGACTTGCCAGAAACGAATCGCCTGCTCCGACAGTATCCGCCACTTTCACAGGATAGCCGCCGTGTTTGTAAAATTTGTCGTTCCATAGCAATATGGAACCGTGTTTTCCCAGTGTCACACAAATGGAATTCGTCTTCGTTTTTTCTGAAACAAAACGGATATTTTCTTCCAGATTATCTGATTCAAATCCTAATTCTGAGGCAATTTCCAGGATTTCCTCATCATTGAATTTAATGAAATCGGCTTTTTTCATTAATTTTTCAAGAACTTCGATATGATAAAAAGGCTTTCTCAAATTAACATCGAAAACTTTAAACATCTCAGGATTCGAATCCAGCAAACCAAAAAGTGTTTTTTGTGAAACATCATTTCTGCAAACAAGACTTCCGTAGAAAAAAACGTCAGCATTTTTTACGACAACTTTTGTTTTTTCATCTGCTTCTATAAAATCCCAGGCAGAAGGAAATTTGATTTCATAAGATGCAGAACCACGTTCGTTGAGTGTAACCTGAACAATTCCGGTTTCGTAATCATCTGTTGTGATAATTCCGTTGGTATCGACATTATTATTTTTAATATAATCGCAGATAACTTCGCCGTCTTCATCCTTACCTACGGCACTTATCATCGCCACCGCAAATCCGAAAGAAGCTGTTCTAAGTGCCAGATTGAGCGGTGCACCACCTATTTTTTTTTCATCGCCAAAAACATCGAAGAGCACTTCTCCGTAGCTTACTGCATTTATTTTTTTATTAAGAATCATCAATTAGGGATTTTTGACATTAATACTACTGAATGAACTGTCCGAAGTACCAAAAATACTCCAATTTCTGTTCACGACATCATAAACACGATTACTAAAAGCTACTTTGTCATTCACATAAACCACACAGATATCATTACTAATGGTGGCTGTCACATTATAACTTGTCCCAGAAATGCCGGATAACGGATAAGAATTTACAAATTCCTCAGTACCATTGTTCAAGACATAACTGGCAATTCGGTTGGCGGAAGGCTCAAATGAAATTTTGAATCCGCTGTTTCCATTGTTATCCTGTGCCAATATCATTCCTGATTTTCCACTTGCTGAAGCATTGAGAGTAAAAGTGATCATATTGGCTTTCTGAAGTTTCCCAAACATCACCTGAGAATTGGCAGAGAGATTAAAACTGTTACCGTTCTGAGAAGCATTTCCTGTAATTTTATCCACGGAAACAGCAGCACTTTGTCCAAACACAGATTGTACTGCTGAAATTGGTTTTACAGCCAAAGTTCCATCAGCGTTCTGACTCAGTTTATGAGCCACAAGATTTCCGGCCCAGTCCTTTCCGCCGGTGTTGCTTTCAGGAACTTTCCTGGCAGTCCAGCCTACAATGTAGCGGTCTGTATTATCCGAAACTGTTTTCGCTGCGTAGAGGTAGGAACCGTCCAGCCTGTCATTTGCAGGAGTTATCCACGGACCGTTTGGTGAATTTGACATTCTGTAATGTGTTCCGGTGTCGCTGCTCCAGTTTTCTGAAAAGACAAGATACCAATAATTACCCATTTTGAAGAGATCCGGACACTCCAGCATAATATAATTTTCCGATGAAGTCGTCGTATAAATCGGGGTTCCCACTGTCCAGTTTCCGCTTGCAGGATTAGTAGAAGTAAACTTTAGCACGACGGCTTTTTTGGCTGAGGTCTGTGCAGAAACCAGCATCCAGTATTTTCCGTCTTCAGAATTAAAGAAAACGTGCGGGTCACGGAATTCGTAATCATAATATCCTACCGGAGCTGTGATTTTAAAATTCTTCACTTTCGTCCAGTTTTTCATATCTGTACTCGTTGCCAAAAGAACACTTTCTCGAGGATTATTAGACAAAAATGAAGCACTTGCATTATGCCCAGTGTAATAGTAATAATAAGTATTTCCTGCCTTTACAAGACTTCCGGTTCCCACTCCGAAATCCGGTTCTGAAGCTGTTCCGTAAGGTATTTGTCTTCCCTGATAAGTGAAATCATTAAAATTGGTCGTCTCAAAGCTGTGAATATCGTGAAATCCCTCACCAGCAGGTTTCGTTTTTGCGTCGTGCAGGAAGAAAAGGTGGAATTTTCCGTTTTCGTAATAAGGCATTACGTCGCCTACATAACCTGCCGTATAATATGGATTCCCAGTTCCCATCCATTGGTTTGACGGCTGCGGAAAAATATTGGTCTGTTTGAAAATCTCATCCGGATTCACATCTGCAACGGAATCATTATTCTGGCAGGAAAAAGTTGCCAGAGCCATTACAGATGCTAAATATATTTTTTTGATTGTCATTGGTTCTGAAATTAATTAGTTACAAGATAATTAAGGCTGTTCTCCGTCAGTTTTTTGATGTTATCAAAAAATCCGTTAGACTGGCTTGGAGTTCCGTTTGCCGTTTCATTATACCAGTCATAAGCACCCATCGAGATAACCATACATTTTTTATTGGCAGTTCCGCCTGGGAATTCAGCAATGCCAACCCTTCCGTCCAGCGTGTTATCCCAACCTTCACTTGCAAGGTTATTACCTCCGGTTTGGTTTCTCCAGCCTGCGCCGTTCACGTAACCGCCCCATTCCGGCAAAAACCACCACGCTGTATGATTTAGCCTGAATGTTCCTTTCTGAAGAAGATTGGCCTTTCCAGGTTCGTAAGTCTGAAGCCCTTCAAAAGCAGGATGATTTTCGTGACCTTTGAAAGAGATTCCCCAATCACTCCCTGAATCTATAAATCCATTCGGTAAGAAATCTCCGAAAACGTTGTTAGGACCTTTTCCTGCAGGAACAATACCCAAAGCATCCACATATTGTGAAGCGAATCCTGTGAGTAGAATATTGCCTCCTGCGCTTAAATAGTTTTTAATTTTTGATGTCACATTTGCGTTCAGCGCCTCCCCGGGAACTGCAGCAGCAGAATCAAAATGCCACCAGATAATATCGATTCCAGTTAAGTCTGCAGTCCCACTCGCCACATCCGCCATTGATACATAGACCGCTCCCGAGAATTTACCGAAAAGCCAGTCGGAAGCTGCAATTTCATCAGGATTTGTCAAGCCTGTCCTGGTAGATGCCATTCCGATAAACGCAACCGATGGTCCCGAAACAGGTGTTGATACTTTCGCTGCGTATATTTCCGTGAGATTGGCATTGGATACAGTAAACTGAACCTGATTGCTGAAATTAATGGCAGTTCCAGATGCAGGATTGATGCTCACGCCGGGTGCCATTTCTATTTCAGGTTTTAATGCTGTTAGATCCGTTCCTTCAGGCACCGTAAGAGAAATGCTCTTGCCGGAATGGTTGATGGTTGCTGACAATCCATTAATTTTAAAACTGATAATCGGAACCTGAGCGATAACGCTTACCTGATAATCTTTGTAGATATTTCCATTTTTCACTCGGAATTTTACAGGCTGCGAAAAATCCAGTGCTGTTCCCGACGCTGGCGAAATCGATGCACCCTGCGGAATTTCAATGGCAGGCGATAAAGCTTTCACACTTGTTCCATAAGGAAGCGTCACTGTAATTTTATCAATTTTATTATCAATCTCTCCCGCTGCGCCATTTACTCTAAAGGAAGAAACATTTACAGAAACCTCTGTCACAAGTCCGTCTTCTATCTGACTGTCGCAGGACCACACCAATATTGCTGAAATCAACAGCAAAATCACTATCTGAAATTTATTAAATATTGTTTTCATAAATCTTTAGTTTTTAATAACCATTATTTTGTTTATACAATCCCTGGCTGAAGTTGATCTGGGCTAAAGGAATCGGGCAGTATTCTTCAATGCCGTGGTCAAATCCGGCTTGTGAATAGTAAGATCTTTTCGTTTTTTCCCCGGAATAGTATGTATTCATCGTACCTGCTGCAGTTCCCCATCTCACAAGATCAAAGAAGCGGCTGCCTTCCATAGCAAACTCCATTCTCCTCTCCCATCTCAGGGCTTTTCTGGCAAAATCCTGATTCCATGTACAATTGACTCCAGGTTCATATTTGCTGATCAGATTGTTGCTGGTGTAACTTCCAGTTAAAACCGTACTGTTTCCCGCACGTTGTCTCACCTGATTGATCAATGGTAACGCTTCGTTGATTTGTCCGAGTTCTATAAGAGCTTCAGCTTTCATCAGCAAAACATCAGAATATCGGATGATGATCCTGTTTTTGGAATTGCCATAAAAAGGATCAACGTTGACAGTACAGCCGCAACCTACAGGTACATTTTCTTTTAATGATGCGTAGTAACCGTAAGTTCCCGGACTTCTGTTCCAGCTTTCCTGATAGATTTTATTTTCTTCATATTTCCAGGGCAATCCCGGCAATGCAACCGTATGGTAGAGTCTTGGATCTACTTTATAATTGTTCAGCTGATTGTAATTCAAATCAGTTTCGTTATAAGTATCAAACATCGGCAGACCCTGAGGTGTGGTTTTAAAAGCATTTACCAGATTCTGACTTGGCTTATGGAAATCACAGCAGCCTAAACCTTGTGGTAAAGAAAGTACATCACCATAGTTCAGTCTTCCGAAAAGTGTCCCATCGTTGTCTGAATATTGAATGGAAAAAACCGATTCAGGACCATTTTCGTGTGTTCCCGGAAGGAAATTGTACCCGAAATCTGATTCCAAAGTGTAGTTTCCGATGACCTGATTCGCAGCATCAATGGACTTCTGAAGCGTAGCAGGATTGATCTGAGTCACCGTATAATTATCGTCCTGCTCGTATGCCTGATACAGTCTTACTTTTGCCAAATAGGCATATGCAGCACTTTTCTTAGGTCTTCCAACTTCAGATTGTGTTGATGGAAGATTTGCAGCTGCAAATTCAAAATCGGAAGCGATGCTTTCCCACAATTGCTGGTCTGTTTTAGCCCGGTTGGAGATTTTCGGATATTCATCAATAGGTGTATTTTCATCCACATAAGGCACATATTTGAATAGCGTTTTTAGAAGGAAATAAAAATGACCTCTCACAAATTTCATTTCGGCAATTCTCTTTTGCTTATTGGGATATTGTGCATCTGAAAGCTGATTGAGTGCGGAAATAGCCTTATTACATCTACCGATACCTACATAATGCAGATACCAAAGGCGGTCTAATTCACCGAAATCCGAACGGATATTACTGGATATTTCAAAAAAGTGAAAGGTCTGAATATCATTGGTTCCGCTACCTCCTTTATAGGCGTCGTCCGAACGTACATTTCCGTAAGGCCAAAGGCTGAAAGGCGTGTCGTAATGGTCATTTCCAAGAGCAGCATAAGCAGAAACCACAAAACCATCAACGTTTTGAGGGGTTATGACATCAGCTTCGGAAAGCACACCTCTGGGCTCATTGTCCAGAAAATCATTGCAGGAAGAAGTTCCAAGCAAAAAGGCACAAGCTATTGTTAGTAGTATATATTTTTTCATTGTTATAATATTTATGTTTAAAGGGATAAATTAACTCCAAAATTGAACGTCAGCGGAAGCGGATAACCAAATGCCGGTGTTTCAGGATCGATGCCTGTGAAGCTTTTTGATTTGATGGTCAAAAGATTCTGTGCGCTGAGATATATCCTGAAATTTGAGATCTTGTATTGTTCAAGCACATCTTTCGAAATACTGTAACCCAATTGCAAAATTCTCAATTTCAGGTAATTTCCATTTTCCACATAGTAGGATGAGAACCGGGATTCTGCATTGCTGTCCACTGTAGTCAGTGCCGGAACGTCAGAATTAGGATTTGTTGGCGACCAAGCGTTTAAGAGTCTTGTTCCTTTGTTGGAACCCACATCATCCACGCTCCAGAAATCGGTTTGATATTTTTTAGCATTGATGACATCCACATCGCCGATGCCCTGCCAGAAGGTTGATAAATCAAAGTTTTTATAAGAAAAATTGAGGTTGACGCCGTACATATAACCAGGATTCGGATTTCCAATCCAGGTTCTGTCTTTGTCGTCGATGATTCCGTCTGAATTCAAATCTGCATAACGGATTCTGCCCAAGCCTTTTCCCGGCTGTGTTGCAGAATTGTCCACTTCTGACTGCGTCCTGAAAAGTCCGTCGGCAACATAGCCATACATCGAATTGATTGGTCTTCCAAGAATGTTATCTGTTGTACCATTCCCACCATAATTATTGATAACGGATTGGGGAAGTTCCGTGATTTTGTTTCGATTCACTGAAAAATTTCCTGAAATCTCATAGCCAAATCCGCCCGATGTTTTGTCCTGATAGCTTAGAGCAACTTCAATTCCTTTGTTTTCCATAGAAGCACCGTTGATCCAGCGGTTTCCGCCTTCGCCAATGACACCGAGATAAGGTGGCAATACCAGAATATCTTTGGTATCTTTCTGATAAACATCCACACTTCCCGTCAGCTTTTGGTTGAAAAATCCAAAATCCAAACCGAGGTTGGTCTGCGTAGTGGTTTCCCATCTAAGATCATCGTTTTTTGTTTGAGTGGCAATAAATCCTGAAGGTAACAAGCCGCTTCCAACACCGGAAATATCGTAAGCCGTTCCATAAGAAGTGGCCCAGGTAGGATTACCGCCTGCATAATTGGCAATGTAAAGCGAGTAAACCGCGGAGTTGCTTATTTCCTGGTTTCCGGTCTGTCCCCAGCCTGCTCTCAACCTCAGATCTGAGAAAAAAGGAATCAATTTTTCAGCAAAATCTTCTTTATTGATTCTCCATCCTAGCGAAAAGGCAGGAAATGTTCCAAAACGGTTGTTTTTTCCAAATCGTGACGAGCCATCATAACGCACTGTTGCTGAGAACAGATAACGGTTGTCATAATCATAAGAGAATTTACCAAAGTAAGATAACAAGCTGTAATATGTGGAACTTCCGCCGTTAAAAGCATCGCCTGTGCCAGCGTCGGGATACATATAATCTGGTGTTTCAATCAGGAAGCCTTCTTTTCTCAGCCAGGTATTGTTGTAAGTGTCGCGATACGTTTCTGTACCTCCCAAAATATCGAAATGGTGATTACCCGCTTTTGCAGTATATTGTAAAGTGTTGGTCCAAGTCCATTTTTCAGTATCGGATTGATCAATATTCACGGCATTCATATTATTCTGAAGATAACCGGAAACATAGCTCCTTTGAAGCATTCGTTTGTAATAGTTGGAAAAGTCGATACCGAAGCTTGATTTTAAAATCAGATTTTTTACGATCTGCAATTCGGCAAACACATTTCCGAAAAACCTTTGGTAGCGGTAACCGTTGTCTTTATTATATTCCAAAAGACGTACAGGATTTTGACGGTCATTCATTCCTCCAACAGGACCGCCCCATCCAATTCCGTCAACTGTACGAACAGGAATAATAGGAAGTGCTCTCAGAGCTGGATCAAGAACTCCGGGATCCATCAGCTCATTGGTCTTGCTGTACGTGAAATTTTCACCTATTTTTAATTTACCATCGAAGAAATTATAGGACGTATTCACACGGGCAGACAATCTTTTAAAATTGGTCAGTTTGACAATGCCATCATTATCATAGTAACCCATAGAGAAGAAGTAAGAACCTTTGTCTGAAGCACTGGAAGCTGAAAAATCCAGAGAATTGGCTACACCTGTTTGGGAAACCTCATCATACCAATTGGTATTGGCAGACTTGATGGTTTTCGCTGCGTCCAGATATTCAGGCACAAAGCTGTTGTACAATGTAGGCACACCATTCAGTACACCCCAGTCAAAGTTGTAGCTGAGATTGTTGAGGTTAGGATTCAGACCATCATTGATATTAGCTCGCCAAAGTACCTCTCCAAATTGTTTTGCATTGAGCACTTCAGTTTTCTTAGCATACTGAGAAAAAGCCGTATA
This sequence comes from Chryseobacterium sp. TB1-D10, assembly GCF_059803555.1. NCBI lineage: Bacteria > Pseudomonadati > Bacteroidota > Flavobacteriia > Flavobacteriales > Weeksellaceae > Chryseobacterium > Chryseobacterium sp. TB1-D10. Next base: position 181,979 of record NZ_JAPFHB010000006.1, on the reverse strand, counting down.
ATAATTCAGGTCAATCCTCATCTTCCCTTTTTTACCTTTTTTGGTAGTGATGATAATCACACCGTTGGCTGCTCTGGAACCGTAGATGCTTGCGGAAGAAGCATCTTTCAGAACCTGCATGGTTTCAATATCGCCAGGATTGAGTTCGTGCATTCCCGCTTTCGTAGGTACACCATCTATTACATATAATGGATCTGTGTTGTTCAAGGTTCCGACACCGCGGATCAGCACTTTGGTATTTCCACCGGATGGCGAACCGTCTGTTGAGATATTAACGCCAGCAACTCTACCCTGCAAGGATTTGATGGGATTAGGTTCGCCTTGTTTATTCAGGTCTTTCATATCAACTATGGAAACTGCTCCGGTGATGTCAGCTTTTCTCTGTTTCGTGTATCCGGTAACCACCACTTCGTCGATGTTTTTGATTTTATCAGCAGCCAAAACAATATTGAGAACTGTTTTTTCGTCCACCACCACTTCCTGAGTGGAATAATCGGGATAAGTGAAAACCAGTGTATTCCCCTTTTTCAAATCATTGATTTGAAAAGCCCCACTGCTGTCTGTAGTTGTAGATGCACCCGTATCGGAAACGGTCACAGTCACGCCGCTCAGAGGTTTTTGATTCGGCGACAATACCTTTCCTTTAACAATTTCCTGTGCAAAGACGTAGGAAAAAGGAAGAAGGCAGAGCACAACTGCCATTTTATATTTCTTCATATGATATAGTTTTTTATTTGATATTAAGCTGATGGGCATCGATATTCAAAGCGCTTCCTTTGGTGTCTGTTGACAATGTGAGTTCTGAGAAAGTTTCGTTTGGGAAGAAAATTTCTGTCAGTACTTTTTCGCCATCATTAAAGAAAATTTCGATAGAAGTTTTGTCAATGACCAATTTCATTTTCACATCAGAATAAACCTGATTCAGCGGTGCTTTGGTGACAGGCGTTGCGTAATTTTTTCCGAAATCTGTTTTTCCGGATTTGGAGCGGTCTATGAACAATTCTTTATTTGTGTTATCAATCCCGAAAATCAGTTCTTCTCCCAAAGTATTTTTCAGAGCAAAAGTGTACTTTCCTGCGGTCATTTTCTTCAAATCTAAATCTGCAACTGCTTTCGTAAGGTCAATTTCTGATCTTCTGAACAATTGATTTTCAGATTTTATATTAATTGTTTTCCTGATGGATTTCTCCTGATAATCTGTCAGCTGGGCAACCGGCATATTTTTAAGGATGTATCCATCTTTTGTTTTTTTCAGAGAAACTTCTCTTGCAATTGTCGTACTGCTTCTCCAGGCTTCTGTTGGAACTTCCTGCGCATATTCCCAATTGCTCATCCAGCCTATGATAATTCGTTTTTTCTGCGGAATATTATCAAAAGAAACACTTGCATAGTTATCTTTCCCCCAATCCAGCCAGGCTGCATTTTCTTTGTGAAGCTGGTGGGTGAAATGTTCATCTATTTTAAATATTTTGCCGTCAAAATCGCCGACAAAGTATTGTCCTGCGGAACCGTTGTTCGGACCTCCCGGATTAATGTTGACGATTAGCACCCATTTTTCTTCGTTGGAGCCTTCTACTTTCAGCGGAAATAAATCCGGACATTCCCAAACGCCGCCGTGACCGCCCAAATCCTTTCCGAATTCGGATTGGAATTCCCATTTTTTCAAATCTTTCGATTGGTAGAGGTGGATTCTGTCCTGCGCTGCCAAAACCATTATCCATTGTTCTCTCTTGCTGTCACGGAAAACTTTCGGATCACGAAAGTCACGGATTCCCGGATTTTTCAGGACAGGGTTTGCATTATATTTTGTCCAGGTTTTGCTGTTGTCAAGGGAATAAGCAATTCCCTGTGATTCTACGTCTATTTTGCCCTCCTTCTCAAGTTTTGGATTGTGATATGTGTAAGTGGCAACCACAGCATTGTTTTTTGAATTTCCGAAACCTGATGTATTATCGATGTCCACCACCGCACTTCCTGAGAAAATATATCCCAAATCATCTGGAAAAAGTGCAATTGGCTGCTCATTCCATTTGATCAGGTCATTGCTGGTCGCGTGTCCCCAATGCATCGGTCCCCATTTGCTTGCGTCCGGATAATACTGGAAAAACATGTGATAAACGCCGTCTTTATAGTAGAGTCCGTTCGGGTCATTCATCCATCCCTTTTTTGGGCTAAAGTGGAAGTTTGGTCGGTAAAATTGCTCTTCAGAAATTTTAGTTTCGGACTGCGCATAGAGTCCGGATTGGAAAGTTATGGCTACGATGAGCGTTGAAATATATTTTTTCATTGAAATTTTTTTATTGTCTTGCAGGTTATTTCATCATCCACCTGTATTAGAATAGATTGATAGCGAATGATATTATTTTGATAGTGTTTTACTTAATTTTTCCAGGGAAGTACCTTTCGTTTCAGGCATCATAAAAATGACAAATAGCAACTGAAAAACCATAGCAATGGTAAATACCAGAAAAACAGTTCCTGCTCCGATGGTGGAAAACAAGGTTGGTATGAGTGAAGGTATGATGGCAGCCAGCACCCAATGCGTAGAACTTCCGAACGCTTGTCCCGATGCACGGAGATGATTCGGGAAAATTTCTGAGATAAATACCCAGATTACAGTTCCCTGACCAATGGCATGCGATGCGATGAAAAGGAAAAGAAATATTGGGATCGCCAGGCCGGACCAATGAAGGTAAAAAGCCATGGAAACTAAGCCTAACGAGATAATATATCCGATGGAACCAATAAACATCAATTTTCTCCTTCCTACTTTATCGATCAGACTGACTCCAACCAGAGTAAATACCATATTCACAATGCCAATCCCGATACTGCTGAGAAGTGCCGTTTTCTCGCCTAATCCCGCTTCGCCAAAAATCCGAGGCGCGTAGTATAGAAATGCATTAATTCCTGACATTTGATTAAAGAAAGCCACAAGAAAAGCCAGCATCAAAGGGAAACGAAACTTTTTCATAAAAATATTCTCCTTAGGTGCATCGGCATGATCCTCCTCCATCTGCATAATCAGCAATTCAGAATCCTGATCCGGGCTGATGATTTTCATTACCTTTTTTGCCTCCTCTACTCTGGATTGCGAAATCAGCCATCTTGGACTTTCGGGAATGGTAATAACAAAGAATGTATATATTGAAGCCGGAATTGCCTGAACACCCAACATCCAACGCCAGTCATTGTTGCCAATTCCGCTCAGTAAATAATTTGATAAAAATGCAACCAAAATTCCCAGAACAATATTAAACTGATATAAAGAAACCAATCTGCCCCGATCTTTTGCAGGCGCAATCTCTGATATATAAGCCGGTGCGGCAATGGTGGAAGCTCCAACACCCAAACCACCCATAAATCTAAAAAATGCAAAAAGGTAAGGATCATTTGAAAGTGCAGTACCTATTGCTGACAAAGCATATAGAATTCCGATTGCCAAAAGTGTTTTTTTCCGTCCCAATCTGTTGGTCGGGACAGCGCCGAAGATTGCTCCTATTACTGTTCCCCACAATGCCATTCCCATCACTACCGCTCCGTGGAATGCATCAGAGCTATTCCAAAGTGCCTGCAATTTTTTGTCGGCTCCGGAAATTACAACGACATCGAATCCGAATAGAAATCCTGCCAAAGCTGCGGTGATAGACCACATCATAATTTTATTCATCTGCTGAAAATATTTATTTGTTTGTGGCTAATATATTCCGAGATGGCAATTCGAAGGTCTAATTATGTAACAAAATATTTCAGCAATGTTAACGATTCGTTAACTGAATACAATTATTTGTAAATCAACACCTTAATTTAATTTAACAAAGAAAAAAATTTAGTAATTTCAAAATTGTGACATTGTTTTATAAAAATGTTACAGGTTTTTTGACGCATTTTGATTTGATGTCAGATTATAATTATTCTGAGATTACCTGGAATTTGAGATGAAAACTGATGAATTAAAGTTTTGCTACAATTGTATGGATTGTTAATTATATTTAAAGAAATTTCAGAAAAGAATTTGTCAGGTACTATTTATCACATTTATCTAATATAAATGATAGATTTCCTGCAACAGCGTAATCCATTGATATACTTAGAAAATTAGGATAACAATCTATTGTTTGATAAAGGCAGGTGAAAATCAATTGTTACCAACACTTTTCCTAAAAGCATTCGGTGATAAGCCGAACTTATTTTTAAAGACAGTAGAAAAATAATTCGGGGATGAGAAGCCGGTTTTGTACGCCACTTCCGAAATGGTCAACTCAGGATTTTGCAGCATAGATTTGGCCTGTTCCAGACGGATATTATTGATATAATCGCTTACATTCACATCAAACATCGCCTTGATCTTTCTGTAAAGCTGTATTCTGGATATATTGAGCAGATCGGCAAGATTCTCCACAGAAAAATCAGCATTGTCAACATTTCCCATAATGATTTGGTTAAGCTTATTGACAAAACTTTGTTCAATACTTCCAAACGACTTACTGTCAACAATTTTTCCGATATTATTGGTATAATAATAGCGCAGCTTCTCGCGGTTGTAGAGCAATGCCTGCAGGGATTGTGTCAGAATAGGATAACTGAAAGGTTTTGTAAGATACAGGTCTACACCGGATTTCAGTCCCTGGAGATAAGACTCTTTATTATCAAGAGCCGTGAGTAAAATGATGGGAATGTGCGATGTTCTTAGATCATTTTTGAGAATTTCGCAGATCTCAAATCCGTTTTTTTCTGGCAGGTTAACATCGCAAACGATAATGTCCGGGATCTCTCCTACAGCTTTTTCAACAGCATCTGTTCCGTCGGATGTCGACACATCAAATTCAGATTGCAGTTTGTTGCTCAGGAAAAAGGATAAATCAGAATTGTCCTCTACTAATAGCAATGAATAACGCTCTCCATCATTTTCCGGACTTTGTACAAAAACATCATCTTCAATTCCTGCGAATATGGCGCCACTCGCGAGTGTTTCAGCATTTACCAAACTGGCTTCTTTTACCATCTGGTCTTCATTGAAATGCTTATTACCTTTAAAAAGACTTATAACAAACTCAGTTCCCTGAAAAGAATGGACTTCAATTTTCCCCAGATGAAGCTCAATAAACTGTCTGCTAAGATGCAATCCGATTCCTGAGCTGTTTTTACGATTATTAGAACCTTTAAAATAAGCTTCAAAGACATTACCTATTTCTTTTTCCGGTATTCCGATGCCATTATCTTTAAAACTTAGAACCACCAGATTTCCTTTCTCCTGAATTGATATTTCAATTTTACCGTTGTCTGGTGTGAATTTGAAGGCGTTTGACAAAAGATTGAAATAAACCTTGTCCATCAGATTTCGGTCTATAAAAAGTTCAATATTTTTGTTGGATGCATGGATTTCAAATTTGATGTTCCGCTTCCGGGCTTCATTTTCAAAATCCCTGAAGATTCCAAAAGTGAAATCATAAATATTGGTTTTTGAGACTCTCAGATTAAATGTTTTATTTTCTATCTTTCTAAAATCCAACAAATTATCTATTAAGCGAAGTAGTCTGTTGGAATTTTTACTAATGAGTTCAATTTCATAAGACGGCTTTCCTCCTTTTTGTATGGTTCCTTCTTTCAGAGATTCCAAAGAGCTCAGGATAAGCGTTAAAGGCGTTTTGAATTCGTGGGACATCCCTGTAAAAAAGTTGACCCTTGCCTCATTGCTTTCCTTGAGTTCATCTGCAATTGTTTCAATCTGATTGCGCTGTATTGTCACTCTTTCATTAGTCAGAGTCAGCTGTTTGTTTTTGATTTTAATGGCATAGATAAGATAGATTGCATAAGCAATAAGACAAAACATCAAAATCAACAAAACAACCGACCATCGGAATAGTTCTCTTTGTGAGGAATAAAGTTCAGTCTGTTTTTTGACTGCACTGACCTGATTTTCGATAATACCCTGCTGTTCAATTATTTTATCGAACTGATTGCGCATAATCTCCGCATTCAGCCTGTCAATGATTGTTGTATTAAGTTTGATTCTCTTTGGTGGCATTTGACCGCCGTAGATTTTAATTGCAGTTTCAATAGCTTCCGCGCCGCCAGTTGGATAAAGTAACGTAGCATTGAGTTTTCCGTCTAAAACCATCTGAATACCACCATCCTTGGTATTGAGACCATCTACTCCAATAAATTTGATCTGATTTTCCAAGCCTGCATTCCTGGCAACCTGCCAAGCCTTAGCAGCCAGCTCATCATTAAAAGCAAAGACATAGAAGTTCTGAGAACCCATAGAATCTATTGTCTTTTTGAATGCATCCGCAGGAAGGCCTTTAAAGACTTTTACAATCTCAGTATCAGAATTTTCATTGATTAATTTCTCAAAACCCAGGCTTCTTTCTATTGTGGGAGAAGAATTGTCGTCGCCTTTTATTTCAATAACTTTTTTAAAACCTTTGGAATCTGACAGGACATAACTGGCAGCTTCTTTTCCAATTTCCTCATTATCAGATCCTATATAGGTAGCGTAATTTGAAGAGTTGATCTTTCTGTCCACCAGAATCACAGGTATTTTTCTGTTGTAAGCTTTTTCAACGATTGGCGCAATTGAGTCGGGTTCTATGGGAGAAATGATGATTACGTCCACATTCTGATCAATCATTTTCTGAATATCTGCAATCTGTTTTTTTACGGATCCTTCTGCCTTTGATATCGACAGTTGTACATTTGAATGAAGAGAGGCCTGGATTTCCATGGAATGATTCATTGCCTGCCGCCAAGGATGATTTCCCAACCCTTGTGAAAACCCGATCACAATCTTATCAGACTTATTGGACGCATCCTTACAAGCTGTCATCACGATCAGCAAAAGAAATATCACTCGGGAAATCTTAGGCAATCCAATCATTTTATACTCTTTGTTTCTGACCATATTAACGCAATATTAATAAAGAAGTTTTACACACACAATTTTTGGTAATGGTATTTCACAGGAATTGCAAGTGTATTTGTTTTCCTAACATAATCAGCTTGTTACAATTTCAAACATTATGTAACATCAGCATAAATCTGCTTTTCCGATGGAAGTTTTTTTCTGGATAAAACAGCTGCAAAAATGGATGCACATACACTTTTTTGAAACTGATAACAAAAACAGATGAATTTGATCAATAACTGAAATATCGCATCCTGCTTTGAAGATACATTTGTTTCAGTCGGATAGAAATTATCTAAAAAGGACATTCAACAATTACAATAACTTAACTAATCAATATTATGAGAAAACTTTATCTTGGTCTTTTTGCAGGACTTTTCATCGCAAATTTCAGTGCACAAACAAAAAAAATTGCATTTGTGGGACAGGCAGATGTTTATAACAATAATATTCCAACTGCAAGCGACGGAATGTTATATAATGATGACAGAACCGCGGCGGTCTGGTTTATGGACACTTTTATTCCCAAATATTCCCAAGAATTGTCTGGCAGTTATTTTTCATTTCAGGATGTGGCGGAAGGTGCGGACATAAGCAGTTATGACGTTGTCTGGATACAAAGTGATGGCGCAACATTTACCGAGCGTCTGAATGAGTGGCCACGCGGAACAACAGAAAGCAATGGCGATAAACATTGTGTTCTCAGGGAAAGCGGATTCGAATGGAATGGGCAATGCTCCCAGCTGGAAGATGATTTTATGTGGAAGATCAAACAATTCTACAAGTCCGGAAAAAAACTTTTCCTGGGTAACTTTGCAGGAAAGGGACTTGAAGTTTTTGGGATCTTTGATGGACTTTCCAATCCCTGGGAATACAAACCCAATCAATCTTTTGGCGATACCGCCGCAAACCCATCTAATACTGCTGGAGCCTGGGGAACAAACTGGAGCAGTTCAGGAGTACCAATTTTGCTATCTGGCATAAACACCACAACGGTAAGCTGCACCAATTCGTCAAAAAACATTGAGTTTCTGGGTGCCGGAACCGAAAAGAAAAACAGAGCTTTGCAATACAATCTTAACTGGGGCCGAGTCTATGATGACGCAGGTGGAAGCACTTCCACGCTTGCACAAAGAAGACAGGTATTCCAGACAGCACTAAATGCTGAGGTGCTTTTGGAAAACTGTGATGGAACAGAGATTCAGGGGGCAAAATTCAACCCCAGAAACTCCGGTGACGGCACTGTTGTCTGGTATGGCGCAGGCGTGTATGACTGGTATGCTCCCGGAGGAGGTAATGAAAATGTGAAAAAAATAACAGAAAATACACTGCTTTATTTGGCAGGCAAAGAGTCCATGCTGGCATCACAAGAGATTAAGGAAATTAATGTCAGTATTTTTCCAAATCCTGTGTCGTCAGTTCTGAATATTATGGGTGAACAAAAAGTATCCAGTGAGGTATATGATATGAGTGGAAGAACTGTTATAACTTCCGATTCAAAAGCCATAAACGTTGAGAAATTATTACCAGGAAACTATTCAATAAAGATCAAGCAGGGAAAATCTGTTAAAGTTTTTAAGTTCATTAAAAAATAGTCGATGAGACGTAATTAATTGTCACTCAATACTTATTTAAAAATTATAAGCCTTGCAAACATATTAGTATTTAAAAGTTTAAATTAAATAAACAAAAGTATGTACCAACGCATTGGCATTTAATGAAAATCACAGACAGCAAAAAAAAGAGAGCAAAAATCATATTTGCTCTCTTTTTAATTATCCTATTTCTTTTTCAGGAATATTAAGTCATATTAATTTTTAATAATCTTTTTAGATATCGATTTTCCATTACTTAAAGTTGCATTCAAAATGTAAACACCCTTTGGAAGATTTGATAAATCAATTTTTTTGGAAGTTGATTTCAGTAAAATTTTTCCTGTGAAATCCACAATCGATGTTTCTTTTACATTATCATCAGAAATATTGATGTAATCAGAAGTTGGATTCGGATAGATGACAAGTTCAGCTTTTGATAAAGAATTATTATTAGCTCCTAAAGTTTCCAGGTTGATTTGGTATTTTATCAAACCTAAATCGGAAGTGCTGAAATAGATATCCGCTTTCTCATCATCCAAAAAATCAATCGCTGCCGATTCTGAAAATAAATAACCTAATTTACCAGGAGAAACTTCCTTCCAGGTCTGTCCAAAATCTTTAGAATAAACAATTCTCACCTGTGAAGGCGGATAGGCATAGCCGTCACCACTTCCGTTCATAAAATTGGAAGTCGCTACAATAACGCCATTTTTATAGGAAGAAAATTCTGCTTTGTTGATGACATTGCCGCTGTAGATTTGGGTCCATTTTACGCCAGCATCATTGGAAATAAAAATTCCCTGAGTTGTGGACAAAAGCAATTGGTCTTTGTTAAAAGGATTTTTGGTTATGTCGTAAATATAATCCACATCCTTTTCCAAAACTTCCAATCCACTTTCTGAAGGTGACCAGTTCTGTCCGCCGTCAGTCGTTTTATAAACTTCATTGTTCTGGGAAAGAAGAACATTATTTTCATTGTTTTCATCGATACTGATTCCGAAGACAACTCCGAAATCAGGCAGCACCACTTCTTCACTTGTAATTCCGCTCATATCGGTGAAATCAAATTTCCTTACCGTCTCGCTGAAAGCTACCCAGGAATGATTGGTATTCGATTTTGATGTAGCGATTTTCATAATATTCAATCCATAATCACTATATCCTGTGGAATAATCTGCGCCGTGATTTGCACTGACCGCAAAGGTAGAACCCATAAAACCGCTCGTGCTGATATAAACTCTTCCGGCAACTAATGGGTCCGCAAAAAGTCCATTATTAGTAAAATTCGGGAAGAAATTGATTGCCTGAAGATTGATGGGCGTTTCTTCCCCGGTTTGGAAATTCTGATGAATAAAACCTCTTCTCAATCCGTAATACAGATGTTTTTCTGTGCTTTTGTGAAAGCTGACTTTATCGGTATTGTTCGCAAATGGATTTTTGAATCTTGATAAAGTGATTCCGCCGTCCAAAGAATGAAAAGGATAATAGTTGGAACTTATAATCACTTCATTGCTGTTCGATGGATTGTAAGTGGCGTTCAGTCCGTAATAATATTTGTTTTCCAAATCGTTGTGTGGATAAACATAATTCGTCCAACTGTTTCCGCCGTCTTTTGAAATCACGATTTCATTTTCTTCCAAGACCATCACTTCGTTGGAATTTTTTGGATTGATGACAATTTTCTGAATGCTGTTCGTGGAAAGTTCGGTCCAGGTGATTGGGACTATGCTCCAATTGTCACCACCATCCGTAGATTTATAAAGATTCTCAACCTGATTTTCTGCAAGATAGAACGTTCCCAGAAACATTTTTTGAGAATCAGCAGGGTCAAATGTAATCGCTGAATAATTGGTTCCGGCAAGTTTTTCGGTCCAGGTATTTCCGGAATCTTCAGACACAAATAATCCACCGTACTTTGTTCCCGCAGAAAAACCTCTGGCCAAGAATAATTTATTAGGATTGCCTGGATGTATCGCAACGTTGTTCAGGTTAACCCCTTCGTTATTGGGACTTGTGTAGACTTTTTCCCATTCGCTTCCGCCATTTTTAGTGTAAAAAACATCCGTTACAAGTCCAAAGTTGTACATATAAGTGGTGTGCAGAAGAATATTCTCATAATTATTTCCGGTAATGGAATAAGACATTATCAAATTTCCTGGCATATTTCCATTAGGAGAATCGATTCTTTTGATGACGGTTCCATTAGCCGGGTCGATGATTATCAACTGATTGTAAACCGTACCTTCTGCCGTCACGATAAAGCTAAGGTATCTCTGATCCGCAGTCCATCTCAAATCTTTGACGGTTGCAAAACTAAGATCCAGCGGGAAAGAATACAGAACTTCCCAATTCTTTCCATTGTCGGAACTTTTCACGATGTGATTGGTCACCGTAGTAGCGTATAAAACATTGGGCTTGCTTGGGTCGTAAGTCACATCAAAAACCTGCCCGTAATCCGGCGAAGTTAAAAATGAAATCTGTGCGGTCAGTTTTGTAGTGAAACTGAAACAGATGGCCAGTAAAAATAGAGTCAATATTTTCTTCATATTCAAAAATTTATTTGTGTAAAATTGATGAAAAAGACAAAGATTCATATTAATTAGGGCGTGACATATTGTGACACTCGTTGTTTTTATTCGTGACAGGGTTTTATTTAAATCGTTGATATATAATCGAATAGATTTATTTTTTCAGGTAAGTTCAGTTTTTTGCTGATTCTTTCCTTTCTTTTTCTGCAGGATTCCGGACTGATGTTGAGAATAGAGGCAATTTCTTTATGGCTCAGATTCATATAAACATAACAGATGAATCTGATTTCCGAAGAACTTAAATCCGGATGCCTTTCTTTCAATGTTGTAATGAAATTCTGATTTACACCTTCAAAATGTTTGAAGAAACTTTCCCACTGATTGTTATTTTTTAATTGAATTTTTAAATCTTTAATGGATTTTACCAAGTTGGAATTATTGGAAATCTCAGGTTGATTCACAATCGCTTCAATGATTTCCTCAACCACATCATTCCTGCTGGAGATTGTCAAAGCCTGCGAAGTCAATTGCCGATTTTGTTGCTCTATTTCGTTTTTGAGACGTTCTTTTTCCAGTAAGGATAGAGTTTCCTGTTCTTTCAGTTGTTGCATCAGAATCAGATTATCGCTTTGTTTTTTCTCAAATTCCAACTGTGTGATTTGTTTCTGCTGTTTGTATTTTATCAAATTACTATAAAGAAAAAGTAAAACCAACAAAATGATGATGATTGCCGATGCAATGATGATATAATAGATTTTCCTCTCATCTTTCAGACGCTGATGGCTTTCTTTGAGTTCGAACTGGTAATTCTGCATCTCGAACTTTATTTTACCATTATTGAACAACGCCGAATTATTGATTTTTGAAATCGAATCATTGACGACAATCACAGAATCTTTATATTTCAACGACTCGTCATAATTCTTGGTTTCTGCATTGATTTTAGAAAGATAATTGTAAACTTCTTCTCGATTATTAATATTTGGAGAGAGTTTTCTCGCCTGCAAAGCCAAAGATTTTGCCAGAGCATAATCTCCTTTTTTCTCATTGATTTGCGCTTTTATCAAAAGGATAAAAACCAGATTTTCAGTTTGATTATCTGCTTCGAGTTTTGGAATTAAATTGTCAATAATAGCTTCGGATTCTTTATATTTTTTCTTAATGTAAAGATTTTCTGCCAAAGCCATCTTGTTCATTATGTTGACTTTTGGGTCGTCTTTCGTCAGTATTTCAGCTTCCTGAATGTATTTATAAGCCTCATTTGCTTTATTCAATTTGTTCAAAACCAAGCCCAGATTTACTGCATAAGCGCCGGCTTTGTCATTTCGGTTGTTTTCTTTTGCGGTTTGATAAGCTTTCAGGAAATATTCGTAGGCTTTTTTGTTGTTTTTTTCCTGGAAATAAAGAATTGCAATATTGTTCACAACCGTCATCACGTGCTTCTTGTCCGGCATATTTGTGGCGATGTCGTAAGCTTCCAGATAATATTTCAAAGCTTCGCCAAAGTCTGTCATCAGATAATAATTCAGTCCGATGTTATTTGTGGCGCGGAAGTTTTGCTTGGCCCATTTCTTCTGCTCAGAAACCGTTTTTACACGGATAAGCATCTCCAACGATTTTGTATGCTCTTTTCGGAACATCTTCTGGATGGCAGAATCTATGATGACTTCGCAATCTTTTTCCGACTGCCCAAATATTGTGGAAGGCAGAATGAAAAGTACAATTATTGGGATTATTTTCAGAAATAATTTCATCTTTTAGTCAAATCGATAACGAAATATAATTATAATTAACCGTAAAAGCAAAAAGATGAGATTATAAAAAACTAAGAGAATCTTTAAGAAAGTGTATTTATTCCGATACAGTATCTATAGAAGTGTTTGTTGATGGTGATTTACACAATATGAGGTGTACAAAAGTAGTACACGATTAAGATGCTGCAACATCTTTTTTTTCTACTTTTCCGCACGAATCTCGTCACGTTAAATACTTGCAAGACAGTGTTTTACAATATTTTACGACAAATTTAAAAATTCATTTGTACTACTTTTGTACACCTTCAACCTTATAAACTACTGTAAATTAGATAATTAACATTTCCCGAATGCGAGGTGATAATTGATACATTTCGCCTGTACACATTAGTTTTCAGCTAATTTTAGGACGAAAAATAATGTATGAATTCTAACAAATATAGCTGAAATTTTCTACTAAAATGTTTTAACCAATTACGTATTGTCAAACACGGAAGAGGTTAAATTCAAGAACTAACTCAATCCTTTATTCTTTCTCTTCTTCCTAATTTTCGTTTTCTACCTCCTCGTTTTTTAATTGATTTTCCCCCTGATTTTAGTACATCATCAAATAACATAATAGTATTATTTAATGTAAAAAGATAGTTATAAATAATATTATTGTATTACAAATATGGGAAGTTTTTAAATATGGATAGTGCAAAAATAAAACATATAATCAAATACTAAATAATCAGATCTATGAGTATATATAAATAATATTTCCCTTGCGTATAGCAATAATAAACCTTGAAAGATTTTATACTACTAAGAACTTAATTACGAATATACTTTATTCGCAGTTGGAAAAACGTGGTACTATTGGAGAATAATTTTAAACTATATATTTTAAACCACTATCATAATCCAGTTCTAATTCCTCCAACTCCACTTAAAACCCTGTAAATTATTGATTTACAGGGTTTTTTATTTTTGGGTGCTAGTTTAGATGCTATTTTAATTTATATATAATTTCGCAACATTTGAAAAAAATATAGTTTACTGAAAATAAAAGTCACGTATCTAACTTTTCCGGGTTCGAGGCGGTAAAGATAATTTACAAAAATTTTGGCTTGAAATGAAGTTTTGGAATACATTACGAATTTCATGGTAGATTACAAAAGTAGCTGTAACGTCAAGCCTCTCTTATAGCCTGTTTATTATGTTGTAAAATAATAATCTTTAGATTCACAATAAACGACTTCCTCGTTAGATTTCATTTGTTCCCAGACTTTCATCCTAGCTTCTTCCCAATTGTTTTTTCCTTGTTCTGAAATAATACATTTCCCAAACAACTTTTTACAATGTAAAATTAATGCTCTCGAAATTCCTTTTCCTAAATAATAATTATTATTATCTGGAAACAAATCAACTACTTTCAAATCAGTGCCATTTTCCATTATCCTGAGTAAAAAACTAAACTTGTCAAGTTCTTCTTTCCCTTTCTCCCAAATTTCAAAAATTAAAACATTACCGGCGTGCTCTTCTAAATATTTTTGTTGAAAACTATACAAAAAGGTAAAGTTTTTTTTATTTTTTGAAGTGTAAAGATTACCCGTGGTTTTATTTTTATAGTTAAAGTTCATTTTAAGAAGAAAAGTTGCATATAGGTTTTAGTGCGTGTCGACGCTGCGAGCTAAGCAATCGATTACTTTCTGCTAAAGATAAAATTTTCTACAAAATTTACACGTGATCTTACCGTAATCTTACCAGACGAATAGCTGCAGTTTTTCTCACTTTAATTGTAAATGTTACGAAAACAGTGAGGAATTTTAAAATACTCTCCTAACTCATAGAAACCAAAATATGATTGTGCAAAAAAATTATAGGAACTACACTCGTGAATTGCCGTTGTAATGATTGTAAAAAACGCATTTTTTTACATAATCAATATTTAATTTCTTTTATTAAAAGAAATATATCAATGCATATTTGTCTGTACAAATATTAAATAAGATTTTTAACCTCCAACTTCTTCCCTTTGATATAGTTTTCTAAACTCAACACAAACTTGTTTATTATCTATAGCATTATTTTTTCAATGACAATTGCTTATTAAATGCTTTTTGATGTAATTTTTTGTCATTGATTACATTAAGAATTGGCTCAATAGCATCTTTGGAAAAAACTATTTTTTTCATTTCTTTAATTGTATCTAAATTTTCAACCCATATAAACTCTTTGAAATCTGCATTCAGCAAATTTTCAGTTGGCTTATCTATCTGGAAACTAGAAGAATTTGTCCATCCTAAAAATTGAAAAACCATTTTTATTTGAGGATTTGAAAAATTAAATTCAGCATTCTTTTTCACTTCACCTTGTAAAGTTGATAAACTTATATAATCTCGTGGGGTTGATGTTTTAATTTGTCCAACAATCTTATATAACGGTTTGCCTTCTGTATCTGAAATCTTTCCAATATCTCCAGCTGATATGGCATTTAAAATTATATTAAAAGCACCTTCTTCTGATTTGTCAACATCAATTTCACTTCCCGAAAGATTGTTATCTTTTTGATTGTAGCCGTAAATCATATTGGTTTTTGGATTAATCATTAAAATTTCTTTCGGATTTATGTCAAAAATTTCTGGTAATAATTTTGACCAAATTTCCATAAATTCTTTACTTTTTTCATTGGCTTTAATTTGTAGAAATCTATTGATTTTTTGAGAATTTTCATTAGCTGTCTCATTTTTTCCGGAAATCCTATGAATGATTTCTCCTTTATTTAGTTTATAATCAGGAAAATCTTTTAAGGGAATTGTAATGTCATTATTTTTTTCAATTAGTAAATAAAAGAATTTACGTGAAGAAATTTGAAATTGTTGCAAGTCAAGACCAAAATTGCATTTTGTTATCGAATCTAATTTTTGATGAATTCTATTAAGATCAATTTTACATAATAAGTCTAGGTCAATTTGATGCAACCCTGTATCATCAATTTGACCAGATGACTTATCTTCTGTAAAACCAATTAAAATAACTCCACCCTTATTATTTGTAAAAGACAGAATATCTTTAACAAAGTTCTTGAGAAATATTTCAGTCTCGTCGTTAAGCCCAAAATGATTTAATTCTTTTTTATAATCGATGAAATCATTCTCCTTTTTATAATTTCCTTGGTTCTTAATTTCATCAATTATCAATTTAACTTCTTCAAAAAGTAGGCTTAGGTTCATAGTATTGTATTTTAATATTGTGCCAACTACGTTAAAGTGTGCATATTATAGACAATCATCTTTCACTGAAGCACCAATTATTATTTATTAGTTTATACTTAAAAGAAGCACAAATGTCTATCATTATTTGAGATTTTAATTTAAGACTTAGGTTTAAAAATGTCTGAAAATTTTTGAAATAATTCAAACATCTTGTTAGGATCTACATCATCACTTTGTAGATTGATTGAATCGTTTTTTGATCTTTTTCTTAAAGGATCTTGATGAATTTCCGCTAGAGCAGTTTTCATATAAGTAACATATTCATCTGTATTTTCATTTTGATTTTTCTTAATTTGTTCTGAAAATCCAACAATTGCCTTAGCAATTACAGTCTTATAAGCATAATCCTCTATAATAGTTTTTTGTTTATTATACTGACTTATACAAAAATATAAACCAATTGATAAAATAGGTATCATTAAAATCCTTCCAATCAATACATTGGTTTCAATCCTTTGTCCAGAAAGAATCCAGTAACTAATTCCAATTATAAGAAACATAAATATTGAAGCTGCCAGCAGCCAAACTCCAACTTTAAAAAACCCCTGAGAATTAGTATGTTGTGTATCAAAAGCTTCACTTATTCCTTGCGCTGTAGAATAATTGAGAGCTTGACGAGCGGAGTTTAACATTTCTTCTGCGTTTGCGAGTAAATTTTCTCTTTCTTTGGTGAAAATTTTTAGCTGGTCTTCATTGTCATCCATTTTTGCAGCAAGATTAGTTAGTCTATCTTCCGACTTTTGGATGTTTGTAGCAAAATTTTTAATTACTTTTTCATTCGAACTCACCTCGCTAAGCGAAGTTTTAATTGTTTCACTAAAATCAACAGAAGAGTTTTTCAGCTTTTCAATTTCTTCATTTTTACTTTCTAACGACAATATTTCTACTGCTAACTCTTCCTTTTTCTTTTGAAGCCCCTCAATGTGTAAATCTAAATTTGCCAATTGTTCTTTACTTTCTTCCTGCCTTTTTATTATCTCATCTGCTTCTTTTTTTATTTCCTCAATTTCTTTTTGTATTTCAAATTTATCCTCTTGAATATTGATCTTAATCCTGCTTGCTTCCTCCATTTCTTTATCAAACTCAATGAATCGGTCTTCAAAATATCTTATATTAAAAGGACGTAAATTAACTTTCAATTCGTCTACCTGCGCATAAAGATTTCCAGGCGAGTGAATATATGATTTAATATTTTGCAAGGTTCCTGATAATGAATTTCTTTCTTTATAGGTCGAAAACTTTATAAATCGGTTTTCATTTTTTGTTAGTGCTGATACATCAGTCAGTAGTGCCTCAACGCCAGCTATTATTCCTTTATAAGTATACTCGTTCTCAGAACCAAAAGTTTGATCCTTAAATGATTTTAAATCTACATTTTTAATTTCTTCTCTAATTTCATCGCGAAGTTCCCTAATTCGAACAATAGAAGTTATTGACATATTTATATTAGTTTTTTTGAAATTATTTGATCTTAAAGTTTTTATGTTTGAAATTTGGTTGTACAATGTCGTATAAATATACTAGTAACCAAATTGTAATTCCTGTTTTCACTTTTAAACTTCTAACTTGATTTTCTGATAATCCTATATTTGGCTGATGAACATTACATAAAATAGAATAACAATTACAAACATATTGAATTTCATTTTTTGTAAACTCTTCTAATGTTCCTTGTTCAAATTTAGATATGAAGTATTCAATTTTATCCATTCTTCTGATTTTCACAAAGTCAATTCTTTGTTTTCCTGAACGAAACTTTTTGAAATCATTTTTAAACATATCAGAATTTTTCAATTCTTCTATTGGTGCAAGTTTTTCGTCAATCAAATATTCTAGTATAGTTCGTAGAGAAATTAAACATTGTCTTAATTTATCAGGATTATTTTCAGATTCTAGAACTTGTGTTGCTCCTATCCATAAATCTTGAAGGTTATGATTTTCTAAATATGGAATTAAATTATTGTATAGAATATCCTCTTTTTCTTTAATATCTGTATCTGTTAAATCAGATATTAAAGAATCTTTTAATTCTCCTGCTGATGTTAAGTTTAATATCTGTAAATCACTAATGAATACAAATTGTAGTTCCGGATTATTTTTTAATTTTTCTCTGATATTGCCAATTCGTTTTAGTTTTTCAAGCAGTTCATTATTACGTAAATTGCCAAACTTCGGAATATCAATCTTAGGTAAAATAAAACTTGGTACTTCTGGGATATTAAAAGCAAATTTTGGAAAATCAAATGTAGGTATATATGATAACCTATTTTTTATTTCAATCATTTTATTAACCTTTTCTTGAAGCGGACTTAAGGAATAAGTGAGTTTAGATAATTGATTCCATTTCGCACTAACTCCTATATTTCTCTGCATTTTTCCAAAATTATTTTCCATCTTTTAATTTTATATTACCATTACATTAGAATAAGCTACACTTAAACAAATTAGAATATACAAGCATACTATTTCTATCTCTGTAAATATTCCAAAATTCCTTTACAAAACCCAAAATTAAATTACTACCCTGTTTATTTACTTACTTGAGTTTTTTTGAATACCACTTTTTTTTCTCATTTGTATAGTTTTTGACACTTGTTTATAGAGTTTAACGTTTTACCGATTGGCGTTCGTTGGGAGATTTCGGAGCACTTCACTTTCAACATACCACCTAAGACCAATAGCAGCACCTCACTTGAATTTAAGCACGTCAGCCAAACAGCTGTTACAAGCTGGCCTCTTTCCTATTGTAACGTTAGTTTAAAAGTTTACTCATATTAATAAAGCTCAATATGTTGGTTTTGATAACTGATTGAAGCTGCATCACTAGAAATTTTATAAAAAACCTGTCTTTCCAATATTTGTATAAATCTTTTCATCAAATCAATCACATCCATATAATCGTCTGGATTAGTAGTTGTAATATGAAACTCACTTTCCTTATTATGGACGATACTATTTCTTATTCGATAAATTAATTGTGCAATCTGATTTCCATCATTGTGATTTAGACGATTTGTAGGTGTAATATTAAGACCCCAGTACAACTTTAAAAATGTTCCTTCCTGTGGAGTTAAAGGATTGAGTTCAAAAGCATCTGCGGCAAGTTCGGCTTGGAAAATTTCTTTAAAACTTCTTTTAAAAACTTCAAATTCTCGATCAGATTGTCCTTTTCCTGTAAACCCATGAATTTCCCTAATAAAAGTCCTATTGACCCTTGCTTTGACTTCTAATTTCACTAATTCGGTTCTGTAAACTAAGTACTCTAAAATGTGATAAAGTTTTAAAAATCGAGTAATAGTTTCATTAGCATGATTTAGTTCATTGATAATGTCAAATACTTCAAAATATTGTTGATATCTAATTGTACCTGAAAATGTAGTAGTTGCACCATGTGCTAATGTGTAAGATAATCTTTGGTCTAAATCTATTTTACCACCTTGCAAAAGTTCTTTGTAATAGATATAACTGTAAATACTCAAGGAACTGTGACCATGAGCGAATTTGTGAACTAAAATTCCCCAATCTTCGTGAGAATTTTGAATATGATTAAGCAGATTAGTAATCTTAAAAGTTTCCGCATCACTAATTGCTGTGGCAATAAAATCTATTAGAGTTCGGTAATCCTGTGAAGCTGGGTCAATGGTGGAAAGCGGATTTATTTTGTGCAATTTTTTCAATGATAAGTAACCAAATTGCAAGTCTGAATAACTAAAAGCACGATTTCGCTTTCTGAAATCAGGTTGAGAAAAATCTAACAGTTCAACATTGTTTAATGGAACATATTCATCTGCTAAAAAAGCTTCTCCGGTTTTAACTTCCTTAAATGCATCCAATAATTCAAGAATTTTTGGTAATGCAATGATTGAAGCGTGTCCCTTTAGTTCATCTATAGTTTCATCATTAGTCCAAAAATCGTCATCTACTTGTAAATCAAAATCAGCAATACCCAATATATAGTGCTGATGAACGAGTTTGTAAAGATTTTTAAGAGTTTCTCTTCCTGTCATAGCACATCCTTTTTAAGATTTGAGTTGAATATGTTTTGCCAGGATGGCTTTTCGTTTTTCAGTAATGAAACAGTATAGTTCATCACAACTTTTCTAATGAAGTTCCCAATGTTCACAGACCTGCTAGAAAGAATGTTGTATTGCTCTTTGAACTCCGTTAAATTAAACCCAACGGATTTTGATTTATCAAGAAGTTCGGCAAAACCTTTGTCGGTAACTTGAGTCAAATAATCCAGACTTGAATTATCATTTAATTGCAAATATTCACCTAAACCTGCTAACATTCCTGAAAGGGTAGTGTCTTTTACAAACCACTTTTTACCCTCATCGCCTTCCTTGGTAATGACAGCATTGTCAATTTCCTTTATGTGCTTAAGGAAGGAGCGAATGAAGTCCGCACTAAAAACATCCTCATTTATATCGCTAGAGCTTTCATCTTGACTAAGCTCTGATACATCTAAATCAGCTATTGAAACCCGTAGAGGTTTTTTCTCTAAATAGGAGCGAATTCCTACAATTATAGAAGTAAACATGTAATCACCAGCATTTCTTTCCCCGCTTTTCACTTTATTGGCAAATTCATCTTTTTCTCTGAATAGATTAATGCCAAGTTGCTCCTTTTGTAAATCTTCCCATAGATAGAGAAATAGCAGTTCAAATTGATGTGTTTTGCTAACGCTACGCTGACCAGCATTAAGCACAAGCATTTTGTGTATAACTTTTTTAGGTGGTAGATTTACCCAAATTACGAAGTAAACATCAAAGTCTCTAATGGCACTTTTAATTTGTTCAAACTCATTATGAGCATAGAAATTCTTAACCTTAGTTAGTGATAAAATGCCAGTATCAAAGAAAATAGGATATTCACTTTTGATTTCTTTGGCAAAAACAGTTGGTTCTTTGATTTTACGTTTCTCAAATTCTTTGATTAAAACATCATGAGCCCACAATCGAAATGTCCTTTGAAGACCATCCAAAATCTCAACATTGTTCATGTCGACATTTACATCATCTCCAACAACTGGTTGTAGGCCTATTTCATTGTAAGTTAATGTAATCAATGGAATTGGGTCACCCTGTTTTATTGTTGTAATAAGTGTATCAAGATATTGATTTTTCACAATCTTTCTTTGTATTGAAAAAGTGTAGAATTCCTTTTTTAAACTCTCCAAATATTCAGCAAGGTTGCCTTTGCAAAGCATCCATTGCCTATCATCTAGTGTTTTGCAGTCTAGTATTTTAAGTTTATACATTTTAATCTAATTTCAAAAGTATTATGATACTAATATAAAATTTATTTTTATGATTTGATTGTTAAATGCTTACAATATTTTCCGTCTTATTTATGCTGACAGATGATAGCTGCGTTCCGTAAATCTAAAATTACGAGATGAGTATATTACTTTTTAATTCCCATTTTCTTCATCCGTATGTTGATCAAGAATTTTAGCGTGCGTGTTGCTCTACTCAATACAAATCCATTTAAATCTTTTTAAAAAGATTGCATAATTAATCCTTTTGGCCTTCACAAGGCTCGTTCTGTTGATCTTGCAGATTGCAATCCTGCATCTTTCTCTTTCTTATTAACTATCTTTCATATCAGCCAAAGAGGCCATCACATTTAAAAAGTCCTCTATTAAGGTTAATCATTAAAAGGTAAAGTTATTGAATTCGTAGCTATCTCTTGATTATATTATTGAGTACATAGAGCTGCATAGATGAAATTATCTCTTTTGAAATTTTGCTCTTTACACAATTTGATACCCCTCAACTTTGATCAATCCATTATTTATATATTTACGGATTTTAGCAAAAGGTAAAAGTAAAAACAACTTCAAAATAAAAACTCAGTATTTTCACTGAATTTCGAGGAGTTTATATTGTTCCTCTAAAAAAAAATACCAACTCTCGTTGGTATTCTATTCATTTATTAAGTTTAAAAAATTGTTCAAGGGTAATTTACTTACTATAATTTAAAATCAAATAGTTCATGTGGATGAACATCTAGCCCCTTGGCTAACTCTTGAATAGTAGAAATTCTTAGGTCTACTTCCCCTTTTTCTATTTTACTGATATTACTATGATCTACATCACATTTTTGAGCCAACTCTCTATAACTTAAATTCAGCTTTTTCCTGAACATCTCAACTCTCTTACCAAATGCTATTCTAAATTCTAATTTATCCATTTCGATTAACTTTGAATAGACAAAATGATGAGATTTTAATAAAATATTGTAGTCGAATTAACCTACATAAAGAAAAATGTTTTATATTTGCTAAATAAGTTACAATAAAGGTAACTTTGCAATACTTCAAAAATAATCGAAGCTATTGCTTAGATTCTCGACTAGAAAACTGGTAATTTTTATGTGTACGAGAAGATAAGTAAATGTGCCCACGACCTCGGCGTGGGCTCACTTATCGTACACGGGTATACCAGTACCTCTAGTCAATAAGTTGAGTTCCACGCTTTTTCTTTTGGGCAATATGTAGTGAGTTAGCGTTTTGATGCAGAGTATTCTTCTTAGAGATTTAAGCAGTTCCTTCCAGCAATAATTTAGCTAAAATACGCTGCTTATGAAAAGGACAAACTCTTTACCCCGGAAGTTAACCGATCTTCAGCTGTACGAACTTCTGAAAAAAGGCGATCCGACCGCTCTGGAACATATTCATTTACGCTACAAAAGACTTCTTTTCTGGGTTGGATGGCAGGTGCTTAAGGATGATTTTGTAGTGGAAACTATTGTTCAGGACACCTTCCTTAAATTGTGGTTGCACCGTGACACAATTGAAACGCCTGATCATATTACTGGCTTTTTACGGTTTGTTATGAAAAGGGATTGTATATCGTATGTTACTGCTCCAAGAAATAAATTCAACCGCTTAATGGCTTCTCTTGATAGTTTTGAGAATTATCAGGATTATCTAGCAGGTTATGACCCGCTAAAAGATAAAGAGTATCTTCTCAGTCAGGAATCCGATCAGAAAAATTTCGATGAAGTCAAAAAGGTTTTACCCGTCATGGATCCTAAAAGAAAACACCTGATTGAGCTTTGTCTGGAATATGGCTTTCAGCACAAACCAATCGCAGAAGCAATGGGAAGCAGTGTGAAAGACATCAGCAATGAGGTGAGCAGAGCCATAGTTGATCTTCGGAAAATTCTGAATAGAAGATCTTTTGAACAGCCTCAGGAAAAACCTTTTGATAATAAAGAGCAGTCAGAAAAACTCAGTAGTCAACAACTCGATATTTTGAAAAGAAGGTTTGAGCAGAAATCTTCATTTGCAGTTATTGCCCGAGACCTCAAATTATCTGAAAAGGAAGTACATCGGGAATTTCTCTATGCGCATCAATTTTTACAGAAAAAAACAAATTTTTAAAACAGATTTGAAATGGAAAAATCTACCATTACACTTACTCGAAGAATTCAGCTGCTGATCGATGTTCCTGCAAATGAACAAAAAGAGATGTGGGACAAACTCTATCGCTATCAGAATCGCTGTTACAGGGCGGCTAATTTAATTGTTTCCCATCTGTATGTTCAGGAAATGATCAAGGATTTCTTTTACCTTACAGAAGAAATACAGTACAAGCTGGCGGATGTAAATAAAGATGAAATGGGAATATTTACTAGATCAAAGACACACACAACTGCACGGATGGTCTTCGATCGTTTCAAAGGAGAGATCACGACCGATATTCTGGGAAGCCTCAACCATACGATTCAATCAACTTTTTCCAAAAACAAAGCAGATTACTGGCAGGGGACAAAGTCATTGAGGAACTTTAAAAAAGATATTCCAATACCGCTTCCTATTAAATGCACTACTAAAATGAGATATGATCCAGAAAAGAAAGCGTTTTGTTTCAATATTTTTGCTATTCCTGTTAAAACGTATTTAGGGAAAGATTTTACTGACAAGCGATTGATAATGGAACGTCTTTTAAGGGGAGAGATAAAGCTTTGTACATCACAGATCCAGCTGAAAGCCGGAAAAATCTTTTGGCTTGCAGTATTTGAATTTGAAAAAGAAGAGCATCTTTTAAAACCAGAAATCACCGCAGAAGCTTCACTGTCTTTGGAACATCCTATTGTGGTAAAAGCCAACAATGTTCGGATCAATATTGGCTCAAAAGAGGAGTTTTTATATCGCAGGCTTGCAATTCAGGCAAGTCAAAAAAGGATTCAAACCGGTATCGAATATGCCCGTTCAGGAAATGGAGCCAAGCGGAAACAAAAGGCATTATATAAAACGGAGAATCTGGAAAGCAGATATGTAAGTCATCGGCTTCACATGTATAGCCGGAAACTTATCGATTTTTGCATCCAACAACATGCGGGCACACTTATTCTTAATAATCAGGAAGACAAGATAGGAATCGCTAAAGAACAGGAATTTGTGCTTCGCAACTGGAGTTATTATGAATTGCAGACCAAAATAAAATACAAAGCTGAAAAGGCAGGTATAGAATTGATCATCGGATAGGTGAAAAAATAACGAGGGTGCTTGTAAACCCGCAGGGTGAGGTCGTGAACACTCACTAAATACTCAAGAGTATATACAACGGCGTGGGCTCTTTTTCTTACCTCAAAGACAGGGTAAGAAAAGAAAAATAACCCAAGGAGTAAAGAAGAAAATTGCTGAATAAACTACTGAATTTCATTGGATAAAAATTACGGATTATTAAGAAGAAAAAATTTACACTAGCCGAAGTCTTTATTTTCCCAAGTGAACTTTTTTAAATTTTCACCAAAATCAACAACATTATTGACAATTTCTACAGTTGTTTGTTTTCCTCTTTTGTCTATTTCAAGTAAAGAAACACTTGCCAATTCAAAATTTTCATCAAGAAATTCAGGCAATAAAGCTAAATTATATCCCAGATATTCACTTTTTACACTAGGATATTTGACTCCACCAATATATGGTGAAGAACTTAGAGAAAGATTAAAATATGATGATGAAATTTTATACAATTGGTGATCATTAATTATTTTTTTTGCAAACTCTGAAGTGAAAAATTCTAAAATTAATTTAAATCTTTCTTCATAGTCCGGAAATTGATTTTTTAAATTACTCCAATGATAATTGAATGCTTTTTTATTTTCTTCTGATTTTAAATAATCTTCTGAAAAGATAATCTCTAAAACTTCTGTTTCTTTTTTAAGTTTCCATCTTCCAAGTGTTGCATAGAATTTTTTATCAAGATCGCTATTTTTTTCAATATCACGAAAAATTTCGCTTGTTTCAATAAGACTCACAAAACGTGGAAGTTTTATATTTTCAGACTCGAAAGCACCATAAAACATAGATTGATTTGGATAATTCGCTCTCCCGTAAGAGCGAATATTTTCAGTGTCCTTTCTATAACTAATATCATCAATAGAATAAAATAATTTATTTTCTTGGTTTATTCTTAACCTGTCGACGTAAAAATTGTTTTTTAAAATTGCAGTCGGGAATGGTATAAATGACAGCGCTCTAATCTTATTAAATAATTCATCATTTGAAATTTTTGTAAGGTCATAAGATTTTAATTCTTCAATTATATTTCTTATTTCTTCAATAGTAGGTAATTTTTTAAAATCCATGAAAGCGATTGATATTAAGTATTATATTAACGTCTAGAGGCTTTTAGATAGTAGTACAATAGATGTGCTAATCTTACGTTTTGTACAAAAGTCGAATTGATGAACAAATGTTGAATTTGTAGTATTGTCCAATGTCGCAACTAAACCTTAGTATGCAATTTTTTTTTGAGTTTAGTCTTTTATTTTATTGTTAGCTCGGCCAAAATTTGTTTGATGTTCAGATGTTTTGCATCTTGAATTTTTTTGGCGTGTATAGCAACCAAATTAATCCAGTCAAACAATTTCGTTTTGTCTGTCGTTTTAGTTTCCCAATATTCCGACAGTTCAAAAGCTGATGTTTGCATTATAGTATCAACGATATTTGGAATATTATCAAACAAGTTCAAAAATATTCTTGGTACTTTTTGATATACATTTTTGCCAATTATATAATCTCTTTTTCCTCCAGCAGTAAACAAATCTCGAACGTTTGGGCAAACAACTGCTTCACGAGTGACCAACCAAATGGCTAATCTCCCAAATTTGTCATTACTATTTCCGAAAAGTTCAGGGAAATAAACCATTGAACTATTTTTCAGTTCTTGTTTTTCTTTAGCAGATAAGTTATTCCAAATTTTTATGACAATGCTACTTGGTTTACTGTTGTTTTCCGCATCCATCCACCAAAGTTCTTCGCCTGGTTTTAGTTTGCTTTTATAGTAATCAACAATTGGTTTTATCGGACTTTCTTTTTTACGCAAAGTGTCATAAGGCATTTTTATTTTGTCAAAGATAGTTTTGCCTTGCTCCAAATTCATATCAATCAAATAACGAGGTGAATGCGTTACTACAACTTCTGAAAGGACTTCTTCATAAGGACGACAACGAAATTCTATTGGGCTTGCTAATTTTGCAAACAACATAAAAATACGTTCGACATCATCAACTCTTGTTCCCTCCAAAACACTATTTCCAGTTGTTTTCCAATGGTTTTGTGTGGTTGTTTTTACTTCAATTCCGTAATATTTTTTAGCAACAATATCTGGAAATTTTTGTCCACCAATTAATTCAATTGAATTTTCAAAAACAGTTCCAACGGCTAAATCTGTCATTACGTCTCTAACATAAGGCTCAAGATTTCTGCCTAAAAGTGTTGCAACTTTCTTTGATGAATTTTTTGCGTGAACATTAAGCTCCTCAATTGTTGAGCAGAGTAACGTATCAAATTCACTTCTATTTGGGTCTGAGTTTACTGAAACTATCATTTGTATCCCTTAAAATATAAGTCCCAAACTTCTTCAATTCTCTTGGCTAAATTATAAGCCAAAAGTGGTGGAACTGCATTACCAATTATTTTGTACGCTTGCGAAGGGCTAACCAAATAGGATCCTTTTCTACCGTTTTTATTTTCTATTACAAAATCATAATCTGGCGGAAAAGTTTGGATTAATGCGCATTCTCTAGGTGTTAATCTCCTTTCTGTTAATCCTTCATTTAATTCCCTTTCTATTTTTCCACCATTTACTGATGAAAGTCTTCTGAATTCAATATTTCCGTGATGTTCAGAACGAATTGTTGGTGCGATTCCTTCTAATTTTATTTCAGTCTGTCCTTGACAATGTTTACCCATAAATTTTGCCTTTGAGTAAAATTTCTGCGACAAATCTTCTGTATTTTCTGGTTCTTTTAGATTTTTAAACAAATCTTTTAATTGAACAAAATGCTTCAAATTTTCGCCTTTAACTGTGTAAGAATGAGTTGGAGTTGGATAAGGATTATATTGCTCCGAAATCGTTTCTTTTTCTAATTCTGCCAAAGCAGATTTTTTCAAAGCAGATTTTTTGATACCAATAAAAATTACTCTTTCTCTCGATTGAGGAACTCCAAAATTTGCCGAATGTAAAACTTGTGGGTCAAGTACAATGTAGCCGTTTCCGTTAGCAGATGAAAAATCATTCTGAATAATAGATTTTACATCGCCAAGATTTACAAGTCCTTTTACATTTTCTGCGATGAAAATTTTTGGTTGAGTAATTTCGATCACTTCTTTCATCCACATATAAAGTTGTCCGCGAGTTTCAGCAGAAGCGGTTTCTTTTTTAATCAGTTGTCCTTCATGATTTTTATGAGAATTGAAACCATTTCTTTTGCCAGCAATACTAAAATCTTGACACGGAAATCCTCCCGTTACTACGTCAACTTCTTCTGGAAAAACATTCACACCATTTCGATACATTTTCACTAAATCTACAATACTCTCTTTGTAGAAATCTTCGGCATTGTGTCCCTTTTTTGAAAAATAATTAATCCAAGCATTTCTTGCATCAGTTAAAATATCGTTTGCAAAAACGGTTTTGAATTTTGTTCTTTTTAGTTGAACAAAACCATTTTTTTCTTTTTTATCAATGAAATGCGGTGTTAAAATTTCGTTGATTGATTTTTGTAATACCGAAAAACCACCTTCAAAACCTAAGTCCATTCCACCACACCCTGAAAAAAGTGAAAGAACATTAAGTGTTTCTTTTTTATTATCATTAGTTGATTTTAAGGATGATTTTGGATAGTATAAAATATCTAATTGTGGTTCTCGAACAATATTTAATTCTGTCTCTAAAGTTTCAGCACGCATAAGTTAATTTTTTACAAGGTTAGACTTTAGGTATTTCACTTTTTGCTCCGCAACTTTCAAAACTTTGCTTGCACAATCTTCACCTGCAATTTCATAAGCAATCTTTTCGCTTATAAATTGAACTAATAAATATTCTTTGTCCAATTTAAGAATTTCCGCAAGTTTTAAAATATTATCTTTAGTCGGTTTACGTTCGTTACGCTCAATCTTGCTCAAAATCGCTTGGTCAATATCTAAGTATGATGCTACTTGGCGAATTAGCAACCCCAAATTTTCTCGTTTTGCTCTTATTATTTGTCCCACTGTTTCCATATGAAAAATTTTACTTGACACAATTTGTCAAATATAAGTTGTCATTTCGAACTATACAAATTTGATTGCTACTTTTTAGTCATTTTTATGCATTTAAAATAGGGCTTTGTAGAGCGGGTTTGGGTATTATCGAGGGCGGGTATTTATAGCAAAAAGCTCAATCGAAGAATGAAATACTGAACTGGACAAAGTTTCTAATTGAAGCCCTTCAGCACATCTTTGACAATTCCTTTTAGCTGCTGGTCTTTTGTTTCTTCTCATATTTTTCTAAATGCTGTAATGAATTGATATATTAAAAAGGCCTACTTGAATTTTATTTAAATAATCTATTATAATACACAATCTATTATGATGTTAAAAAAATGACCACTGTGACTAATGTCTAAGATTACAAAATAATAACCGAGAATAACTGCATTTAAAGATGGAGAAGTATTGACAATTTTTTGCTATCTACTTTTTTTACTCGCCTCAAATCCATCTTTAAACCTCAGAAAATCTTCCGCTTTTTTAGGATTATTCTTGATCCATAATTGCATTACTTGAGTGTTTTCACTCAAAACTTTTATTTCATTTTCATCGTAGATTTTTTTCCCTTCATCAGCAATTTCATTTAAAATATCTTGGCGTAGTTCACTTTTGGCTTTGATGCTTTCTTTGTACCAATTGGTTGCGAAAGTGCTGGAAAGCAAAAAAGTGAAAATCCCTAATATAATAATTCCTAATCCGCTCCAATTAAACCTCTCATTCATTTTCATTTTCTTATAAAAATCCGCATAAAAACCTTTAGTTTCTTGTGAAAGGACTATTTCTATTTTGGTGGGAATTTCTTTTACGGCTTCAAAGTCTAATTGCAGTTGACTAATTGCCAATAGCAGATCTTTAATATCTGCTTTCACTTCAGCATTAGATTCCTTATTCTCCAAATTTGAAGCAATATTTCTTTCATTAGATTTTACAACATTTTCTAAAAGTTCCATTCCATTACTTTTAGATTCTTTATTTTCATTTTCCATATTTATTTTTTAAATTTTTAATTATCGTCTTAATTTTCGTTTCTTTTTCCAGAGTTCATCTTCGTCTTGAGAAACATAGGTTGGTTTAAGGAAGTCACCTAGCAATCCACCTGCAATTTCTATTAAGCTTTCATTTGTTTCTGATTTCAAATAATCAATTACATCATTTTTTATACTACTTTGACTTAATAATATTACAAGAGAACCAAGATCAGAATCTATTGCAGTAAGAGAGAACCCGACATTTTTCCGAAAAAACAAGCCGTTTTTCTCTTCACTACTGCCAATTTTATTTATCCATATATCCTGAATTTCATTTTTTCGATTGGCTTTAAGTTCTCCGGTATATTGAATCTTTACAGAAAATCCCTTTTGTTGGAGATTTTCCCTAAACTTTTTTAAGTTGTCAGCGTTTTTTTGTGCTTCCCTGACGACTCTTTTTATTTCAAATACAGATTTTATTTCAGAAATTTTCAGCTGATTTGAGATTTCAGATAATTTGTAACCAGCTTTATAAATCCTTTCGGTTTGATGATTTTTGTCCTTTTCCATCACAATCCGCATTCCCGAAATCCCGTTCTTCACATTTGAAGACAATTGAATGTCAAAACCTTTTTTTTTCATTTCTGAGATCAGATCATCAAAATTATCTTCTGACCTAATAACCTCGGTCAAGCTTTTCAGCATCTCAGCTTTTTTCTGAATACCAATCTCTATATCAGTCAATAATCCTTTTTCTTTGCATACTTCTCTAACAGCTTCACCAAATCTCTTTCCGATATCGTGCGCTTTCACGGTGCACTTTCCCGAAATATTAATCCTGTTCACGATAAAATGAATGTGCTTATGCTTTGTGCTGTTGTGAATATTTAATCGGTACTGATTTTTGTTTGTCACTCCAATTTTTTCCAAAGCTTTGATTGCGATTTCTAAAAATTCTTCATTCTTCAATTTTCTACCAATTTCGTCCGGTTGAGAAATGTAGCCCGTCAGTGCCCATTTATTTACTTTGGGATTTCGGTCGGCTACTGTTTTCATTTCTAAATACTGACCTTCCGAATTTGAACTTAAAAGACAATTTGACGAAATCATTTCCGCTGTTCCTTTATCATTGCCATTGTATTCCAAAGCAATCTTTGTGATAGCTCTTGTGCTTGCCGAATTATTCATTTTTCTGAGTTTTAGAATATAAATATTGATGCATCATTTCGATCAGATTTTCAATTCTTACTAAAATTTCTTTCTTATTTTCAAAAACATTCCATTCTCTATTTCGTAAAAGATTGCTTATTTTTTTAAAATTAGTTCCATAATGAAGTAAGACTTCATCGGTTTGAAATTCATTAATTTTAAGTTCCTTTTCGAACAAAATATTCCGGATATAAGTAGACAATTTTAGCGGATATTCTTTTTGTTTTTTGATTAGAATTTCATATTCGGAATTGGTCATTCTGACCGAAATAACCTTATCCAGCTTTTTATTTTCTTTAGTCTTCAATCCACCTTTCCGACCTAATTCCTTGAAATATTTTTTTCTTTTTTCCTGAGCAATCTTCGTCTCATTTTCATTTGTAATTCCAATGATCAATTCTTCTAAAAAGTCTTTTTCCATCGCATTAATTTTTTGTGTTTCAAAACATTTCTGACGATAGGAAGAAATCAAAAATCCCAATTTTGCAATCAGCGGATACGCTTATTGTAAACTTTGGGTACTTTTTGCACTAACATACCACCATATTTTACCTGTGTTTATTTTACTCACCTTCGCTTGTGTTTCACTTGTCTTTCAGGTGATGGATTTTTGTGAATCATCCAATCATTTAAGTCTTTAAAATCTGAATAAAAAATCCGACAATCTTCCACATCTTGATTTTCATTTCTAATAATTTCAACCGCACGATTTCCAGCTTCATCATTGTCAAAATAAAGCTCAATATTATCATAAACTTCGAGTGATTTTTTAATCTTTGAAATCATCGACACAGAATTTAAAATGAGATAATCGGCAGGTTCTTTTTCTAAAAAATTCTCCACATTTTTAAATGAAAGAAAATCGAAAAACCCCTCGAAAACCCGAAGTGATTCTGATCCATTTTTTATGGTAGAAACATCTTTTTTGCCCAAACAAATTTTTGAATATTTATTGCGAATTTCATAACCATCGGAATCGTTTTTAAATCCAATTCCGAAATTATTTTTATTATTCATTCGATAATGAATCTCTTTTAAAAATTTGGTTTGATCTCCAACTTTCCTATTTTTTAAATATTCCAAAAGTGCAGGATGCTGGATTTCATTCACGTCAAGTATCTCATAATTTTTACTCGGGTTTTCGAACTTCTGATCAGGAATATTTTGATTTAGAAAAGAAGAAAAGTTCTGATCTTCTGCCCAAATTAAAACTCCATTTATTGAAATATTCAGATACTTCTTCATAAAGTCAGTATTGTTTCCGCCGATTCCTTGTGAAAATAAGTACCATTTGTTTATACTTTTATTGATTTTAAAAGAGGCTTGGGATTCGCTGGCAAAGGGGTTGAGATACCAAGCTTCTTTTTCATTTTGTTTCGTTGGAAGGTGTCCGAGAGAAAAGAGGATTTCTTCCAACGGGATTGTATTAAATTGTTTGCAGTTCATTTTTAAATTTTTCTGTGATTTTGTTTAAAAGACTTACCTAATTACCAAAATCCTGATAATCAAAATATTAATTTCAATTATTTAGCTACCTTTAATCACCTACTTACCAGAATTTTCTTTTATAGGTAAGTTCAGGTAGATTTAAATAATTGGACATACCTTAATAATAAATTGGTTTTCAAATACTTAAGAGATTTAGGTAAGTAGGTAAATGATCATATAGTATTAAAATTAATTTGCGATTTTTGACCGGATGAGATAGCCATAAATCTGTCTTTGCGGGTGCTTAACTCTGGGAAATTTAAAAGACGATAAAGCCCTTCCAATTTTCAAATGATTTAGGCGAATTCCGTGAGAATTAAGATCAATCATTACTTCTGTTGCGGTTTTAAATTCTTCCAGATTGTCAGATGCTTCATAGAATTTACTCACCATTTCCTGTTCTAAAGTCATTTGTGTGAAGCGCTCATTGCGTTTTTCGTTTTCGGAAATATCTGCTAAAGTGAGTTCGGGATTATAGTTTTCTCGTTTGTAAGCATTAAAATAAGCTTGAGCCCAAACCTTATCAATTTCAATTTCAGATGAATAATTAAAGTTGATTTTCTCGATGACTTCAAAAATAATCCAACGAACACTTCCGGATTCGTCTGTTAGAAAGTCTGTTTTGTTGGTAGAACCCACGAAACTGCAAATTCTTTCCAGATATTCGGCTTTCCTTGCATAAGGCAATCTTTCGTTGATATGCGTTTTTGAGATCATCGCTTTCAAAGAGTTGATGTCAGCCTTTGCCAAAACCGAAAGTTCATCTAAATTGATAATCAAATTTTTGCACAATTTGATTCTGCTATCTTTATCCAAACCAATATCTTCCGAGAGGTAATTCGTTAGTTTTTTAGGAATAAAAAATCTTAAGAATGTTGACTTTCCACTATTCTGAATGGTATTTGCCAAAACCAAACAATGTTTATTGATTTTCTCTTTTTCTAAAGCACAAAAGACCGCTCTGGTGAACCATTTCTCAACGTGATACAAAAATTTTTTATCGTCGTTAGTCTTCACATAACTGCATAATTTTGCGATATGATCTTCGCCATCCCAATCCTCCAAACTTTCAATATATTCTGAAATAGGATTATACTGTTCTATCAAATGGCTTCTGACCAAGATTTCCAACTTATTAATCGGTATATTAATTCCAGATTGAATGAGCTCTATAAACAATGAGTTTAAATTCAGATCAGTCCATTTTTTATCTTGTATCAGTTTGATTTCAAACTCCAGAGAGATGGTGTTAAATCTTAATGAATATTTCGAATTGAGATAGTTTAGAGTGCGATCAAAAATAGTTTTTCCTTCTGTACCATTTTGATACAGAGTATTTTTCTCTTCCATAAAAACATCTGGGTATTGTGGAAACAGAAACAAATAATTATTATATTTGTACTTTACTTCCAAGTAAAACAAAGATTTTAAGCCTAACTACTGCTATAGTTAGGCTTTATTTTTTGCGTAAAGAAAATTCTATCGCTTCTTGTTGAATTTCATCATTTGATTTATGGCTGTTTTTTAACAACCACTCGTCAATTTTTTTTCGTTCAAAAAATAGAACTTTCCCGTTGGGTTTAGAAAAAGGAATACTGTGCGAATGAACTAATTTGTAGATGTACGATTTCTTGAATCCCGTATAATCTGCAAGTTCTTCGACGTTGAGAATTTCCTTTAGACCGAAAATATGTTTTTCAATTCGGTTGAGTTTGTGCAGAATGATTTCGTTATTTTCCATTGTTTTCGTTTAACAAATTTAATGAAGCAAAAGTCACCATAGAAAACCTTAAAAACAATAGAGTCAGACACTTAAAGATGAAATAAGAATGATGTGGATTAATCTGGAATGTCAAAAGTCTAAAAAAGAATAATCTGGATTAAAATAGATTCAGTACAATTTTACTAACTAAATATTACTCTACCTAAAAATATATTTTTTACAGTTCGATATTCAATTCCGGGATAATCTCAGCAGCTTCTTTCATTTTGCTATCCACGATTTTAGCATAAATCTGTGTAGTTCTCAATTCTCGATGTCCCAATCTTTTGGAAACGGTGTAAATATCTGCACCATTTTCCAGAAGTAAGACAGCATTTGTATGTCGAGCTGAATGAAAAGTAATATGTTTCGGAACCGCAGCACGATTGCACCAGCGGATAATTTCAGTATTGTAGGTCATACCATATTTTAAGCCTTTGAAAACTCTTTCTTGGGGATCTTGTCTTTCGCCCAACAGTTCTCTGGCTTGTTTTGAAATATAAAGATATTCTACACCCTCTGTTTTTTCTTGTCGGAAATTGACTCTAGAAATATCACCTTCATCACGGACTTCTTTCCAAATCAAAGTATTAATATCCGACCATCGCAATCCTGATAAACACGAAAAAAGAAAAGCTTTTTTCAAAACCGGATATTTACATTCCGCTTTTGCTAATCGTTGTAGTTCATCAAAAATCAGATATTCTCTTTGGCTTTCAGCTTGTTCAAACGATTTTATTTTTGAAGCATAATTTATCGTCAAATATCCATTATCGAAAGCATTTCGAAGTGCGGCTTTAAACTTGTTGAAATAAGAATACTTTGAGTTCTGAGAAAGAGGTAAATCACTTTTACTAATTGCATCCTTTTCAAAGTATCTCCGAACTTTTTTAATGAAATATTCATCAATTTCCTCAAAAGTTAAATTCTTTGGAACTACTTTTTTTAAATGCTGGTAAGTAGAGAACCAATTACCATAATTATTTGACGAATCGAGCGTTCGTTTTTCCTCAGC
The DNA here is from genome assembly GCF_059803555.1 of Chryseobacterium sp. TB1-D10. NCBI lineage: Bacteria > Pseudomonadati > Bacteroidota > Flavobacteriia > Flavobacteriales > Weeksellaceae > Chryseobacterium > Chryseobacterium sp. TB1-D10. Next base: position 146,940 of record NZ_JAPFHB010000006.1, on the reverse strand, counting down.
AAGATCAGCGAAGAAATTTAAAAATACCCGTTTAGCTTTCGCAGTATTTTTCAACTCAAATCTTCCTTGAGCATATTCAGCCTTTCGAATTGCAATAACATTTTCTGCAAATTCCAAAGCTTCTTTATTTTCTTTTTTTTCTTTGGCAGTTTTTGGATCTATAATTAGATAGGTGTCTAAATTCTCAAAATTTCTCAGATGCTTTCTTTTTCCGTCATCAGTAATTTCAGAACCACGGTAAAACTCGATTGACAGACTGATCCTTCCGTCCTTTAATTTTCTTTGACTAAGTGATATTTTCATAAATTCTGTTTTGTACTACTTTGTACTACTTTTCACTATTTTCGAGGTATGAAGTAGTACAAAAGTGGTACAAATATACAAATATAGTCTAATAAGAGAAAATAAAATTTATATAACTATCTGATAGTCAAACAAAAGAAAGAAAAAGAAATCAAAGAAAAGCTAATTTATTTCCCGATACAAAACTTACTAAAAATATTACCCAAAACTTCATCGTTACTAAACTCTCCGGAAATTTCACCAAGATATTCCAATGCATTTCTAAGCTCATAAGCCAAAAGCTCAGTTGTAATCCGGGACGTAACAGCTTCTTCTACTTTTTTCACAGAATCCAGAGATTTCTTCAAAGCTTCGTAGTGGCGCTGATTTGTAATGACTACATTATTTTCTTCAGATCTCAAAAGCTCTACAAATGATGATAATTCATTTTTAAGGTCCTGAATATTTTGGTTTTCAACCGCTGAAATCTTGATAAAATCAAAATCAGAATCGATTTCTTTTCGGAAGGCTTCTTCTACCAGCTCATATTTTGTTGGCAGAACTTCGTCAATCTTTGTAGCACAGATGATGAGTTTGAGATCTTCTCTTAGCAACGGTTTTAAGATTTCAAAATCCTCAGAAAAATCCTCCGTTGATGCGTCTGCCAAATAAACCAAAACATCCGCAGAATCTACCTTTTCCTTGGCTTTTTTTACGCCGATTGCCTCTATTTCGTCCACAGTTTCGCGCAAACCTGCTGTATCAATCAGTCGGAAAGCATTGCCTTTGATGTGCAGGATTTCCTCAATCGTATCCCTTGTAGTTCCCGCAATATTGCTCACGATCGCCCTTTCTTCTTTCAAAAGCGCATTCAAAAGCGTGGATTTTCCGGCGTTTGGTTTTCCGATAATCGCAACTGCAGTTCCGTTTTTGATCGCATTTCCATATTGGAAACTTTCAATCAGGGAACTCAACTTAACTTCAATTTTATTAAGTAATTGATTCAATGCCGTTCTGTCAGCAAATTCCACATCTTCTTCAGCAAAATCCAATTCCAATTCGATCAACGAAGTAAAATTCAAAAGATCATTTCTAAGAATCGAAATCTCTTTTGAAACACCTCCTTTTAATTGATTTAGAGCCACTTTTCTGGATGCTTCATTATCAGATGCAATGAGATCCGCAATAGATTCTGCTTGACTTAGATCGATCCTTCCGTTCATAAAAGCACGCGTTGTAAATTCTCCCGCATTCGCCATTCTCGCACCATTTTTTATCAAAACCTCCAGAATTCGTTTTGCGATGTATGGCGAACCGTGAAAAGAAATTTCTACCGAATTCTCCGTTGTAAACGTCCTTGGAGCGTGGAAAACTGAAAGCATTACTTCATCTATCACTTCATTTTCTTCTTTGATAAAACCGTAATGGATCGTATGGGAATCTACTTTTTCCAAATTCTTGCCTTCAAAGATTCTGTTTACGATTTCAAAAGATTGTTCTCCGGAAATTCTTATAATTCCGATTGCGCCTATTCCGTTTGCCGTGGCCAAAGCACAGATTGTGTCCTGATTCATCGTACAAAATTACGGAAATTTAGCAGGCTAAGAAACAATTTTAATTTTTGAAATTTTGAAGAAAGATGTGAATGCCGATTTCTTTTGAATTGAATTTTAAATATTTCTAGCATATAATTAATGCCAAAAAAATCCGCCAAGAAATAGCGGACTTTAGTTATAGAAAGGTAGTTTAGTTTTTAATTTCATTTTAAGATTATAATTTCCGGAAACGTTCTCCCATTACGATCGCATATCCCTGATCAAAAGCCATCGTAACATCTATCCTGTCATATTTTCCGGCATTTGCTCCCTTCCATCCACTTTCTCCGTTGCTTCCATATTTGAGAATAAGAACTACCTGATAATTGCTATTGGTTTCGCTTTTTCTTTTTTGAATATTGCCGTTGGCATCCGTCTCAATCCAATATTCTACAGGATAGGCTTTCACATCATGAACCTGAAAATAACCAGATCCGTCACTTCGGATCTCTACGATAGGCTCTTTGTCTTTTTCGTACAAATATTTTCCCACTATTTCTGTTGGGATTGCCTTGGTTCCATAGTAACTATTGCCGGCAATCGTAAATTTTTCCACCTGTGCAGATAGAAAACCAGTAAACACTGTTAAAATGATGAATGTAATATAAGATCTCATAACAACTTGATTTATTTTACTCAAATTTAGTTCAGTAATATCACGGTTACAATACGCCAAAAGGAGTATTTTTTAGAATCAGATTGAAAATATCAATGCAAAAAAAAATCAGATTTACTGGAAACCTGATTTCTATATTTTGAAAAAAATAAATTGTGAAGTTGAATTAGAAACCCCAAAAACTCCACTGTTCACCGTTAAAGACAGCTAATGTTTTTATACCGCCATTATTAATAAAAGTCATTGTTCCCGGAGCAGGATTAATGATCTTCTGATAAGAAGAGGTAATTGGAAGAACCATTGCTTTTGTGCTGGATTCTAACACCAATACGCCATCTGCTGTGGACGTCTCACTTCCAATTATCACTTTTGCACTGCTATTTTCTTTTGCTACAGGCTGTATCGTTAAATAAGAAGATACATTGCTTGGCTGAACATTAAGATCCACCCATACTGTTCCTGTGTAGTACTTTACCTTAGCGGCAGTAGGTGTAGTTGCATCCAGAATAATGCTTCCCGGTGTCGTAATGGCTGATTTATCTGTTACATAAGGAACAATCAATCCCTTATCTCCAGTGTTTGCGAACTCCATCAGAACAGAAGTTTTGTTTGTAGCTGTACCTACATCATCCCCAAAAATCACCTGAGCCAATAAGCTCGATTTAAAAATAAATACTATTAAAACTAAAAATATCTTCTTCATTATGGACAAGTTTTTTTATTATAACATTTCCATCCAGTTACGGAATCAACATAAATTTTTAAACAATTTTCTGTGGTATCATAAACCATCATTCCCTCTACAGGATTTGTAATATTAGCAAGATTTGCAGTTGAGGTTCTGGTAACTACAAAAGGTTTTTTATTGGATTCCAGCGCAATATGTCCGCCTTTTCTTACCATTGGCCAATTGTTGTTACTTGTCTGATTACCGGCACGACCCAAAGATGTGATCCCGATTTTGGTATCCAAAGCAGTTCCGGACGTAACTGCATTTTCCAGACAATAAAGTGAAAGAGAGTTGGTACTGTATGCAGAAAAAGCAACGTCACTATCACCCGATAGAACCTGTACAAATTTTACAGCATTCATATAATTGGAAGACGTAAGCCCAAAATCACTTAATTTAAAAGTCAGTATTCTTACATCACGCGTGGTACCGGAAAATCCTGTTCCGCTGTTATAATTATGAGGACAGTTGCCTGCATAATAAAAACTCCAAAGCGCCTTACCAGAAGGTGACACGGTGGAAAAATTAACGTCCTTCTGAACACCAATTGTGTTCCCGGAAAGATCTGTAAATTTAAATATATCAAATGTAGTACTTGGCTCTCCTACCTGAGTCACAATAATATCCGGAATATCATCATTAATGCAATTTGGATTTATATCTGCGAGTACATTTACAAAAAATACTAAATCTTGTTTCGGAATATTAAAAACCGCAGTACCCAGATCCAGACCGTTGATCCCATCTCTTAAATAATATCCTAAAGAAATATCACAACTAAGAGAAGGCGTATTGGTTTGGTTCTGCAGTACACCATTTACATATCTGGGAATTCCAATAAGAAAATTCTGATTTGTACTGGTTGTATTAAAAGAAGTGGGAAAAGCCTTATAACTTTCATTCACATAACTGATTCCATTTGATGTCAATCTAGCATTATTCACACCTGTAGAATAAGTAATGCCACCAACTGTAAGCCCAATCAGATTATTAGTGTCCTGAGCAGTAACATAAGTAGAAGTATTATTCTGAGAAGTCCAGTAATTGTTGTAATCTCCGAAAATTGCGGTGGGCCTTAATTGAGAGTAACAGAAACAACCTGATAAAAAACTAATTAAAAAAAACACATTTGTATTCAAAATCTTTTTCATTATCCATATTTAATTTTACAATAACATTCATTATAGTCCTGTGTTTTTTGCAAAAATAATAAAAACCAAACAAACAATTAATTAATGATAGTTAAAATCAATAATATAATGATATTTATCATTTTTTTACAATCATAAAATAATATTAATACAGAAATTATAAAATTTAATTAAAGGATTAATTTCAAAAAACCAACAGTCAATTACAAGTTGTAATCCTTATCTTTGCACGAAATTTTTTAAGACAATGAATGCATTTATAGAAGAACTGAAATGGCGCGGACTTTTTTCTGATATGACGCCGGGAACGGAAGAACAACTGGATAAGGAATTGACGAAAGCCTACATCGGATTTGACCCGACAGCAGATTCTTTGCATATCGGAAGTCTTATTCAGATCAAAATCCTGGCTCACTTTCAGCAGCACGGTCATCAGCCGATTGCTTTGGTTGGGGGCGCAACAGGAATGATTGGCGATCCTTCAGGAAAATCCGCGGAACGCAATCTCCTTAGCGAAGAAACACTACTCCATTATGTAGATTGTCTTAAAAACCAATTGTCCAGATTCTTGGAGTTTGATGGTGATGGCGACAATAAAGCCATTCTAGTCAACAATTACGATTGGATGAAGAACTTCACGTTTCTGGATTTTGCAAAGAATATCGGAAAGCACATCACTGTCAATTATATGATGGCGAAAGATTCTGTAAAAAACAGATTATCCGGAAAAGAAGGTGTGGACGGAATGAGCTTTACAGAATTTACCTACCAGCTTTTGCAAGGTTATGACTACCTCCATCTTTACCAAAACGAAGGTGTAAAACTTCAAATGGGTGGATCTGACCAATGGGGAAATATCACAACCGGCACAGAATTAATAAGAAGAAAAGCCAGAGGCGAAGCTTTTGCTTTAACTGTTCCATTGATTACAAAAGCAGACGGTTCCAAATTCGGAAAGTCGGAAAGTGGCGAGAATTATTGGCTTGATGCTAAGAAAACATCTCCTTACAGATTCTACCAGTTCTGGCTGAATGCAACGGATACAGACGCAGAAAGATTTATCAAATTCTATACTTTCCTTCCAAAACAAGAGATTGAAACTTTAGTAGAAGGACATAAAACTGCTCCTCACGAAAGAAAACTTCAGAAAAAATTAGCGGAAGAAGTAACGATTTGGGTTCACGGAAAAGAAGAATACGAAAAAGCCGTAAAAGCTTCCAACATACTTTTTGGACAATCTACAGCAGAAGATCTTGTAAGTCTTGACCAAGAATTATTCCTGCAGATTTTTGATGGTGTTCCTCAGAAAGAATTATCACAATCAGAAGTAATTGGAAGCAATATCATTGATTTGATTTCCGAAAAAACAGGATTCCTTAAATCTAAAGGTGAAGCAAAAAGAGAGCTTGCAGGTAATTCAATTTCTATTAATAAAACTAAGGTGGGCGAAGACTATTCAGTTTCAGAAAACGACTTGATTGATGGAAAATTCTTACTCATTCAAAAAGGGAAAAAGAATTATTTCATCGTTTCTGTTAATTAAAATACAGTGTACTTTTTACAAGTGTACTTAAATAAATAAAATATGGACTTACAATACCTCGTAAGAGAGCCTCAAAATATCACACCGGAAACACCAATTTTGTTTCTGATTCACGGTTACGGAAGCAATGAGCAGGATCTCTTCAGCTTCGTTCCGACTTTGCCGGAAGATTGGTTGGTCGTAAGTTTCCGTGCGCCAAGAAATTCAGACAATGGTGGATACGCATGGTTTGACATTGATTTTATGAATGAAGAAAACTTTCTTGATGAGCCTCAGGCGGAAGAAGCTGTGAAAGTGGTTTTAGAAAACATCATGAAAGTCTCAAATCATTATGGATTAACGACTAACAAAACCCATCTTTGTGGTTTCAGTCAAGGTGGAATGATTGTTTATTCGTTGGCTTTACATTATCCTGAATTATTCTCGAACATAGCCTGCCTCAGTACATTTCCAGAGGATAGAATGTTGAAAAACATTGTGACAGACAAGAAAAAACTGGAGCATTTGAGATTTTTCATTTCTCACGGGACAGATGATGCAGCGATTCCATTGGAATGGGCAAAAAAAGGTGCGGAATTGTTGTACGATCTCAGCGCATATTTTTCGTTCAGAGAATATATGGCAGGACACGGCGTAAACCAAAAAAACTATATGGATCTGATGGAATTTTTCAAGAAATAAATTGCTTTTGGTTTCTTGCTTTTGGCACATTGCGTAAAAAATCCCGACCATTTTATTAATGATCGGGATTTTTTTATGTGAACTATTTAAAGTCGAATTATTCTAAATTCTAATTTCTTTGTGAATTCATCAGGTCTTCAATTTCTTCAACCGTAATCGGAATATTTGCCATCATATTGAAAGGCGTTCCGGAAGCCTGAATCACATAATCGTCCTCAATCCTAACACCGAAACCTTCTGCCGGAATATAAAATCCAGGCTCATTTGTGAAAACCATATTTTCCACAAAATCATCGGTCAGGATTCCGTAATCGTGCGTGTCCAATCCCATGTGATGAGACGTTCCGTGCATCATAAATTTCTTGTAAGCCGGCCATTTTGGATCTTCGTTTTGAACATCTGCTTTGTCAATTAATCCTAATTGAAGCAGTTCCGAAGTGTAAACTTCGCCCATTTCTTTATGGAATCTGTGCCAGTTATTTCCGGCAACCAAACGTTGTTCCGCCTCTACTTTGCACCTCAAAACGGCATTGTAGATTTCTTTTTGCCTGTCAGAATATCTTCCGTTTACAGGAATTGTACGAGTTAGATCTGAAGAATAGTTTGCGTATTCTGCACCAACATCCAAAAGAATCACATCACCATCTTTACATTGCTGATTATTAGCAATATAATGAAGGACATTCGCATTGTTTCCACTAGCGATGATCGGCGTATAGGCAAATCCTTTGCTTCTGTTTTTTACAAATTCGTGAATCAATTCAGCTTCAATTTCGTATTCCCAAACATTTGGTTTGATGAAACTTAGCAATCTTCTGATTCCTTTTTCCGTGATATTACAAGCGTTCTGGATCAGGGCTAATTCTTCCGGCTCTTTGATGCTGCGCAAACGCTGCAGGATTGGATTGCTTCTTTTGTAATTGTGCATCGGAAAATCAGATTTTATTTTTTTAATAAATCGATCTTCACGGATTTCGGTTTCTACAGCGCTTCTGTAATGTTCATTTTTGTTGAGGTAGACATTTTCTGCTTCGTACATCAATGTTTTGAAGATCTTATCAAAATCGCTTAGCCAATACACAGTTTTGATCCCCGAAGTTTCAAAAGCCTGATCTTTATTGAGTTTTTCGCCTTCCCAAATGGCAATATGATCATTAGTCTCTCTTAAAAATAAAATTTCACGATTCTCCTCAAGATAAGCATCAGGAAAAATCACCAAAATGCTTTCTTCCTGATCTACGCCGCTGAGATAGAAAATATCACGGTGCTGCTGAAAAGGCATTGTAGAATCTGCACTGATGGGATATATATCGTTTGAATTGAAAACGGCTAAAGATTTTGGTAATAAAGAATCAGCAAATTTCTTTCTGTTTTTTACGAATAATGAACTTGGAATCTGTTCGTATTTTGTAGTCATTTAAAATAGATGTTTGATTAAACTTTAAAAAATATTGAATTAAATTTTAAAGCGTTCCAAATTTACAAAACCTAAAAAGATTAAATTAAAATCCCAGCCTTAAATTTTTCATAAATTATAAATCTGCGTAAACCGAACAAATTCTTAAATTTACTTTTATGAAAACAATGATTCTATTTTTTACATTGACATTTATTACGATGCCGTCACAAACCATTTTCCGAATTACCAAACTACCTTCCAATACAGACAAAAATGCAAAAATATATTTAGCTTCCAATCTGAATGGATGGAAAGCAGATGATTCTCAATTTGAATTTAATAAAAGTGCAGACGGCTTTTATACTTTGAAAATTCCTTCTCAGAAAGAAAAAATAGAATATAAAATCACAAAGGGAAGTTGGGATTTCTCGGAAACAGATGAAAACGGTAATGGAATTTCTAACCGAATTTTAGAAAATCCCGGCCAATCTCAAATTGTGGAATTACAGATTAAAAGCTGGGGTTCGCCCAAAGAAAAGAAACATACATTGACTTCTAATGTCAAAGTATTAAGCGAGAATTTTATGATTCCGCAACTCAACACCACCAGAAAAATCTGGATCTATCTCCCACCCGATTATGAAACTTCTAAGAAAAAATATCCTGTCATCTATATGCACGACGGGCAAAATCTCTTTGATGATTTCACGAGTTTTTCAGGCGAATGGAGCGTAGATGAAACATTGAATCAAATCTTTCAGGAATCAGGGAAATCTGCAATTGTCATTGGAATTGATAACGGAGGAGACAAAAGATTAGCAGAATATTCGCCGTGGAATAATGAAAAATACAAGACCACAGGCGAAGGTGATCTTTATGTTGATTTTTTAGCAAAAACTCTGAAACCTTACATAGATAAAACTTACAGAACTGAAAAACAAGCTTCTAAAACCATTATTCTGGGAAGTTCTATGGGTGGCTTGATTTCGCTTTATGCTTCTGCAAAATATCCTAATATTTTTGGTAAAGCAGGAATCTTCAGCCCGGCGTTTTGGTTTGTTTCTAAGGATTTAAATAAATATCTGAATATCAATAAAAGCAATCTTAAAAATTCTAAATTCTATTTTGTAGCAGGCAAAAACGAGGATGAAACAATGGCACCGGAAATAGAAAACATTGAGAAATTATTATTAAAGAAATCGGTTCCGGAAAAGAATATCGTGGTAAAAGTAGATGAAGACGGAACACATACGGAGGCTTACTGGAAACGCGAATTGAAGGCAAGTTTGATCTGGCTGTTGAAATAACTTTTGAAGCACCGAATTTTTGCAGCCCGGCTTGAGCGGAAATCCTTTTTTGCGGATGAAAAGCTAAGGCAAAAAGATTGGGAGCGGAAGACGGATATAGCTGCCCAAATTATAAATTAATACCGAAGCTGTCGAAGAAGGCTAAATTACTCTACACAAAGTAAAACAAAAACACTAAATTTGCAGCATTTATGGAAAGTAACAGACAACGAAAAGTAGCACAGATCATTCAGGAAGATATGGCGGAAATCTTCCGCAAACAGGCATCAGAAAGCAAACAGAGCTTTATGGTTTCGGTTTCTGATGTGAAAGTGACGCCGGATCTCAGCATCGCAAAAATATATCTCAGCATTTTTCCAGCAGAATTGCGCAAGCCAATTATGAAGGAAATCAATACCAATAATTCTTTTTACAGAAATTATATCGGCCAAAAAATGTCTAAGCAAGTGCGCATCATTCCGCAACTGGCATTTTATATAGACACAAGTCTGGATGATGTAGAACGCATCGAAAGAGAGCTGAAAGGCGAAGGCGACAACCCAATTCTTTAATTTTACGCACGATTGAGAAATGCTTTTTACATAGCATCCCGATACCTGATTTCAAAAAAAGGTAGCACCGCAGTGACGTTTATCACTTGGCTGGCGGCATTTGCTATGGTGGCTGCTGTGGCTGCGATGTTTATTATTATTTCGGTTTTTTCCGGCTTGGAGGAACTGAATAAAGATATGATTGCCAATCTGCACGCGGATCTAACGATAAAAAGTAAAACCGGAAAAGTACTTCCCGATATTGATAAAATAGAAAAAGCACTGCGAAGTAATTCTGATGTTGCTCATTTTTCTAAAGTAATTGAGGAGAAAGCATATCTTGGATATAAAGACAATGGGGAAATTGCTTATCTGAGAGGTGTAGATTCTGCGTACGTCCACGTGAATCCTATTAATGAAAGTATTTTCTACGGCAAATATCCCGACTTCAAATATAATAATGAAGTCATTATGGAAAATGGTTTGGACAACAGGCTTTCCCTTCCTGTGAACTCCAGCCAGGATTTTGCAACGATTCTGATGCCGAAACCGGGGAAAGGAATCATACAACAAGAGAATGATATTTTCAATAAAAAAGATATTTACGTCAGTGGGATTTTTCCGGGAAATGAGCAACTGGACAATTACATCATTGCACCGATAGAACTGGCTCAGGAACTTTTGGGACTTCCGAAATCTGCTTGTTATCAGATTGTTATCAAACTTAAAAATTCCGCAAATTCTGAATTGATAAAATCTAATCTTACCAAGGAATTTGGAGATAAGATCATAGTCAATACAAAATCTGAGGAGAATGCAGCGTTCTGGAAAATGATTAATACCGAAAAGCTGATGATCTATCTGATCTTCGGATTGGTGATTTTCATTACCACATTTAATTTGGCTGGGGCTATTACCATTCTTCAGCTTGACAAAAAGGAACAGGCAAAAGCATTGATTGCATTAGGATTCACCAGAACAGATCTGCGACTTACCTACTTTTTCACCGGATTACTGATTGTCTTTTTCGGACTGATCTCCGGACTTCTGATCGGTTCTGCCATTTGTTTTATGCAGATCCAGACAGGTTTTTTCAAAGCGAGTGAGAACCTAGCCTTTCCGGTGCGGATAGAATCTTTTAATTACATTGTGGTTTCTGCCGTTGCATTGTTTTTCGGACTTATTATTTCTTTTTTATTCTCGAAAATCAACAAAAGGTATCTTGTTGAGAAATAACAATTAACTCAAAATTAATCGTACTTAAATTTTACTTAAAAAGTAAGATTAGCGATACAAGTTTTAAAATTTAGGTATAACTTTACGACCTAATTTTTTGAAATGAAAAAATCTATCCTAATTTTATTTGTTGGAATTTTTGGGTTTGCGAACGCTCAGGAACCAACAGGCTATTACAGCACTGCTACCGGACTTACCGGATATGCATTGAAAACAAAACTTGGCGAAATCATTACCGCCGGTTATCAAACCAAAAGTTATGATGCACTTTATACTGCGTATCCGACTACGGACAGCGATAATTTTTATGAAAATGATGGTTCTGTTCTGGACATCTATTCGGAAAATCCTACAGGAGCAGATCCTTACAATTACCAGCACGGTGTAAAAAAATGTGGAAATTACTCAAACGAGGGTGATTGCTATAACAGAGAGCACACCGTTCCTCAGAGTCTTTTCAACGAGGCTAGTCCAATGGTTTCTGACGTACTCCATATTTTACCAACTGACGGTAAAGTGAATGGAATGAGAAGCAACTACCCTTTTGGAAAAGTGACCAATCCATCCTGGACTTCCAAGAATGGATCTAAGGTTGGAAGCAATACTGTAGGAAACTATTCAGGAACCGTTTTTGAACCCATCAATGAGTTCAAAGGAGATATCGCAAGATGTCTATTGTATTTTGTAACAAGATATCAAACAAGATTGTCAAGTTTCTCTTCTGGAAATATTCTAAACACGAGTAATGTAAATCAAGGATTGCAAACCTGGGAATTGAATCTGCTTTTACTTTGGCATCAGCAGGATCCCGTTTCTCAGAGAGAAATTGTAAGAAACAACGCGGCATATGTGCATCAGAAAAACAGAAATCCGTTTGTAGATCATCCGGAATGGGTAAGTGCAATCTGGGGGAATTCTCCTTTAGCTGTAGATGACGCTTCCTTTTCCAAAAACCTTTCTATTGCTCCAAATCCCGTAAAAGGAAATGTCATCAATGTAAGTGGAGACAAAGATTTGAAGAAATTCAATAAAGCAATGATTTACAATATGGTTGGACAAAATGTTCAAACTATTGAAAATCCTTTCCAAAACGGAAGTACAATTACACTTAATAATTTACCAAAAGGCGTTTATATTCTGAAAACAGGAGAATTAAACACTAAGTTCATTATTGAGTAATTAATAATAAATTTTATTACCAAAAAGACAGAAAATAATTTCTGTCTTTTTTTATTTTACAACAGTAATGAACTACATACGTTTTATAATCAATCAAAATTATTTATTTAACGCTATTTCATAATCTCCAATGTTAACAACTTAATACTTTAATATTTAAATAATTTTATACCTTAGCCGCCCTAATTAAAATTAATGAAAAAAATAATTTCTTTTCTGTCTGTAGGTCTTTTTGGCTTAGGACTGGCTCAGATCCCAACAGGCTACTACAATGGAACTACCGGACTTACTGGTTTTGCACTAAAAACTAAGGTAAGCCAGATCATTACAAGTGGTCATCAGGACAAAGGTTACAACTGGGCTGTTTTTACCACTTCCGACAGAGACAAGTATTACGAGAATGATAACAGTGTTTTGGATGTTTATTCCGAAAATCCAACAGGAGCAGATCCTTACAAATACACGATAGGAACCAACCAATGCGGCAATTACAGTGGCGAAGCATCTTGCTACAACAGAGAGCACAGCATTCCTAAATCTACTTTCAACGATAATACACCAATGCATAATGATTATCATCACCTGTTGCCGACGGACGGTTATGTGAATGGAAAAAGAAGCAACTGGCCTTATGGTGAAGTTGGTACGGCGAGCTGGACTTCTAAAAACGGATCAAAGTTAGGCTCAAGCAAGCTTAATGGTTACGGTGGAACAGTTTTCGAACCAATCAACGAGTTCAAAGGCGATATTGCTAGAATATACTTCTACTTCGCAACTCGTTACGAAAACAACATTCAAAGTTTTGTTTACGATATGTATGACGGTTCCAAAACCAAAGTTTTTGCAGAACCTTTTTTAGCAATGCTATTAAAATGGAATCAGCAGGATCCGATTTCTCAGAAAGAGATTGATAGAAACAATGCTGTTTATGCTTACCAAGGAAACAGAAATCCTTACATCGATCATCCGGAATGGATCACAGCAATCTGGGGTGCTGCTCCGCTTGCAGTAGATGATGCTTCTTTTTCTAAAAACCTGACGATTGCTCCAAATCCTGTAAAAGGAAATGTAATTGCAGTAACCGGTGACAAAGATTTGAAGAAATTCAACAAAGCGATGATTTACAATATGGTTGGACAAAACGTTCAGACGATTGAAAATCCTTTCCAAAACGGAAATACAATCACCTTAAACAATTTACCAAAAGGAATTTATATCCTGAAAACCGGAGAATTGAACACGAAATTTATAGTAGATTAATAGTCTTAATAAATTATAAAACTCAGAAAACAGTTGTCATTGGCAACTGTTTTTTTGTACCTTGAAATCTCAAAACTTTTATATAATGAGACATCATCGATTATTCAAATTTTTATTCTTTGCATTTATTCTGAACTCACTCCTATTCTTTGGTCAGGACAAACCATATTGGAAAGAGATTCAGGAATTCAAAAAACTAGATCAGCAAAACGGAATTCCTAAGAAACCAATCCTCTTAGTTGGAAGTTCTTCTTTTACAAAATGGACAGACGTGAATGATTATTTCCCCGGAAAGACAATCGTGAATCGTGCATTTGGCGGATCCAGATTATTGGATCTCAATAATTATGCACACGAATTACTAAATCCCTACAAACCAAAACAGATCATCATCTACTGCGGAGAGAATGATGTTGCGATGGATAATCCAACAGCAGCTGAAGTTTTTGAACGGTTCAAAACATTCTTTGGAAAGATTAGAGCCAAATATCCGAAAGTTCCAGTTGCCTATGTTTCGATTAAATATTCTCCAAGCCGTGAGAAGTTCTGGCCAGTTGTAAAAGAAGTCAATCAAATGATCGAATCTTATCTTAAAACTCAAAAAAGAACCGATTATATTGACATTACAAAAGTGATGAACGATGCCAATGGTAAAGTAAGAACTGATATTTTCCTGGATGATATGCTCCACATGAAATTGGAAGGCTATCAGCTTTGGACAAAAGTAATGGCGCCGTATTTAAAATAATATGATTTATTTCAGTTTCTATTTGTAATTAGTCTAAATTACTATATATTTGCGATATGAATCAGCCAGTTATCGCATTTAGAATTGCACCTCTCGCACCAGCATTTGGAAATACAGAAGAAATGTATTGCGGCAAAAAAAATTGCTGTAAGAAATTCAAAAAAGGAAAACGTTGCAAAAAATGTCCTGGCCGCGAAAAAATCAGTTAAACATCAGCCATACAATCATAAGGGCTAATGCTAAAAATATTATTAAGGAAACCAGTCTTTTGGATTTGGTTTCTTTTTTTTGTGGTTTTTGGAAAGTTTCAGAAGGATTATTCAGTGAATCTTTCTGGTCAGAAAGGGATTCATTCTCTGCCAATTCTGTAATTGTAATTCCCTGAACAATTGTTTTGTGAAGAATCGTGTTCGTCGCGTGGAGCAAGATTTGAAATTTTCCCTGAGAATCGAATTCTTTAATTCTAATTGTTCGTTCTCCATTCGGTTTTTCCAATCCGAAAGGAACAATTTTTACAAGATCCGCATCGTAAGTATTCCAATAGATCGTGATCTCTTCATCCTTTTGAGCACGAATTTTACTCGCCGAGAAGTTCTTGATTTTCGGAGGCAAAATACTTTTGACATTCCGTTGCTGGCTGCCAAGATTCTGGTCGTAGATCCTTTTTCTCTCAGGATTTGTGAGCATTTCGTATGCTTCCTTCACTTCCTTGAAACGGTCGGAGAAATAGTCATCGTTCTCATTCTTGTCCGGATGGTACTTCAAAGACAATTTCCGATAGGCTTTTTTGATGTCTTCCGCAGAAGCATTTTGAGGAATCCCGAGAAAGTAATAATAATCCTTCACAAAACAAATTTAACGATTTCGCCCGTTCAAAAACAAAAACGGAAAGCATAACTTCCCGTTTTTTCTAACAATTTAATTTAATTTCTTGAAAATTACTCCGCTTCCGCAGTTCTGCGCTGGCAGCATCCTCTTCCGAATTGCGTTCTCACTTTCTCTTTCAGCGAGTTGTACTCTTCGTCATTCATCGTTCTGATTCTGTCTGCGAATCCGAATGGTGTTCTTTCTTTCACATCATATTCGTCAAAAATTCCTTTTACGAATTCTTTTGTTTTCTGTGCTTTTTTTGCGATGATGGCGATGGCGGCTAAACCTGCGATCGCTAAAATTCCTTTTTTCATTATTTTAAATTTTACGTTTTACATTTAGGAAGACGCAATGTGACTTTGTTTACTTTAAAATAATTTTTTGGGCGCCTTTCTCCGTCTTTCACTCCCGCTTTTTTCTGCCATTGCGAGGGAAGTGAAACAATCTGTTGAAACTTTTGTCAATCGCAATAATAGAAAAAGAGCTCCGTTCTAGCCGGGACGCGTTTCGCAGGATTGAACTTTTGTCAATCAATTACCATTTAAGTTTTATGTAAATTTGGTACTGAAATTTTTAGCCGATAGCTTAAATAACAAAAATCAAAACCTTTTTTATGATTAAAAGAATTATAATTTATATAATAATCTACGCTGTACTTCTCATCGCAATTGTTTTTACATTGTCTGAAATGGAAACATTTTTTATTTTGGCAATTGTTATTTCAGGTTTAGGATTCGGAATCTTAATCGTATTCGAGGTTTATAAAAAATACATTGTTGGTTCGAAACCTAAAAATTATAACTTAGAATACATCAACTCAAATGTTGAAAATCTCAATAAGATTTCGCAAAAACCCTTTTTGTTTGGTCTCGAAAAGAAAATAATTTCAGACGATGAGTTTTATTTTGATGATGAAAATTTTTATGTTGTAAATGGTAATAACGAAACTGCGAAATTTAATCTGAATAGCATTACAGAACTAAGCAGAACTTCCATCAGAATTAATAACAGCACAATCTGGCAAGTCAAAATCAATCATAAAGAAGAAGAATTAATTTTCAAGTTCGCAAATAATTATACCATCTGGAACAAGAATTTCCTCCTCTTTTATGAAAAGCTGAAAGCTATAAATCCTTCAGCCATCAAATCAAAATGGAGTCTGTGGAAAATGTAAAATTAACTCCATACAAAAACCAAAAAGTTTTGCAATCGCAAAGCTTTTTTTCTAGTTCGTTTTCATAAAGTCGAAAGCACCTTTCCGCAGATGGATGCCGTATTCCAGCCAGGCTTTCATACAAGAGAGAAAATTCGCCCAGCCTTCGGTTTGTCCTATTGCCCATTTGACGCCTTTCTCATCCATCTCGTGACCTTCTTCGGACACCTTTACAACCGTTTCATCTTCGGAAATTTTCTGTAATTCTATCGTGACCACAGATTTTGGGTCCCAGACAAAAACAATCTTTTCATTCAGTATTATTTCTTTTGTTGTTAAAGGATAAGAACCTTCGAACTCAGGGAAAGACCAGAAAATTTCTTTATCAGCTTCCATTTTTCCGGAACCTTTGGAAATGAAATAATTCTGCATTATTTCCGGATTCACAATGGCTTCAAAAATTTCAGAAACTGGTTTCTGAATTCCGATAGTTGCTTTTGCCGTTAGTTTTTCCATAAATAATTTTATCCTTCGTAACCGGAATCTTTACTGAAATTGATCATCCAGCAAACTCCAAATTTATCTTTGAAACTTCCGAAATAGTCGCCCCAGAATTGGTCTTCCATAGGCATCTCTATTTCGCCGTCTGCTGATAAGGCGTTAAAAATTCTGTCCGCTTCTTCCCTACTTTCCGGAAATATTGAAATGTAATTTCCGTTTCCCTGATTTAGTTTGTGTCCCATAGACGGAACTATGTCAGACGCCATTAGCAAATCTTTTCCGATTGGTAAGGCGATGTGCATCACACGGTTTTTCTCATCTTCGGAAAGGGTTTCTGTTCCAGGTGCATTTCCCATTTTCATCACGCCGCCGACGAATTCTCCGCCGAAAACAGATTGGTAAAATGTAAAAGCTTCTTCAGCCTTTCCATCAAAATTGAGATATGAATTTAATTTTGGCATTTTTATGTTTTTAGATGTTTGTTTTGAAACTTATTAACGCTGAATTGCTGCAGCCCGACTTGAACGGAAATCCTTTTTTGCGGGTATTCGACTTCTATTTAAACTGAAATCGTCTGCAAAAAAGATTGACTTCGTCGAACCACTTCGTTAGGTTTGGGAGTGAAAGGCGGAAAAGTTGCCCAAATAATTTTAATGCGCCTGAGCCTTCGCCGGATCGTCATAATTTACCATCCACTGGATTCCGAATTTGTCTTCCCACATCCCGAAATAAGCGCCCCAAAATGTATCCTGGAGTTCCATGGTCACTTTGCCGCCTTCGGAAAGTTTTGTGAAAAGATCCAAAGCTTCTTCTCTGGAATCGGTGTTGATGGAAACCGAAAAGTCATTTCCGTTTTTGTATTCACCCATTCCTAGAAGTGAATCGCTGCCCATCAGAGTTGTTTCCTTGGAAATCGGAAGTGAAACGTGCATAATTTGGTTTTTGTATTCATCTGCCAATGGTGGCATTCCTTCCATCGGTGGCATCTCACCAAATCTTCCCCAGAAAGGAACTTTGGTGCCAAATGCGGATTCATAAAATTTAAAAGCTTCTTCGCACTGTCCGTGAAAAGTAAGGTAAGGGTTTACTGTTGCCATAGTTTTGTTGTTTTATAGTTTGGTTTATGAAGTTAAAAAATTTTTGATTTGATTGATTGTAAAATCTATAAGTTCGGTCTCTGTTTTTCCGTTTTCGTCCGCTATCAGATAATTGCCGTGTGTTGCAGGCAGAATCATCAGTCGGGAATCTGGAATTTTGTGATTCATCTCTACAAAATGTTCTGCTTTTACGATATCTCTGTCGCCGGCAATGAGGAAGACCGGACTATTGATATTCTCTAAAATACCGTCTTCAAAATCTTGGAAATGAACCATTCTCTGACTGTCTTTTTCAAACATATTCTGAAATTTTTCCAGATCAGGATTTAGTTTTAGAAAATTTGACTTCAGATATTCAGGCATATCATTTACAGTTGAAGCCAGCATATTGTCAAAGAATCCATCAATGAGTCCATTTTTACTGGTATTGCCGGAAGCAAAAATTAATTTTTCTACCCTTTCCGGAAATTGATGGGCAATTTTCATCGCAGTTGTAGCGCCGTTGCTAGAGCCAAAAAACATGGCTTTGTCAATATTTAATTGATCCAAAACAACCATAATGTCGCTTGCATCCTGATCGAAAGTTTCCGGAATGTCGCGGTGCTCGGATCGTCCGTGATTTTGAAGATCGATGAGAATCAATTTGAAATCATCAGACATTCTTTTAATCGTTTCTTCGAAGTCAAAAAAGCCGGAAGAACCGCCTCCGTGAATCAAAACCAAGGGTTTTCCTTCGCCATATATTTCATAGTAAAGTTTGATTCCGTTTGCATTTTTGAAGCCTTTTGAATTTGTTTTCATTAATATTTCATATTGTTGTCGAAGTCGTATTTCATTCCTTCGTAACCGAGAATTCTTCTCATCAATCCGATCTGTCCGCAGAGGTAATCTTCTCTTCCGATACACATTCCTACGAAATTGAGAACGTTTTCCGGAAAGAAATCGATGTTCATTCCCATTGGAAAGGCTTTGTCTAATTCTTCATCAGAAGTTTCCAGAAGTTTTTGATAAACTAAAGGCGAAATTTTGTGAAAACTATCTTTTAGTTCTTCCAGAGTCGGATAAACGAAATTCTCGTCCAACGCTTTTCCCTGAAAGAATAACTCGCCTTGGGGATTTTTCTCATCCAATCCGAGGACATTTCCTAGTGCATAACGCATGTCCAGAAAATTACCAGCCATCCAAACAATATGATTTGTTTTTCCTTCGATTCTTTTCTTGGCATCATCTTCTGAAATGCCATCTAAAACCAGTAAGAAGTTTTGAGAATGACCACGAAATGCAGGAATGATAATATCCATCTTGCTTGATTTTGGTTTGTCCATCATTTGTATTTTTAATTTTTTTCTGATAATTCTTTGATGATCTCCAAGCCTTTTTTGAAGCCATTGTCAAACATATCTTTGAATTCCTCATTAGAATCTACTTCAATTTTCAAAGTTGTTTTTCCGTCCTTTTCTTCAAGATAGTACCCTTCCAAACTACCGTTCCAGGCTTTTACTTTTTCACTCTCTGTGTCTTCAACGCCATTGACCATTTCACCCAAATGCTTGAATACCAGTTGTTTATTTTCTTCGATTTTGTCGATTGTACTTACCATTCCATTCTTTTTGCTGCCATCGGTAAAATAAGTTTTCCCACCAACTTGCCAATCGGTTACCATATTAGAATCCGGACTGAAAAAGTAAGTCCATTTGGAATAAGTATTTTTATTCCACAAAACATCCCAGACTTTTTCTGCAGATGCATTAATTTCTGTTTGATACTTTAATGTTTCCATAACTTTAATTTTAAGAATTTACGGCATCTTCAATATCTTTGATGATGATTTTTTTCATTTTCAACATAGCATCGAATGCTTTTTTAGAAACTTCGGGATTGTCATTATTTGTTAATTCGATCAGCCGTTTCGGTGTGATCTGCCAGCTGAATCCATATTGATCCTTCAGCCACCCGCACATACTTTCTTCGCCGCCTTCTGTCAATTTGTTCCAGTAATAATCAGTTTCTTCCTGAGAATTGGTCATAACAACCATTGAGGTTCCTTCCGAAAACTGAACTTTATGATCGTGAGAACTGTCCATCGCCATCATCGTATAATGATTGATTTGAAACTGTGAATGGGCAATATTTCCTGCTGGTTCGCCTTGACCTTCGGGATAATCCATAATGCCTTCAACATTGGAATTTGGAAAGATATCTGTATAAAAACTGATTGCTTCTCTGCATTTTCCGGCATTGGTTCCAGTGAACATCATTGTAGGAGAAAATTTCTGTTTGGCTTTTTCCGAAGCGTAATATAGTTGCCATGAGATTCCGTACTGATCTTCCACCCAGGCATATTTTTCGCTCCAGGGGTAAGTGTTCAGTTCCATCATTACTTTTCCATTTTCGGAAAGCTTTTGGTAGTGATTCTCCACTTCCTCGTGAGAATCGCACATCATCATTAGAGACAATGTTTGATTTGGTCTGAATTGTGGACCTACACTCAGAAACATTAATTTTTGACCTTCAATTTCTAGATTAATAACCATTGAAGTATCAATCGTTATCTTTGAATTTTTGAAAATTGATGTGTAAAATTTAGCAGCCTCGCTCCCATTTTGGTTGAACCAAATGCAGGGAAAAATATCGTTGTTCATAATTGGAATATTAGAAATTAGACTTTAGATTTTAGATTAAATGAAATTCCTTAATCAATAATCTTTGTTAAAGACTTTCAGAATATTTTTTGAAATTATCCAAAATAGCCTGCCAACCGTCTTTTTGAAACTCAACCGGATTTTGATTTTCAGGATCGAAGTTTTCTGTGACTTTGGTTTTATCATCCGATAATTTTTCAAAGATCACTTCGATGTTTCTGTCATCTTCGAAATGATATTTAATAAGTTTATTTTCTATAACATCATCGTAAATGCCTATCAAATCAAAACCGAAACTTCCGTCTCTTGCCTGCATTCTTACGTCTAATTTACCACCGACTTTCAAATCATTACTAGCCGAAGGACATTCCCAGCTTTCGTGTGCAAAGTTCCAATTGACGATGTGTTTGGGATTATTAAAAAAATCCCACACTTGATTGATTGGTTTGTTAATTTCTGTTTGTATTGTAACTTGTTTCATACTTATGATTTATTTCAAAGTTAAAATTCTTCCGGAAACTGCAACTTGCCATAAGGCAATATCTTTATTTGAAACAAAAAATCACTCTTAAAAGAGTGATTTTCAGTTGATTTATTTTTCAAATTTTATCGGATACTTGACATTGGTATAATTGTCTATACTTGCTTTGAGTGACCCAACTGCGAGTTCTGCTTTTATCAGGACCGGAACGCGATTTTGATCATTTGTGACCCACATCGTGACGCCTTCCTTATCTTTAAAAACCCTACCACTTACTACCGAAGGAATAATTTTGAGGCAATTAACCTTACCAAATTTTGTAGAAATTTTCTCGGTTCCCACTACTCTTAATTGAAATGGGAATAATTCATCATCAATCCAGACGCTCATTTTCAACACATTTCCAACTTTTAAATTATCAGCACTTCTCAAATAATAGAAACACGACAATATATCCTGTACATCATTGGGAACTTTGACCGTTTTTGCAGGTCTGTCAGTATGTTTTTTATCAACTAAAACCAATGTGTTGTTGTTGGTATTAAATGTACTTTGCAGATGCTGAGTATAACTTCCCTCGGAGACATTTCGCACATAAAAAAGCGGCTCCTGCTTCGCGCTGATGTAGCTTTCATAAACATCTTCAACCTTAAAAAATGCCTTCGCGGCACCACTGGTTTTACCAACACCTCTGACATAGAAAGCCGGCTGACCGTTGTACGAAGTTTTGGTTGTGGACAAAGTTGCATTACCAGCTGTAATAAATCCGTAATGGATTCTAAAGCTTATTGTTTCTCCTGCATTGATATTATCAAACTGAGCCGAAAGCGCAGAAAAGATAAAAATCCCGACTAATAAAAAAATATTCTTCATTAATTGTTGTTTGTAAATATGTAATGACAAATTATTTGCCAAAATTAAAAAAACAAAACCCTTCGCAAAGAAGGGTTTTGTAAATATATATTAATATTACATAATATTCGTTCCGTCTGGTATGACTGCATTTTTCTTCACAACTACAATTCCTTCTTTTACAGAATGTGTATCATAATCGCCATCCGGATGGTGTTTTCCACCAATGATTCTCACATTATTTCCGATGTAGCAGTTTTTGTCAAGAATAGCTTTATCAATGTAACAATATTTTCCAATTCCCATACTTGTAATTCCATCTGCTTCGTTCTGAGCAACTTGCTGAGCCGTCTGATAATAATCTGCTCCCATCACATAAGAATTGACAATCGTAGAACCACGATCGATTCTGGTTCTGTTTCCGATAATGCAGTTTTCTATTTTATCCGCCAAAATAATACAACCGTCTCCAATGATTGTTTTGCTCACATAAGAGCCATTTATTTTTGAAGGAGGAAGCATCCTTGCTCTGGTATAAATTGGATTTGAGCTAAACAAATTGAATTGTGGTAAATCCTGAGCAAGATCCAAATTGGCTTCGTAGAAAGATTCTATTGTACCAATATCCGTCCAGTAGCCATCGTATTGGTAACTCAAAACACTGTAGTTTCCGATAGCAGCAGGAATGAAATCTTTCCCGAAATCATCGCCCTCGTGCTCATCAAATAATTTTCTAAGAACATTCTTACTGAAAACATAGATTCCCATAGAAGCCAGATATTCTTTCCCTTGGGATCGGCTTTCGTCGCTAACCTCAGATTTCCAATCGTTTAAGACATCATAGTTAGGCTTTTCTGTAAAGGAAGTGATGTTGCTGTCTTCATCGGCTTTCATAATTCCGAATCCTGTTGCATCTTTTGCATTCACCGGAATGGTTGCAATGGTGATGTCGCCCCCATTTTTCTTATGGAAATTGATCATTTCCTTGAAATCCATCTGGTAAAGCTGGTCTCCCGAAAGAATCAAGATATACTCGTATTCGTATTTTTCCAGATGCTTCATCGTCTGGCGGACAGCATCTGCGGTTCCCTGATACCAATTTTCGTTTTCAACATTCTGCTCTGCTGCCAAAATATCTACGAATCCTTTGCTGAAAATATCAAAGTGATAAGAATTTTTGATATGGGAGTTAAGTGATGCCGAGTTGAACTGAGTTAGAACCAAGATTCTATTCAGTCCAGAGTTAAGACAATTTGAAATTGGAATATCTACCAAGCGGTATTTTCCTGCAATCGGAACTGCCGGTTTTGATCTTGTATTGGTCAATGGGAATAGTCTGCTACCTCTTCCGCCTCCTAAAACAATGGAGATTACACTTTCTTTCATAAATGCGTTTCGGTTATTTTATGATTTTGTTATTTTATTAAAGTTAATGATTCTTTACCAATATTAAGCCAATGTGAATAGAAATTTATTAATAATTATAAAGATTTTCATAATTCTTTGCTGACTTTTCCCAAGAGAAATCGAATGACATATTATTATATATTAATCCTTTCATCAGATCTTTCTGGCTGTAAATATGCAAAGCTCTTTTGATGGCGTGAGCTGCATCTTCCGCACCTGCATTTGTGAAATTAAGTCCACTTCCACCAGTTGAAATATCCTGAACTGTATCCCGCAAACCGCCTGTATATCTTACAATTGGAATAGTTCCGTATCTCATAGAATACATTTGGTTGAGTCCGCAAGGCTCTACTCTGCTTGGCATCAACAGGAAATCTGATGACGCATAAATCTGATGCGAAAGATATTCTTTATAACCCAAATCAATTGCAAAATTGACATTAAATTTATGTTGCAATTCTTTCAGTTTATTTTCAATTTCCTGATTTCCTGAACCTAAAACGATAATGTTCAAAGCGCCATTGGTTTCCTGAATGCTTCTCTCTACAATTTCCGGCAGAAGATCTGCACCTTTTTCACCAGCAAATCTGCCAATGAATCCAAAAAGCGGAAGATTAGGATTGAGTCCGTATTCTGCACAGATTACTTTTTTGTTTTCCCATTTGCCTTCTTCTGCGTAATCTTTGTTATAATTAAATTTCAGCATATCGTCGGTTTGCGGATCCCAGACTTCGGTATCAATTCCGTTGATAATTCCGAAAGCTTTTTGACGCTCCTGATTCATTAACGGTTCCAAGCCTTGAAAGCTGTAAAATAATTCCTCAAGATAACCACCGGAAACCGCGTTGAAAGCATTTGAAGTTTTGATCATCGCTGCCATAGGATTGATTCGTCCGTTCCAATCAAGAAGCCCGGATTTCCAGCCGTCAAAATGTGGGAGAAAACTGGACATTTTCCAATCCATACTTCCCTGATATTCTCCGTTATGAATAGTTCCGATGGTTTTCACGCCTTTGAGAAAGCTAAACTCATAACAATTATCAATCATAAAAGGAACCAAACCGGTATGATAATCATGGCAATGAAAAACATCAGGCCGAATCTGCATCGCACTCAGCCAATGCAAAACACCGTGCTGAAAGGCAATAAACTGCTGACTCTCGTCCCAATAGCCATATACACTTTCACGATCCAGCAATCCCGGAATTTTAACCAGATAAAGGTCAAAACCCAATGCATTACTTTTCTCTTTGAAAACCTGAACCTGATACATATGAAATGACTGATGGATAAAACCATCAAACACAACTTCGAAGTCGTGATTATAGAAAAACGGCTTGTTGTACCAGGGCATTATGACGCTGGCATCCAAACCCATTTGATTCTGATATTTTGGCAAAGCTCCTACCACATCTGCCAGTCCACCGACTTTTGCAACAGGATAACATTCCATAGATAGATGAAATATTTTCATATTAATCTTCTTGATTATTTATTTTTTCTTTTAATAACATCTTTGGTTGCGGGTTTTGGTTTTACAATTTTACTTTGTTTCAAAACCAAACCAGATAAAGGTGGTAACCTTACAATGATCGAATTTTCGCGGTTATCCCAACCTTCATCCAACTGTTGAGAGATGACAGCTTCTACTCCGCTTCCGCTGTATTTTGGATCATCAGAATTAAGGATTACTTCCCATTTCGTATCTTTTTCAACACCAATTCTGTAGTCAAAACTATTTGGCGTAAGATTAAGTACTGTCATTAGAACCTCTTTCTCTTCTTTACTTTTTCTTAAGTAGATAAAAATCGAATTATCCGTATCGTCTGCGTTGATCCATTCATAACCGTTTGGAGAAAACTGTTGCTCATACAAAGCAGGGTTTGATTTGTAAAGCAAATTAAGATCTCTCACAAACTCCTGAAGGTTTTTATGAATCGGATATTCCAGCAGATGCCAATCGAGAGACGTTGTGAAATTCCATTCGTTGGTTTGGGCAATTTCGTCACCCATAAACAGTAATTTTGCTCCCGGATTTGTAAACATATAGACATACATAGCACGGAGATTAGCAAACTTCTGCCATTCGTCGCCTGGCATTTTGTAAATCAGACTGCTTTTTCCGTGAACCACTTCATCGTGGGACAGCGGCATCATATAATTCTCATTATACATGTACACGCTGGTAAAAGTTATTTTATTATGATGGTATTTTCTGGCAATTGGATCTTCTTTAAAATAATCCAGAGTATCGTGCATCCAGCCCATCATCCATTTCATTCCGAAACCAATTCCGTCTTCATGGACAGGTTTTGTGAGTCTTGGAAAGTCAGAGCTTTCTTCTGCAATGGTCTGCACATCCGGAAATTCGCCGTAAACAGCAATATTAAAATCCTGTAGAAATTCTTTTGCTTCCAGATTGACGTTTGTCCCATAGATATTCGGTTCCCATTCGCCTTCGTTTCTGGAATAATCGAGATGAAGCATAGATGTTACAGCGTCTACCCGAAGTCCATCGGCGTGATAACGATCCAGCCAAAAAATAGCATTTGATATTAAAAAAGATTTGACTTCCGGTCTTCCATAATTGAAAATATAAGACTTCCAATCCGGATGAAAACCTTTTCTCGGATCTTCATGTTCGTATAAAAATGAACCATCAAAAAAGTGTAAACCATTCGCATCGCCCGGAAAATGGGAAGGCACCCAATCCAGAAAAACGCCGATATTATTTTTATGAAGTTCGGAAATGAGATACATCAATTCCTGCGGAGAACCAAATCTGTTTGTAGCCGCATAGAATCCGGTGATCTGATAACCCCAGCTTGGATCGTAAGGATATTCCATCACGGGCATAAATTCTACGTGTGTAAAATTCATAGCTTTTAGATATGGAACTAATTTATCCGCGATTTCGCCGTAACTCAAATATCTTTCGGGATTTCCCGGATCTCGCATCCATGAGCCAAGATGTACTTCGTAAACGGACATTGGAGATTCCAGGCTGTTGTACTTGGAGCGGTTTTTCATCCAATCCTCATCCTGCCATTCATACCAAGTTGTGCAAACTATTGATCCTGCCTGTAATGCATCTTCAAAACAAAGTGCATAAGGATCTGCCTTTTCCAATAATACACCGGTATTTGTCCGGATACCGTATTTGTAAACTTCCCCTAAATCAAGACCGGGAATAAAACCTTCCCAAATCCCAGACTGATCCCATCTTCCTGCCAACTTGTGTGAAAATGAATT
The DNA here is from genome assembly GCF_059803555.1 of Chryseobacterium sp. TB1-D10. Lineage (NCBI taxonomy): Bacteria > Pseudomonadati > Bacteroidota > Flavobacteriia > Flavobacteriales > Weeksellaceae > Chryseobacterium > Chryseobacterium sp. TB1-D10. The sequence continues at coordinate 120,428 of NZ_JAPFHB010000006.1, read as the reverse complement.
CCATTGGTTGAAATTCCCAATCACGGAAACCTCTGTTGCAGTAGGAGCCCAAACTGAAAAATAAACACCGGAAACGCCATCCACTTCAACTTTGTGAGAACCAAACTTTTCGTAAAGCCTGGTGTGTTTTCCCGAGCGGAAAAGATAAATATCGAAGTCGGAAAATAGAGAATAAGGCGTGACGGTCATAGATGATAAATTATGAATGATAAATTATAAATGACGATCTCTTATCAATTATAATACCTTTACCAAGATAGCAATATTAATCGTTACATAACAAAAAACATTTTGTTAAAGATTTATTAATAAAAAGAATTGGTTTGGTGTTAAATATTAATGATTTTTCTTATTCTCTCAAAGAACGACAAACGTTGAAAGAAGCGTCAGCGCGTGAGCGATGGTAGTGGAAATCCTTTTTGTCCTGGTCTAATGTTCTAACTGATGGAAAACTTCCCGGACAAAAAGATTGCAACGGACAGCGCGACCGTTTTCTGCTGTCTGAAAATATCCTTTAAAAGTCTAAGCTTGATAGCAGAAAAGGGGCACGCCCAAATTATTTAGAACCTGAACAGACTTCTGATGAACGTTTTGTTGAGAAATTTGTCCAGCGGATAGATCTTCAGGAAATGATTCCCAATGAAAAGCAAGATTAGAACGACAGTTGGTTTGTAGAAAAGATTCAGAATATTGAGTTTAAAATCCGGTAAAAGTATCGCCACATTGATCGATAAAAACCCTAAAATCAGTGCATAAATCATCTCTATTCCTAATGGGAAAACCTTGAACTTGATGTAATTGAAAGTTATTTTGATGATATTGAATAAAGACAAGGAAATAGCGTAAGCAACGGCAATTCCGAGAATTCCCATATCTGTATATTTCAGGAAAATCATGTTGAGACTTATGGTAAGAACTGCTAAGATAAGCATCACAACGATATTGAATTTATAAAATCTGGACAATGAAATAATATGTCCGTTGAATCCTGTCGCCAGATCGAACAACATGGCAAAACCAAGAATCCAGAGAACAGGTTCTGACGAACGGAGATCTTCGCCATTCTTCATAAAATCTGCCAAATACGGGAATCCTACAACAATGCAACAAAACAGAACCAAGCCCAGGAAAAACAAACTAAGTGACATTTTTTTATGAAACCTGTCCAACTCATCATAATCTCCGGATGCCATAACTTTATTAATAATCGGTGCAGAAAGATTGAACAATCCCATTTGCGGAACGGTTATCAGAGAAATAATAGAATAAATATTACTGTAAATCCCGTTTTCTTCAAAACTGATAAATTCGCCGATCATCAGATTATCAATATTAATGGCGATGTAATTTCCTATATTCCCTAGAAATCCGAACAAACTGTAAGTTAATATTTCTCGGTAGAAATTGTCTTTTTTGAAATAATTGAGATCAAAATCCGGTCTGATTCTCTCCAGTCGGTTGGTGTAAAATCCATAGCCTAAAAGCGACATGAGGAACATCAAAAAGAAAAATCCATAAGCGGTTTTCTCTCCAAATCCCACAAAGAAAAACAGACAGAACGCTCCGATGTTTGCAATCTTCGGAATGAAATTTTCAAAGATATTCGGTACAACGATTCTGTTATAATTGGTCAAAAATTTATTAAAAACCGATGACAACGCTAATACCAAAACCAAAGGAAGAATCAGGCGTTTCATTTCCCAAAGCTTGGATTTTTGAAGGTCGGGAAAAAGATAATTGATGAGGAAATATCCGCCAAGAAATATCAAAAAATTAATACAAATCGCCAGCAACGACAACGACAACATATTATGATGTTTGCCATCTTCTTTTACTTTTGAGAAAAATTTGACATTGGAAAAGCTCAATCCAAAAACTACAATCGGAACCAAAATCTCTGCTGTCGGCAAGATATAACGGAGCTTTCCGTAAAACTCCATATCGTAAGGGAAAATAAAAACAGACGCAAAAGTTCCCAGCAAAAAGCCGAGATAACCAATAATCGAATATTTTATTCCTTGCCTTGCAACGACACTCATAGCTTAGTTTTTGGTTGTTGGAAGAAATATGATGTTGTTGATGTAATCTTTGTAATTCTTTACATTGTCAGGGTTTTGCTGATTCAAAAATTCTTCCGTAAGAAGTTTTGGTTGTAAAGTTTCTCTGTCAAGGTAATTGACGGAAAATCCCCAATCTGCAATTTCAGAGATCAAAGTCCAGAGATTTTCTTCGTGGTGACGTTGCTCCATTTCTACCATCAGGATTGGTTGGTATTTCAATATTGTATTTTTTGCGCCACGTAAAGTCTGCATTTCGTTTCCTTCTACGTCTATTTTGATGAAATTGAGCTTCAGAAAATTTAGATTCAATTCGTCTAAAGGTTTGACTTCTACTTTTTGAAGTATCGTTCTTTCTTCATTTTTTTCCTTGATAGAAGTCTGCAAAGTTCCTCTTGTATGTATTTTTTCACCATTGATCACAGGAATTTTGAATTCAGCAGTTGTCGCAATATCAGATAATGCAACAGAAGATAAATTGACTTTTGGAAACAATCTCCCGAGTCTTTTAAATAATTGCTGATTCGGTTCAAAGGCAAAAATATTTTCCGGCTTCAGATGATTTTCCAAAACAAAGAGATAAGCGCCGACATTGGCCCCAACATCCATAAAAACAGCATCTTTCGGAAGAATATTTTTGATCCAGAGAAATTCCGGTTCTACTTTTCTCTCCAATAAATTATGAGCATCCAAACCTTTCAGTTTTTTGAAAAATCTGCTTTTGTAGAAGGTAGGCGAAATATATTGTAAATTCTCAGCAAGCTTACTGTAAACACTCATAAAATTGGTTCGTAAGAAATGAACGGCAAAGAAAATGCTTTTATTTCATAAATCATAAAATTTTGTTAAAATAATAAGTTCAAAACCTTAGGGCGCTCAGATTTTTATCGTTATTGAAAACATTTTTACTTTCCCAATGGCACTGTTGCTCAGTTAAAGTTTATTTGAAGAATTGATTATTATTGATATAATCTGCACTGATTTTCAGGCTTTCAAACATATCTTTATCGCTGGAATCCTGTTCTACAAACCAATGTTTCAGTCCAGCTTTTTCATTCGCTTCAAAAATAGTTTCGAAATCGATGGTTCCTTTTCCAATTTCTGCGAAGTCTTTGGTTATGGCTTTCATATCCTTCACGTGCCACAGCGGAAATCTTCCCGGATATTTTTCAAAGTATGACAAAGGATCGAAGCCCGCTTTGGCAATCCAGTAGAGATCCAGTTCCATCTTTACAAGGTCCGAAGACGTATTATCTAAAATGAAATCATAGACAGTTTTTGTTCTATCAAATTGTTCAAATTCAAAATCATGGTTATGATATGCGAAATCTATTTCTGCTTTCTTTGTAACCTCGCCAGATTTATTGAGCAATTCGGGAAGTTTTTTGTAGTGCTCTAAAGTCCTTTCTTCTTCGAAAAGATAGGAACAAACCATATATTTTGCACCAATGAAGTGCAAATCTTCAACAGATTTTTCCCAATCGTTGAGCAAAGTTCCTTTGGTGCTATGAACAATTCCTGTCGTATGGTGCGAACTAATGACCTGCAAGCCAACATTTCTCAGAATATTTTGAAATTCCGTTCTGGTTTTCCCGAAGAATTTTCCGTCGTAGCCGTAAATTTCAACTTGATTAAATCCCATTTCGGCTAACTTTTCCAATGCTTTTTCCAAGTTCTCAGAAATCGCATCCCGAACCGTGTACAATTGGATGGCTAAAGGTTTTCTACTGTTCATCATATTTGAAGTGCCACAAGCGTATAATCCTAAAAATCCCAACGAAGATAAGGTGATAAAATCTTTTCTGTTCATTATCGATTTTAAATTTGATTAAAGATATTTATATTTTTCGGATATTAATCATCAATAATTCTGATACTAAAATCAGCCTGATAGACAGATTTATAAAAAAGCACATTACAAATCCCCAAACTTGTATTAAATTTGTTTTTTAAATTGTCTTTAAAAAAAATTAAATTAATTTTATGAAATACTTACTCATTATTATGTTTTCACTTTTCGGATTTTCAAAAAACAAAGCACAGGCAAAATCGATTCACAGCTTCAAAGTAGAAGCATTGGATGGTTCTACAATTGATTTTTCAAAGTTTAAAGGCAAAAAGATACTGGTTGTAAACACAGCTTCAGAGTGTGGGTTTACACCTCAGTATGCGGATCTTGAAAAACTGTATGAAAAATACAAAAACAAATTGGTTGTCGTAGGTTTCCCGGCCAATAACTTTGGAGGGCAAGAGCCTGGAGCAAACCACGAGATTGCAACATTCTGCCAAAGAAATTATGGCGTACAATTCCCAATGGCAGCTAAAGTTTCCGTAAAAGGAGATGACATCGCACCAATCTACAAATTTCTGACAGACAAGAAAGAAAACGGTGTAAAAAACACAAAAATCCTTTGGAATTTCACAAAAATCTTGCTTGATGAAAATGGTAAAGTAATTGACAGTTTTATCAGCTCCACAAATCCTACAAGCGATAGCATAACTAAATATCTGAAGTAGAATTTAGAAAATCAGATCACCAAAAATAAAAAGCGTTCAGATGTTGAACGCTTTTTATTTTTCTATTTATCTATTCTTAAAAACTTTCCGTTTTTATCAAATTCCAGATCGATGTCATTGATGAGGTCAACCTTGATCTTATTACTTTCCTTATCAATTGATTCTACTTTTACACCTTTATAATTTTTAGAGAGATACGCATTTATAGTTGCGGGAATCAACGCGGAAGGCACACCTTGCTTATCGCTTATTTCTTCACAATTTCCGTTTTTGTCAAAGTCGATTTCAGCACCGTTATTTAATTTAAATTCATACTTTTTACCGGCAACCGTTGTTTTTGATTCGTATTTTGCAACTGTTGCTTTTGGATAATATTTCGCAAGAAAACTTTTAATATTTGCAGGCATTTGCTGGAAAGGAGAAGAAACTTCTTCAGAATTGATTTCTGTTTTGAAAGTAATTTCTTTTTTCTCAGCAGCTTGAAATAACATTGTTCCAGAGAACATTAAAATACAACTTAGCTTATTTAATTTCATAATAGATTATTTTTTCGAATTTTCTAAAATATCTGCATCAAAAAAGCGACCAAAAATAGTCGCTTATATTTAATCCAGAATTAAATTCATTTAAACAAAAGGTAACTTCACCACTTTCGCAGGAATGTCCTTATTCCTGATTCTGATGAAAATTTCTGAATCTAATTTAAAGTTCAGTTTATCCACGTAAGCCAATCCTATTCCTACTTTTTTCATCGGAGACATTGTTCCGGAAGTTACTTTTCCGATGATTTTTCCTTCTGCATCTACTACTTCATAATCGTGTCTTGGAATTGCTTTTTCCAACATTTCGAAGCCGACTAATTTTTTGGTAATTCCTTCAGCTTTTTGATTTTCAAGAAATGCTTTATTCACAAAATTTTTATCAAATTTCGTAATCCAGCCTAATCCAGCCTCCAGTGGAGACGTTGTATCATTAATATCATTTCCGTAAAGACAGAATCCTTTTTCCAATCTTAAAGTATCTCTGGAAGCCAATCCGCAAGGAATCAATCCGAAATCTTTTCCAGCTTCTGTTAGCGCGTCCCAGATTTGTTCCGCATTGTCATTATTAAAATAAATCTCGAAACCGCCACTTCCCGTATAACCTGTATTGGAAATGATTACATCAGAAAAACCAGCCACAGAACCAACTGTGAAATGATAATATGGAATTGCCGACAAGTCAGTTTCAGTTAGTTTCTGTAGAATTTCAGTTGCTTTTGGACCTTGGATGGCAATCAAAGACATTTCGTCTGAAACGTTGGTCATCTTCGCTCCGAATTTCTCGTTGTATTTTGCAATGTGATTCCAGTCTATATCGATATTTGAAGCATTTACCACTACAAAATATTTTTCGTCTTCCATTTTGTAAACAATCAAATCGTCCACAATTCCGCCTGTCTCGTTTGGCAAACAAGAATATTGAGCTTTTCCGTTTTCAAGCGCATCTACGTTATTGGAAGTGACAAATTGCAAAAGATCTTTCGCAGTCGGACCTTCGATGAAGAACTGTCCCATATGAGACACATCAAACAATCCCGCTTTTTCGCGGACAGCAAAATGTTCTTCATTGATTCCGGCATATTGAACAGGCATTTCGAAACCTGCAAAAGGAACAATCTTAGCTCCTAAAGAAACGTGTTTATCGTATAAAGCGGTCTTTTTCATTTTTATTGACGATTTATTTTTGTTGCACGCAAATCTATGAATTAGTTTTGAGTTATGAATTATCAGTATCCAGACCTTTTTTAGTGAAATATAAAAATGAATTTGCGCCGATGAGAATTAATATAATATAAAATTCCTTTTCATTTTCTTTGTCTTTATTTGTATTAATTCTTTGCATCTCAATAACTTTGGATTTGGCAATATTTTTAATATCGGAAATTGAGTTTGACTTTTCTATTTCTAAAATTTGTTCTTGATAAAATGCAGGATATTTAATACGCGCGAGATCAAATTCTGGAAAATTAATCATAAACAGCCACCCTATTAATAAAAATGAAATGATAGAAATGATACGTCTTGTAACAGTCATAATCTTTTTTTTCAAAAGTAATTATTTTTAAGACAAATTAAAGTTCATAAATTTGCAAAAATTAAAAAGCTATGAGCGACACGATTCTTTGCCCGAAATGCCAATCCGAATTTACTTACGAACAAGACAATCTGCAGGTTTGTTCGCAATGTTTCTACGAATGGGATCCGGCGGAAGTTTCCACGGAAGGCAAAATTTTCGATTCTCTTGGGAAGGAACTGCAAAACGGAGATTCTGTAATCGTGATCAAAGATCTTCCTGTGAAAGGTGCTCCTAAAGATATCAAAGCTGGAACGAAGGTTAAAAATATCAGATTAAGACCAGAAAGCGACCACAATATTGATTGTAAAATTGATGGTTTCGGATCAATGGCTTTGAAGTCTGAGTTTGTGAGAAAAGCTTAGTTGGCTTTGGCTGATGGCGATTAGCAAATGGCTAAAAAGCATTTGAAAGCTATAAGCAAATAGCTATTGGCTATCAGCAAAATAAAAAAAGGAAAAATTTGGCAGGGTCGACTTTCAAAGACTTTGATTGCTTACGCTAATTTCAGTCCTTAGGGGCAGAAAGAGAATTAACCAAAAATTTCCTGATGTATTTTCGTTTAGCAAAATTAGAAATTATTTTTAATTCAACAAACTGAAAATCTATAAGTTATCCATATTTTATCCACAATTCTGAAATTGGAAAATTCCTAAAATTGAAGATTGACTTTTCCTTCTAAAAATGCATCGGTATATATGATGATCGGTTTATTATTAATCAACAATCTATTTCTGTAGTGTGAGCCTGCAAATCGGCTGTCAGAAACAGTTGCTTCTACTCCACTTTCAGCAATTTTGATTTGATGCGGAAAGTAATTGGTTTTCTTTAAATTTAATTGAGACCTTTCTTCTTCCGAGAAAATATTGACTTCGCCCAAAAGTTTTGCAACGTAATCATTGTAAGGATTTTCATAAGTTTCCTTTGGCGAATCATTTTGAATTAATCTTCCTTGTTGAAGAACCACAATCTTATCTGCCCAAGGCAAAACCTCTTCCAAATTGTGCGTGGAAATTATTAAACTGAGATTATTTTCTCTCACATAATTAAAAAGCTTTTCTCTGAGTTCAAACTTTCTGGAAAAATCCAGGTTACTGAAAGGCTCATCCAGCAAAAGCATTTTTGGAAGAACCGCCAAAGCCCTTGCAATAGCAACTCTCTGCTGTTGTCCGCCACTTAGATTTTTCGGAATTACTTTTGCAAATTCCGTCAACCCCACTACATCCAACAACTCTTCTACTTTTTCTTTTTTAGATTTGAGATTGATATTGGAGATGAATTTGCCAACGTTGTCATAGACTGTTCCGTAAGGCATCAGATCGTAGTTTTGCGCTACAAATTTCATCTGAGATTCGCCTGGAACCAGATTGCCTTTTGGCCCGAAAAGTTTTTTGCCTTCAAACAAAATTTCGCCACTTTGCCAATCTATCAAACCGTAGATCAAACTCAGCAAAGTTGATTTTCCGCAGCCACTTTCGCCAACCAATGCAATGATTTGACCTTCATCCACATTAAGATTAAGATTTTGAAACAATGGCTTATCGGTCTGATAATTGAAATACAGGTTTTTAACTTCTAACAACATCTTGTAAAATTAGTGTTTGAAATCGTAATAATTTTATTATTTTAGCAAAAACACAAATTTAGACATTATTTAAAATTTTCATTATGAAAAAGACAACTTTAATCTCCGCAATTTTATTGATCTCCGCTTCGGTTCTCATCATTTCTTGTGGAAAAGACAAACCTGTAACCAGCGAATCCAACGAAGTTTTGACAACATCTGACGGACAGATTTATGTTGTAGATACATTGAACAGCAAAGCGGAATGGAAAGGTTTCAAAGTTGTAAAATCTGATAATACAAGCCATATCGGCGGTTTAAAATTTGAAAGCGGTGAAGTGACCGTGAAAGACAACAAACTGGAAAGCGGACAATTTGTGATAGATATGACGTCTATCAGCAATGACGATCTGAAAGATGCAGAATCCAATTCTAAATTATTAGGTCATTTGAAAGGTGAAGATTTTTTTGACACAGCAAAATTCCCAACCGCATCTTACGAAATTACAAAAGTATCAGAAGGCCTAGCAGGAAGTGACTACAACACCGTTCTGGATGGAAATCTGACACTTAAAGGCATTACAAAACCTTTCAATTTTAATGCTAACGTAAAAGTTAAAGATGGCGAATTAACCATTGCAACAGAGCCCAAAGACATCAACAGAGATGAGTTTGGAATCAAATTTCAAATGCCCGCTGCGGAAGGTTTGATTAAGAATGAAATCAACGTTCAGATGAAAGTGAAAGCAATTGAAAAGAAATAACTTGAAGAAACAAGAGACAACTTAGGACCCAAGATTAAAAATTAAAATCTGCTTTGCGAAAAGGCAGATTTTTTTATTTTAAAATCGTATTTTTGCACCCTATAATTTATTATAACCAATGCTAGAGAAAATTGATGACCTGCTATTAGAAGTACAAAATTTCCAATCTTCTGCGAAAGATGAGATAGAACAATTTCGTCTCAAATTCAACGGAAAGAAAGGAATTATGAATGATTTCTACGATTCTTTGAAGCAAATCCCCAACGAGCAGAAAAAAGATTTTGGACAGAAGATCAATATCTTGAGAAATGCTGTGAATGAGAAACTTGAGGATTTAAAATCATCTTCGGAAAGTAAAATCATACTTGAAAAAGAAGACCTTTCACGACCTGGTTTTCCTTTGGAACTGGGCTCTCGTCATCCAATCAATCTGGTTAAAAACAGAATCATTGAAATCTTCAAATCAATCGGTTTTGCAGTTGCAGACGGACCTGAGATTGAGGACGACTGGCATAACTTTACAGCACTGAATCTTCCGGAATACCATCCGGCGAGAGATATGCAGGACACATTTTTCATTGAGCAAAATCCGGATGTGCTTTTGAGAACGCACACTTCGTCCGTTCAAATCCGTTATATGGAAGAGAACGAACCGCCAATGAGGATTTTGGCGCCGGGAAGAGTTTTCCGTAATGAGGCTGTTTCTTCGCGTTCGCACTGTATTTTCCATCAGATTGAAGGACTTTATATTGATGAAAATGTAAGTTTTGCAGACCTTAAACAAACCATTCAATTCTTTACGACGGAACTTTTCGGAAAGTCAAAAATCAGAATGAGACCTTCCTATTTCCCTTTTACTGAGCCAAGTGCAGAAGTTGATGTTTATTGGGGCTTGAATTCCGAAACCGATTACAGAATCACAAAGGGAACTGGCTGGCTGGAAATTATGGGTTGCGGAATGGTAGATCCTGCGGTTCTCAAAAACGTGAATATTGACCCGGATAAATTCTCCGGATATGCTTTTGGGATGGGAATCGAGAGAATTGTAATGCTGCTTTACCAAATGAGTGACATCCGTATGTTCTTTGAAAATGACAAGAGAATGCTGGAACAGTTCAAGAGTTTGTAATCATTTTCAGATTAAAAATATTAAAATCCTGTGAAAAAGCAATTCACAGGATTTTTTTTCCTATTTTTATAGTGAATCTTATAAACTAATATCTCGTGACTACAATACATATTGAAAATCAACGTTGATAAATCAATAGTTTTAAGAGACTATTAAATTTGTGTTTTATGATTAGCAATTATTCAATACAAAGCTTCAAAAAAAACTAAAAACCACATAAGATGAAATCAAAAAACAAGCTTCCACGCTCTTTGAGTTTCAGATTGAGAAAGAGTGTACATTACTTTCTTATCATCTGTATTCTATTAATCCAATTAATTATTGCTGCATTTTTTTATAATGAATTTGTAAATCGGAAGAATGTAAAATTTATAGAAAATCAGCTGAAAGAAATCCATTCTTTGGAAAATCTGACGGATGATTCCAAAGAGCAACTATTGGCTTCTCAGGATTATTTTCAAAAATTTCTGATAACGAATGACAAGAAATTTCTTGATTCTTACTTCCAGTCTGTAAACCAGCTGACCAAAAATCTGGACAGCATCAATAGTTATAAAAACCCAAAACTGAGTAGTCTTCTTCTGCCCCAGAAAAAAGATTCTTCGGAATTCAAAAAACTGAAAATGCTGGCAGATTCTACCTATCAGTTTTCTACCAAATCCAGTTTCAAAATTCGTGAGGATCTGCCGAAGTTAAAAAAATATAATTTCAACAATTACAATTACGATAAATTTGACATCCAGACCAAAACCGTTGCAGATACTGTAAAGAAGAAAGGTCTTTTTGGAAGGCTTGGCGATGCAATTGCGGGAAAGGTGGAAGTGCAAAAAGAAAGCACTGTTGTAACAGTTAAAAACGGAGGAATTACCAAAGTAGACAGGATCAAATCTGATATGGACAGCATTGTAAAAACCATCAACAATCATTATTCTAAGGAGGTTCAGAAAATAGAAGTTAATATTACAAAAAATCAAAATCACGGTGAGAAGTTCTATAAAACATTTAATAATCTGCTGACTTACAGTAATGACCTGATGAACATCTATGAATTTGCAGTCAAAGATTCTAAATCCGAACTGGAGAAAGAACTTGCAGAACAAAATTCGGAAAGCAATAAAATCAGAACATATCTTATTTTGGGTGCAATGATTCTGATGTTCATCGTTTCTATTTTGATCATGTATTTTACCAGAATCGCCTTTATTTATGAAAAAAGATTAAATGCTGCCAACAAACAGATCCACGAAAATCTTAATTTCAGAAACAGAATTCTCGGAATGCTGAGTCACGAACTAAGATCACCACTGAAGATTATCGGGATTTTCATCAAAAGAATAAATAAAAAAACGACTGATGAAAGCATAAAAGAATATTTGAAATCAATCAGTTTTACCAATGATACTTTGTTGATGCAGGCTAATCAAATCCTGGAATATACCAAAAATCAACAGGTTGAAAATAAACTGATTCCAGCTGTTTTCAATCTTGATAATGAAATTACGTCTATCTTAACAGCGATCGAACCTTATATAGAAACCAGGGATAATAAGTTTGTCATTAATAAAAATATAGATCCAAATATTGTTGTTTATTCAGATTGTAAAAAAATCAATCAGATCTTTATGAATATTCTTGGGAATGCCAATAAGTTTACAGAAAACGGGCAAATCACCGTGAATACTTCCGCAAAATATGTGGATGAAAACACAGTGACTCTTTTTACAGAAATAAGTGATACAGGTGCTGGAATTTCAAAATCCGATTTGGAAAAAATCTTCGAACCGTACTATCAAGGTGTTTTATCCGAGGATGTAGAAAATCTAGGTGCAGGTCTTGGACTTAGCCTCTGTAAAGAAATTGTAGAATTATATTCCGGAAAAATATCCGTAGATAGTGAACTGAACGAAGGAACTACGGTAAATTTCTCTATTAATCTGAATATTAATAAATGAGCCAATTAGATAAACCAATCAATTTTTTACTTGCAGATGACCATAGTCTGATAAGACAAGGCGTTGCATTTCTTTTGGAAGAGATGGAACTGGATTGCGAAATCTTCCACGCTTCTTCACTGAATAAGATTTTGGAATCTTTAAAATCAAATCCAATAGACATTGCAATCATAGATGCACATTTCCCCGATGGAAACAGTTTATCTATTCTATCTGAAATCAAGAATATCCGGCCGGAGACCAAGATTCTTATATTTTCCGGAATTGATGAAAATGCGCAGGCTCTCAAATTCATCAACGCTGGTGCCAACGGTTTTCTGAGCAAACTGAGCGAAGAAGATGATGTGAAAAAAGCTATTTTGAAAATGATAGATGAAGGAGAATATATTTCTCCCGCAACGCAGGCTCTATTGGTAAATTCTTTCCGAAACCGAAAACTGATAAATCCGCTCTACTCATTGACAGAGAGAGAATTGCAAATTGCAGAAATGTATGCAGGAGGTTTTGGAAATCTCGAAATTGCCAATAAACTTGATGTCAAACAAAATACTGTGAGTACGATTAAAAAAAGAATATTTGACAAATTGGATATTGAAAACATTGTTGAACTGATTGAGTTGATGAAAGATCATTCTTAATCATTATAAAAAAACAATTCTAATAACTGGGGCTGATTTTCTGAAAAAAATCGGCCTTTTTTGTAGATAAATATCTACAAGATTAGCGATATATATCTAAAGCATTTAGCAAAATCATATTAGAGATGTTAGTATTTTTGTATCAAGGTAATCGAATATAAAACACAAAGAAAATACATTTAAAGCTGGATTCTGAAAACACAAATGATGAAAGTACAATATCAAAGATTCTAAAAATACAAATGATGGAATCAGGTGTCGAACATAGTTACTATATAAGACATCAGAAAAAGGGCAAAAACACAAAAAAAACCTTAAAGACACAAATGAAATTCCACTGTCATAATTACAGATTCAATTAGATTCTGTAATTATGATTTTTTCAGGTAGAATGTTCTTTTATATGCATTTATTTTTTAGATGGATTTCTTTAAAGATAAAATTTAAAATAATTAAAAAATAAATTGATCGATTGATCATAATTCATTTTATTTTTTTTTAAATTTATTGAAACACAAATGAGCAATGAAAATCAACAATGAAAAAGAAATCGCTTTCGCGATGTACGGCTTCCTACTTCTAATAATACTTGATCTCCCTTTCGTAATCTTTGCTGAAAAATTTCTGAATATTGATCAATCAACAGTCTATGTGATCTTTTTGGTTATTTTAATATTTTCTGTTTGGAAAATTTTTACTTTGAAAACTTTTGCATTGGAAGTTTCCGAACATATTTTTTCTGTGAAATACAGCCATCCATTATTTCGCTCACGGCATGCGGCTTTGGAAGTACCTTTGCGTAAAGTGATCTCCATAAAAACAGAAAAAGGTTTTATAAATTATATATTGATCATCAGTATCAATACCAAAAGAGGCATTAGAAATTTCTACTACAGAATTGGACAACTGCCAGAAAGTCAATTTGATAAATTTACTAATACAATTGATATGGTGAAAACTTCATATATCGAGAAACAAACTAGTTTGAAAAATAGTTTTTAAAATATATTTATTAAATGAATACATTGCTCCCATAAATTTAATTTTATGGGAGTTTTATTTGAAAATCCAATACCAAATTAAATATCCTACATCAATTTCCACTGATCTCAGTTTTTCTAATTTTGAAAAATAAATATTACTAACTTTAAAAATAAAAACTATGAAAACAGAATTCGAAGTTATTCCGCTTGTAAAAAATGAATCCAGAAAACGTTTTGAGATTGAAATTGATGGTCATTTTGCGTTCATCAATTACGGTGAAACTGATGATCAAATTGCTTTGGTACACACAGAAGCCGAACCTGAATTAGCAGGAACAAGAGCTGCCGCCGCGGTGGTTGAAAAAACTTTGCAGTTCATCAAAGAAAGTGGTAAAAAACTGTTACCATTCTGTCCTTACGTTTTTGCATTTATCAAGAAACATCCGGAATGGAAAACGATTGTAGATGAAAAATTTGGTTCTTACAATAAACTATAAAAACATCATTTATGAAAATATTTGCATTTGCAGGAAGCAACTCTTCCACTTCTATCAATAAGGAATTGGTAAAATTTGTTCTGAAAAGTTTTCCTAATGAAGACATCAACCTCATCGATCTTAATGATTATCTGATGCCTGTTTTCTCTGTGGACCTTGAGAAAAAAGGATTTCCGGAAGAAGCACACAAATTCCTGAAAAACATAGAAGAATCGGACATTATCATTTGTTCTTTGGCAGAAAATAACCGCTCTTACAGTGCAGCTTTCAAGAATATTTTTGATTGGGCTTCCAGAATCAATGTGAAAGTTTTTCAGGACAAGCCCATGTTTCTGATGACCACTTCACCTGGCGGATATGGCGGCGGAAATGTAATGGCAGAAGCGTCTAAATTCTTTCCGCAATTCGGAGCAGATATTAAAGAAACTTTTTCTCTTCCAAAATTTTACGAGAATTTTGATTTGGAAAACGGAATTGTAGAACCTGAATTATTAAAAACAATCAATTCCAAAATTGAAAACTTTAAAAATCAAATCTAATGGAAACTCACGAATATAATGCCGGAGAAATTACCGTTCTGTGGAAACCAAAAGTTTGTATCCACGCTGGTGTTTGTGTAAAAATGCTACCAAAAGTTTACAATCCAAAAGAAAGACCTTGGATAAAAACAGAAAACGCAACTGCTGAAGAACTGAAAACACAGATCACACAATGTCCTTCCGGAGCACTAAGCTATAAATTAAATTCATAAAAAAATGAGTGTAAAAGTAAAAGCAACACTTGGAACCGAAAAATATTATACAGAAGTCATTGCCGGTGAAAACAAACTCATCACAGACGAACCTGTTGATAAAGGTGGCGGAAACAAAGGTTTCAATCCTTTTGAGATTCTGGCAACATCGCTGGCAAGCTGTACTGCTGCAACACTGAGAATGTACATCGACAGGAAAGGCTGGGATATTCCTATCATCAATGTAGAAGTAGATCTGGAAAATTTCCCTCAGACAAAAACGGCTCAGTTTTGCAGAATTATCGATTTTGGATCAACAGAAGTTTCCGAAGAAATCAAAGACAAACTTTGCAAAATTGCTGATGCGTGTCCTGTGCATAAAATCCTTACAAATAATATTGAAATCTTAACTAAAATCTAATAAAAATGATAGAGATAAAACAAAATAATGGAGAAACAAAAGGCGAATTCATAGCATTCTTCGATGGAAAGCAAGCTGGACTAATGACTTATTCGTGGGCTGGAGCAGACAAATTCATCATCGATCATACGGAAGTAGAACCTGAATTCAATGGGAAAGGAGTTGGAAAAGAATTGGTTTATCAGGCTGTGGAATTTGCAAGAGAAAATAATCTGAAAATCATTCCGCTTTGTCCTTTTGCTGCTGCAACTTTTAAAAAGAATGAGGAGATCAGAGACGTTTTATAATTATAAATGGTGAATTATTAATTATTAATTATCATCCACATACAAAACCCATTTCAAATTGCTGAAATGGGTTTTTATGTTGTCTGCAGCCCGACTTGAACGGAAATCCTTTTTTGCGGCTGGAAAAGCGAAGGCAAAAAGATTGACTTCGTCGAACCACTTCGCTAGGTTTGGGAGTGGAAGGCGGATAAAGCTGCCCAAACTATTTTTAAATCTATATTAAAACCAATTCTTGACCCTGTTATAATCCAGGAAGTAAGTAATTCTCAAAGAAAAATTATTGATCATTGGGGCATCAAAAAGCTGATTAAAATTATTTTTGAATCGCATTCTTGAAACTTCCAGATAATTGCTGGTTGCATTTCTGTAAAGTAAAGTCAACTGACTGCCGGGCGCAAACCACCACGAATAGCGCAAATCGACATTCCAGGAGTTGTAAGTTCCGGCAAGATTCGGGTTGTAAGCTGTATTTTGGTTCAGGCTTCCATCGTTGTTCAGGCTGTAAAACTGTTTGTAGGTAACATCGGAAAAATAATGACGGAAAGCCAATGACAAAGACATTTTGTTATTGAAGGTATATTGTCCTGTAACTGCATTTTCATAGGTATTTCGCTGACGTCTTCCCATATAGATCTGATCGCCGTCTTTTCCTGCAAATCCAATCTCATTATTACTGAAAACCGGATTGAACTGCCAAACTAAATTCAGTTTATCGGAAGCTCTATAACGCAGGTATAATGTCGGAATAACTTTGTTTCTGCCTTTTTCATCGTATGCATAATAATCTATATTGATGTTATACTGAAGCTTTTTCCGGCTGTCACTTTCAAACCAGATCCAGCTGTCAAAATAGCCCGGAACTTTCAAATGCCGGCCGAATGTTCTTGGTTCGTAAATGTCATTTTCGCCAAGCGGCGTGAACTCGATTCCGCCTCCAAAATTCTGGAAATTCTTGGTTGTGAACTGATTGTTATGATTGAATCTCACTGTGCTATAAAGAAATGGTTCCAAACGGTGATCATAGTTCATATTGAAATTCAGAAAGATATTATTGAATTTCTTCGTAGGCTGCAAAATTCTGTATCCATACCAAGTGGAATATGACGCATAATTGGTCTTTGTGGAAAATCCAAGATCATTGATATCCCAATTTTTATTGACGTAATTTCCAATGACTTCGAAGCGGTTTTTACCTGAATATTTTCCAATTCCAAGATTTCCTCGGTTTCCAAATTTGGTATTACCTTCTCTCACCCAACTTCCTTTGAAATTCCCGAAATAATTGTAGGTATTCTTTTTATTGGCAATATTCCAGAGCAATCCTGTTGCATTTGCATCACGGAAATCGCCCATTCTCATTGTGCTTGTATTGACAAAAGTGACAGATGAATTCCCGCCAAATCTCTGATCGAAAACTAAAACATTGTAATTTGTCCAAGGTTCTACCGTTTCTTTTCTGGTTGCGCCGGTTTCATTATTTTGAATTGTGGCTTGCATTTTTTCTGTAATGCCATTGAAGATCCCGATTCCAAGACCTTTTTTTGTTCTTCCTGAAATTTTGAAGGCATTGAATAATTTCACTTTTCCAGGATATTCCGTCAAAGTTTCATTTTCGTCAATCGTTGGATAAATAGATGGCTCACCTCCTACTCTTCTGGAATAGAACATATCGCCTTTGCTGAAGAGTTCCGTGCCTTCCATAAAAAATGAGCGCTGCTCGGAAAACTGCTGTTCGAATGGTGTTAAATTTAAAATTGAATTATCAAAATTAGCCTGACCGAAGTCCGGAACCAAAGTCATATCGAATGTGAAAGCATCATTAATTCCATATTTCAAATCCATTCCGCCATTGACATTCATTTCGGTTTTACCATCATAATTATTGACGTAAGTTGAAAAATAAGGCGTGAATGAAAGTCTGGTCGGTGTTTGTACATTTTCGATTCCGTTGAGAATTCCGTCGTAAAGTGTATAATTTCCTTTTTGATTATTGACGTAATTCCAATCGTACATTGTATTGGTTCTTTTGATTCTTCTAATCATATTAAGTCCAAATTCCTGAACATCTTTTTTAGGAAATCTAAGCTCGAAAAAAGGAATTTTCATCTCTACAGCCCAGCCTTTTTCATTAATCTGAACTGCGCTGTACCAAACGCCATTCCAGGAGACATCTTCATTATCAGTAAGTTTTGCATCAAACTGTACACCGGCAGCAGTAACAACAAACTCCATACTCTGCTGCTTGTCATTATATCCATTAATGATCACACCAAAAATATCGTCATTCGCAATGTTATCTCTTTCTGTTAATTCCTTTAAAATTTTTGAAGGTTCCGGATCATACATTTGCGCTGCAATATAAAGTCCGGTGTCATCATACAGAAATTTGACTTCGGTTTTCAAACTATCCGCCTGAGGTTTTCCGTTGTTAGGCTGGCGCTCTATAAAGTTGGTAGCTATGGGAACACTCTTCCATATCTCATCATCCAGAATTCCATCTATTTTTAGTGTTTGATTCTTTTTAACTGCTTGCTGTTTTTTTCTCGAAATGCTATCAGATGCAATTGTTTTTTGTGCAGAAATCTGTCCAAAAAAAAGAATTAATGCGAGAAGACAAAATTTGGTTTTCATAGTAAAGGTTATTCTTGAGATTAGACAAATCAAAGAACGACTCTATTACATACAAACAAAAAAAATCAGGCAATTGCCTGATTTTCAATATTTAATTTTATATTAATTATGAAAAAAAATTATTTCTCAAAAACCAAATAGCCAAATGCATCCAGACTCACATCAGAACCTTTGATGAATTCATTCTTAGATTTTGTAAATATATTCTTGAAACTTCCCACTGAGTTGTCATCTTCTAATTTGAAATTAACTGCATCTTTGGTGGTATTAATTAAAACCAAAACCTCACGATCTCCATTTTTTCTAAGATAAGCAAGAATTTTGTCATTGGCTGTGGTATTGACCCAAAAAGTTGTTACCGCAGAATCTCCGCCTCTAAGTGCAGGATTTTCTGATTTTAAATCAAATAAAGTTTTGTAGAAATCTTCCAACTCATATTTTCCTGTCCAAGGAATCGGATCTTTCTCGAAGAACTCCAGACGCTTGGTTTTCATTGGTAATTCCTGACCGTTGTACAGCAATGGAACGCCATTCCAAGTCGCTGAAAAAACAGCTAATGCAGGAGCAAAATCACCATATTTTTCATATTCGGTGCCGTTCCATGAGTTTTCGTCGTGATTGCTGGTAAACCATGCTCTCATTGAGTTATCTCCGATTTTTGAATATTGTTCCAGAAGATTCTTCAGGTCAGAAAGTGGCAGATGTTTTTGATAAAAATCTTGCGATAAATGCATCCATTTCCAACTGTAGCTCGCATCGAAAACTTTTCCGTACTCAGGCGCTTCCAACTCATCAAATTCACCTAAGAAGAAAAGCGGCTTCAGTTTTTCCACTTCCGGTCTTGCCTGTTGCCAGAAATCAACTTCTACCCAGCTTGCAAGGTCGCACCGGAAACCGTCTATGTTTGTTTCTTTGACCCAATATTTCATCGCTTCTATCATTGCGAGGCGCATTTCTTTATTAGAATAATCAAGCTCAATGATATCATCCATTCCGCTGGCTTTGTGGAAACTTCCGTCGGCATCTTTCAGGTAATATGCGGGGTGGGATTTTGTCCAGACGTGGTCCCAACCAGTGTGATTCGCCACCCAATCTATGATGACTTTGAATCCCATTTTGTGAGCCTCGTCTACGAGATGTTTGAAGTTTTCCAAAGTCCCGAATTCCGGATTGATGGTTGTATAATCATAAGCGGCATACTGACTTCCCAAAGTTCCTTTCTTGTTGAGCTGTGCAATTGGCGTGATTGGCATAAACCAAAGTGTTTTCACACCCATTTTTTTCAGTCTTGGAAGTTCTTTTTCGAAGGCAGCGAAGGTGCCCTCCGGTGTGTATTGTCTTACGTTGACTTCATATATATTCGTGGTTCGTTTCCAATCTTGCGGGTTTTCCATAGTTTGAGTCTGGGTTTTACAGGATAATAATAAAGCGGCGATTGCCGGAATAAGAATCAGCTTTTTCATCTGTTAATTTTAATTTTTGGTCAGATGGAACACTTTCTTGCGAGCATTTCATTCTAACAATAATTTCTGTTGAGCTTGCGAATTTTTTGTCTATTCTGTAAATGTAATAAAAATAAGAAAGCCCGAAAAATGTGTACTTGTTAATGTTTTTATAAAAATAGTTTGGTGAGATTGATAATCATATAATATGGCGGATGTAACAGATTCATTTCTGTAAGTGATTATTAGAAATTATAAAAATAAAAAGGCCACAGATAAAAATCTGTGACCTATTAATAGTTTTTAGAAGCCGTTCAATTATTTGGTTTTATTTATTTTGTACCCATAATAAAATATAAAAATTATTGCAGTGATAAATAATATAAAATCTACAGCTAATATTTGAACTATCATGATTTATTATCTATATAGTTTCCTATGGTTTCGAGATAAGTTTACCACTTTGTTGCTTACCATCTTTGTTTTTCAACTGATAGAAATAAGTTCCTACCGGAAGTTTCATCTGCAATTTGGTATTTTTATCAGACAAATTTTTGTCAAGAACTTTAGATCCAGCTGCGGTGAAAATCGTAAGATTAGATCCTTTATCTGAGTCATCCAGAGTTATATTAAGAACAGAAGAGAACGGATTTGGATAGAAGCTTGCTGGCTTAGTCTTAGTAGCACCAGTTGCTAAGGTTGCCGGATCGCAACCTCCAGTGGATGTAACATTGACACTTGCAGTAGCAACAGCGCCAGTCGTACTAAGAACACGTCCTTCTATTACAACACCTGTATTCAAATTAATTGCACCGTTATTGCCAATTACAGTTCCTTTGAAGTTTGCATAATCATTAAGACTTACTGCACCGTCAACTTTCCAGAAAACATTCTTAGCTTGTGCTTGATTTACCAATACAACATTAGCATAAGTGCTTGTAGACAATGCACCAACGATTTTGATTACGAATACGGCGTCAGGATTTCCTTGTGCATTTAGAGTTACGGTTCCGTTCAAAACTGTAGCTGCATTCAAGAGGTAAGTGTGCGGCGTAAGTACCAAGTTTTGACCAAAAGCTGCTGGATAAAGCAATTCGA
Organism: Chryseobacterium sp. TB1-D10; assembly: GCF_059803555.1. NCBI lineage: Bacteria > Pseudomonadati > Bacteroidota > Flavobacteriia > Flavobacteriales > Weeksellaceae > Chryseobacterium > Chryseobacterium sp. TB1-D10. The sequence continues at coordinate 99,603 of NZ_JAPFHB010000006.1, read as the reverse complement.
TATCTACTGGTAAAGTGTTTAGGTAAGTGTAAACGTTTCCAAGATCTAATGCACAAATAGCGGTTGCATTGTCCGGATTACTATGGATGGTTCCAGTTACGTCTAGAGCATTATAGCCAGTAGTCAATCCTACATTAGAACCAATATCACCCACAACCTTAGAAATGCCTGTGTTGGTAACTGTTCCACTACCTGTGAAAATCGAAAAACAAGCGACAGATCTTAGAACTGGTGCTGCTGGACCAGTTAAAACTGGAGATCCACAACCTACTGGTTTTCTTACTGTAACGCCTGATACTGTAATGGCGCCAGTTGTAGAAAGTGCACGTCCTTCAATAGAAGCGCCACTGTTCAAAACGATAGCTGCGTTGTTGGCAACCACGGTTCCTTTCATTTCTGTGTTTGTTGCAAGATCTACAAGACCTTCAATTTTCCAGAAAACATTACAAGCTACAGCACCATTTGTAAGTACTACTTTTGATCCGGAAGTAGAAGAGAAAGCGCCTTGTATTTTAAAAATAAAGACTGCATTCGGGTTTCCGCCGCCATCAAGTGTCAAAGTGTTGTCTAGCGTTGCACTTTGTCCGATAGAATAAGTTCCTGCGGTAAGTGTTTGACCATTACCCAAAAGTGGTGCAGGGAAAAAATTAGGAGTCGCAGCGTTTAGCTGATTGTAAGCAATAATCAAATCGGCTGCAGCAGTTGCGCTAGAGGCATTTGAGTCAGTCATCACGCCGTCTACGTTTCCAAAGTTTGTACTTGCGCCAACATTTGTACCTACATTACCTGTAATCTGCGACAATCCTGTGTTACTGACTGCTCCATTGGAGGAGAATAGCGCAAAATTCGCAGTGGTTCCCAAAACCGGAGCTTGGGCTAATGCGTGGGATGAAAATAAAATCGAGGTAGACATAACTACCATGTGTAAAAGTTTTTTCATAAAAACAAATTTAAATAATGAATTTTAATAATTTTATATTAATACGTTCTTACTAAAACCATACCATAAATTAATTATCATTATTTTATCAATAATAAATTTAGTTATTTTAATATAAAATATAAAATAATATTATTTATTTATTAAAAATAATTCAAATAATATTATCGTTTTAAAATTTTAAAAAAGTCAATCATCTTAAATTATTATTACCTATATTAAAAATACGTAAAAGACATTTAATCAGAGTATAAAGCGGACGCTTTAGCATTATTCTTGTTTATTATAAAACCTAAAAAAACCGCTTTATGCAAAAAGTATTTTTCCTTTTAACCTTATTTTTTATCGCTTCATGCAAGAAGGACAATGATAAAACAAATCCTGATAATTATGTTATTAATAAAATTCCAGAAGCCAAAGATTCTATCAATTTGAAGAATAATCTAAATTCCGTTGATAAAATCAGAAAAGAATATAACCTAGTCAATTCTCAATTGGTTGCCAAGAAATTGGACTCTGTACGTTTTGGATACGAATGTGAGGAGAGAACTGGAAATGTGATTTATTATTCCGAAAATGGTAATTTGAAAATGATTAAGCACTTTCAGGCAGACAGTCATTTTTCATCGACAGAGAGTTATTTTGTGAATGACGGTAAGCCTTATTTTATTTTCAAAAACGAAACGTTATGGAGTTTTGATGGCGGAACACCGGAAAAACCTATTACAAAAGACGATGTGACGGAACAGCGTTTTTACATTATTAAAAATAAATCTGTCCAATGTCTTGAGAAAAAATATACTATAAAATCCAATTCAACCAATAATTCAAAATCTGAAAATATTCCGAATAAAAAGATGAAGAATTGTTCGATTGCAGAGTTACAAAAGAGCTTTGATTTGCTGATAAAAAATAAATATAAAAAAGCTGATGTTAACTGTCCCGAGTTTTGACAGCAAAAAAAAAAGCCTGAGAAAACTCAGGCTTTTAAATATATTTTTAGAAAAGATTATTAATCCTCATCGTCTTCCTCGAAAACGTCGTTGTACCCTTCTTCCTCTTCATCATCATTGAAGTCATCATCTTCATCTTCAAAACTTGTCGCCTTGAACTCTGACTCGAAATCATCAAAATCATCAATTAAAGGCATTGCGCCATTCTTGCTTTTTCCATTGGAAAGACCAGATTTGCTCGGCGCTTTCAAAGGCACATTTCCGAATCTGTAAACCGTAATCGGATAGTTGACCGCCGGCTTTTCATCAATAATTTCCAAAAGCTCGCAATAGAAATCCCAAAGATCTATAAAACCATACTGGAATCTCATTTTCTCACCCACCGCAGGGAAACCTTCCGGCAGATAGACATCCGACATTATCTCGCCATCACCATCATCACTCAGATCTTCCAAAGGAACAGCGCGACCTTCATTCCATTCATCATCAGAAAAATAAAAAGAAGACAACTCTTCACCTGGTAAGCTGAACGCACTCTTGATTCCCAGATGCAGATTCCAAAGTGTCTGTTTCGCTTTGACTTCTACGTCCCGGAAGATCGTATCCTTGGCGTCTAGAATTACTCTTATCTTATAAACCATTGTTGTTTTTACTTTAACTTTTATTAGCTTGATTAATGATGCAAATATAAAACAATTGAAATCCCATAAAAATTTCTGGTAAATTTTTTTTCAAAAAATATTTTTATAAATTCAGCGGTTTTGGATTTGAAAAAAAATCTATAAGACTGGTTTCGGTTTTCTGATTTTTTCCAGAGAAGATTTCGCGAGTTTGAATTTGAACTTAGTCCCGGATAGATAGACACTTTCCACTATTATTGTCTGTTTATGAGCCTCGAGGATGTGCTTTACGATGGCAAGCCCAAGACCGGAGCCACCTTCTTTTCTGTTTCGGCTGCTTTCCACACGATAGAAACGCTCAAAGATTCTTGGTAGATTTTCCGGCTTGATCCCCATTCCGTTATCTTCTACAGAGATATGAATACTTTTGGTACCTTCTCTTGTAGAAACGATGATCTGCGCTTCCTCACGGTTAGCGTATTTGACAGCATTTGAAATTAAATTAATCAAAACCTGCGATATTTTCTGCTTATCTGCAAAAACAAATAACTGAGATTGAGTCGTTTGCAATTGCATCGTCATCGACTGCCGTTCGGCTTCCATTTCCAGAAGATCAAAAATCTCCTGAATCAAATGATTGATATCAAATGTGCTGAATTTCAAATTGATCTGTCCGGATTCGAAACGGTTGATCATATCCAGATCTTTCACGATATTGAGTAAACGTTCTACGGAACTATCAATTCTTTGAAGATATTTATCGCGGATGCTGAGGTCTTCCACACCGCCATCACGTAGTGTTTCTATATAACCCTGAATGGAAAATAAAGGCGTTTTGAGTTCGTGGGAAACATTTCCGATATATTCTTTTCGGTAATCTTCCATTTCCTTCATCAGATCCATTTCAGCATTTCTCTGATTCATCTCATGCATCTTCTCTCCCAATTCTTTGAAGCCAAGATCTGTGTCGTAATCGTGGATGATATCTTCCGGAAGAATATTCGTAATTCTTCGGATCTGATTCCTACTGTAAAAACTGAAAAGAAATTCCAGCACAAAATAATTGAGAACAAACAGAAACCAAAGTGTAAAAGCCAGAAAAAGATTGAAATCTCTGGTTTTAAAATAGATATCATCCGTATAAAACTCAAAAAGTAAAACCACAACGCCGACAACAGACACCAATAAAAATGATGCTGCGACAGATATCCAATTTATTTTCACCGAATTTCTCAATCTCATTTCAAAAAAAAGATTTTCTTTTTTAGAAAATCTTAAACTACTAATTTATAACCTATACCTTTGAGTGTCTGGATTGTGTTGATGCCCAGCTTTTCTCGTAATCTACGGATGTGGACATCAATTGTTCTTTCGCCAACTATGACATCATTGCCCCAAACTCTCTCCAATATTTCTTCTCTTTTGAAAACTTTTTCCGTGTTTGAAGCCAAAAGATAAAGCAAATCAAATTCCTTTTTCGGAAGTAGAAATTCTTCTTTCGCCTTCGTCACTTTAAAGTTATCTTTATCAATGATTAGATCACCAATTTCGATATAATTAGAATTTTCATTGGAGTTGGCGCCTAATTGTAAAAGTGCCGCCACTTTGGAAATCAAAACTTTTGGCTTGATTAGTTTTACGATGTAATCATTTGCACCAGCCTGATAACCAGCCAACTGAGAAAACTCTTCGCTTCTTGCAGACAAGAATACGATTAATGTTTTTTGCAGTTCTTTAATCTTTCTGAGGTCCTGACAGGTTTCTATGCCGTCTTTCTCCGGCATCATTACGTCTAATAAAATTAAATCAGGCAAAATCTCTTTTGCTTTTGCGATTCCCTCATTTCCGTTTGCGGCTGTGAAAACCTGATAGCCTTCTTTTTCCAAATTATAAGAGATGATTTCCAGAATGTCCTGTTCATCATCAATTAATAGGATTTTTTTACGATTCATTTCGATTTATTAATATGTCAAAATTAAAAAAATTTGAACTCTATATGACCAAATGTTTAAAGTTCACACAAATTTAACATTTAAATGCCAATAAAGTCGCTTTACAGAAGGTTTTTTTATATCAGAAATTGATGGTATTTATAAACTCTATTCATTTTATTTTTAGCGGAAATTAAGTTAAATTTGCACCTCACGTTTCAGATTATGGAAGAAGAAGAAAAAAAATCACTCAATTTTATAGAACAAATTATAGAAGATGATCTGGAAGCAGGTCTGGATGCATCTAAGCTGCGTTTTAGATTTCCGCCGGAACCAAACGGTTATCTTCACATTGGTCATACAAAAGCAATCTGTATCAACTTCGGTTTGGGACAGAAATATAGCGCGCCTGTCAACCTTCGTTTTGATGATACCAATCCTGCCAAAGAAGAGCAGGAATTTGTAGATTCCATTAAAGCAGACATCGATTGGTTGGGTTTCAAATATGATCAGGAATTATATACTTCAGATTATTTTGAACAGCTATATAATTGGGCTGTAGAATTGATTAAACAAGGCAAAGCTTATGTAGATGAACAATCTTCGGAAGATATCACAGCTCAAAGAAAAACACCATTCGAAGCTGGCATAGATTCACCTTTTAGAAACCGTCCAACAGAGGAAAGTCTTGAGCTTTTCGAGAAAATGAAGAACGGTGAATTCGAAGAAGGCGCAATGAGTCTGCGTGCCAAAATAGATATGACTTCTCCGAACATGAATATGCGTGATCCTGTGATGTACAGAATCCTGAAAAAACCGCATCACAGAACAGGTGAAAAATGGAAAATCTATCCGATGTACGATTGGGCGCACGGAGAATCTGACTATATAGAACAGATTTCGCACTCTTTATGTTCATTAGAATTCGAAAATCACCGTCCACTTTACGAATGGTATCTTGACCAAGTCTATGATAACCAAAGTGTTGCTCCAAAACAGAGAGAATTCGCCAGGATGAATGTTTCTTATATGGTAACATCCAAAAGAAAACTTCAAAGATTGGTTGAAGAGGGCATCACAACAGGTTGGGACGATCCTAGAATGCCCACTATTTCCGGATTGAGAAGAAAAGGTTACACACCAACCGCCATCAAAAATTTCATTGAAAAAGTAGGCGTTGCAAAACGTGAAAACCTAATTGATATTCAATTGCTTGAATTTTGTGTGAGAGAAGATCTTAACAAAGTGGCAACTCGTGTAATGGCGGTTGTAAATCCAGTAAAACTGATCATCGAGAACTATCCTGAGGATAAGGAAGAATGGCTGGAGACGGAAAATAATCCTGAAGATGAAAATGCGGGAACAAGACAAGTGCCTTTCTCCAGAGAAATCTACATTGAAAGAGAGGATTTCAAGGAAGAAGCCGACAAGAAATTTTTCCGTTTGAAGCTGGATGGAGAAGTGCGCCTGAAAGCCGGATACATCATCAAAGCTAATCGTGTGGAGAAAGATGCTAATGGCGAAATCACCACTATTTTTGCAACTTACGATGAAGATTCTAAATCTGGAAGCGGAACCGAGGCAAGCCTGAGAAAAGTGAAAGGAACGCTACATTGGGTTTCTGCAAAACATGCATTGCCGATTGAGATCAGAACTTATGAAAGACTTTTCACAACAGAACAACCCGATGCAGAGAAAGAGGTTGATTTCATCGAATTTATTAATCCGGAATCTTTAAATGTAACGCACGGATTTGCTGAGCCAAGCCTGAAAGATGCAACATTGGACGATCATTTCCAGTTCCAAAGAATCGGTTATTATAAAAAAGACAGAGATTCTTCCGATAATACTCTGGTTTTCAATAGAACTGTGACTTTGAAGGATGGTTATAAACCTTAACTAAAACTAAAAGTCCTTATATAACAAAATCCGTTTTTACTTTTATTTTCTAAAGTGAAAACGGATTTTTTCTTTTAATAAACTTAATATGCCGCTGTAAAACGCTGTTTCACAAAGTTATTCTGCTCTAGCTCGTCTACCAAAGCTACAGCAACATCTTCCACAGAAAGAATACTTCTTCCGTCAGCATCAAAAACTGGATTCTCCAAAGCCGTTCTGTAAGTTCCCTTTCTCACGCCAGCGGTTCCCGGATGCATCTCGATAGCAGGAGAAAAAAATGTCCAATCCAATGTCTCGTTTTTCTTAATTTCATTCAGATAATCTCTTGCTGCAGTCGCACCAGGTTTAATATCTGCAGGGAAATCCGGTCCATCCACCAATTGTTTTCCATCGATGAACAAACTTCCTGCACCTCCAACGGTAATAAATCTTTTAATGCCAGATTTTTCAACTGCCTGTTCTATATTTTTAGAACCATTTAAAAAATCATCATAAAGATTGGGATTCGTCCATCCCGGATTGAATGTGTTGATTACCGCATCATTGCCTTTCAGAACTTTTGCAAATTCTTCTACATTGTTCACATCTGCGCTGATGGCATTTACGTTGTCTTTCTCCTCTACTTTCGAACTGTCTCTTGCAATGGCATTCACTTCATAACCTCTGTTCGCCAATTCGTTTACGACTTGTTTTCCTACGAAGCCAGTTGCTCCGATTACTGCTACTTTTTTGCTCATAATTTTTTATGTTAATTGTAATATTTTTTGTTACATTTTGTATTAAAATTTTTTAATCGAATTGATTGGTAAAATCTGATAACTTTTTGTTCTTCAAAAATTGAAAAACCAAATCGTCAGTCTCTGTAAATAACAGATTCAGATTTTTATTAATATCTCTTCCAATACTGCAAAGTGGATTCGGATTTTGATTTTTCTTTCCGAGAACTTCTGAATTTTTTATCGCTTCGTAAATCTCAGCAACATTTATTTCCTCAGGATTTTTACCAATTTTCACGCCTCCATCTTTCCCCTGCCGGCTTTCTACAAGACCAGATTTTTTCAAATTCCCCAATTCTTTCCGAACAATCACCGGATTTACATTAATGCTTCCTGCCAGCCAATCAGATGTCAACCATTCCTGCGGATCTTTCGCCAGAAGTGTCATGATATGAATCGCGGTTGCAAATCTTGTATTGCTCATAATGGTGCAAATTTATAAATAATTTCAAATGTAACAAAAATAATTACAGTTAAATTTTTCTTAACCGTAATTATTTTATAATGAAATTTTTGTTTTTAGTTAGAAATAAGAGATTATTCGAAAACAAAATTTTCAACAGCAAATAACACTTTATCAATATCATAATTATTACCATTAGATAATATGGCAATTGAAACTTTGTCCTTAGTAAAATAAGTAACAACTGAATTAAATCCATCTATTCCTCCTCTATGACCATAGCCAATCTTTTCTTTATAAGGTATTTCAAAGATTCCGTATCCAAAATTATCATTCATTATAATCATCGATTTTAAGCTCTCTTTTGAAATGATTTTCCCGCTGAATAATCTGCTTACAAATTTTGTTAAATCTGTTGGCGTTGAAAAAATTGCTCCCGCTCCTAAGGGTATAGACGGATTTGTTTGCGATTGTTTTACCCAATTTCCATTAAATTTGTAAGAATAACTCACATTATCTTCATTCATTTTATTTCCGAAATAGGTATTTCTTAAACCGAGTTTCTTTACAATTTTTCCCTGCAAAATATCAGAATAAGATTCTTTATAAATTTTTTCCAAAATATAACTCAGTAAAATATAATTGGAATTACTATACTCGGCTTTACTGTCAGGTTCAAAATCACTACCTCCTTTTGTAATAATTTGAATCATCTCTGATTCAGATTTTTTTTGAGTATTCCATTCAAGAAAAGTTTTGTCAGTGGTGAAATTATGGATACCGCTTCTATGATTCAATAAATTACCAATTGTTATTTTATCCGAATTTTTGACAGAAGGGAAAAACTCACTAAGCTTTTTTGACAAGGTCAATTTGTTTTCCTCAACAGCTTTTAAAATCAAAACACTTGTAAAAACTTTGGATATCGAACCAATTCCATAGGTTGTTCTCTTGTTAGGTTTTTGCTGTTTTTCCACATTTGAAAATCCTGTAGAATTAGCATAGGTGATTTTATCATTATGTACAATTGCTACACTTCCCATAAACTTATTGTTTTCCGCTAATTCATTCAAATAATCGTTAAGCTTAGTTTTATCAAATGATTGTACAAATCCTAATTGAATGACCAATAAATATATCGTTGCAGAAAGAATTTTTCTTAACATTATGCGTCGTTGTTAATTTTAGATTTATAACTATTTCGTTTCAATTTCAACAATCTTCTTCCCTATCTCACCAAAGTATAGATTGATGATCGGTTCATAGATTTTATAACCATCATCCACATTGGTAAAGATAACAAGACCTTGTTTTGTTTTGGGTAAAATAAAAGCAATCGTGTTGACACCTTTATCCGAACCGCCATGAGATAAGGCTATCTCGTTATTTCCCAAGTCATAGATCTCAAAACCGAGTCCGAAATATTTGTTCTTTTTGGTTTCAACTTGTTTGGTTTTCATCGCCTCAAAAACTTCGGGTGAAAGCAATTCTTTGTTCATCAAGCCAATCAAAAATTTACTATAATCTTCTACCGACGTCATCAAATCATCTGCTGAGCTGGCTGTTTTATTTTTCACAATATCGTACGGATTTCCGTATTTATCATAACCCACCACGATTCTGTCAGCTTGTTTCTTCTCATTCCAAATGTAGCTCGTATCGTTCATATTCAAAGGTTGAAATACATATTCTTTGGCTAATTGTTCTAAGTTTTTATTAAATTTTTTCTCAATCGCTTTCCTTAAATATTCAAAGCCTTCACCAGAATATTGATATTTGGTTCCAGGATCAAATTCAAACTTGAGTTTGTTGTCCCTATTCATCCAACGCCAATTTGGTAAACCAGTTTGATGGCTCAAAACCAATCTTGTGGTTAATTTTTTATTTCGGGGATCATTTGCAATATCAGGATCTGTGAAGTATTTGTAAAGAGGCTCGTCGAGATTCCATTTCCCAAGACTTACCAAACGTAAAACTGTCATTGCAGTCACTGGTTTGGTTAAAGAAGCCACATTGAAAAGACTGTTATACGGAGCGGTTGTTTTGCCATTAAGTGTTCCATAAACCTTTATCTGTGTCAATTTCCCATCTTCGATAGTACCTAATCCTAAAGTCGGAATATTGTTGTCTTTCAATAATTTTTCTAAATTATCTGTTATTTTCGTTTTGCCTGGGTCGCCGTGATCGTAGCTAAGGACATCGCTCATCAACCAATTTCCGTCTCTTTTTGTCCAAACTGAGGTGAATTTTGCCTGTCCGCCCAAAACATCTTCTTTATTTTTTTCGCGAATAAAAAACTGATGTTCTCCGGTTTGAATAGCTCCGTACAATTCGCCATTATTGTACAAAGGAAAAACTTCCAGACTGTTTTCAATCACTTTGCGAATTGGTTTTTGGTTTGGGTTTCCGCAGATGTTTTGTTTCGTTCTTTCCATGAACAATTTTTTGTCCTGAAAACCGCCATTGTCGTGATAGAATTTCAGATTATCGTCCATCGTTTTTTCAAGATAAGCGAAGTCGCAATTATTAAAACCACGGTCAAAAAATAGACTGTCCTGTTTCTTTAGTTCTAAAAATAACGGAGAAGTTTTATCGATTTGTGCTTGTAAGTTTCCGATGAAAAGGAAGAGAATAAAAATACCTAAGCTGAGTTTATTTGTCATTGATTAATTTTTGACAAAGATTCAGATTTCTCAATTTTGATTCAAAAAAAACACCTGACAAAAACCCGACAATTCCCTGACAGATTTATATAATATTGAAATTCAACCTATAATGAAGTTTTTGTTTTTTGTCTATTTCGTAAGCGTTTCTCAGAATAATGAAAATATTTGCGAGTGTCAAACCAACCATTGTGATCATGACTACTGCGGAGCCAAGTTTTAATAAAGCAACAATCAGAAAAATAATGGGGAAGATAATCGCTAAAAATACTTGAAGAGAAATAATCTGTTTTACAACAGCTGATTTTTCTTTTGTGAAAAGCATAATCAACAAAGGCGGTAAAAAATTAGCGATCGGAAACCACGCAAAAGGAAGTGAAGAAAGATTAATGATTTTGATTAATCTTGAGTTGAAAATTACTTCTTTTTCCGTTGTCAAAATTGGTTCTTCAATTTCGGTTTTATCAGCTACAATTTTAGGAATTAATATCTCTCTTTCAGGAATTTCAAGTGTTGAAGCTAAGGTTTTCAGTGTGTACCCTTTCGGCTCTGTTCCGGCTTCGATGCGTTGGATGGTTCGTACGGAAAGACCTGACTTTTCTGCCAATTCTTCCTGAGTTAAATTCCGCTCTTCTCTGATTTTTTTTAATTCTGACATCTATAAAAATAAACAAAAGCAAATTTAATATTTCATTTTATTAATTATAAAAAAACCTCTCTAAAAAGAAAGGTTTAATTATTTATTTCATATTGAGAACTTTATCAACAACATAAACAGTGTTTCCGCGCCAAGGCAAAGTGCCGTAATATTCTTTGTAATGCAAATCGAAATATTTTCCGCTGTTCATTTCCAATTGTTTGAAGACTGCTTCATTTTCGATAGAAAATTCGAACTGGTTGCTGCCAATTGGTGCGCCAGGTTTCGCGGCTCCAAATCCTTCCTGAATCAATTTTCCTTCGTAAGTTTTGAAAACATTTCCTTTGTTTACAGCATAATTGAGATATCCGGATTTCACGCCTTCTCCAAATACAAAGTAACATTTCCACCAGACGAAAACGCCAAGAAATAAGAAAATTACGCCTAAAGTGATCCAAAGATATTTCATATACTGCGTTTTAGTTGATCAAAGTTAGTTATTTTTTTGAGATAGCTCTCGAAATTACAATCTTTTGAATCTCAGAAGTTCCCTCGTAAATCTGGGTGATTTTGGCATCACGCATCATCCTTTCCACGTGATATTCTTTCACATAACCATAACCACCATGGATCTGAACAGCTTCTATCGTCGTGTCCATTGCCACTTGAGATGCATACAATTTCGCCATTGCACCACTTTCTGAGATGTCTTTTCCTTCGTCTTTTTCAGCAGCTGCTTTGTAAATTAGCATTCTGGCAGCCATAATATTGACGTGCATATCCGCCAATTTGAAAGCAATTGCCTGATGATTAATGATTTCTGTCCCGAAAGATTTTCTTTCTTTAGCATATTTCAAAGACAGTTCATAAGCTCCGGAAGCAATTCCCAGTGCCTGAGAAGCAATCCCGATTCTACCGCCATTCAGAACAGCCATCGCAAATGCAAATCCGAAACCGTCTTCTCCAATTCTGTTTTCTTTCGGAACTTTCACATCAGTAAACATCAATGAATGTGTATCACTTCCTCGGATTCCTAATTTATCTTCTTTCTTACCAACCTGGAAACCTTCCCAACTTCTTTCTACAATAAATGCGTTGATTCCTTTATGTTTTTTATCTGGATGCGTTTGTGCAATGACAACATAGTAAGTCGCATTTCCACCGTTTGTGATCCAGTTTTTGGTGCCGTTTAATAGATAATAATCACCTTTGTCTTCTGCTGTTGTAGATTGAGATGTTGCATCAGAACCAGCTTCCGGTTCAGACAATGCAAAGGCACCAATTACTTCTCCACTTGCAAGCGGTTTCAGGTATTTCATTTTTTGTTCCTCGCTGGCAAATTTTTCTATTCCTGCACAAACCAAAGAATTATTAACTGACATGACAACAGCTGCCGACGCATCAATTTTTGCAATTTCTTCCATTGCCAGAACGTAAGAGATACTATCCAGGCCGGCACCACCGTATTTCGGATCCACCATCATCCCCAAAAATCCCATTTCGCCCATCTTTTTCACGGCATCGTAAGGAAACTTCTGTTCATTATCTCTTTCGATAACGCCTTGCAAAAGTTCTGCGTGAGCAAAATCTCTTGCGGCCTGTTGAATCATTTGTTGCTCTTCTGTAAGATTGAAATCCATAAGTCTTTTTATTATATTTTTCGTTCGTAAATATAAACTTTTTGACAAAAAATCAAAGGAAAATGCTGCATTTTGTTGTTTGAGAAAAAAAAATTATATTTACGATAATGTAAACTCAATTTTAATAATATATTAACAAACATATCCTATGAACGTTAAAAGAATATTTGATTTTTCTGCGCTGGCGTTAGAAAAATTCCACAAAGATGATTGTTTCGTGACGAAAAAGAACGGAAACTGGATGAAAACTTCCACTTTGGAATTTGTCAATCAAGGGAACAAAATCTCTCGCGGACTTTTGAAATTGGGCATAAAACCTGGCGACAAAATCGGACTTGTAACTTCTAACAACAGAACAGAATGGGCGATTATGGATTTGGGAATTTCACAGATTGGTGTTGTGACTGTTCCGGTTTACCCGACGATTTCTGAAGAAGACTATATTTATATTTTTAATAATTCTGAGATCAAATATTGTTTTGTTTCTGATAAAGACCTCTATAAAAAACTCACGAATGCAAAACCTCAGATTCCATCATTAGTAGGCGTTTTTACATTTGATGATATTGATGGCGCTCCGAATTGGAAAGAGATCCTGGATCTTGGCGAAAACGATTTGACACAGGACGAAGTGGATGATCTTGCAAAAGCTATTAATCCTGAAGATATTGCAACTATCATCTACACATCCGGAACTACAGGAAAACCGAAAGGCGTTCCTTTGACACACAATAATTTGGTTTCAAATGTTATAGCAAGCAATCCCAGAGTTCCGAAAGATAAAAGCCTTGATTATAAAGAATTAAGAGCATTAAGTTTTCTTCCAATCTGTCACGTTTTCGAAAGGATGATTTTTTATATTTATATGAGTAATGGAATATCATTGTATTTTGCAGAAAGCATCGAAAAGATCGGGGAAAATGTAAAAGAAGTGAAACCGCATTATATGACTGTTGTTCCAAGATTAGTAGAAAAAGTTTACGATTCTATTTATAATAAAGGAACAGCTGCCGGTGGACTGAAGTCTAAAATTTTCCTTTGGTCATTAGGTATTGCTGAAAAATATGAGATTGAAAAACCAAAAACTTTTATGCACACCATCGCCGACAAATTGGTCTTCAAAAAGTGGAGAGAAGGTTTGGGCGGAAATTTAATAACTTTAGTTTCAGGATCTGCGGCTTTGTCAAAACGATTGAACGTGATGTTCCACGCCGCCGGAATTCCGATTTTGGAAGGTTATGGATTAACGGAAACTTCTCCCGTGATTTCAGTAAACAGCTTCGGGAAAGTGAAAGCAGGATCTGTTGGGATTCCACTAGAAAATGTAAAAGTGAGAATAGAATCTGACGGCGAAATCGTGGTAAAAGGACCATCTGTCTTCGAAGGTTATTACAAAGACGAAGAAAAAACCAAAGAAGCTTTTACAGATGATGGTTACTTCAAAACCGGTGACATTGGTATTTTGGATGAGGATAATTTCCTGTTCATTACTGACAGAAAAAAAGAAATGTTCAAAACTTCCGGTGGAAAATTCATTGCACCTCAGGTGATTGAAAATCTGGCCAAAGCTTCCAAATTTATTGAACAGATTATGGTAGTTGGTGATGGGGAAAAAATGGCCTGCGCATTGGTACAGCCTGATTTTGTTTTTGCCAAAAACTGGGCAGAACTTCACAATGTAAAAGTGGCTGAATCTCATAAAGCGATTGCTGCAGATCCTGCCATAAAATCCAGAATAGAACAGGAAATTGAAAAAATGAACCAACATCTGGGTAAATGGGAACAAATCAAAAAAATTGAACTGACGCCGAAAGTCTGGACAATAGACGACGGACTTCTGACACCAACGCTTAAACTGAAAAGAAAAGCAATCAAGGCAGAATTCCAGGATCTTTACGACAGAATGTACCAATAATTGAAAGCTATCCAACGGATAGCTTTTTTTATACAATTATTAACAGTCGATAGATTCTTATTTATTTATATTTGCTTTAGACGATAGTTTAAAACAATTATTAATGGAAGTAAAAAGAATTTTCGACATTATTTATTATTCGAAAGCAAAATACACGAAGGATGACTATCTATGTGACAAGAGAAATGGGAAATGGGAAAAAGTCTCAACAGATCAATATATCGACATCACAAATCAGCTTTCCCGAGCGCTTCTGAAATACGGACTTAAAAAAGGTGACAAAATTGCGCTCATTACTTCTACCAACCGAGTAGAATGGTGCTTTTTTGACCAGGCTGCTTTGCAAATTGGACTGGTTACAGTGCCGATTTATCCATCCATTTCAAGTGAAGATTGTGTTTATAATCTTGAAAATTCTGATTCTAAAATTTGTATTGTTTCTGATGAAAAATTGTTTGAAAAAATCAATTCTATTAAAGATCAGCTTCCGGATCTAAAGGAAATATTTACGTTTGATAAAGTTTCAAATGCCAAAAACTGGAAAGAACTCTTTGATCTTGGGAAAGAAAATGACAATCAAAATGAAGTTGATGACATTAAAAACTCGATTTCTGATGATGAATTAGCTTCCATCATTTATACTTCCGGAACGACTGGCAGACCAAAAGGCGTGATGTTGACGCACAAAAATATCGTTTCTGACGTTCTTGGTTGTGAAGACAGAGTTCCACACAAAGACTCCAAAAACCGGGCTTTGAGTTTCCTTCCGCTTTGTCACGTTTACGAAAGAATGATTCTTTATCTTTTTACAACCAACGGAATTTCCATCTATTTTGCGGAAAGCAATGATAAGCTAAGCGAAAATCTGAAGGAAGTGCAACCTCAATATATGACCGTTGTTCCGAGAATGGTTGAAAAAGTTTTTGATGCGATCAATAAAAAAGGAACAGAATCCGGCGGAATCAAATCTAAAATATTTCTTTGGTCACTTAAAGTAGCTGAAAAATATAAATTAGGAACTTCAAAATCGCTTTCACATATCATTGCGGACAAATTGGTTTTTAGCAAATGGAGAGAAGGTCTGGGCGGTAATCTGATTACTTTGGTTTCAGGTTCTGCTGCTTTGTCCAAACGATTGAACACGATGTTTCACGCTGCAGGAATTCCGATTCTGGAAGGTTATGGTTTGACGGAAACTTCACCAGTGATTGCAGTTAACAGCTTTGGACATACAAAAATTGGTTCGGTTGGAAGACCAATTGAAAACATTGATGTTAAGATCCAGGAAGATGGAGAAATTACCGTTAAAGGTCCGACTGTGACGCAAGGTTATTATAAAGACGAAGAAAAAACCAAAGAAGCTTTTACCGACGATGGTTATTTCAAAACGGGTGATATTGGGATGTTGGATAAAGATAATTTCCTTTTCATTACAGACAGAAAGAAGGAAATTTTCAAAACTTCGGGAGGAAAATATGTTGCGCCTCAAGTGATTGAAAATCTGGCGAAAGCTTCACAATTCATTGAGCAAATAATGGTGGTTGGCGACGGCGAAAAAATGCCTACAGCTCTTGTTCAGCCCGATTTTGAATTTGCAAAAAGCTGGGCTTCGAAAAACAAAATCAACATCGGAACATCACCTGAAGAAATTGCCAATTCCAAAGAACTGAAAGATGAAATCCAAAAAGAAATTGAAAAAATAAATGCCCATCTTGGCAAATGGGAACAAGTCAAAAAAATTGAACTGACGCCGGAAATATGGACGGAAAATAACGGATTACTGACTCCAACTTTGAAATTGAAAAGGAAAGTTGTGAAAGAGCGTTTTAATGAGTTGTATGAGAAGCTTTATGACAGGTAAGAAAATCTTCCAATTAATATTATTATTCTTTTTCGCAATCTCATTTGGACAGAACAGTTTTCAAATAATTGATAGCATTGCAATTAAAACAAAATACAAGGGCGATTTAAATCACTTAGTTTTTGATTTAACAAATAATCAGAAAAATGATCTTGATAAAACGAGAGCCATTTATTCCTGGATTACAGAAAATATTAGTTACGATTACAAATTATTCAATAAGGGAAAAAAGAAAGTTAATTTCAAATGTAAAAGCAAAGATGATTGCGCCATAAAACGGAAAGAATTCGAAACTAAACTTGTTGAAAAAGTTTTACGAAAGAAAAAAGGCGTTTGTTCTGGCTACTCTACGCTTTTCAAAAGAATGTGCGACATTGCAAAAATAACTTGTTTAAATATCGATGGTTACGTAAAGACCAAATCCAGTCACGTAGGAAATACGGGAATTCTGGATCACGCTTGGAATGCAGTTATCATTGGTGGTCAAACTTATTTTATTGATCCTACCTGGGCATCAGGATATTGTGAAAGTGATAAGAATAAAAAGCTCATAAATTTTATTAAGAAGAAAAATGATTTCTACTGGATTACGCCAACTGAAAAATTTACAATCGACCATTTCCCGAAAAATCCTGAGAAAGTTTTAAATTTTGATATTCGCAAAGACGATTATAAAAACCAACCTTACATAGAAAACATCATTATACCTTATATAGAGTTAGAAAGTCCAAAAGAAGGTATCATTAAAGCAAAGTTAAATGATTCTATTGTTTTCAAGTTCACATATTCGAAGGGAATTAAAAAGCTTCAAATCAATACCAATTTGAAGCGTAATCCTAAATTCTATTTTACTAATAAAAAGGGAGAAAGAATCTTCAATCAAAAAGCATTTGATAAGCAGGAATATATTCCGTTTGAAATGAAAGGCATTGATTACATATTCTTTTATAAGATTGAAAATGAAAACGTTAAGTATATCGAAATTTTATTTGATTATGATTTGAAGCTGAAATATTTGTTGAAGTTTGATTAAAATTTAAAACCTTTACCTTTGAATCCGTTTTTGAATCTAAAATATGAATATAACCCGACAAGAATTAATAAAAATCTGCGACAGATTTCTTGAAGATAAAATCAGCAAAGAGGAAATGATCCATTTTGCAACTTCAGTAATGTTTGATGATGAGGATAAATATGAATGTGAGAACGAAATTGTGGAAGAAATCCTTTCTCAATGGGACAATGTGCATACGCAACATAAAATAAATAAAAGGAGTATTGAATTTTTGAGAGACAACCTTTTGAAAATTGATTGATAAAAAACGTCCCAAATAATACTTGGGACGTTTTTGATTTATTTTTTCTCTGCCAGTTTACTCCACAAATGGAGAATGTAAACGACAATGATGCCTAAGATCCCGGATGCAATAGAAAATATGAATTTCGTATTCTCATCGTCCATAAATCCTGCTTGCCAATCCAGCGCGTAAAAACTAACTGCAATTGAGAAGATAAAAACGCCCAGGAATATTTTATAAAATGTTTTCATTCTGATGAAATTTAAAAATGAATATAGTTCTGAAATAACTGTGCAAAGTTAGCAGTAAATAATTTAATAGAGATGGCTAAAAGTATAATTCCGAAAACTTTTTGCAGAACCTGCAAAGATCCTTCACCTAATTTTTTCTCAATCCAAGGCGCCAATCTCAAAACAACATAGACCAAAATCGTATTTAATACAATTCCACAAATGATATTAATATCGTGGTATTCCGCTCGTAATGAAAGTGTTGTAGTCAAAGTTCCGGCTCCGGCAATCAATGGAAATGCAATCGGAACAATGGATGCAGCTTGCGGTTGATTGGTTTTATGAATTTCAATTCCTAAGATCATTTCTATAGCAATAATGAAGATGACAAAAGCTCCGGCAATCGCAAAAGAATTGACATCTACTCCAATGAATTTCAGAATGTTATTCCCGATAAACAGAAATGAAATCATCAGTAATCCTGCAACAATCGCCGCCTTCTCAGACTCGATTTTTCCGAATTTTTGGCGTAATGAAACGATGATGGGTACAGAACCCAAAATATCGATTACTGCAAACAAAACCATAAAAGTGGTCATTGTTTCTTTAATAGAAAATTCTCCTAAAAACTCCATAACTTTGATTTTAAAGATTTCGCAAAAATATGAATTATTTTTGACAATTTCTTAAAGCTTATTATAGACTTCTTCTATTTCTTTTAAAATTTCAGTTTGATTCTCTTTGGTTGAGTATGGAGAATATTTTTCGATATTGATTTTGGTAATCAACTGATTGTAATTTTCAGATTCAAGTTGCCCAAAATTATGCTTCAAATAATCTTTAAAATCTGATGAATATTTCGTTCTGCAATATTGATCAGCATCTGATTTCAGATCTTCAAAACCTTTAAAAAACTGTGCAGTTTCTCCTTGATCAATCCTTTTTCTAAGATAATTGAAATGAGAATCTGCATCAAATGAAACATTATTTTTCAACATTGCTTCTGTATCAGCAATCGTAATAATTGGTTGTGATTCAATCTTTTTCTTTTCGAGATTTTCTTTTTTTCTGTCTTTGAATTTTTTATTAAAATAAAGAAAAATTAAAGCACCAATTCCCACAATGAAAAGATTTCCGAAGATTACAAACCAATTTATAGTTTTATGTTCTTTTACTTTCAGCTTCTGGGTACTCATTACAGGCGAATCTACCTTTTCCAGAACATTGTTGGTGTACTCATTTACTTTTTGCAAAGTCGTTTTGGCGTTGGCAATATCTTGCGCGTTTACCGCATTTAGAGCCAGAAATTTAGATCCGACTTCCACATATTTCTCTTCTTTAGGATCAAAGTAAGAAAAATCTTCTGTCGTGATTTTCAGATCGCCCCTTTTCTTAGGAATAATGACATATTGCGCTTCCACTTCACCTTCTATGCCTTTGAACGTCGCTATGGAATTATTGATGATCTTTGGTTCAAAAACCTCATAATCTGGAGAAGGCAATATTTTTGGAACGATTGATGGCGAAAGATTTCCGTTTCCGGTAACTTTTACAGAAATATTAAAAGCCTTGTTGATCTCAAAATTTTCTTTGCCTTTATCGATCATTTCGATTTTTACATCATATTTTCCGACTGCATTCTTGAAATTTTCTGGCGCGCCTTCAGGTAATCTCTTTACATTAAGCCTTGCTTTATTAGAAACCAAAACATTTTTGTGATTTGTAAACGGGACTTCCATCGCCGGAACATCCATTACACCAGCTACTTTTGGCACAATCACAAACATTCCGATAATCTGTGCAGAATAATTATTTTCCGAATCTTCTATTGACTCATCAAAGTTTGCAATAGAACGTATGGAGAGGTTTCTGGCAGATTCAAACTTAGCCGGCTCCAGATGTCGGAAATTGGAAATGTTCCGGGAAAACGCTTTCAAAACTACCACTGCAGGCTCATCCTTATAGACTTCTCTCTCCTCCAGCTGCATATTGAGATACATATTTTTTGCAGGATTGGTAGTTGCCAAAGGTTTTTTCTCCGCCTCTTTTACGAAAATGTCAATAGGCTCTGTCTTGTACATTTTCCCATTGATCTTCACAAGAGCAGATCCTATTTTGATATTTCCGGTCTGTTTCGGGTTGAGCAAAAACTGATAAACCATCTGGTTGATTCTAATCTTTTTGACAGGATCAATTACCGTATTCTGTTCCGAAGAAATAGCATAATCAAACTTTGTAAGATCCGGTAGTTTCACAGGTGTTTCCTGCACAAGATCCTCACCAAAAATCTCCAGTACAACTGTGAATGTAATAGGCGTATTGACACGGGAATCCTGCGTGTTAACCTCTGAATAAAGATTAACCTGAGCAAGGGAAAAACCCGATGCTAAAAGGAATAATATGTATAAATTTTTTCTTATCATTTACCAATCCTTCTCGTTGCTTTGCGGCATGGAGTTGGATTTTTTGTTTAAAATTCTTCTTGCAGTTTCTTTTTCCCGATTTTCTATATCCTTCAGGATTTGTCTTTCTGCTTCTTCCGGTATTTTATTTTCTTCTTTCTTAGGCTGGTTTGGCTTTCCTTGGTCATTCCCATTTTGATTGTCACCTTTGCCGTCTTTCTGATTCTTTTTTTGATCGCCTTTATCAGAATCATCTTTTCCTTTCTGATCTTTATCGCCGCCTTTTCCTTTATTCTGCTTTTGCTTTTCTTTTTTCTCCTTGTCTTTCAGCATTGCAATCTCATAATTTTTACGGATAGCTTCATTGTAAGGATCTTGTTTCAAAGCCTGTTTGTAATATTCAGCAGCTTTTTCAGGATTATTGGATTGGATTGAGACGTTGCCAATATTGTAAAGCGCAGCAGCTTTCTCGTACTTGCTTTTGGTATATTTTGAAGCTTTCTCGTATTCATCGGTTGCCTCTTCATATTTTTTGCTTTTATAAAGCGCATTCCCAAGATTGTAATGGGCTGTATAATTGCTGTTCTTTTCGGCAATAGCTTCGAGATATTTGCTGGATGAAGCATCGTATTCCTTGGCATCAAATTTCTTATTACCTTCGTAAACCAATGCATTATAACTCTTCTGCGCAATAAGGAATTGCGAGGAAATTATCATACAAATCAGGACTAAAGTAAACTTAAAATTCATTGATACAAAATTATCTGTTTTAATGTTAAAATCAACAGTTTAAAAGTTAAAGTTGGGTTAAAAAAGCAGGTCAGAAAAACCCTTTAAATAAAGCATTTTTTAACAGTTTCGAAACCTATTTAACATAATAAAAACCATTGAAAATAATTTCAATGGTTTAAATTTAAAATTTACGCTGTTGATTTTATATCAGTTTAACTTTAAGTAATAAAATACTAAACATTCTAATTAAGTAAATAAACATGCTTATATTAGGTTATTTACCAATCTTTTCTCTTAAGAATGTAATAACTTCCAGTTATAAAAACAGTTGCCCAAATCAAACAGGCTATGACACTTCCTACTGGATATTCAAACTTGAACTGCATTCCTAAAAGTTGTGCCATATTGGTTCTTACCAATGGATTGGGAATCAGGTTGGACATACTTTCCAAAGGCAAATAATCTGTGTAGAAAACCTTTGTATTCAAAATTTTAGCTCGTTGTAACTCGTTGATATTTCGCATAACACCAAATGATTCTACGCCAATCAGGATTTTCTCAACAAACCAAAACATAAAAAACCCAAGAAATACAAAAATCGATTTTCTGAAAAGAATTGATAAAAACATCAAAAATGAAAAGAATGTAAACAGCTTCAGGAAATAATTGAAAATGAAATAGATCTCCTTAAAAATCAAATCACTGTCTTGTGTCGTAGAATAACTTTTACCTAAGATAAATGCCACAATAAAAACAAATAAAGTTGAAAATCCTGTCAAAAGCAAAATCGTCAAAAGTTTTGAAAATATAAACTCTTCCCTGCTCAATCCGTCAATTAAATTTTGCTTGAACATCCTGTTGCTAAACTCCTGACAAATCGAAAAAACAATGATGCAACCAAGAAAAATTTTCAGTAACCCGACAATGTAAGTTGTAAAGTTCCAAACGCCCGGGAAATTATACATTCCCTGCTCTTTCAGGTTTATTTTATTTCCAAAGAGATCGAAATCAACCAATCCAATAAATAACAATGCCACCAAAACGATGAAGTACAATCCTGCAAAAATCTTGAAAGGTTTGTAATTCAGATTTTTGAGATATTCTAATTTTAATAATCTTATCATGAGTTGGATTGTTTTACAAGTTCTAGGAATTGAGTTTCGAGACTTTCTTTTTTCTTCATTAAATGAGATAGGAAAATTCCTTTTTCAAACAGTTTTTTATTAAGTTCTGATGCCGAAATATCTTCTGAAATCTGAGCAATTATCAGGTTCTCTTTTTCTTTTACACTTGAGAAAATATTCAAACTGTTTAATGCAGAAACCAACGCATTTGCATCATCAGATTTCAATTCGAAAAAGCCTTTTGTATTGCTCATTGCATCTACAGAACCGGAATAGATCGCTGTCCCGTGTTTCAAAACGATTACGTGACTACAGATTTTCTCGATCTCGTCCAAAAGGTGACTTGCAACTATAATAGTAGTTCCGGACTTCGCAATTGCATTGATAATATCTCTGATCTGAATAATTCCTTCAGGATCCAGACCGTTTGTAGGCTCATCCAGGATCAAAACTTCCGGATTGGCTAACAATGCTGAAGCAATTGCCAGACGTTGTTTCATCCCTAAAGAATAAGTGGAGAAAGCATCTTTTTTCCTTGCCAAAAGATTGACCGTTTCCAAGACCTGATCGATTCTTTGATACGGAACACCTTTGATTGTTGCGACAATCTCCAGATTTTTTTCGGCACTTAAATAAGGATAAAAATTCGGTTGTTCGATGATTGCACCAATCTTTTTGAGCGTATCTGTATCTGTTCCTTCTTTTCCAAACCATTTCCAGTTTCCGGAAGTTGGATTGATTGTAGAAAGCAACATTCCGAATGTCGTGGATTTTCCGCTTCCGTTTGGTCCCAAAAGGCCATAAACATTCCCTTTTTCTACATCGAAGGAAATGTTATTGACGGCGATTTGTTTAAATTTCTTGGTCAGGTTTTTGACTTCCAGAATTTTCTCCATAAAATATTTATTTAAAAGTCTTATTTTTGATAGAAACGTTACACCGTTTGTATAGTTTTTGTTAATTTCCTGAAAAGATTTAAAAAATGATTCAAAATATAACAGAATTTTCCAAAAAACTGGATGTTTCTGAAGAAAGCATCAAACAGTTTATTCAGGATTTTGATCTTGAAATTTCGGATTGCCTCTCTCCAACTCTCAATATTACCCAAAATTTCGAAAAATTCGCAGTAGAAAATCAGAAATTTTTAAAAAACTATGAAAAGGATCTGAATGAAGAAAAAACCGCCGACGAAATCGCAAAAAAAATCCATCAGCCAAAAGAAAAAGTTGAACAGGTTATACAAAATAAATTACCGAATATTTATGATAACGGCCTTTTCAAATCATCTATTTCAACTTTCGGAATAGATCATCAACTTGGTGGGAATTATAAGTTTATTTATAATTATTTCGGGGACAAAACAGAACTCAAGCAAAGAGATTTTATTGGTTACAGAGACTTATTTTTCTATATTTCTGATATGCTGGAACCATTTGTGAATCCTGAACAGTCCGAGAATTGGGGCATCCAGAAAGCAGCTGGAATTATTATTTATGGTCCGCCTGGAAGTGGTAAATTTTTCTGGGCGAAGAAAATTTCTGAAATGATTAATTTCGATTTTTTTGAAGTAAGACAATCTCAGTTAAAATCGATTTTAATTAATGATAAAAAAGCAAATTTTGATGAATATCTTTCTCAAATGCTTAAAAGAGATAAGATCATTTTATTTGTTGAAAATTTTGATGAAATAATGATGCAAAGAACGGAGAATCAAGTCTCAAATACGGATTATGAGGAAGTAAAAGAAAGTACACTCCATTACATCGAGAAATTCGAAAAAGAAAACATTCTGATGATCGGTTCTGCGAAAGAATTACGAGGAATAGAATCTGAAATTCTTGCTCCGGGAAGATTCGATGTTCTGATTCCGATTTTTCCTGCCAATAAACAGGAACGAGCGGAAATGCTTCTTTTTAATATGACAAAAAATCTGAATAAAAATGCAACTCTGCTTAAAATATTAAAACACAACAATGCAGACCAACTCCCCTTCTGGCAGGAAACGGCAGAAAAAATGAAAGTTTTCTCCAATACCATGATTACGGATTTCACTCAGAGTCTTAAAAAACGAATCAGAAGCCTGTACTTGAAAAACAAAACAGAAAATATAAAGATTGCAGACGGCATTATAGAAGCATCTTTGAAGGAATCTGCATCCAAGTTAACTGGCGAATACCTTAACAATGTTCTGGAATTTTTATCCGAAGCAGAAAACAATTCTTATGATCGTTTTATCGTAAGAATAAATGATCTGAAACACGAACTAGAAACCTACAAAGCGAAAGAAGATCCTGTCAGAACAATTGGATTTCATACCAACGGTGAATAAAAAAAGCCTGAAAAATTTTCAGGCTTTGATTTATAAAAATTATTTGATCTTAAATTTTAATTTGTATCCTCAATTTTTTTGGACACTGCCATAGATGTTACCAAATCATTCAGTAGTGAACTCGCCGCTGTTGGCGAATTAGGCAACAAAACTAAGTTGGATCTATTATTTGCACCGATGGAATGTAAAGTATCATAATGTTGCGTCACAACAATCAGGGCTGAAGCTTCGTGAGCGCTAATTCCAGCTGCATTCAGCATTTTTACTGATTCTTCCAGACCTTTTGCAATTTCTCGTCTCTGGTCTGCAATACCCTGCCCTTGTAATTTTTTGGATTCAGCTTCTGCTTTTGCAACGGCTACAATTCTGATTCTTTGTGCTTCAGATTCATATTCGGCTGCGGTTTTTTCACGTTCGGCAGCGTTGATTCTGTTCATTGCATGTTTTACCTGATCATCGGGATCAATGTCTGTTACCAAAGCTTTGATGATATCATAACCATAACTTTGCATCGCTTCCTGAAGTTCAGCTTTTACTGCAACTGCAATATCATCTTTTTTAAGGAAAACATCATCTAATTTCAGTTTTGGAACTTCTGCTCTTACAACATCAAAAACGTAAGAAGTGATCTGATCGTGCGGACTTTCCAATCTATAAAAAGCATCTGCCACTTGATTTCTAATCACTTGAAACTGTACAGAAATTTTCATCTTAACAAAAACGTTATCAAGCGTTTTGGTATCAATCATCACATCCAATTGTTGAATACGAAGATTCATTCTTTTGGAAATCTGATCGATGAACGGAATTTTTAGGTGTAAACCAGCATGTCTCGCAGAATGGAATTTTCCCAAACGCTCCACAAGAGCTGCTGTTTCCTGCTTAACGGTGAAAAAAGAAGCAAAAAGGACAATAAGTCCAAAAAAGATTAATATTCCTACTAAATACATAATTTGTTATTTTTCTTAAAGATAGCCTTTTTATCGAACTCTAGCAACTCAAAATCAATATTAAAGAATCATTATTTGATAAAACAAAATCTTACATATAACTTATTTAAATACCATTATTAATAAACATTTTGATAAATTTGTGAGAATAATAAATCTAATATGAAGAAAAAACTATTTTTTGCAATTGCCGGAATTTTTACAAACTCCATTTTCCTGGCTCAGAATGTGACAGTTTTCAATGATGTTCCGTTTTACAGTATGTATCATTATCTGGGCGAAGGTCAAACGATGCCGCCGGAAGCCTTCTCTCAAATCCCAGCCGGAGCCATCAGACTGCACGCTTATGAGCAGGATATTATTTCAAGAAAATTGACAGATACTGAAATTGCATCCATGGGAAGCAGTGTGACGATGAAAATTACTTTGAAAGCTGCCTGTGATAACTACGACAGGATTGCTGGAGTCAATCTGGTTCTTGTCCCGAAAGGAAGTACGACTTACACTTTTAATCAAGCCAATATCAAACGTATCGAAATAGGACGTTTCATCACGCCTTTCATGAATAAGAACGTTTCTCCGACAGAAGTTCCTTACACTTATCAGGTTGATAATATTTCTAATATTCTTCACGACACAGCTTTATCTGCGAGTTATGATTTCTGGATTGAGTTCCGTGCAGACGGTTATTCTGCGGCGGCAAACACACAGGTTGTCGGCTGCGCAGACAGAACAGATGTTTTCCGCGGAAATCTGGAATTTATCACAAGCGGCACAGCAACGCCCTCTCAAAATTTCCTTTTACCACTTTCCTATCGTAAAGACCTGAACAATTATAACGCAACGGATGTTCCGGGACAAACAACCAGATTGGTAACTTTCACATTGGATCAACCGATTCAAAATGCTGTTTTGTATCTCACAACTTCTAATCATGGATCCAATTCTGGTGGTGAAGAATACATCAGAAGAGAACATTATGTTTATCTGGACAATCAGTTGGTTCATCAATACAAACCGGGCGGTAAAACCTGCGAAGATTACAGACAGTTTAATACGCAAAGCAACGGCATCTACGGAACAGTTGCAAAACCCTTGAGAAACTGGATGTCCTGGAACAATTGGTGTCCGGGAGATGCAATCCCTAATAGAGAGGTAAAGCTCGGAAATCTCTCTGCGGGCGAACATACGATCAAACTAAATGTTCCGGATGCAGTTTTCAAAGACGGGCAAGGTTATTTCCCAATATCGATGTATATTCAGAATCAAAAAAGTGGACAATTAATCTGCGCAACTCCTACGGATCTTAGAATTGTAAGTCAAAACGGACCAAAAATCGATATCGACTGGAAAGAAAATGGGAACGCAACTCAATGGGAAGCACTTTGGGGCAGAAGAGCTACTTATCCTTCAACTTTTGAAGTATATCGTCAAATAGAAAATGAACCGGTAGATTCACGTAACGATCTTACATTAAACTGGACTTACGAAATATTTGTAAAATCTAAATGCACAAATGGAACTAACAGCGTTTGGCATGGACCAGTTTTTTCAACAATAATCAAAGCATTAGGAACGGAAGAAACTTCTATTTCAAAAGTATCAGTTTTTCCAAATCCTACGAGAGACTTTGTGAATATCAACACCAGTTCTAAAGTGTCCAAAGTCACAGTTTTCGGGACAGACGGAAAACAATTGTTGGAAGATTCTACTTCTAAAATCAATATTTCCAAACTGCCAGCCGGAGTTTACCTGATGAAGATTGACTTTGCTGATGGAAAATCATCGACACAGAAAATTGTGAAACAGTAAGTTTATCATTAATAATAACTAAATTCCTGCTTAGAAATAAGCGGGAATTTTTGTTCCCGGAAAACATGCCTTATGAATAAACGTTTTGATGTAATGAAGTATTTTGGATTTTTAGTGATTGGCTTTATTGTATTCTCTTGCAAAGCTCACATTGCGTCTCAACCCGAATTTTCTGATCTTGCTGATAAGAATCAAATCGAAATTAAGAAAGTGAATAATTTCAGGTTTCTGGGCGGAATTAAGAATCAGGAAGGGAAAATTTTGAAAGATAGTCTGATTTACAGAGGCGGAAATCTTCATCAATTAAGATCAAATTCTTTTGATGACTTCGAAAAGCTTAGAATTAATAAAGTGATTGATCTTCGCACCAAACAGGAAATCGCTAAAGAAACTGACAATCTTCCCAGCAAGATTATTTATAAAAACTATCCGGCCTTTGAAGATAAAAATGATGAAATGAAGGATGCGAAAAAATTGGCGTTAAAGGGAAAAATAAGAAAAGCTGATGCTGAAAAAAGAATGCTGAAATTTTATACAGATTATGTTTCGGAAAATCCTGAGGTTATTAAGACAATCATCACAGAAATCCTGAATTTTGATCAGCCTATACTCTACCATTGTACTGCAGGAAAAGACAGAACGGGAATGATCACGGCTTTGATTTTGAAGATCCTGAAATTCGATAATGATGTTATTTTTGAGGAATATCTGGTTTCGAATGATCTTCGAAAAAACGTCATCAATAAACGATTGAATCTCGCTGATAATCTGCATTTCGTGTTTCCTAAACTGGACATTGGCGTCATCGAAAAGACAAGCTGGATAGAGCGAGATTATCTGCAGGCTGCTTTTGATGAGATTGATAAAAAGTATGGATCATTCTATAATTATATTCATCAGGCTTTGGGAATTTCTGAATTGCAGCGGGAAGCTTACATTAAGAAGTTTTTGAAATAGCTTTAGCTTTCAGAAATTGCTAATTATATGTTTTTTAAATTATTTTCGACATCTGTTACTATACAAATGACACTGGTAACTTTGAAACCGCCGATGCTAAAAGTATGTCCGCCATCGGTAGTTTTGTCAAAGACAATGCTAAAAGTATAACCGCCATCGGTAGTTTTGTCAACGCCAACGGTAAAAGTATAACCGCCATTGGTAGTTTTGTCAACGCCAACGGCAAAAGTATAAACGCCATCGGTAGTTTTGAAACCGCCAATGCTAAAAGTATAACCTACATTGGTAGTTTTGTCAGTAATTAAGGTAAATTACAGGTCGCTCCTATGGAGCTAGGCTTTTAATGTTTGTTGTTTTCTATTATTAGGTTACCGCTCTGCGGTTTTGATAATGTTTTATTATAAAGTAAGATTTATGATGATACTGGGATTAGAAGGAGAATATGAATCAAAAAGATCAGACTGATAGTCAGACTGATCTTTTTGATTAAATTATAAATTTATTTTTATGATTTTGCTTATGTGCCACCCCGTATTTCGAAATAAATTTTGAAATGCACCTCCAATGGAGGAGAATTTATAGTTCGGCAAATTATCTTACAAATTAAGGTTCAACCTGCGTTCTTTCATCACCTTTGATATGAAGATCGTTGTGCAGTTTTTTGTATTTAAACCAAGCGGCAACAGAAAGTGCAATCATATATCCGATACCGATGTAAACCCACAGCGGAAGCGGAATAGGATCTCCTTTGGCGTAGGAATGCAGTCCGGATAGATAATAATTCACGCCGAAATACGTCATTACCATTGAGCAGAATGCAAACATCGTTACGACGTGGAATGTGTATCTTCCTCTCAATCCCGGAACTAATCTCATGTGAATTACAAAAGAGTAAATCATAATCGAGATGAAAGCCCAGGTTTCTTTCGGGTCCCAGCTCCAGTAACGTCCCCAGGATTCGTTTGCCCAGATTCCTCCTAAGAAGTTTCCGATAGTTAAAGCTAATAGTCCAATATTAAGAGACATTTCGCTGACGATGGCCAATTCTTTAAGCGTTGTATCGTTGTGTCTTTTGAAAGTTTCTTTGTTGGCGATGATGTAGAAAATCAATGAAATCATTGCAATCAGCATTGATAAAGAGAAGAATCCGTAGCTGGATGTAATGATCGCCACGTGGACCACCAGCCAGTAAGATTTCAGAACCGGAACCAATGGTGTGATTTGCGGATCTAGTGCAGAACCACCATGCGCAAATCCCATCATAATAACTGCTACCATAAAGCCGGCTGCAGGAATCAAAGCATTAGCATTGTTCCCAACTAATTTCATTGTAGCTGTTGCAGCTCTTTGTGCTAAGGAAGGTTTTCCAACTCCAAAGTAGAACATTAATCCCGCCGAAATACCTACCCATGAGATGAAGATAATCGCCTCGTAACCATTGCTCCAAGGTGCGTGACCGGATATATACCATCTTGCAGCCAATCCTAGGAAATGGAAAATATAGCCAACTACTCCAATATAAATAAAAACTTTAATTACTTTATTAATTATTTTGCTGGTTTTAAATAATTCAATAAAACCTAAAACCAATAATATGCTTCCAATGATTGTATAGAAAATCAACAATTTGAAGTTGATATCCAGTTTATTGATTAGGACTTCAAGCTTTACTTTATTTTCGGAAGGCACTACATTTTTGCCCCATTTCTGCTGATACGCTTCTACTTTCAATAGTTCAGCATCCGCTTTTGCCCAACTTCCACCTTGTGTTGCCAAAAGGACACTTGACAGATATGGACCTAAAACTGCCTGTGCATTTTCATCCGGTTCAAAATTCGGCGTCATTACAGAACTCCAGGTGTGATTTGAGTCGTTTTTAACCGGAACTGTTCGGAAATATTGATAAGACATAATCCCATTTAGAACCTGAACTTTGTCGTTCAGTTTGATTACAGCTTCGTCATATCTTGTTCTTTCAGACGATTTTTTGCGGAATGCTTCATTAAAATCATCTTCTAATACGAAACGAAGATTTCCGTTTTTATCGGCTGGGAATAATTTGATCAAACTTGTAAAACCTTCTTCTGTAGCTTTTGTTTTTGCTTTAAGGTCTTTTCCAACTTTACCTGCAGTCTCAATTTTGATGATGTTTACCTGTGCCCAGAACATTGGGTCTATTGTCGCAGCCAGGAACCACTGATTGGCATCTAAATTCTGAAACTTGTCTCTGCTTGTCAATTTATGAAGAATATCAATGGCTTGCGTGTTTGACGGGACAATACGACCTTCGTAATTCTGAACCAATAAGTAAGCAAACTTGTCCGCGTGTTCTTTACTGATTTCGATATTTTTGACCATTGCATCCGCATCAATGACTGCCGGATTTTTGTTTGGAGACGTTGGTTTTGCTTCAGTTGAATGGGAATGACCTTCGTGGCTACCGTCTGTTCCGTGCATATCAATTTTCTGAGCATTGAGCCCGAAACTTAATAATAGTAAAAGAACAGCTGTTGCTTTTTTCTTGCTGATGGTCTTCAACATTTGATTAAGACTCCAGAATCTGGAACCTTTCCAGAACATCGTCACAAACATCCCGGTAAATAAGAATGCATAACCAATATAACTGATGAGAGTTCCCCAGAAATCGTGGTTTACAGAAAGAACAGTTCCCTTTCTGTCCGGATCAAAACTGGCCTGGAAAAATTTGTAACCTTTGTAATCAAGAACGTGATTCATATAAATATTGTAAGGCGTTTCCTTGCCTTCGTCCACAATTTTTACATGAGATTCGTAAGCAGACGGTGAAGAACTTCCCGGATATGTTTCCATCACGAATTTTTCCAATTTAAGTGCAAAAGGCTGCGTAAAATAAATCTTTGGTCCGAATCCAAGCATAATGTCTAGTCCATCCACTTTGATCTGTTTGTAATTATTTGGATTTCCTTTTTCTACTACCAAATCAACCAATTGTTTTGTTTTCGGTCCTGCCACTTCTACTCTCAATAGATCCGGAACGTCTTTGTCTTTTTGTTTGTCGCCTTCATAAGACACCAATTTTCCTCGTTTAGTACCCTCCGGAATTACCAATTTCAATTGATCGATGGTGTAAAGACTTCTTAAAACCAAAGGCTGGAATTCATCTTTCTTAGTAGTTCCGGTTGCCTGAGTTGCCATCGTCATAAAAGCTGCGTCCACAGGTGTTTTGATGTAAAGTTGTCCGTCTTTCTTTTGGAATTCAACCGCACCGTCGATTGCCGTTCTATTGTAACTTACCAAAGTTCCGTTGATATTCTGAACATCGCCTTCGCCAAGATAAATATTCTGACGACCACCCATATCACTTGTAGAAACCAGATGCAGATATTCTTTACCAGATCCAACAACCAGACTGTCTTTTTTTCTCTGAATATAATCCAAAGCTTTCACAACGATTTTTTCTTTTCCTAAGAAATCATACGTCGCCTGAAAATCATGGTGAAGTGGTGACATCAGATAGGGGACATCGTGGTAATTCTGCTGTTCTCCTTTTTCCTCGATTTTTATTTTGAAGAAATGTTTGTCGGTTACGATTTCGTTATTGGTTTCGCCTTCACGGATGTGCATTGTCCCTTCGAAACTGATGTAACGTGTGATGGCTCCACCAATGAATATTAAAATAAAAGCCAAGTGAAAAACCAAAATCGGCCACTTCTCTCTTCGGAAAAGTCTGTAACGTCCGATGTTGCCAATGAAATTTAATATTAATAAAAACATAACGGCTTCAAACCATTTTGCTTCATAAATAAGAGCTTTTGCAGTTGGTGTTCCGTAATCGTTTTCAATAAAAGTGGCAACAGCCATAGAAATTGCGAAAACCAGCAAGAGAAGCGCCATTGTCCGCGTAGAAATAAGAATATCCTGAATCTTTTTCATAGTTAGATATCTATTGTTTTTGTTTGTCAGATGTCGTCGCCAAATGCTCATCAATATTTATTGTCAGCTTAATTTCTAGCGCTTTCATTCTGAAATTTATAAGTTTACAAAAATAAGGATGATAAACTATAACGGCATCAAAAAAAACTGTTTTTTGTCATTTTAAAAGGTGTTAAGCTTATTTTTAAACATTCTTAATAAGGCTTTTTTCATTGGAAATTAGATGGGTAAAATCTTTATCATTTTAAATAATTTAAAAATATCTCTTAACAATTTATATGACTGATAAAAAACATTAAATTTGCAACTATTGTCGATTTTCAAAATGAGTAAAGAACTAAATAATCCCACTGCTGCAAGCAAAATCATATCAAAGCCACGAATCATTTCCGGTATTACATTTATCATATTATCGGTTGTTCTTACGCTTTCTTTTGTTTCCTATCTGATGAACTGGAAGTCCGACCAGAGCCAGGCAGGTACTATGGCTGACAAAACGGTTGTATCTTCCAATCTATTCGGAAAAATCGGCGATTGGCTTGGCAATCTTTTCATCTTCGAAAGTATTGGTGTTGCGGCTTTTATCGTAGCATTTTTGCTTTTAGTCTTTGGAACTTTGATCTTCAAAAAGACTTATTTCAAGCCCTGGAAGACGATTTCTCACAGTTTATTTTTCATTTGCTGGGTTCCGATTTTCTTTGGAGCCGTTACCAATGGTGAAGGCGTTTTGGGTGGTGTTTACGGTTATCAGATTATGGATTACCTGAAATCTTATATCGGTTCAGTTGGTCTTTGGATGGTACTTTTGGTAAGTTTTGCTTTGTATTTTGTTTTGGAATTCAATCTGAGACCAAGTTCTATTAAAAACAAACTGAATGATATTAATGATAATACTTTCGGAAAACTGAAAGGTCTGATGCCGGATTCTGATGAGGAATTTGAAGCGGATGAAGAGTTGGAAAACGACATTAAAACTGAAAAATTGTCTATCAACGAATCAGTTTCGAAGACAGACAATGATTTCAGTAATATCAAAGTGACTCAGGATTTTGAACCAATCAAAACGCCAAATAAAACGACTTTTGTTGAAGATATTAAAGAAACTCAGCCAGAACAAATTGTTTTATCTACTGAAACTCCTGTTCACAAACCAGTTGTTGAAAAGCCGATTACAGATATTCCAGTTACTAAACCTGCTGATGATATCACATTAAACATTGAAGTTAAAAAAGAGGAAGTATATGTTCCAAATGCCGAGCAGCAAAAATCTGACGACCTCGTAAGCAAACACGGATTGTATGATCATAAACTGGATCTTGCCAAATTCCAAATGCCTTCAGTAGATCTGTTGAAAGATTACGGCAACGAAGAGATCACAATCAACCACGACGAACTCGAAGAAAATAAAAACAGAATTGTTGGTTTATTAAAAACCTTTAATGTCGGAATTTCTGAGATTAAAGCGACGATAGGACCGACTGTTACACTTTACGAAATCGTACCGGAAGCAGGAATTCGAGTTTCTGCAATCAAAAAATTACAAGACGATATTGCATTAAATCTTTCCGCATTAGGAATCCGTATCATCGCGCCTATGCCAGGAAAAGGAACCATCGGAATCGAAGTTCCAAGAAAAAACCCGACCATGGTTTCTATGAAATCTGTGATCGCATCGCCGAAATTCCAAACGGCTGATATGGATCTTCCAATCGTTTTTGGAAAGACTATTTCTAATGAAGTTTTCGTTGCCGATCTTGCAAAAATGCCTCACCTTTTGATGGCCGGAGCAACGGGACAAGGAAAATCTGTTGGGATTAATGCCATCCTTACTTCTTTAATATATAAGAAACACCCGAGCGAACTGAAATTCGTCATGGTTGATCCTAAGAAAGTTGAGCTTTCTTTATATTCAAAAATTGAAAGACATTATCTCGCAAAACTGCCTGATACGGAAGATGCGATCATCACAGACAATGCGAAAGTAATCAATACTTTGAATTCACTTTGTATCGAAATGGATCAGCGTTATGACCTTTTGAAAAATGCATTCTGTAAAAACATCAAGGAATACAATGCCAAATTTGCCCAAAGAAAACTGAATCCGGAAAACGGGCACCGATATTTACCATACATCGTTTTGGTAGTTGACGAGTTTGCAGACTTGATTATGACTGCCGGAAAAGAAGTTGAACATCCAATTGCACGGCTGGCTCAGCTGGCAAGAGCGATTGGAATTCACTTGATTGTTGCGACACAAAGACCATCCGTAAACGTAATTACCGGTATGATCAAAGCGAATTTCCCTGCGAGAATTGCGTTCCGTGTAATTTCGGGAGTTGATTCCAAAACTATTTTGGATTCGCCTGGAGCGGAGCAATTGGTAGGACGAGGTGATATGCTTTACTTCAACGGAAATGATCTGACACGTTTGCAATGTGCATTTGTAGATACGCCGGAAGTAGAGAGAATTGCGGAATTTGTAGGCGAGCAAAAAGGTTATCCGGACGCTTATCTTCTGCCAGAATACTCGAGCGAGGAAGGAAGTTCTACAGTTGGTGCCTTTGATCCGAACGAGAAAGATCAGCTTTTTGAAGATGCAGCTAGAATCGTCATTTCTACGCAACAAGGATCGACATCAATGCTTCAAAGACAACTTAAATTGGGATACAACAGAGCCGGAAGAATTATGGATCAGTTGGAGGCGGCAGGCGTAGTTGGCGGTTTCAACGGTGCGAAGGCAAGAGAGGTTTTGATCTCGGATCTTGGGTCTTTGGAACGGTTGTTTGATGAATTGAAAGGGAGGTAAATTAGACTATACTTTAATAAAACCTTAACACAATTAGTTAAGGTTTTTTTTATAAATTCATCTAAAATTTAAAACGATGAAAAAAGTAATTTTACTCCTAACTACGCTATCATTCGGATTGGTATTTTCACAAAAATTAAAAGAACAAAAACCAAGCGAAAAACGCGAGAATAAGATTCCAGCAAATCCTTATAATAAAGCGGATTCTACAAAAACTAATGAAATCAAAAGAGAGAACAACAGTGCTGCATTTTACAAAAATGTAGACTCTGCGAAAGCTTCCCAATACAGGATGCTGAACAAAAAACCAAGCCAGCAATATTCGGAATTACCTCAAAATAAAGATTCGACCGACCTCAATAAAAAAGAAAAGAACAAATAAATGTCCACACACGAACTACTCTACAAAGCCATAAAAATAGCTACCAAAGCACACAAAAAACAAACCGACAAATACGATGCACCATATCTGGGACACGTTTTCCGAGTGATGAACGCCGGAAAAACCATCGATGAAAAGATTGTCGGTGTTCTGCACGATGTGGTGGAAGATAATCCTGAATTTCCATTAGAATTTCTGCGAGAAAAAGGTTTCCCCGAACATATCCTGGAAGCGGTGGAATGTCTCACAAAACGCGAAGAAGAACACATCGATTATGATGCTTTCGTTGCAAGAATCGAAAAAAGCCCTTTAGCAGTTGCCGTAAAACTAAATGATCTGAGAGACAATATGGATCTCACAAGATGCACAACATTGCTGGAAGAAAAAGATCTGAAACGTTTCAATAAATATCTGAAAGCTTATCTTTATTTGATAGAAAAATATTAGAAATTAAAAAGGTCAAATAGATGATGTTCTATTTGACCTTTTTAATTATTTTTTATTGAATTAATCCACCATCGGAATCACAATATCTTTCTCCTCATCTGTTCCATCAATGGTGAAATTGAGAGCGAAATACAGGAAGTGAAAATTATCATTCCCTTTCGCAGCAAACTCTCTTTGGAACATATAACCCGAAGTCACGGATAAGCTGTTATTAAACTGATATCCAAAACCGGCAAAAGTTCTGTTTCGCTTAAAGTTTGGATCCACAGGTCCAAGAAAAATTTCCTCAAAAGCATTCACAAAGAATGTCTCTTCCTGCACTTTATCTTTATTAATTGGCAAAGTCGCACTCAGTCGGTATCGGAAACGGTTCGCTTTGGTATGTTCGCCCGTTTGGCTGGCGTAGAAATAGCGCTGCTCTGCCCTACCCCTGTGATCCAGTTTCAATTTTCCAAGTCGCTGCGTGAAAGTATATTGAAGCCACATCCGGAATTCTTCCTGAGAGATTTTCATTTTTTCGTAAGTTCCATAACGGCCGAGACCAACAAAAACCTGATTGTTTTTGGTAATATTATAACCAACTCCACCTTTCGTTTCGTAATAGTCGATGATCGTATAATCCCGTCTGGCTCTGGTTTGCAGTTCTACATAAGCCATCAATTTTGGACTTGCCTTGTACGTAAAAGACATCATATTGAATCCAGAAAGATGATCTTGTGCAAAGACAAAACTCCCTGCAAAAACGAATAAAAACACAAGCTTTTTCACGGCACAAATATAATCAAATCTCAAATTCAAATGATAATTATTTGGGCGTATCCCTTTGTTTTTGCTCAGACGTTTTGATCTTTTAATTAAAGTTTCAGTTCAGCAAAAAACAAGCGGGCCGGGCTGTCCGTTACTATCTTTTTGTCCGGAACATTTGCCTTCCAAATTGACATTAAGTCCAAGACAAAAAGGATAACCACTTCCATCCCTTACGCATCTTGGGTTTTCAGTAGAAACTGTCAACATAAATTATATTTTCTTTCAGATATTTATATTTAAAGAAAATACAAAATTGTGTTTTTCTCCAAACAACCCATTTAAACCAAATACAAGTTGTGTTTTTCTCTAAGCAACCCAATTAAACCAAATACAAATTGTTTTTTTCTCTAAACAACCCAATTAAACCAAATACAAGTTGTGTTTTTCTCTAAACAAACCAGTTAAACCAAATACAAATTGTGTTTTTGTCTAAACAACCTGTTTTAACCAAAACAAGTTTTAATTTAATTCAAAACATTAGATCAAAATATAGACTAATATTACTTCCCAAAAACTCAATTTCCGTAACAAAATAAAAAACCTTTCAACAGAATTGAAAGGTTTTTATAAAATATTTCGAATAAAATTTTATCCTAGTAAAAGCGTCAATGGGCTTTCCAGGTAAGTTCTTAATGTTTGCAAGAACTGAGCTCCTGTTGCACCATCAATTACTCTGTGGTCACAAGCTAGAGACAATTTCATTGTATTTCCAACAACAATCTGTCCGTTTTTCACGATTGGTTTCTCAACAATTGCTCCTACAGATAAAATTGCAGAATTCGGTTGATTGATGATCGATGTAAACGTCTCGATCCCGAACATTCCAAGATTTGAAACAGAGAAAGTGGAACCTTCCATTTCGTTAGCTTTCAGAGCTTTTGTTTTCGCTCTTCCAGCCATATCTTTTACAGATGCAGAGATGTCATTGTAAGACATAAAGTCTGTATTCTTCAGTACCGGAACTACCAATCCGTCCGGAACAGCTACTGCTACCCCAACGTTGATATTCCCGTGGTGGATGATCTTGTCACCTGCCCAAGAGGAGTTCACTTGTGGATGTTTTCTAAGTGCCACTGCAACCGCTTTGATTACCATATCGTTGAAAGATACTTTGGTGTCTGGTACAGCATTCATTTCTTTTCTCGCTTCAATCGCCTTATCCATGTTGATCTCAACAGTCAGATAATAATGAGGCGCAGTGAATTTACTCTCACCCAATCTCTTAGCGATGATGTTTCTCATTTGAGAATTAACCGTTTCAGAATCTTCTCCTGGCGTGAATGCTACACTTGGCTGAGCAGAAACCGCTTTCGGAGCTGAAGCTGCTGCCGGTTGAGCAGACGGCTGATAATTTTCAACATCTTTCTTCACGATTCTTCCGTTCTCACCAGAACCTTTGATGCCTGAGAAATCTACACCTTTATCTTCAGCAATTTTTTTAGCCAAAGGAGAGATTGCGATTCTTTCACCTGTAGAAGATGCAGCTACTGGAGCCTCTTCTTTTTTATCTTCAGTTTTGGTTTCGGATTTTGCTTCTGCTTTTGGAGCAGCTGCTTTTTTACCGCCACCGGAAACCACGCTGGAAACATTTGTTCCTGCAGGGCCAATGATTGCTAATATTTTATCCACTTCCGCAGCGTCACCTTCAGCAACACCTTGGTATAATAATGTTCCGTTCACTTCAGATTCGAAATCCTGAACAGCTTTGTCAGTTTCAATTTCTGCAAGGATATCACCTTCTTTTACAGTGTCACCAACGTTCTTTTGCCATTTGGCAACTTTCCCTTCGGTCATTGTATCAGAAAGACGAGGCATTGTGATCACCTCTACACCTTCTGGAATATCTGCAGAAGATGAACCTTCATCAGCAGGTTCTACATCTGTAGATTCGCCCTGAGTTTTGGATTCTTCTTCAGATTTGCTTTCAGCAGCCGCTTTTGGTTTTGCACCACCGCCATTAGTTAGTGAAGAAATATCTTCTCCTTCTTTACCGATGATTGCCAAAATAGAATCTACCGGTGCAGCAGAACCTTCCTCTACGCCCACGAATAAAAGTGTACCGTTGATTTCGGATTCAAAATCCTGAACTGCTTTATCTGTTTCGATCTCTGCAAGAATATCACCTTCTTTTACAGTGTCACCAACTTTTTTGTGCCATTTTGAAACTTTGCCTTCCGTCATCGTATCCGACAAGCGGGGCATCGTAATTACTTCTGCCATAATTTTTTTTATAAAATTAATTATTTTCTAATTTGTTGATGAATGGATAATCCGGAGTGGAATATACATAATCGTAAAGTTTAGAAGCATCCGGATATGGAGATTCCTCCATAAACTCAACACACTCTTCTACGAAAGTTCTTGATTTTTCTTCCAAAGCGTCCAACTCTTCCTGAGTTGCCCATTTGTTTTCCAAAAGTCTGTGTTTCACAATTTCGATTGGATCTTCCAATTTGTATTGTGCTACTTCGTCCTTGGATCTGTATGGTTCAGCATCTGACATAGAGTGACCTCTGTAACGGTAAGTTCTGGCCTCGATGAAAGTTGGTCCGTCTCCTCTTCTTGCTCTTTCGATCGCTTCGTAAGCAGCTTCAGCCACTTTCTCAGGATCCATCGCATCTATAGGAAGACAAGGCATCTCATATCCTAATCCTAATTTATAAATATCTTCGTGGTTGGCAGTTCTTTTCACAGAAGTTCCCATTGCGTAACCGTTGTTTTCACAAACGAATACCACAGGAAGTTTCCAGTTCATCGCCATATTGAAAGTCTCGTGAAGTGCACCCTGACGTACAGCACCATCTCCCATAAAACAGATGTTTACCGCTTTTCTGTCAAAATATTTGTCACCGAAAGCAATACCAGCTCCTAAAGGAATCTGACCTCCAACAATACCGTGACCACCATAAAAACGGTGCTCCTTGCTGAAAATGTGCATAGAACCTCCCATTCCCTGAGATGTTCCTGTAGCTTTTCCACAAAGTTCTGCCATAATTCTTTTTGGGTCAACGCCCATCGCCATTGGGTGGATGTGACATCTGTATGCTGTGATCATACTGTCTTTGGAAAGATCCATTGCGTGGGTAAAACCTGCAGGAATAGCCTCCTGACCATTATAAAGATGTAAAAAACCTCTGATTTTTTGTTTAAGATAAAGAGAGCGGCATTTGTCTTCAAACCTTCTCCACATCGTCATTTCTTCATACCATTTAAGGTAGACTTCTTTAGAAAATTCTTTCATTGTAATTTCGAAATATGTAGCAAAAATAAGAAAAAAATCTTTCTTTATTGTATGCATATTATCATATTTTTTTGTGGAATAGAATCCTTTACTCTAAATCAATATTCAAAATTGCGCAATCGATTGCATTATCACTGAATCCAATTCAAATTAGCGGGTTTGCAGAAAATGATAAATGTTGTATATTGAACTCGAAATTATTCTGAATGGAAATCAAAAACCCTCTTATTCTCAATCTGTCGAAAGTCATTTCGAACTTTTTCAATCCGTTGGTTTCTCTGGTGATTTACTTCTTTTATTATAGTTATAAGAATTACACTTGGGAAGAAGCGTCTAAAAAGTTTTTGCCAATTTTACTTTTACTGATAATTCCTGTTGCACTTTGGATCTACAGAAACGTGAAGAATGGAAACTACACCAATATGGATGTCTCGAATCGCAAGCAGCGATATTCACTTTATATATTTATCATTATTGCAACGGTCATCTTTTTAGCCGTGGATTTTTACCTTCACAAGGAAATGGACTGGGCAATCTTTATGCTTTGTATTTTATTAATATTAATGCAGATAAGTAATTTTTTCATAAAAAGTTCGATGCATACAAGTCTTAACATTTACGTTTCAGCATTGTTTTTTACGATAGAACCAGTGATTGGAATTTTCTGGTTTTTCTTATCAATATTAATTGGAATTACAAGAGTTATTCTGAAAAGACACACGCCAAAAGAAGTTTTGTCCGGTGGCGCAATCGCCGTATTTGTATCTTTAATTTATCTGACAATGGTTAACGCCATTATTTTCTAAAAATATTTTTTTTATGATATTACAAACGTTAACGCCTTCTGAAGAAGAAATAATGCAACTGATCTGGCAAAAAGGTAAAATCTACTTTCGAGAATTGATGGACATTTATCCTGAACCAAAACCTCATCAAAATACCGTTTCAACTTTCCTGAAAATCTTGGTTGAAAAACATTATCTGACGACAGAAAAGCAAGGCAGAATCTATCTTTACTCGCCGTCGATTAGTTTTGATGACTATAAAAAATTTGTATTGAAACGATTCTTGGAAAACTATTTTGATAACTCCGGAAATGAGTTGCTGAAAGTTTTGGTGGATGAAAAATATCTTTCAGCACAAGACTTTGAACAGTTTTCTGTAGGAAAAACCAGAAAAATTACATTGAAGGAAAAAATGGAAAACAATCATATTCAGGAGTTTATTAAAGAGATTACAGGCGAGAAAAAATCTAAGAAAAAAGAAAAAAAGGAAAAGAAGAAAGGTAAAAAGAAATAACTTTATATCTCCATTGACAAGCCAAACACAACCATTATGAATCAAAAAATAAACGAAATATTCGGGAAAGCGGGTTTTGCCATTCGGCAGTTTCCTTTGGTTTTATTGATGGCTTTTTCCGCTTCTGTCTGTCTGATGTTCATCGCTGAAGAAAATTTCCGCTCCAGCGAAAAAGTTTTTACTTTGACCAAATTGACCTTAGTTTTCGGTTTAGGAATTTCATTAATGTTTGGTTTAAAAGTCCTTTCGCAGAGGATCGGGAAACAGATTTTGCTGGAACTTGGCGGCATTCTATTCTTAGTTGGATTCTATTTTCTTTTGCCAAAATTGGAAAAAGACTTCACAGAAGTTTACGCATTTTTGATTGTTCCTACTTTCGTTTTGTCGCATCTTTTTGTCTCATTTGCTGCATTTTTTAGGAAGAAGACAGAGATGGATTTTTGGCTATACAACAAGAATCTCTTCATCAATATTTTTCTGACTGCCATTTTCACAGGCGTTTTGACCGGCGGTGTAGAATTGGCTATTGTGGCGGTTGACAAGCTTTTCGATTTTAATTTTAATGATAAAATTTACCTTCGCGTTTTTTATCTTTTGGCAATATTTGGAAGTAGTTTTATCTTTCTTTTGTTCAATGAAAAAGGTTTGGAATACCTTGAAAAAGAAGGCAATTATCCAGTGGTCCTGAAATTCTTTACACAATACATTCTGATTCCACTCCTTATTATATACGTTGTAATTTTATATTTCTACTCTGCGAAAATACTGATCAATTGGGAATTGCCGAGAGGTTGGGTTTCGTATCTCGTCCTCGCCTACTCTATTGTTGGGATTTTAGCAATATTGCTCGTTCACCCTTTGAAAGAAAACTCAGCCAAATCTTGGGTCAAGATGTTCTCTAAAATTTTTTATTTTACTTTAATTCCCTTATTGATCCTACTTTTCACCGCCATATTCACCAGAATTTTGGAATATGGGTATACGGAACCGAGATACTTTGTTGTACTGCTTTCAATTTGGCTTGTGACGGTTGTTTTCTATTTTATCATTAATAAAAATGCCACCATCAAATTCATTCCGACAAGTCTTTTTGCCTTCGGATTATTCGCTTTGGTTTTTCCTTTTCTTAATACATTTTCTGTGGCGAAACGAAGTCAACAAAATCAATTAATGGAACTTTTAACTAAGAATAAATTGCTTGATAACAATCAAAAAATCGATTTTACAAGGCGAGTTGTCGACAGCACAGCGACGGAAATTGCGAACAAGTTTGAATTTTTGGGCAAACGAAACGAATATGAATCTTTATTAAAATTAATCGATGTCAAAAAACAAGAAAATCTGGCTTGGGAAATAACTCATTCAAAAAATCCATATTCGCTTTATCTTAATGTTAAAGATCAGTTTTCGAATATTAAAAAAACCGACAGATCCACTTCCTACTATGAAAGATTAGAACTGATTTCCAATCAACAAATCATCGATGTCGGCGATTACGACTATGTTTTTTACTTCAACCGGTACAATCACAGCAACAAAGCAATTGGCAACGATACATTTGAAATCTTCGACAGAATCACAGATGATGAACCACAATTCAAAGTCATTTTAAATTCCGGTAAGGAAGCCGATTTTTCATCTTTAATCAAAGATTTAAAAACGAAATACAAAGGTAAAACCGGAAAAGTAAATCTGCCGGAAATGGCAATGGAAGCCGATCTGGAAAAGTATCATCTCAAAATCACGTTGGGAAATCTGATAATAGAAAAGTACAAGTACAACAGCTCACCTACCATCAATTTTGATAACGCTTATTTACTGATTAAGAAAAAATAAATCTAAACTTAAAGCATAAAAAAAGCGATCTAAAAATAGATCGCTTTGTTGTTTTGTAAGGGATATTACCAACGGCCGCCTCCACCGCCTCCACGGTTTCCACCTCCATTGTTTCCACCACCGTAACCGCCTCCGCTGTTACCTCCTCCGTAACCACCTCCACGGTTGTTATCGAAAGATCTTCTTGGTTTCTCTTCTCTTGGTCTAGCCTCGGTAACATTTAGTATTTTACCGTTAAATTCTTTCTGATTTAAAGCATCTAATGCTTGTTTTCCTTCTTCGTCTCCCATTTCTACGAAACCAAATCCTTTTGATCTCCCAGTGTCTCTGTCAGTAATAATTTTTGCAGAAGTTACTTCTCCAAATTCTTCGAATAATTCTTGCAACTGATAATCTTTAGTTGCGTAATTGATGTTTGAAACAAAAATGTTCATTTTAAAAAAAAATTAAGTTAACTGTTGTTTTATTATTATATTAAGGAAAAACAACAAAATTGCATTATTGATTTCAAATATAATTGAGTGCAAGATACAATTATTTTTGAATAATTATATAGTTTGAAAATAAAATTAAAATGAATTTAAAACTGGCTAATCTACCTGTTTCCCACGGCTCGCCTCCAGGATTCTGAACCAATCTATTGCTTCCAGATCAATCAATAAGGATTGTTTTAGATTCCTGATTGTCTCCGCCTTGGACGTTCCGATTACAGGAATTATTTTTGATGGATGTCTCAAAATAAATGCAAGTAGAATCTGATTCTCCTCAACATTATATCTGATGCAAAGCTCTTTCAAAAGATGGTTGATGATGATATTCTGATCTGTTTTTTCTGAGAAATAATTTCCCATCACAGACCAGGCCATTGGTCTCAGGTTTTTCATCATTAATTGATCCAAAGTGCCGTCAAAAAACGAATTGGTATGATTGGCAGAAACTTCGATTTGATTGGTAGCCAAAGGACAATACTGATTCAATAATTCAAATTGCGAAACCGAAAAATTACTCACGCCAAATTCTTTTACTTTCCCTTCGGATTTCAACGTTTCAAAAACCTTTACAACTTCTTCCGGATCCAGCAATGGCGATGGGCGATGCAATAAAAGAAGATCCAGATA
Organism: Chryseobacterium sp. TB1-D10; assembly: GCF_059803555.1. Taxonomy (NCBI): domain Bacteria; kingdom Pseudomonadati; phylum Bacteroidota; class Flavobacteriia; order Flavobacteriales; family Weeksellaceae; genus Chryseobacterium; species Chryseobacterium sp. TB1-D10. The sequence continues at coordinate 55,683 of NZ_JAPFHB010000006.1, read as the reverse complement.
ATCTGTCTTCAGATTCGCCAGACTTTCATTGACACAATTAACAATATAATCAGAATTGTAATTGTAATATTTAAGAGATGAAGGTTTCTTTTCAGAATTCATCACGATCCCGCACTTGGAAATCATCTGTATTTTCTCTCTGTCAATATTCATTTCTTTCCACGCATTCCCGAAAAGTTCCTCTGTGGTATGATCACCATAAATATCGGCATGATCAAAAGTGGTGATGTCTTCCTCCAGACAAACTTCTATGAGTTCCTGCACTTTTTTCTCGGAATGATTGGCGCCCCAGACGCCCCATCGCATTGTTCCCGCAATTAATTCTGAAAACATAATTTAAATTTTTAACAAATATATTATGTTAAACACAAAATACATTAATAAATTTGATACTTAAAATTTTTACTTTATGAAGAAAATTACTCTTTTGTTTGTGATGAGCTGCGCATTTTTGCAGGCTCAGTTCACGACTCCGAACAACGGAACAAGCTACACATTAACAAGCTTATCTGCTGCTGCACCAACTGTCTTGGTGAAAAACGGATTAGAATACACCCTGACTGCTGATCTCACTATTTCTGCAACAGACAAATTAATGATTAATGAAGATGCAACTTTGAAAGTCAATGCGGGTGTTGCCATTTTTGTTTATGGCGAGTATAAAACAACCGCTGGCAATTTTACCATTACAGCAAGCAACATAGCTGCACCTTACAGAGGAATCCGTTTTGAAGAAGGTGCTGTTGCGGAAATGAAAAATACCAGAGTAGAATATGGCGGCGGCGTGCGCGTACTTACCGCAAATCCTTTTTTGATGGATAATTGTATTCTTTATAAAAACAACAACTCCGGCTCTACCAATCTTGCTAGCAGTGCAGCTTTGGCATTGTTCCAAGGGAAAGGGCACGTTGTGAAAAATTCCCAGTTTCTGGAAAACTCCAGAGCAGGAATCAACTCCGGAGCGTCCGGATCTGTATCAATAGATATTACCAATAATTATTTCTACGGCAATAATACAGACAATGGTAATTATCCTCAAATCAATATGGGACCTGGCGGCATAGATTCTACCAGAGTTATTAATAATATCATCACCGGTAACAGAGCAATTCTAAGAGCTGGTGGAGTTTCGGTTTCCGGACTTCTTGGAGGTACAAACAGATTCCGAATAGAAGGTAATACCATAAGAGACAACCGCTACGGAATTACCAATCAGGGTGGTGGTTCTACAGGAATCATCAAAAACAACATTATCGAGAACAACAATACCGAAAACAATCCAAACCTTGGAGGAAGTGGAATCTCGTTGACAGGAACCGCAAATGTAATTGTAAGAAACAATCAGATCCGTGGAAATCTTTGGGGAATTACAATCCTGAGTAATGCGGTTATTGATTTGGGAACAGCAACTGATTATGGTAACAATGTTTTCAAGAATAATGGTAACGCAGGAAATACGGTAGCTTTTTTCAACAATACACCAAACCAGGTAAGTGCACTTGGCAATTGCTGGAGAGAAGATGAACTGTCCAACGACGCAATGGTACAATCTGTCATTGGAAGTCAAACTGCCAATACAGTTTCCTTCAAACCATATAAGTGCGGAGAAATTTTAGCAGTTTCTGATGTTTCCAAATCACAAATGAAAATTTATCCAAATCCAAGCAAAAATCATTTCTTCCTGGAGACAGAAAGTGCTGGAAATATTGTGATTCAGGATTTGAGTGGCAAAGTAGTGCATTCCGCAATCGTGAATAAAGGTAAAAATGAAATCAATACAAATTTGCAATCTGGTGTTTACATTATCACACAACAATCCGAAGGCAAAAAATCAAATATCAAATTGATTATCAAATAAATAATCAAATGTCATTTTATAAAGCATCACAATTTGTGATGCTTTTTTTATGAGCAGGATTTTCGTTAAATTTGGTCTATGAAAATCTCTATCAAAAATATGGTTTGCAACCGGTGCATCTCTGCTGTTCAGGCTATTTTTGATGAACTCAAAATCGAAATTTCTAATATCGACTTTGGCGAAGTTGAAAGCAAAAATCAGATTTCTGAAAAAGACTTGGAAAACCTCAGTTCCAAATTAAAATCAACTGGATTTGAAATTCTTGAAGATTCTTCCAAAAAACAAATTGAGAAAATCAAAAACCTTATCATCCAGAAAATATCGGAACAAGACATTGCCGAAAGTTTTGTTTTATCTGAATTTCTAAGCTCCGGACTAAATAAAGATTACAGCGCAATTTCCAAACTTTTTTCTCAGAATGAAAACGTGACTGTGGAACAATATTTCATTCTTCAAAAAATTGAAAAAGTGAAGGAACTGTTGCTTTACAAAGAATTTAGTCTAACGGAAATCTCTCAAAAATTAGGTTATAAAAGCGTTCAGCACCTTTCCAGCCAGTTCAGGAAAATCACAGGCTTTTCTCCTACTCAGTTTTCGAATTCAAAAGACAAAAAGAGAATTGCTTTGGATAAGGTTTTAGAGTAAGATTTTGAAATTTGAATTTATTTCTTTATATTTTATTTATAAATAATTAAATATGTTTGAACAAATTAAAAAATTGCTTTCTGATTTAGCAAGAGAATATGACAAAACTCCAGAAGGAGAAGAAAAAGAAAGATTATGGAGAATAATTGAAAAAACAGCAGATATTATTTCTGGAAACATAATTATTGAAGAAATAGAATAAAACTTGTCAACTAAAGTCAAAACCCTTCGCGAACAAAAAAATCTGACACAATCCGAACTTGCGGAAAAGTCAGGACTTTCTTTGCGGACAATTCAAAGAATCGAGGCTGGAAATATCCCGAAAGGTTTTACTCTGAAAGCTATTGCAACAGCTTTGAAAATTGAACCCGAAAATCTTTTTCTAATTGATGAAGAAAATCCAGAAATCGACAGAGCAAAACTCATCAATCTTTCGGCTTTGTTCGGCCTTATCATTCCTTTTGGAAGCATAATATTTCCATTAATTTTGACTTATAAAACCAAAGATTCTATTAATAAAGAAATGGGGAAAAACATCGTCGGCATTCATGTTATTGTGACCGTTATTTTTTCTGTTTTAATGATCATAAGTCCGTTTGTTCAGAAGGCAATCTCAATGAGATTTCCGCTTTTCATCGTTCCGTTGATCATATTTCTTTCTTTAAAACTGTTCATTATCATCAAAAACGGAATCAGTCTCAATCAAAACAAAAACCTCAGCATCAAATTGAAAACCAACTTCTTATAACCTAAGTCATAAAACTGACGTAAAATTGTCATATCAGTTTCACAGCAAATCTGATTTCAAAATACGAATCTTGCAGAAAAATTTGACAATGAAACTTTTTAAGAAAATTGCTTTTGGATTTCTAACTATTTTAATATTGATTTTGGTTGGAGGCTATATTTATTTTGATCAGAAATTCACACCGGAAAAAAATTATCTGACCGTAAAAAATGAAAGCGGAAATATCCCGATTACCTGGCTTGGAAATGAAAAAAATGTGTTGCTATTGCCTATTCATTTTTCAGGAAATCCGGAAACTTATTATCTGCAGTTTGACACCGGATCGCCCTACACTCTTTTATATTCAAATTCGATAAAAAATATTAAAGAGATCAAGATGAGTAATGATCGGGCAAAAGCTTCATTCTTTATTGGAAAAACCGAAATCTCTTCTGATCAGTTTAGGATCTTTAAAACTGAAAAAGTAGATAAAACAGATTCTATAAAAATCATCGGAACCATAGGCGCAGATGTTTTGGAAGACAGAAAAGCCATGATTAATTTCAGAGAAAATTATGTTGTTTTTAATCTCTTATACGTTCCTAAAAACTTCAAAAACAATCTTTTTGATTTCAAATTCAAAAAGAGAAAAATCATTATTCCCGGAATTCTAAAAGATGAAGAAAAAAAATTTCTCTACGATTCCGGAACCAGCGCTTACGAATTGCTGACTTACAAAGAAGAGTGGGAAAACTTAAAATCAGCCAAGTCAAAAGTAAAAATAGAAAAAGCCAGATCCTGGAACGATATTTTGACCACCTACACGGCAGATTATTATCAAAATATCAAATTCAAAAACATAGAAATTCCTGTAAAAGAAATCACATATGTAGAAGGTTTTTCTAATGCTCAATTTTCATTAATGAAATTTTCCGGAATGACAGGAATGTTGGGAAACAAAATCTTTCTGAAAAATAGTTTGTTTATTGATTGCTCCAATCATAAGTTTGGGATTGATTAATAATCTTATTTAGGATTATAACAATGCTATTTTATAAATTTGAAATTTATCACGACAAAGTATGAATTCTGAAAAAAACTACATAGAAATCAACCGAGAATCCTGGAACAACAGAACAGATGCGCATCTGGAATCAGATTTTTATGACCTCAAAGGTTTCAAAAATGGAAACACATCTCTCAACAGTATTGAACTCGAATTGTTGGGTGATATCAAAGGAAAATCCATTCTGCATCTGCAGTGTCATTTCGGCCAAGATTCTATTTCGCTGAGCAGATTGGGCGCAAAAGTTACCGGTGTAGATCTGTCCGACAAAGCAATTGACAGCGCAAAAAAGTTAGCAGTTGAAACTGATGTTGACACCAATTTTATCTGTTCCGATATTTATGATTTACCCAATCATCTTGATGAAGAATTTGATATCGTTTTCACAAGTTACGGTACAATCGGCTGGCTGCCGGATCTGGACAAATGGGCAAAAGTCATTTCGAAATTTCTGAAACCAAATGGGAAATTTGTCTTTGTAGAGTTCCATCCTGTAATTTGGATGTTTGATGATAATTTTGAAAAAATCAACTACCGATATTTCAACTCCGGTGCCATTGTAGAAACCGAGAGCGGAACTTATGCAGACAAAAACGCCGACATCACTCAGGATTATGTAATGTGGAATCACGGTTTCAGCGAGGTTTTGAATAGTTTGATAGCCAACGGACTTGAAATTAATTCTCTTGATGAGTACGATTATTCTCCCTACAATTGCTTTAATAAAACTGTAGAAATTGCGCCTAAGAAATACAGAATAGAACATCTTGGCGATAAGATTCCGATGGTTTATTCTGTGATGGCAGCAAAGAAAAGTAATATGAAATAACATAAAATGATTCAAAACATTTCTACTTTTGCACCAGCATTTTACCTTACAGCTTGAACAACCTCAAATATTACCTTGCCGCCATCACAGCTTTTATACTTTGGGGCACTTTCAGTTTGGTTTTGAAACCGCTTCATTTTTTCGCTTCGCCTGATATACTTTTTTATAGGGTGTTCAGTTGTGCAATGATAATGACCGTCGTTTCTGTTCTTTTCAAAAGAAAAACGTTGACAGAAAACATCAGCTATTTTAAATCAATTTCCAAAAAAAACAAACGAGATCTGATTGTTCTGAATATCGGAAGCAGCATCCTGCTTACGGCAAACTGGTTTTCTTTTATTTATGTGATGAATCATGTCAGTGTCCGGGCAACTTCGGTAGCGTATTTGGTTTGCCCGATTATCACAACAATTCTTGCCTATTTTTTACTGAAAGATAAACTCACGAAACTGCAATGGTTATCGGTTTTTCTAAGTCTCGTCGGCTGCGTTTTGCTATCGTATGCCAATATGATTGATATGTTTTACAGCAGTCTCATTGGCTTCAGTTATGCCGCGTACCTCATCAGCCAGAACAAGAACAAGCAGTTTGATAAGTTTCTCATCCTCAATTTTCACATTCTCTTATCAGCTTTGATTTTGCTGCCATTTTTCCCGGCTTATTCAGGCAGTTTCATTACAGATTTCAAATTCTATTTTTATATAGAGATCATCGCCGTGATGTACACCATTGTCCCATTGTTACTGAATCTCTTTGCACTTTCCGGCATCAGCTCCTCCAAGGTTGGGATGATCCTGAATATCAATCCTATTATTGCTTTCGTCTTAGCCGGCGTAGTTTACCACGAGCCTTTGGGCGCATTGCAGATCTTTTCTTATGCTTTGATATTTGTAGCTGTAATTGTTTTTAATGCTAAGGAGATTTTTAAAATTAATGAAGAAAAATTAGTTAAATAATCTTGAGGAATTAGAGTTAAATTTGAACCACTTAATTACTTAAGATGAAACAAATACTAACGTCCCTCCTCTTCTTACAATTCATATTTTCTTTTTCACAAAACAGGATGCCAACGCCGGATGAAGTTCGTGTTTCGATCGCCAACAGCATCACAGATCTGAATGTGAAACCGGAATCTGTAACACTCGTTGAAAATAAGTTGGTGGATTCTATTCCCATTAGGATTTATAACCCAAATCCAAAAAAGAAACTGCCTGTTATTTATCTGGTTCACGGCGCAGTCTGGGTAGCCGGTGATCTGGAAACCCACGACAACATCTGCCGTTATCTCGCCAATCATACCGAAGCTATTGTAGTGGCAGTCCATTACAGAAGAGCACCGGAACATAAATTCCCTGCTGCATTTGACGACAGCTATTCGGTGATGAAATGGATATATTCTAATACAGAGAAACTGAACGCCAACGGAAAACTCGTTTTGATAGGCGACAGCGCAGGCGGACAGTTGGTTGCTTCACTTGGTCTGATGAATGCCTCGGCGGAAAAACCAATTCCTGTAACAGCGCAGGTACTCGTGGATCCCGCACTGGATCTTTCCAAAGGTTCAGATTCCTATTCTGCTTATGGCTTTTTCATAGATTGGTATCTGAATAAAACTGACAACACCAGTGATATCCGCATATCGCCTCTTCTGGCAAAAGACTTCAGGAAAGTTCCTAAATCCATTATAGTCGTTGCAGAAAATGACAGAATCCGGGATGAAGGCGAGCAATTACATCAGAAACTTTTAGATGCCGGAGTAAGTTCGGTTTTATTTGTTCAGCCGAATGTTGGACATCTGGGAGCAGATTGGTGTGCAGGGAGTGAAAGGGCTTTTCCGGCGATGAAGTTTGTGGTGGCAGAGTTGAGGAAAGTTTTCGATAAAAGAAATTAGTGATGTAAAATCACCTATTAAAAATCCGCAGCACCGGGATAAGTTATTTATAAGTTTTTATTTAACAAAGTTTGTGAATTTTTGTGCGGAAAAATGGCAGTGAAACGAGCTATATTTACTTTTACAAAATTTTTATCAATGAAAAACATTTATCTTGTAATTCTACTTTTCTTATTCAATTTTACTTTCGGGCAAAACAATCAATTTTTTTACGAATACAAATTCATTCCTGATTCCACCAACAAGAAAGATATAAAGACAGAAATGATGGTGTTGAATATACAGAAAGACAGATCTGAATATTATAGTTCCGTAAGATATTCATCAGATTCTGCACAATTCGCAGACTACAAAAAAGGTATTAATTCTATGCCTGGTGGTAATGCGATCGTCAATGAGTGGGTTACAAAATATCCTAACACAAATCAAATTGTTCATACAACATTCTTGATGTGGGACAAATACAAAGTAAAGCAAGATTTACAATTGGATTGGAAACTGATCAATGAGTTTTCCAAAATCCTTAATTATGATGTTCAAAAAGCAACCACAGAATATGGAGGCAGAAAATGGACAGCTTGGTTCACGAAGGAAATTCCAATTCCTGATGGACCTTACAAATTCAGGGGTTTACCTGGTTTGATTCTGAAAATTGAGGACAATCATAAAAACCACGTTTTTGAACTGAAAGGAATTAAATCCAATCAGGAACAATTCATTTATCCTGATTTGAACAATTACCGCATTGTTGAATTAAGCTACAATCAATTCGTTAAAAAATTTAAAAATTATCGTCAGAATCCTACATCGGATTTAGTCGGACAAATTCCTGACCAACATGATTCGACCGGAAAATGGAGAACATCTTCCGAAATCATAAAGGAACTGAATCAGCAGGCGTTAGATAGACTTGGGAAAGACAATAATATGATTGAGCTGAATCTTTTGAAATAGATCTTACAGTAAAAAATATTATTGACTGCAAAGTTATTTAGATTCATTAAAAATAACTTTGTATCACATCCTTTTTTAACTATTTTTGCCTCAATAAATTTTATTAGAAGAATGAGAAAAATAATATTCGGAGGAATTGTGACTTTAGGAGGTTTTCTAACTGTAAATGCACAGTGTAAAACGGTCTCCACACTGACCGAAAATTTTGACACCTGGAAGGAAATAGACAAATGCTGGTCGGCTCAAAAAGGAGAAGCAATGCTGTATGCAAGTGACAAGAAAATCATATTCTACTCGATGACCAGTCCGAAGGAAAATATGTATCTCGTAACACCAAAAATCAAAGCGGGAACCTACACACTCAGCATGGATATTTCAGACAACGGCGGCGAAACGACACTGGAACTATTGTCAATCAACAAAGCATCGGATCCGAAATCATTTGTCACCATCGTGAAACCTGCAAAAATAACGGGCGCTAAAAAAGTGATTACCTTTTCATTAAAAAAAGATTCAAATCTGGGTCTCAAAGTATTGCTAAATGGCGTGCATCAGGCCGTTTATCTGGATAATTTTTCTTTGAAACCGAAAAAATAAATATTCAATCTTTGAATTTATAAAAATGAACCTTCAGACATTCCTGAAGGTTTTCTTTTTTAATTATTTTAACCGATGTAATAAAAATCCATTGTCGCTTGTCTGATTATTGAAACCTCATTAAAAAAAATACTTCATCTTATGGGCAAACTCATCATTTTCTTCTCGATGCTAATCAGCACTTCAATCTTCAGTCAAACTAAGACCGCTAAGGATGCTTCTGTCTACTCCGCGATGGATAAAAACGCAAAATCTCTATTTGGTAAGTCCAAAGCGTATTCTGTGTCCATCGGCATCATAAAAGATGGTAAAATTTATACGAAACATTACGGCGAAATCGATAAAGGCAAAGGGAATAAAGCCGACGACAATACCTATTTCGAAATCGCATCTGTCACGAAAGTGATGACTGGTTATCTGCTTGCACAAGCCGTTCTGGATAAAAAAGCGAATGTGGACGATGACATCAGAAAATATCTAAAAGGTGATTATCCCAATTTGCAATACGAAGGAAAACCAGTTACCATTAAAGATTTGATTTCTTATAGATCGGCCATTCCAAGTGTTTTGCCTGATGACAGAGAAATTATGAAAACATTTGACAACCACACGACATTCAAGTTGGTAAAACTTTACAAAAATTATTCAAAAACGGATTTTTTGCGTGACTTGAAGACTGTAAAACTGGACACACTTCCCGGAACAAAATACCTTTACAGCAACCCAAGTCTGCAGATCGCTGGTCTGATGCTCGAGAATATTTACAACGAACCTTTCGATACATTAGTAGAGAAAAATCTGTGGTCAAAGCTGAATATGAACCACACGAAATTTACTTTAGATGCCAATGAAAAGTTAGGTAATGGTTATAATAACAATCACGTTTTGATGCCTCATTATGCGAGTCAATTATCTGGTTCGGCTGGTTTGAAAACTAAATCGACATTGGGAGATTTGATGAAGTTTTTAAAGTTCGAATTGGACAGTCAAAACAAAACGGTTCAGGAATCGCAACGAAACATTACAAACAGCTATGAGGATTGGTATGGCTATTTTTGGGACAGAATTTATGTTTCAGAATTCGGTAAATATGCTTTCAAACACGGCGGAGCATATGGCAATCAGGTAATGTTCTCCATACTTCCCGAGGAGAATTTGGGTATTATTGTAATGGTCAACATCAGTGCACCAGAAACGGGTGAGATTCTCAGCAACGCGACATTTGACATAGCCAATGATTTATTGATTCATAAACAAAAGGAAATTTACGGTTACCGAATTGAGGGCGACAACGTTATTTTCACTTACACACACAATAAAAAACTGGATAGCGGTTTGGTAAAAAGTATTTCAGTGGCTGGTATATTCAATGATTGGAATGCGGAAAATAAATTATTCCAAATGACTAGAAAAAATGCTAACACTTTTGAATTGTCCATTCCAAAATCGCAATTTGAGAAAGGCAAAGAATATCAGTTCAAACTAGTTATCAACAAAACCAGATGGATTTCAGCTCCAAATTTTGCTAAGAATGCAGACAAAACTACAGACAAAAATCTCATTTTAAAATTAGATTAATTTTTCCATAAATACCATTTTGAAAAAAATTCTAAAAACTGATGTATAACATCTTTCCATTTATTTACAACAGCGTCCGTTCTATTTTTCGGAAATTTGTCATTGTAAATATCACAAAATGGAAGACCACACACATCATAATCACAACAACCTTCATCCAAGCCAAAGAATCTCCCCGAGTTCCGTCTATTATTGCCCAACGGAGTGCGAGGGCGAGAAACTCTACTTCAAGCAAGGAAGATGCCCCGTATGCAACATGTTCCTCGTTCCCATTGAAGAAAGAGAAGATCAAAGAAATAAACCGCAGGCTTATTCCAAAACCAATCTTCCGGAAAGTTTCAAAGATAAAATCGGAGAATACTTTTGCCCAATGTTCTGCGTAGGTGACAAGGTATACGACGAAAAAGGCGATTGCCCGGTTTGTCATATGCATTTGGAACAGATCACTCAGGAATTGGTTGATAGTTCACAGTTGTCAGTTGATGGTAATATCAGCCTAAGCGGAGTCGAAGGACGCCATCACAAAACCATCAACCATCGACCATCAACCGTCAACGAAGGAAAATACTACTGCCCAATGTTCTGTGAGGGCGACAAAGTCTACGATTCCAACGTTGGCTGTCCGGTTTGCGGAATGGATCTTGTCCAGATTCCCATAAAAGGAGAAAAACACGAAGACGAAACTTATAAAATATTAAAAAGAAAATTCTGGATTTCCGTTGCATTTTCCGTTCCTGTATTCATTCTGTCAATGGGCGGAATGTGGATTGACTGGCCATTTTCTCATCAGGTTCAGGGGATTTTAGAATTAATATTATCTCTTCCTGTCATTTTCTACGCAGGTTGGTTTATCCTGAAACGTGGCTGGGTTTCCTTCAAAACCTGGAATCTCAATATGTTTTCACTCATTGCCTTAGGCGTAGCAGCAGCACTCATTTTCAGTTTCGTGGCATTAATTTTTCCAAACATTCTCCCTCACGAATTATCACACGGCGATTCTGTCCCGCTCTACTTTGAATCGGTTTGTGTGATTTTGACCTTGGTCATAATGGGACAAATGCTGGAAGCAAGAGCGCATCAAAGAACCGGAAAAGCCATTGAAGCTTTGATGAATCTTTCTCCGGAAACCGCTAATCTGATTATGAATGGAAGTGAGAAACAAGTTCCTCTGTCAGAAATTAAAGTGAATGATATTCTGCGAGTAAAACCGGGCGAAAAAATTCCTGTGGATGGAAAAATTAAGGAGGGAAGTTCCAACATTGATGAATCGATGATCACAGGCGAACCAATTCCTGTTGAGAAAAAAGCGGGCGACAAAGTGACGTCCGGAACTATCAATGGCAACGGATCTTTCTTGATGACCACCGAAAAGGTAGGTGACCAAACATTACTTTCCAAGATCATCAAAATGGTGAATGATGCCAGCAGAAGCAAAGCACCAATCCAAAAATTGGCAGATAAAGTTTCAAAGATATTTGTTCCGACCGTGATTGCTATTTCAGTTTTGACTTTCGTGCTGTGGTATATTTTCGGAGGCGAGAATAAGTTGATTTATGCTTTTGTGAACGCCGTTGCAGTCTTGATTGTCGCCTGTCCGTGTGCTCTGGGATTGGCAACACCAATGAGCCTGATGGTCGGCATCGGGAAAGGCGCACAGAATGGAATCTTAATAAAAAATGCAGAAGCTCTGGAACAAATGTACAAAATCAATGTTCTGATAACCGATAAAACCGGAACGCTTACAGAAGGTAAACCAAGTCTTGGCAGCATAGAAATTTTTGAAAACTCGGACAAAAATGAGATCCTGAAATTGGCTGCTTCATTAAACCAGAATTCTGAACATCCGTTGTCCAATGCAGTTCTGAAGATGCTTCGACAGGCTCAGCATGACAATCCAGGATTACAGTTTGAGAAAGTAGAAAATTTTGAAAACATCTCAGGAAAAGGCGTTAAAGGAATGATTAATCAGGAAGATATTCTGCTGGGAAATGAATCTCTATTAAAACAATTTAATATCAGTATTTCCGAAGAATTAAAACAAAAAGTCATTGCAAAACAAAACGAAGCGAAAACCATTTCTTATCTCGCAAAAGCAGGAAAAGTTTTGGGGTTTTTAAGTTTTTCAGACCAAATAAAACCCAGTTCGAAACAAGCTATTAAGTTTCTTCAGGATCAGAATGTTGAAGTAATAATGATGACCGGCGACAATGAAAACACCGCAAAAGCAGTTGCAGCCGAACTCGGAATCAAAAACTACAAAGCCAACTGTCTTCCGGAAGATAAAATGAACGAAATTAAAAGACTTCAAAATGAAGGAAAAATCGTGGCGATGACAGGTGATGGGATCAATGATGCACCGGCTTTAGCCCAATCCGACATCGGCATTGCAATGGGAACAGGAACGGATGTTGCCATAGAAAGTGCCGAAATCACTTTACTGAAAGGCGATATTCTTGGCGTTGCAAAAGCAAAAATCCTAAGTGAGAAATTATTGAGAAACATCAAAGAAAATCTGTTCTTCGCATTCATTTACAATGTTTTGGGAATTCCATTAGCAACAGGTTTGCTCTACCCTTTCTTCGGAATCTTATTGAGTCCGATGATTGCGGCGGCGGCGATGAGTTTCAGTTCGGTTTCCGTGATCCTGAATTCTTTGAGATTGAATAATGCAAAATTTGATGTTTAAATCTTAATGTCTTCGAGAGCCTTAGACTGACAATTCTAAAATTATGCGATTTGTATTACAGAAGTTATGCGGAGGCTCTCGAAATATCCATATAAATTAAATTCAATAAAAAATGGCACCGAGAAAGATCCCGATGCCATTTCAAAACAAAATAAAAACCTTAAAATCGTCAAATTAAAAATTAACGGTCAGCTTACTAAATACATATCTACCATTCTGCCCGAACTGGGAAGTTGAACGTGAGTAGATAAACTGATCATTATTAGTAGAAGCCGTCACATTCTTGGTTGGATAGATGTCAAACAAGTTGTTCGTTCCAATGGTCAAATTAAAATTCTTGCTGATGTTGTAACCTATTGATAAATCTGTGATGATTTTATCGGAAATAAACTGATGCTCGTTTGGTAAAATAGTACCGTCAAAGTTAGCATCCACAATATCAGCGCCCCAAACTTTTCCGTAGTAGGTATTTCTAAGATAGAAATTGAAATCATTCCATGAAAAATTATGAGACAAACTTGCTTTTACTTTAGGAACAGAATCTTCCAGATAAATTCTTGATCTTTCTGAGAAAAATGTATTTTCCAAACCAAGATCTCTCAATTTTTCCGAAGGGTGCACATCGCCCACTTTTTTGGTTCTGTTCAGGTTGATCGCAAAATCATTTGTAAATTTGAAGCTTTCTTTTGCTAGAGAATGGCTGATTACAAAGTCCAAACCTTTGGTTTCTGTATCGATGGAATTTGCAAAAAACTGGGCTCCATTAAGGTTTAAAGCTGTAACAAGTCCTCCGGTGAACTGATCTGTCAAAACAATTCTGTCATCAATTCTGATAAAGTAGGCATCGGCTGTAAAGTTCAGATTAAGCGATGGAATCTTGTAGGTAAAACCGGTACTGAAGGATTTTGAAGTTTCCTGTTTCAATGGCTCTATTCCAAAAGACTTAGCAACTTCAGAATCATTGCTGAAAGTTCCCACTTCTCTCAGACTTCCGTTAACGAATAAAGTGGAAGTCGTATTATAATAAATCTGATGAATCGAAGGTGCACGGAAACCTGTGGAACCTGCAAACCGGAAATTAAGATCCTTTGAAAGTTTGATTCTGGAAGCTAATTTATAATTAAATGTCGATCCAAAATCTGAATAATCTTCGTATCTAACTGCGGCATCTACCAACAACCAATTGGTAAAATTAAATTCTACATCGGCATAGGCAGCATAGGAATTTCTGTTTTTATCCGTTCTGTTTGCTTCTCGGAAACCTGCAAAAACCTGAGAACTTCCTGCCAAAGATGCTCCGAAGAAATCAGTTGGATTCACAGAAGTTGGTGTTTGTGGATTTCCATTAATGTCATAAGCCGTGTAAGAAGCTTCTTCACCTGGATTGATTTTGAAATTTTCGTGACGTTGTTCTGCCCCGAAAGCGACATTAATGCCCTCCAAAAGATCAAATGATTTGCTGAAATCCAGATTGATCGTGTTCTGTAGAAACTGCAATCCGCCAGCTTTGAAGGAACTCGGAGAATTAAATCTTAAACTTGTGTTTCCTGTATTTTCAATCGTGTAATCAAAACTGTTTTGTCCGAAAGTATTACTGAAATCTATATTCCAGCCGTCCCATTTTCCTTTGATGCCCGCAGATAATGAAACATCCTGAATCTTTGTGTGAATCTCCGGCAGATAACCGTCAATATACAATCCAGTGAAAGTTCTGGCTTGGTTTGGTCTTCTGTAAAATCCGCCTGATGCACCATCTCTGATCGAATATTCACCGAAAGTATAAGCTTTCCAATTGTCATTTAAAGGCACTTCTATGTTCGCGAATAACTGATGGTTACTCAGTTTGGACTGTCCAACCTGCTGATTGAAATCTTTTCTGGTTTGTCCTCTGTAAGCCAATTCATTATCAGTTACATTTGCGCCTAACAAACCTTGCAAAGCTGAAATGGATGATGCATTTTGAATATTTGACTGGAAACCAGAATCAAAATAATTGACACCTTGAGAATACTGGTGAATTAAATTCACAAAATCCTGTTCTCCGGCAGTGCCTTTCAGATTATTGATATTATTGAAATAAGACGAAAGATTCACGCCGCTTTCTGCTGCTCTTTTCTCGATTGCGTTGTATGCATTGTAGATGGCACCACTTTCTGTTCCCGCTCTTCTGGTAGGATCACGGAATTGGGATGACCAGGTTAAATTGAAAAAACCGCCTTTGTTACCAATTTTATTTCCGTAGTTTAAATCCAACTGATATTGTTGACCGTCATAATTTCCAGTGTGATCATTTGCTGCTTTTGTCAGATAACCTCCGTAATTCAGTTGTCCGGTCAGTTTTCCGGTGTCTCTTTTCAATTGAAGGTTCATCACGCCGGCAATGGCGTCTGAACCATATTGAGCGGACGCTCCATCTCTCAGAACCTCGATTCTGGAAAGAGCGAAGGCTGGAATGGCATTAAGGTCGGTTCCTACAGTACCTCTTCCCGGAGCACCGTTGACATTGACTAATGCTGATGTATGTCTTCTTTTTCCATTGATTAAAATCAAAGTCTGATCCGGTCCCAGACCTCTCAACTGTGCGGGATCTGAATGGTCCGATCCATCTGCATTGGTCTGAATGGTTGAGGTAAAAGAAGGCGCAATCGTATTAAGGATTTGATTGATGTTCGTCTGTGGTAAACTCTGCTGAATGTCTTTCAGATTGAAAACATCTACAGGAACCGGACTGTCCGCTTTTGATCTTCCGCCGCTTCTGGATCCTACCAAAACCACTTCTTCGATTTGTTTATCAGAAGTAGAATCTTTAACCGCTTTTGTTTCCTGAGCTTGTGCAAATGAAATTCCAGAAAATAAAATAACCGCCGCTGTGAGCGCAATTCCTTTCCTTGAATTAATAATAGTTACTTTGTTCATATATTCTAAATTTTACGTTTTATAAATAAAAAAACTTCTCCCAGACAAGTCCGGAAGAAGTTATATAAGGATGCGTTTGGTCCAATAATAAAAACTTTTAAACTTATCTTTCCTTCTTTCAAAGGCTGAATGCAACACCTTTCCTTTCGGCAGGTTGTTAAGACGTCAATGGGTCAGTTCCCTCGGTCTTTCTTAATAAGTATGACAGCAATTCGTAATCACAGCGCAAAAATACGGGCTTCACTTTTATCGATCCAAATTTATTTCATACTAATTTGGTATGATAAATATCATATTGATTTTAATTCATTGATTTGATGCTGATTGGCACAGAAATTAATCATTAATAAAAATGAAAATGACTAAGACAAAATACCATATCGGCTGTTCAGGATTTTACAACACAGACTGGAAAGGCTCACTTTATCCGGCAGATTCTCAGAACAAAGACTTCCTCAAATTATATTCTCAGGCATTTGATATTGTGGAAATTAACAGTACATTTTACCGAAAACCGACAGCTAAAACACTTCAAAAATGGGTAGATGAAACTCCGGATTATTTTAAATTTTTTATTAAAATCCCAAAAACGATTTCACACCAAAAACCTTTTGAAAACAAGAAAGAAGAGATTATAGATTTCTGTAATTACATACAGACGCATCTTGAAGAAAAGCTTGCTGGTTTTTTATTTCAATTCCCGCCTTCATTCCATAATACATCAGAAAATTTAAATTGGCTTAATGAAAACCTACCTGATGATCACTTAATCGTCGCAGAATTTCGACATAATTCCTGGTGGAGTGATGAGGTTTTTAAAATTTTTAAAGACAAAAAATGGATCTTCAGCGGAACCAGTTTTCCCGGAAACTTATCTGATGAAGTCATTATCACAAATCCTAAAATCGGATATTATCGCCTTCACGGAAAACCAATACTTTACAAATCGCCCTATTCAGAGGAATTTTTGAATGATCTTGCTGAGAAGATCAAAGAAACTAAAAATGAATTTTATATAATGTTCAATAACACCTGGGGAACAGCTGCGGTAGAAAATTCATTATATTTAAAGAAAATTTTGAAGTAAATGAAAAAACTTGTCGTACTCTCAGGCGCAGGAATCTCAGCAGAAAGTGGCATCAAAACCTTTAGAGACTCCAACGGACTTTGGGAAAATCACCGCGTGGAAGATGTGGCTTCGCCGGAAGGTTTTGCTAAAAATCCAAAGTTGGTTCTGGATTTTTATAATTCAAGAATGCAACAACTGAATGACGTAGAACCCAACACGGCTCATATATTGCTTGCAGAACTTGAAGACTATTTCGATGTTCATATCATCACCCAGAATGTAGACGATCTGCACGAGCGTGGCGGTTCTAAAAAAATCATTCATCTTCATGGCGAACTTAAAAAAGCAAGGTCGGTTGACAATGAAAATGAAATACTGGATTGGGAAAACGACATTCATTTAGGCGATCTTCACAGTGATGGTTCGCAGCTTCGGCCACACATCGTTTGGTTTGGCGAGATGGTTCTGGAAATGGACAATGCGATTGAAATTGCTTCACAAGCCGATTTATTTCTGGTCATTGGAACATCCATGCAGGTTTATCCGGCAGCTTCCGTGGTAAGATATGTTCCAAGCCATTGCGAATTTTTTGTCATCGATCCAAACCTCGAAAATCCAAATTCGTTTACCCGAAATGAAAATTATTTCAAAGCCTCCGCAACGGAAGGAATGAAAAAATTAAAACAAATATTAATAGAAAATTATCAATAATGCAGGTAGAAATAAGAAAATTAACCATTGATGATTATGATGAGCTGGCAGAAGCCATGCAGAAAGCCTATCCAGTAATTGATGATAATGTCTGGAGCAAAAGGAGTATCCAGAAACTGACTTCCATCTTTCCGGAAGGACAGATTTGCATTATCGTAGACGGCAAACTGGCAGCGGCGGCTCTGTCTATCAGTGTAAATTATGAACTCTACGGCGATCAGCATACCTATGATGAGATTACTGGAAACCTTTCTTTCAACACGCACAGCAATATTGGAAACGTGCTTTATGGCATCGAAGTTTTCGTAGATCCCGATTTCCGAGCTTTGAGATTAGGCAGAAGACTCTATGACGCGCGGAAAGAATTGTGCGAGATTATGAATCTGAAATCCATCATCGTAGGCGGGCGAATCCCGAATTATCATCTATACAGCAAGGAACTTTCCCCAAGAGAATACATCACAAAAGTAAGAAACAAAGAGATTTATGACCCCGTTTTAAGTTTTCAGATTGGGAATAATTTTTCGCCGGTCAAAATTCTGAAAGGGTATCTTAAAGGCGATACAGAATCCGAAGAATACGCGGTTCTTCTTCAATGGAACAATATTTATTATACGGCGAAGAAAAACACAATGCAGGACAGCGTCATCCGGCTTGGGCTGATCCAATGGCAGATGCGGCCATTGAAAGATATAGAGGACTTTTACAAGCAGGTTGAGTTTTTTGTGGATGCTGTTTCAGGTTATCAGTCGGATTTCTGTTTGTTTCCAGAATTGTTTAATACACCGCTGCTGGCGCCTTTCAATCATTTAAACGAAAGAGAATCGATGGAAAAACTGTCTGAACTCACAGAGGAAATTAAAGAAAAAATTTCTGAAATGGCCATCAGCTACAACGTGAACATCATCTCCGGAAGTATGCCGATTTTGGAAGACGGAAAACTTTACAATGTGAGTTATCTACTTCATAGAGACGGAAAAATAGATGAATACAGGAAAATCCACATTACGCCAAATGAAAAGAAATATTACGGAATGACCGGCGGAAATGAAATCAAGGTTTTTGATACCGACTGCGGAAAAATTGGTGTGATTATTTGCTACGATGTCGAATTTCCGGAATTGCCAAGATTATTAGCAGATCAGGGAATGAAGATTCTTTTCGTCCCTTATCTCACAGATACTCAGAATGCTTACACACGAGTGCGACATTGCGCAGCCGCCAGAGCTATTGAAAATGAATGTTATGTTGCAATTGCAGGGTGTGTCGGGAATTTGCCTGGTGTGAATAATATGGATATTCAATACGGTCAGGCGACGGTTTTCACGCCTTCGGATTTTGCGTTTCCGTCCAATGCCATCAAAGGTGAAGCAACTCCTAATACCGAAATGACGATTATTGTAGATGTCGATTTAAATTTATTAAAAGAATTACATTATAACGGTTCGGTAAAAACTTTGACTGATAGAAGACAGGATTTATATGATGTAATCTTGAGAAATCAATCTTAAATCAGTTTTGATTTATTTAATTTCGATTGAGACTTAACATCGCTACTAATTAATCATCTAATTTTATATACAATTATAAATAATGAAAAAAACGATTTTCTTAGCTGCTGGCTTACTATTTTCAATGTCTGCTCAAGCGCAGATTTCTGATCTTTTTAAAGCCGTAAAAGACAAAACAGGGATAGACTTAAGCAATCCGAAAACACAAAAACCTGCAACTACTACAACGCAAGTTCCTGGTACTACAAACAATTCTAATATAAATCTTGGTAATCTTACTTCCACCCAAATCTCATCCGGACTGAAAGAAGCTCTGAATCTTGGCGTAAAAGAAGGTGTCCAAAAATTGGGTGTTACAGATGGCTTTTTTAAAAATGAAGCCGTAAAAATATTGATGCCAGAAAAATTGAGAAAAATAGATGCAACGCTTCGAACTTTCGGCTTGGGAAGTTTGGCTGATCAAGGTGTAAAATTGCTTAACAGAGCTGCGGAAGATGCAGTAACAGAAGCAACTCCCATTTTTGCAAACGCAATTACATCTATGACGATTACCGATGCAAAAAACATTCTCTTAGGAAGTAATAATGCTGCTACCAACTATCTTCAGACTAAAACTCAGACACAATTATTTACTGCTTTTCAGCCAAAAGTACAGGCTTCATTAAGTAAAGTTGGCGCCGATACGGTTTGGAAAAATATCATCTCCAAATACAATACCTTCACAGGACAAGCCGTTACCACAGACCTCAACGAATATGTGACAAATGAAACCATCAATGGCGTTTTCAAGATGGTTGCCGAGAAAGAAACCGGAATTCGAAATAACGCAGCCATGAGAACCACTTCTGTTTTGCAAAAGGTTTTTGGAGCGGTTAAGAAATAAGGATCATAACAAAATTTATCAAAAACTCCTACCGATTTGAAATTATAAATAATTCAACAATCAATTGGTTTAAAATAATTTAATAAAAAAGTGTCAGAGATTTTCTGACACTTTTTTATTAAATTTCTACAACGTTTCCTTCAACCAGTCAAAGAATTCTCTCTGCCAAACCAAACCGTTTTGCGGATGCAGTACCCAGTGGTTTTCGTTCGGGAAATAAAGGAATTTGGTTTTCAGGCCTTTCAGTTTTGCAGCTTGAAATGCTTCCTGGCCTTGCTCATAAGGAACGCGGAAATCTATTCCGCCTTGGATGACCATTATTGGTGTATTCCATTTCTCTACATAATTACTTGGATTGTACTTCGAAAAAGCCTTTGGCATTGGTTTAAACCAATAAGATCCTTTGAAGTCCCAATTGGCAAACCAAAGTTCTTCAGTTGTTCCATACCAGGATTTCATATCAAACAATCCGTCATGTGCAATGAATGTTTTGAATCTGTTCTCGTGAACGCCAGCCAGCATAAAAACGGAATAACCTCCATAACTAGCACCAACAGCCGCTACTCTGCTTCCATCGACATAAGGTAAGGTTTTTGCAAAATCGGTTGCTGACAAATAATCTTTGATTGGTTGTCCACCCCAATCGCCGCTGATCTGCTCATTCCACTCTACACCCCAGCCCGGCATTCCTCTTCTGTTTGGAGCAACAACGATGTAACCGTTTGCAGCCATCAAAGCGAAGTTCCATCTTGTTGAAAAAAACTGTGTCAAAGCAGACTGTGGGCCGCCTTGACAATAAACCAAAGTGGGATATTTTTTATTCGGATCGAAGTTTGGTGGGTAATGAAACCAAACACCCATTTCTTTTCCGTCTGTGGTTTTTACCATTTTAAGTTCAGATTTACCTGGAACTAATTTGGCGTAATTGTCTTTATTAATGTCAGTAATTTGTTTCAAAGACGAATTTTTCAAATCAACTTCAAACAGGTCAGCGTTATGATTAATGTCGGTTTTTGTAACCCAAAGTTTTCCTTTATTTTCCAGAACTATTTCATTAATATCAAAATCACCTTTCGTAATTTGTTTTACCGTTTTGTTTTTTACATCGACAGAGAATAATTGTTTTGTCCCTCTGAAAGCTGAAGTGAAATAAATGGCTTTTGCATCCTGGCTCCAGGAAACATCACCTGTAACACTTTCGTCCCAGGCTTTTGTCAGATTTACAGATGTCATTGCTTTCCAATCCATCATTATAATGTCATTCTTATCAGCTTCGAAACCGTCTCTTTCCATAGAGTTCCAAAGCAGGAATTTACCATCCGGACTGAACTTCGGATTGACATCATAACCCATCATTCCTTCTGTAATATTTTTGGTAACACCACTTGCCAGATCATAACAATAAATGTCTGTGTTTGTGCTTTGCGCATACTCTGCACCGCTTTTCTTTTTGGAAACATAAAGCAATTGAGAAGAATCCGGACTCCAAACGAAATCTTCCGCGCCACCAAACGGTTTCTGAGGTGAATCAAAAGCTTGTCCTTCCAAAAGATCTTTTGCCTTATCCACAGATTCTGAAGTATTAACTGTGAAAACGTGGTTATAAAAACCTTCGTGCCAGGCATCCCAATGGCGGTGATTCAGGTCTGTATAGATTTGGGCTGTCGTTTTGGGCAGATCTTTGTATTTGTCTTTTCCAAGAAGATTCTCAATATGAACCGCTTTGCTGAAGGCTACTTTTTTACCGTCAGGCGAGATTACAATGTTATCCACTTCGCCAATAGTATAAAATCCAGACCAGGTTTTTCCCGAATCTTTTGAGAGAAATATCTGATTATTTTCTAAGGCATAGATTCCGTTTTTGTCCCATTGAATCAGGCTCTTCTTTCCTAAATCCAATTTGGCAGCTTTTCCGGAAAGATCCAACCAGAATGCTTCAGAATTTGATTTTTCTGTTTTGAGATCTGTTTTGCTGACCTTGTAAATTAATGATTGATGATCCGGGGAAACAGACTGAACGCCTAACCGATTGAGCGTCCACATGATTTCCGGTGTCATGACTTGTTGTGCATTCATCATAAAAGGTGTTACTGCCAATGCAGTGATGATATGTTTAAATTTCATTATAAGTAATTGATTTTGAAAAAACTCGGACGAAGTTATTAAAATTTTATCTAAATTTGAATTTAACCATTTAAAACTAATTCTTATGCGAAAACTTGTATTATTTTGTTTAATCTTGATGTTTCAATCTTTGTTCGGTCAAACTTTTGGCCCCATGGAATATCATGGTTATTCTCCTTATACTGCTACCGTTTCGGCAGTTGGTACCATATATTATACAACAGATGGTACAGATCCTACTATTAATTCTCCATCTGGAATTAATAATATTAATATTACTATTGATAAGAATACACTTGTAAAAGCAAGGGTGAAAGATAATAATGGAACGCTTTCCGCGATTCGTTCCAGAGATTATTTTTATGGTCCAATTCCTAGCCGGACATTGTATTTCAAACCACCATCCAATTGGAATTCAATTTGTTTATTTACCAATTCTTTAGACATCAATTCTACAGTTGATGTTTGGGGACCAGGAAACAATATGACGCCAGCTTGTGAAGGCTGGTACAAAATGACTTTAGATTTTTTCAAGGTTCTTGCTACTTTTAATAATTGTCTGACATTTGCACCACCTCCGATTTCACAAGAATATTCTGTTATCGTAGAAGATACAATTTTCTATGATTACTCAGCAGGATCAATCTCAAACCCACCCGCTTGTCTGCTTGCTGTGAATGATCCTTCCAAGAAAAATGCTGTAGTAAAAATCTTCCCAAATCCGGTTCAGGATTATATCAACATAGAATCTGATAAAAATTTTATTGCTTATGAAGTGATTGATGGATCAGGAAAAGTGATTTCGAAAAGTGATTTCAAAGGAAGCAAAATTGATATTTCCAGACTTACAGCGGGTGTATATTTTATTAAACTGAAATCTCTTAGCAACGAAACCAATATTGTGAAATTTATTAAGAAATAACTTTTATTATTGATTAAAATCCATATATTTGCGCTTCAAAATTTATTACTAAGACTATACTATGAGCACAATATTTACGCTGTTTATGATTCTAATTATCATTGCTAGCATCTTATTAGTTATCATCATCATGGCGCAAAATCCAAAAGGAGGCGGACTTTCCGGTACTTTTGGTGGAGCATCTGCTGCAAACTTCGGGGTGCAGAGAACCAATGATTTTATGGAAAAAGCAACCTGGACATTGGGAGCTACAATTGTTGTTTTGATCTTGCTAAGCATCGTTCTTACAGGAAAGCCGTCGCAAGTAGCGCCAACATTCCCAACGCCAGTAAAATCTGAAGCTCCTGTAAATCAAGGTCCAGCTAATAGTGCTGCTCCTGCGACTCAGGCTCCAGTAACCAAATAACAGAAGTTTATTCTTAAATATAAAATCGCCTCGAAAAATTTCGAGGCGATTTTTGTTTGTCATTAATTATAAATCTCTCACCAGTTTTTTGTCATCGAGACATCTTTCCATCAGAACTTTGAAACATTCTTCCAAATCATTGGATGATCTGCAAATGGCAGTTTCCAGCATTGTCCGCACCTGTTTCTCGGTGACGGCTGCTTCTGTCCAGCTTTTTGCTGAGGTGTGGGCGTTTAGAATAAAAGGCATTATTCTGTCAATCGCGCAGGCGAAGATGGCGTCTGGTGTTTTTTCTTCTTCGAATTCTATCCAAAGGTTGTAGAAGTCTGTGGAGAGCGGCTCATCCAGAATTCCGAAGATTCTTTTGGCTGCGAGTTTTTCGCGCTCGAATTTACCTTTCATTCCCTCCTCATCAAACAAAAAAGTGTCGCCTGCGTCAATTTCTACCAAGTCATGAATGGATAACATTCTTATGACTCTTAATAAATCTATTTCCTGATTATCTTTAGCATAAGGAAAAAGTATTTGGGCAAGGACTACAATCTGCCAGCTGTGCTCTGCGGTGTTTTCTCTCCGGGAATCGTCTGCGTTGTAATTTCTTCTGTTGATATTCTTCAGGGCATCAATTGCCAGGATGAAATCTATTTCTTTTTGGATTTTCATTTTTGATTGTTATAATTCTGTTCCAGCTTCAACTTCGTATGTTTCTTTGTCTTTTTCGAAGATTCTTGTGAGTTCTAAACCTTCTACGGTGATTTTGTTATTGATTCTTCTTATCCAATTGCCTTCTCTGAGTCCAATGACTTTGATGTCATTCTGGGTCAGGAATTCTTTGATTCTGGTTTCCCTGGTTTCTCCGTTGTGTCTGATCTCGGGGTTTGGGTCGAGGTAATGTGGATTGATATTGAACGGAACCAGTGCCATACAGTCAAAGCTTGGTGGATAGACGATGGGCATATCATTGGTTGTTTTCATATTGATGCCGCCGATGTTGCTTCCTGCACTGCAACCGAGGTATGGTTTTCCAGATTCTATATTTTGCTTTAGGATTTTCATTAATCCAAATTCGTGGAGGGTTTTGACTAACAGAAATGTGTTGCCGCCTCCTGTGAAGAATCCTTTTGCAGAATTGACTGCCTCAATTTTGTCATCAAACTCGTGAAGACCTTTTACATTAATATCGATTGTAGCGAAAAAGTCTTTTGCTTTTTGCGTGTAATCATCGTGGGAGATGCCGCCGGGTCTTGCGAACGGGATGAAGATGATGTCTGTGATTCCTTCGAATAGTTTTATGAGTTCTGGTTTGAGGTATTCCAGATATTGTCCGCCGTAGAGTGTGGATGTTGAGGCTAGTAGGATGTCCATTTTTAGGTGTTTGGTGTTTGGTGTTTGGCGTTTGGCGTTTGGCGTTTGGCGTTTGGCGTTTGGCAAATTTCGGGAAATGTTTTTTAACTGGAATATAATCTCTCGCTGATTTAGCAGATGATGCAGATTTTTTTTAAATGATGTTTCTCATTTATAAGTTGTGCTTGAAATATTGCTATAACTTATGCTAAATCAATAATTGCCATCGGTCATAGTACTTCCGCCATCGGTAACTTTGAAGTCGCCAAGGATAATAGTATGTCCGCCAATGGTAAAAGTATGTCCGCCATCGCTAAAAGTATGTCCGCCACCGGTAATTTTGTCAACGCCAAGGGTAATAGCATGTTTGCCATCGGTCATATTATAACTGACGGTGCTAATAATAGATTGTCTATTGATTTAAATAAAAAAAGCCCGCAAAATGATTGCGGGCTCAAATAAATTTGATTTGATATGAAGAAAAAAGAAAATTTATAATCCTGCCCAACCAGTTGCCCAAGTTGGTGTAGCTGTACCGTTACCAGCACCTACTGCATTTGGGTTTTCTGTATAAGTGCCTGCTGCTGCTGGCTGAGCAACAGATCCAGTAGCAGAAGCTATGGTTACGGCTTTTGTAGTTACGTTATCAAACTTGATGTTTGTGAATTTGTTTTTTCCGTTAAGAAGTACTACAGACTCGTCGTGCTGAATTGTAATAGCATTGCCCCATCCAGAAAAAACGATATTATCCAAAGTTGCGCTAGTACCTTCTCTAAAGATGTTTGTTCCTACACCTTCTGTATCACTAGTTGTATAACCTATGAACGTTGCATTTTTGATTGTTGGATTTGACAAAGGAGTAGCTGACCTGTTTTTTGAGTTATTATCTGCTTCGATTCCTCTGTTACCAACAGTTGCTGAAGTTCTTTTTGTAAATACGTTAGTTGCAGTACCGTTCCAACCTTCTGTCCAGTCAAGTCCGTCATCATCATTGTTTACAGAAACAATATTGCTAACATTTACTGTACCTCCGAAGAATTCGATACCGTCATCTGCACCGTCCAGTACAGATACGCCTTCAATCTTTGTTCCGCTCCCAACTCCAAAAAGAGAAAGTCCGTTGTACTCCTTTGTGTCGCTAAATCTAGCGCCAGCATATCTGATCTGCGTATAGGTAATAGATCCACTGTTATCATCTGCTACAGTACCACCGTAAGTTAAAGTCGCTACTTCTGAAGTTGCAGTTGCACCAGCATTAATAGGCGCTTTTCCGCAAATTACGATACCACCCCAGTCTGATTTCTTGGCTGTTGTAGAAGAAAAAATAACCGGATTAGCAGCTGTACCATTTGAGAAAATCTTACCACCTTGTGCTACTGCTACATAAGTAGAAGTACCTCCAACGCAATTAATCTTAGTTCCTGCGGGAATAGTAAGTTCCGCCCCATTGTTTACGATAACAGGACCTGTCATTGTGTAAGTTTTTGTTGCATCAAGAACCAATTTGTCTCCAGAGTTAAGTGCGACTTTGAAATTATTCACATCTATGTTTACATTACTTGGGTTAGGTGTGATAGTCGTATCTTCATCAGAAGAACAAGAATTAAAAACTGATACTGTTGTAAGAGATAGCGTGCAAAGAACCAATGCACTTGAGATTAACTTTTTCATTTTGATTTATTTTGTTTATTTATTATTTATTAAAATTTATAGCCTACGTTTACCCCGATCACCTGACCTCTTTTGAAGTTATAGGTTTCGGAATTAAGCGTATTTTCCTGTACTCTTTTGATCTCAGGATTTAAAAGGTTTTTAAGTGAAATACCAAAATCTATGTTATTTTGGAATCTGAATTTGGCTGTGAAATCCAGCATATTGATTGGTTTCTGAACGATATTACCGCTTTCGAAAGTACTGATGGAATAGATATAGCTTCCTACGTAAGAATAAGACGCTACCAAATCCAGTTCGTTTCCGCTGTTCCATTTGTGATTAAGTCCTAGATTTGCATTGGCCACGAAGTCTGCAGCACCCTGTAATTTATCTTCTTTTTTATCGAAGTTAACTGCAAACACACTGTTACCAGACGCTGGATCCATTGTTTCTTTAGTCACTTTCTCAGCATTGAGTTCAGCTTTAGAATCCATGTAAGTAGCATTCACAAATGTGTACAGCTTGGATCCGCTTCCGAAACTTACAAGATCTTTTCTGACCTCAGCTTCAAAACCGTACATGTAACCCCAGTCTCCTGCATTAAGATAGGAGAAAAACTGATCTGATGAATTGATAGTAGTTCTGGAAATTGGATTTTGAATGTATTTTCCAAAACCTGTAACCGACACCACCTCTCCTGATTTTGGGAAGTATTCCCACTTAAGATCCACATTATTATTATCCGAAGGGTTCAAATAGTAATTACCAATTGTAGTTTCCGTAATATCTATGTAGATATAGGGTGCCATCTCTTTCAGCTGTGGCAATGTATAAGTTCTGGATGCTGCTAATCTAAGGTTCTGTCTATCATTGATAGAATATTTCAGGTTAAAGGCCGGTAAAAACTTATTGTAATTTTTTTCTATATTATTGATAGGTGTATAATAATTCACATTCCATTCCACATACTGTTTCACACGGTCATATCTAACACCTACCTGAGCCATGAATCTTTCCGAAAATTTGTAATCTACATTTGCAAAGCCAGAATTGATGTCCTGATCGCCATTGTAAAGAATAGGCTGTAACACAGTAGCCGGTCCAAAATTACTTGTGATATCAAAAAAACCTTTGGCGTAGTTATAAGAATTGAATACACCATCTACATTATTTGGATCCGTAAGTCTGATAGGATCAGCATTATCATTATTCCATTTAAAGTCCATCTGTTTGGAAAAGAATGTTCTTTTCTTGAATCTACCTTGGTAGCCAACTGCAATTTTGGTTTGGTCTTTCAGATTGTAGTTCAATGTGACATTACCTGTGTATTCCTTATCATCCAGATTATCGTAATAACGGTTGTTAAGTCCCGCTTCTCTGGTTACAGAATAAGTACCTTCTGCATCATTATTACGAACTAAAGTATTCGTCATTCTATCTGGTCTTTGGCTATTAAGATAATTGTAACCAGCAATCCAGTTGATAGAGAATTTCTCTCCGAATTTGTGATCTCCACCTAACTGATTGACCAATGTATTGGTGACTTTATAATCTGCTCTTCTTACATAAGCCCCTCCATTTTCTGCATAATCTCTGATAGCACCTTCGTAGATCTTAGCTTCCTGATTTGTTGAGTGGATATAGTTGGTGATCAACTTCAACTGGTGGTTTGGATTGATTCTGTAGAAGAAATTCAATAATCCGGTAGAATTGGTATTGTAAGAATATTTCTGAACTTTATCAAAATCTTTGAACATTGTTTCTTTACCAAACTGTCCTTCAGATCCTTCTCTGTACGTAAAGTCATTATTGAAACCAGCGTAAGCATAAGTATTCAATCTACCCTGCTCGCCGATTTTGAAAGATTTACCAGCCTGAATGTTCATACCCGTGTTGATTGGCATCAGCATCGATGGACCAAATGCGTCTTTAAAATTCCAGCTTGTCTGATAATTGTAAGCAGAAAGTGGATTAGCAGGAACCTTTTGAACTTTGGTTCCGAAAAAGTTGGGACCATCCTGTAACAAGAATTTATCCGTTTTAGAATTCTGTAGATTGTAGCCGCTATCCATTCCAAGGGCAATAAATCCTTTACCAGAATATTCTTTGGAAACAATGTTGATATTAGCACCACCGAAGTCTCCCATTAATCTCGGGTTGAAAACTTTTTCCAAGGAAATGTAATCTATGATATCCGTTTTCAGTAATGACAAATCGATGTTTTTATTTTCGGGATCGTCCGATGGTATTGGCAAGCCATTCATTGTGGTTGCATTGTAACGATCCAGCAAACCTCTTACGGAGATTGTATTTCCACCTTCCTGCTTTACAGTTCCGGTAGCTTTGGTAACCGCAGTTGCTACGTCGCCAATTCCTTGTTTGGATAACTGAACAGAACCAACTCTTTCAATAATCTCTGCAGATTTTCGCTGTGTCGAGATGATGTTTGATTCACTGCTTTTTTTGGTGTTTCCGATGATTTTTACCTCATCAATTTTCTTCTCGCCTTTCAGCGTGTCGGTTGTAGTTTGTGCCAACAACATTGTGGTGGACATACAAAGAAACAAAGCACTGATGCTTATTGTTTTTGCTTTCATTTTTTGATTTCCTTTTTTCTTCGTTGCCAAAGAAATGCTTTGGATGGCAATCCGAATGTATAAGAATTAACAACTATTTTTTAACATCCTGTTACGAAAATCAAGATTATGTTAAATCCAGGTTAACAGATTAAGGCTATTTAAAAGTCTGTTCATTATTTGTTAAATTTGCACCAGATAATTTTAACTGCGGAAATTTATTAAAACATTTAAAATACTAAAAATCAGTGTTTTGAAATTTTAAAAATGTGTTAACATTGAGAATTTCCCGAAAATGAGACCTAAACAACATCTGTATGGGTATTGAAAAATTTGATATCAAATTATTTTATTAAAAAGAAAAACTAAAAACCAGATTGAATTTTAAAATAATTTCAAAGTATTTAATCTCCTCAATTGTCTTAATTGGGATTTCATTCCTTATCTCATATCATTTTTGGTGGAAGATTAATTTGAATTCGGGTCAATTTTTCATCATTGTTCTTTCAACAATGATTTGCTGGATAGGTATTGGATTCTTGAGTATTCTAATCAGTGGAAAAATAGTTTTTAAGAAAATAGAAACCATAGGTTTTGTTTCCCCGTTTACCTTAGTACTCAATGGCTATTTTCAGGAAAGATTCGGATTAGAGATTGCGAAAAGATTTAAAATAACATTTTCATTAATTGCATTTCCAACGCTTATCTTTCTGATTTTCAGTTTTTATAAAATCACAGATTTTGTAGAATACACAGATTTGATGTATTATGGAATTGAGAAGCCAGTTAAATTAAAAGAAGTATCATATTATAAAGGACAAAAACAAGGTAGATTTGTTTACAATTTTGAAGGTGAGAATTATTCTAAAATTTTATTTTTGGAAGACACTTTAAAAACAAAAGGAGATTATGACACCATTATATTCTCATCCAGAAATCCAAACATTGCTGAAATAAAGAAAACATTTATAGACAGAACTAAATAATTATGGAAAAAGCCTTAGAAATTTTAAAATCCGGCGGAACAATACTTTACCCAACAGATACAATCTGGGGAATCGGTTGCGACGCGACTAATATAGAAGCCATCAAAAAGATCTTCGATATCAAAAAAAGAGAAGCCAACAAATCACTTATTATATTAGTAGAGTCTGAAAAACGTTTGCAAGACCTTGTAGATGTTCCGGAAATAGCCTGGCAAATTATGGACGTCAGCGAAAAACCGGTAACCATAGTTTACGAAAATCCCAAAAACTTACCGAAAGAATTACTCGCCGAAGACGGAAGCATCGGAATCCGTCTGGTAAA
The DNA here is from genome assembly GCF_059803555.1 of Chryseobacterium sp. TB1-D10. NCBI lineage: Bacteria > Pseudomonadati > Bacteroidota > Flavobacteriia > Flavobacteriales > Weeksellaceae > Chryseobacterium > Chryseobacterium sp. TB1-D10. The sequence continues at coordinate 25,429 of NZ_JAPFHB010000006.1, read as the reverse complement.
AAATGATTTCTGTAAAAAACTGGTTACAAAACTTAACAAACCTTTGGTCTCAACTTCAGCAAATCTCAGCGGACAAAAATCACCTTTGAAGTTTTCTGATATCTCGGATGAGATCAAAAACTCCGTGGATTATATAGTAGAAGAATTTCACAACAAGGTTTCGGAATATCCCGGATCGTCTGTGATCAAGATTTGGAACAACAGTCAGATCAAAGTTCTGAGGGAATAAAAAAACCGGCGGATGACCTTTTGCAAGATCATCCGCCGGAAAAATAAACTATGAAAAAAACTACTTTTTGTATTTACTCTTATCGCAAAACAAATACCGAAAGATTTTTGCAGACAGAATTTCTTATTTTCAGTTTTCGACTCCAAATTAAAAGTCAAAATGTCTTGATTACTAACAATTTGGGCGTATCTCCCTATTTTTCCCAAGCTAAAGCCACGCAAAAAAATAGGGAGACCGCGCTATCCACTATTATCTTTCTTATGGGCTGGCAAGCCCACAAGAAAGGATAACCGCTACTATCGCTTACGCAGCTTCGCATAGTAGAAACTTTTCCCAAAAGAATTATCTTTGCCAACATAATTTGACTCGTCCAATTATTAAAGAATTTTTAATCCTTTAATCTTCTAATTATTTAATGATAATCAACTTAGCTCAAAATAAAAACCTCAAACTTTTCAAGATCATTTCTGAAGTCGCTTCCAGAAACGGACAATCCGTTTACGCAGTTGGCGGATTCGTTCGCGATCTGATCATGAAAAGAAAAGTACCTACCGACATAGATTTCGTCACAGAATCCAGCGGAATAGAACTGGCAGAAAGCATCGCTAAAGAAATCGATCCAAAAATAAAAGTGGCGGTTTTCAAAACTTATGGAACCGCAATGTTCAAGTACAGAGATTTGGAACTGGAATTTGTGGGCGCCAGAAAAGAAAGTTACAGCGAGGACTCCAGAAAACCATCCGTTGAAATTGGAACGATTGAGGACGATCAGAAACGCAGAGATTTCACCATAAATGCAATGGCGATTTCATTAAACAAAGAAAATTTCGGCGAACTGATTGATCCTTTTGACGGTCTTCAAGATTTGAACAAGAAAATCCTGAGAACGCCACTTGAACCTCATCAAACTTATTCCGACGATCCGCTTAGAATGATGCGCGCAATAAGATTTGCAACAACTTTAGATTTTAAAATCGAAGAAAATTCTTTGAAAGCCATCAAAGACGAAGCAGAAAGAATGAAAATTGTTTCGATGGAAAGAATAATGGTCGAATTCAATAAAATAATGCTTTCCGACAGACCTTCCAAAGGTTTGAAACTCCTTGAAGAAACTTCACTTTTAAAGTACATTCTCCCAGAACTCACAGCATTAAAAGGAATCGAAGACATTGACGGACAAACGCATAAAGATAATTTCTATCACACTTTGGCTGTAGTAGATAACATTTCTGAGAGCACCGATAAACTTTGGCTTCGTTGGTCAGCGCTACTCCACGACATCGGAAAAGCGCCAACGAAAAAGTTTGTAGAAGGCATCGGCTGGACTTTTCACGGTCACGAATTTCTGGGTTCTAAAATGACAAAATCGATTTTCAAACGGTTAAAACTTCCGCTGGGACAGGAACATAAATTCGTTGAAAAAATGGTAAGAATGCACGCCAGACCAATTGCTTTGATTACGGATGATGCTTCGGATTCGGCGTTGCGTCGTTTGCTTTTCGATTCCGGAGAAGATTTGGAAGACCTGTTCACACTTTGCAAATCTGACATCACGACCAAGAATTATTCTAAGCAAGCCAAATTCAAACAAAACTTTGAATATGTTGCCACGAAAATAAAAGAAGTTGAGGAGAAAGATCAGGTTAGAAACTTCCAACCACCAATTTCCGGTGAAGAAATTATGGAACTATTTGGTTTGAATCCTGGTAGAGAAATCGGAATTTTGAAAGAAAAAGTGAAAGAAGCGATTCTGGAAGGCGAAATACAAAATGATAAGATTGAAGCGAGAGAATTTGTGATTAATGAAGCTGAGAAATTGGGATTGACTTTAGTACTTAAAAATGAATAAAGAAGAATTAATAAAAATCATCCGACAAAAACTCTCCGAAAAAATCGAAAATTTCGAGAAACTCATCGCTGAAACCCGCGCATCTAGCAATGACACAAAAAGTTCGATGGGTGATAAATATGAAACCGGAAGAGAAATGCTGCAGCAGGAAATCAACAATCTGCAAGTTCAACTAAATGAAATCCTGAAACAAAAGGATTCCTTAAAAACAGTTCTTCCAAAACCGTCTGACAAAGCCGAAAAAGGCGCGATTGTGAAAACGGAAAAAGGTTTGTTTTTTATTTCAGTTTCATTAGGCGAAATTAAAGTTGAAAATGAGAAAATCATTTGCATTTCTCTGGAATCTCCACTTGCAAAAGCAATGAATGGGAAACAGGAAGGTGAGCTTTTTTCTTTGAATAATATAAGTCAGAAGATTTTAAATATTTTCTAAATCAACGCAATGCTTCAAAATGAAACATTTAAGAAAGTATTAACTGTTCAGTACTTTCATTAGCATTGTTTTTGTTGCTTGAGGATTATCATTAATACAACATTTATTATGAAAATTCTAGACAATAAAGTAGCTTTGGTTACAGGCGCAGGTTCCGGAATCGGACTTGCTATCGCAAAATTATATGCTAAAGAAGGTGCAAAAGTGATTGTGTCGGACATCAATGAAGAGCATGGGAAATCAGCCGTTGAGGAAATAAAATCGGCGGGTGGAGAAGCAACTTTCGTAAAAGCAGACACTTCAAACCCGGAACAGGTGGAAGCCTTAATAAAATCAACAGTTGAAACTTACGGCAGACTGGATATTGCTTGCAACAACGCGGGAATCGGAGGTGAAGCAAATCAAACCGGGGATTACACTTTGGATGGTTGGAAGAAAGTCATTGATATCAATCTTGATGGCGTTTTTTACGGATGTAAATACGAATTAACACAGATGGAAAAAAACGGAGGCGGCGTAATCGTCAACATCGCATCAATTCACGGAACGGTTGCAGCACCACTTTCTTCAGCCTATACTTCTACAAAACATGCCGTTGTAGGTTTGACGAAAAACATCGGTGCGGAATACGGACAAAAAAATATCCGCTGTAACGCAGTCGGACCAGGTTACATAGATACTCCATTATTAAATCAGCTTGATGAGGAACATAAAAAAGCTTTGATTGCAAAACATCCGATGGGAAGACTTGGAAAGTCGGAAGAAGTTGCGGAATTGGTTCTTTTCCTAAGCTCAGAAAAATCATCTTTTATGACAGGAGGTTATTATCTTGTTGATGGTGGTTATACTGCGGTTTAAGATTTAAAAATAAATATTTTAGGAAGCATTCACTCTTCGTGGATGCTTTTTTTCTATCATTAATATTTTGTCTTTTTAACAGATTTTTAAATTTAAAATTCTTTATTTTGTAATCCTAATTATTCGCTTCAAAATGCAAAACTACCTCGATTTACTTCAGCATATTTTAGATAACGGAACAGATAAAACCGACCGAACAGGAACGGGTACAAGAAGCGTTTTTGGCTACCAGTTACGTTATGATTTATCAAAAGGTTTTCCTTTGGTTACAACTAAAAAGGTTCACTTGAAATCTATTATTTATGAATTGCTTTGGTTCATCAAAGGCGATACAAACACCAAATATCTGACTGACAATGGCGTTTCCATTTGGAACGAATGGGCAGATGAAAATGGTGATTTAGGTCCTGTTTACGGTGCACAGTGGAGAAGCTGGAACGGTGCAGATGGAAAAGTGGTTGATCAATTCTCAGAAGTGATTGAGCAAATCAAAAAAAATCCGGATTCCAGAAGATTAATTGTTTCCGCCTGGAACGCTGCTGAAATTCCGAATATGGCTTTGGCACCTTGTCATGCCTTGTTTCAGTTTTATGTGGCGGATGGGAAATTGTCGCTTCAATTGTACCAAAGAAGTGCGGATGTTTTCTTGGGCGTTCCGTTTAATATTGCGAGCTATGCGCTTTTACTGATGATGGTGGCGCAGGTTACAGGACTTGAAGTTGGCGATTATGTGCACACTTTTGGTGATGTTCACATTTATAACAATCATTTTGAACAAGTTAGCAGACAGCTTTCCCGAGAAACAAGACCTTTACCAACAATGAAACTGAATCCAGAAATCAAAGATATTTTTAATTTTGATTTTGAAGATTTTACTTTGGAAAATTACGACCCGCATCCGGGGATTAAGGCGCCAGTGGCGATATAAATTAGGCGGGAATTCCCCGCTTTTTTTGTAACAATTCTTCCAAAATCCACACTTATCTCTTTTAAAAATAAATCAACGATATAATTCCATAAAATGAAGAAAATATTCATTGCTGCACTTTTTCTGGGTGCCATATTTAATTCAAATACAATCTTTGCTCAAACGGAAACTTCCGGCAGAAATCCTGTTTATAGAGCGACACACACCAAATCAACGGAACTGAAACATACCAAACTGAAAGTCAGCTTCGATTATCAGAAAGAACAGATGAACGGTGAAGAATGGTTGACCGCAAGTCCTTTTTTCTACGCGACAAACGAGTTGACGCTTGATGCAAAAGGAATGCTGATTCACGAAGTCGCCTTAGACAAAAACGGCTCCAAGTCGCCTCTGAAGTTTCATTATAAGAATGACGTTCTGAAAATTACACTTGACAAAACTTACCAGAAAAATCAGGATTATACAGTTTATATCAAATATACAGCGCGTCCAAATGAAGTAAAACAAGAAGGAAGCGCGGCTATCAATGATGCGAAAGGGCTCTATTTCATCAATGCTCAAGGTAAAGATAAAGACAAGCCAACACAAATATGGACACAAGGCGAAACCGAATCTTCATCTGCCTGGTTCCCAACCATCGATAAATCCAACCAGAAAACAACTCAGGAAATCTATATGACCGTTCCTGATAAATATGTGACCCTTTCCAACGGAATCCTGAAAGATTCTCAAAAATCCGGAGATCAGAGAACAGACCATTGGGTAATGGACAAGAGACATTCCACATATCTTTTCTTTATGGGCGTTGGGGATTACGCTGTTGTGAAAGATAAATGGAGAAACATAGACGTCGATTATTATGTAGAAAAAGAATACGAGCCTTACGCAAAACAAATATTCGGGAACACACCGGAGATGATTGAGTTCTATTCCAAAAGATTGGGATACGATTATCCTTGGGCAAAATATGCGCAGATCACGGGTAGAGATTTTGTTTCCGGAGCGATGGAAAATACAACCGCAACACTTCATCAGGAATCGGCGCAGCAAAAACCGGGCGATCTCATCGATGAGAACAAATGGGAAAACACCATTGCTCATGAACTTTTCCACCATTGGTTTGGAGATTTGGTAACAGCAGAAAGCTGGAGCAACCTGACGGTTAACGAATCTTTCGCCAACTATTCAGAATATCTGTGGCAAGAGCACAAGTATGGGAAAGATGCTGCCGATCATCATTTGGCAGAGGATCTTTCTGCTTATATCCACAATCCGGCTTTGTTCAAAAAAGATTTGGTAAGATTCGATTATGAGTCTCGCGAAGATGTTTTTGATGCGATTACTTATAACAAAGGTGGCGGAATTCTACATATGCTTAGAAATTATCTTGGTGATGATGCATTCTTTGCAGGATTGACTGATTATCTTAAAACCAACGAATATCAGAATGGAGAAGCGCATCAGCTAAGATTATCTTTTGAGAAAGTGTCCGGGAAAGATCTCAACTGGTTCTTCAACCAATGGTATTTCGGAAGTGGGAATCCGAAACTGAGCTATACTACAACTTATGAACCTGTCAAGAAACAGGTGACTGTCGTGATCAGTCAATCTCAGGAAACACCTTTCGAATTTCCTTTTGCCATTGATGTTTATGATAATGGCAAACCAAAAAGATACAACGTTTGGGTAGATGCGAAGGCGAAGAATACTTTCACATTTGATGCTTCTAAGACACCAGATCTGATCAACATCAATGCTGATGGCATCTTGCTTTCAGAGATCACAGAAACTAAAACACCGGAACAAAACTTATTACAATTCACCAATTCTAAAGAATATCTCAGCAGAGACAGAGCTTTATCTGCTGTAAAAGAAGCGGATGCTAAGAATCCTGCGGTTATCAAATTGCTGGCGGCAGCACTTAAGGATCCATTCTTCAGAATCAGAGAACAGGCTCTGGGACAAATCGATCTTTCAAATGCTGATCAGGCGAAAGCTTTGACTGCTGAAGTAGAGAAACTAGCTTCCAATGATCCGAAAACTTTGGTACAGGCAGCAGCTATTTCAGCTTTAGTGAAAACTAAAAATGCAAAGTACAGTCCACTTTATGAGAAAGGAATCAATGCGGTTTCCAATGCAGTAAAAGGCGCATCGCTGGCAGGAATTGCTGATCTCGACCCTTCAAAAGTAGCGGCTTTGGCAGACAAAATTGACCTTACCAATGCTTCAGAAGATTTGATCTCAAAACTTCTTCCAGTCATTGTGAAAAACAAGATCGAGAAACAAATGCCGGCAATAGGAACTACCGTTGCCTTCTACCCTTTTATCAAATTTCAGGATCCTGTTTTAGGGAAAACTGCGGAGGAAGGTTACAACTGGATTATGAGTTCTGACAATCTGAAAGCAACTGAAAAAGTGACGAAAGTTTTGGTTCAGGCTAAGTCTCAGATGCCGGATAATCCGCAAGTGAAAATGATGATTGTCCAAATGCTGAAAGATGGACTTGCCAAGAAGATGGAGGTTCTGAAGAATACCCCGAACAGCCCGACGATTCATCGGCAGGTAGATGCTATCAACAAAACTATTGAGGCATTTAAATAAATATAATCTTGTCTTAAAATTGGGAATATCCAATTGTACTAATATAAATAAGCCATCTCGATTGAGATGGCTTATTCGTTCTCCATATTTTACGGATATTAATAATAAATCTCGCAGACCGTACAGCAGAAACACAAATGATGCTAACAATTAACAAATTAAGCCTAGTCTGCGAGAAAGTTTTAATAAACATGAAATCCCATAGATCTCACAAAAAACAATATACAAATGATGGTAAAAGCTAACTAACCAAAATTGCTTGACCTATGGGGAAATTATAATACAATTAAATGAGTTTAAGCTTTCTTCTGAAAAGTAGCCAGTTTCAAAGCGTCTTTGATCATTTTGCCCGGCCGGAAAACTGCTTTCACACTTTTGATGCTGACAGCAGTGACGTCTTTTTCTTTTTCAGATCCAACACTGGATCCGCTGGCTTGCAGGGTAAAATATTCTCCGACATAGACGATCTTGCCGTCGGCCAAATCTTCAGCAATTTTGGAAAATGTACTTTCCAATACTGCTAAGATATCTGCTTTAGAAACGGTAGACATTGTGCTTGCATGCTTGGCCAGATCGGACAATGTGGTTTTGCCGTCGCCGATTATTTGTGCATAGTATTTTGGAGCGGCATCTAAATCTCTTGGATTTTTGCGCGCAATTGGGCTAAATTTAATTGGCATCTGTTTGTGTTTTTATTTTAAAATTAATTTAATTTAACGTGATAAAAATAAAAAAAATAATCATTCCACAAAACAAATTGAATAATTATTTTAATCATTAAAAAAATATTTAAGTCTTTTTACCATTTCATCTTGACGAATTGCTAATTTCATCTTGATGAATCAGTAAAATCAACTTGACGAATTTAAAAACTCATCAAGACGAATTAGTGTACCCTTGCATAAATCCTATTCATCGGACTTCCGAAAGGGTGTTTTTTGGATTATTTTTTACTAATATCTTATTGTATTTAAAATTGGAAAGGGACAAAAAAAATCCCTTACTTTTTTAAAACTAAGGGATAATATAATTATTATAACTCTTTCAGAGGATCCCAAAAGAGCATTTTGAAATCTTTAACCTTCCAGTTTTCCTGAACGGTTACATTTTCTTTTTCTAACCTTTCCCTGAATGAAGGAACGGATAATTTGCCAGTACTGCTGATGACTCTGTGAGCAGGAACATCGGAAGGGCAGCCGTCCATCGCATTGCCAACGTGGCGCGAATGATTGGGATAACCCACAGCTTTTGCTACTGCGCCGTAAGTGGAAACGCGTCCTTCGGGGATGAGTCTCGTGATCTCATAAACCTGTTGTTTGAATAGGTCATTCATTGATTTACTGCTATTTAAAGTTTAAAATTAATGAAAATTAAATATTAAAACTCAAGCAATTTAAGTTTGAACTGTACTCCGAAATTATCCTTGAAGTTGCTCGTGGCGTAATAACCAACTCTGTAGAAAAATGCCAGATTGAACCTTGAACTCAGGAAGTTATTATATTCAAACCCGATCTCCTGATAAAGGTGGTTGAGCGGTGAAAAATTCTCTACGCTGTGGTATTCCGGGTTTTTTAAATCACCCACAATCCCTCTTGCAATGACATCGAAACTGGAGGTATTTTTACCAAAACTTTTAAAATACCATGGGATTCTGTGTGAAACGTAATAGCCCGCAAATTTGTCATTGAAGTATTTCCCCGACGTCATTGTCGCAAATCCCAAATAACTGGTCAAAGAGAAATTGGACAAAATCCCGGTACCGTTATTGGCATCCAGACCACCCATTTCAAAAAGGTGCCACATAGGTGCTTTTCCTACATAATAGCCTCCGTAAACACGAGCCAGAGTTGTACCCCAGGAGCTGCGGAACTGGTGTGTGATCAAAGCATCAAACCTGCTGTAGTTGAACTCGCCGCCCAAGCTTTTGTAACCTTGCTCATAATTAAGAAATGCTTCCGGGAAATTCTGCTCGTAGGTATATTTACCGTAAGGCGTCATAATGTTTCTACTGTTGGGCGAGAACTTGAGGGTTGCCAAAGAACTGAAATTCTCAAACTTTCTGGACATTCCCATAAACTCATACGGATAGCCGGATTCTTCGTTCTGCTTTTTCCCGGAGACATCCAAAGTCAAAGAGTTGGAAAGATCTACCTGATACCCAAATCTGAAACCATCGTACTTGTAATATTTGTCATTACGGATGGTCATCCCACTATTATTGATCGTCATTTTTGCACTCCAGAGATTCTGGCTGAATCTTCCGGAAGCGGCAACATCATTGAAATATTCTAATCTAAAGAAAGAGTTTCTGTTCAAAGTAGTTTTCACATCCAAACCTGCTCCATATTTGAAACCACGGTCTTTGAAACCATAAGCCAAATAAACATCCGGTGAAATGTATTTGTTGAACTTTTCATTCAGCTTTACACCGGCGCCCAGTCTAAGACCTTCGTAACGGTTGTATCTGGTTTGTAATGGATTGATATCAAACATTCCAACGGTAAATTTAGCCCTTAACAAAGCTGTAAGCACCTGAACTTTTCTGTCCAATGTGTATTTTTTCCCCAGGCTGTCGATCTTGACATAAGTGAGTTTTTCTCTTGCGGAAAGGCTGTCTGTTCTGTATTTCTTCAGAAGTGTTCCATCCGTATTTTCAACGCTCATCGTATAACCATTGAACTGAGAAGACTTCAGCTCCACAGGTGTTTTGAAATCGAAATAGTCGGCTTTCAAGTAAGCATAGTTCCCGAATTTTTTGACACTTTCCAGTCTTGCTTTTTTCTCTTCCGCTGTTTCGTTGGGCTTTTTCTGTGCTGTATCAAATTCCGAAACACCCATTTTTATTTTAAGGTTCTCCGTTTTTAGAAACCATTTATCATTGATAGGAACCCAAACTGAGGTGATGTTTCCATCGGACTTCACTTTGCTGTTGCTGTCAATCTTTTTGATGGCGTAGGAATCTTTGTCTATGTAAAGGTAGCCGTTGTATTTTCTTCTATTAATTGGGACTTTATAATCTACCTGGCGGAATCTGATGACGTAATTCATTCGCCCTTCGATTTCGATGGAATCTGTAAGGAAATATCTGTAAAGACTTCTGTTCTCCGGTAGAATCTCCCTTGGTATTTTGTCTCTGTTGGATCTTAAAGCAAGCATTTCGTAAACCGGATTTTTCAAACCTGAAATCCTGTTATCCAAGATATTTACTTTTTCGCCATACTTTTTGGAATAAAGAAATTCCATTGCGCGTTCCCACAGAAACAACTTGCTGTCTTTGGCTACAGACATCATCTGCTCACCTTCGATAGAATCTTTTTTGTCTTTTTCCTTTTTAGGAAGCAATCGGTTGGTAGCTCTGGAAAGTGAATCCTTCCTTGCCTCCACGAATCTTGAGTAATCCTTGATGCTGTCTTCATCTAAATCGAATGACATTTTCTCATAAGATTTATAGGAATAAGAATCCAATGCATTTGGAGAATTGTCTTTAAACCTTCGGAAAGTTTGATCGATGATTGCCAAAGCGCGCGGATCACTTGCAGTGGTAAGCATTACGGCTTGGATCTGATTGCTTTTGATATTATCCCTGTCGAGTGCCAACTCCATCACTTTATCCACCACAACTTCATCACCGATAAAATTGTCTATTTCTACGTCCACCTTTGGACATTTGGTGTTGAATGTAACGACTCCTTTATCATTGGTTCGCCCCAAGACTCTTCCATTACAAGAGACTGCGGCACCTTTGATAGGCTTCTGATTGTCAGATCTGGTAACAGTAAGTGTGCTTTGCGAATAAAGCATTGAAAAGGAAATTGAGAATAAAAGCAGATAGAGCGATCTCATCATAGTATCAGTTGTTTTAAAATATTAGGTATAACCTTAAGCTGTAGGCAATTTATCAGCCAAACGCATAAAATTAATAAAATAAAAAACATCTCACAGATAATATGAGATGTTTTGAATAGTTTATTTTCAGTTTCTTAATTCAGTTCGAAGTAATTGAGGTTGACATTTCCTGTTTCGAAGTACAATCTCAATTTGTTTTCGCCTTTGTTAATATTCACATTATCAATAGAAACTGTTTTCCAAATCCCTTTTCCTGTTGGCGGCAATTTTATTTTTCCAAGATCATCGCCACTTTCGGTTTTAATGGTTAATTCAGAATCCTGAGCTGAGTCATTGTTATACCTAATGCTGAGTTTGTACTTTCTTGCCTGAGCACTTTTCACAGTATATTGCAGCCACTCGCCTTTTTCGGTTTTTCCGACGTAATATTTGTTGGTGATTTTGTCTTTGCAAAGATAAATATCAACGCCATCATTCCTCATTTTGTTCCCTGAATTCCATTCTGTACGATTGCCGGTTGATACCCAGACATTCTGGAAATCATTATCAGAATAAGCACTTCCGAATCTTCCCAAATCATATTCGGTTGCAAAGATTCTACCTGGAACGGCGTGGTTTTTATAAGGTTTTGTAGCTTCATCGTTTACCTGACGGAACATTGCATCTATCACATCTTTTTTGACTTCAACATTTTCCATTTTGTAATTATCAGCAATCTTCATCAAGGTTTTTTTAGCGAATACCTTTGTAGGTTTTTGTCCGCCATTCTTCCAATAGTTCAGTAATTTTTGATAATCTGGAGTGATTTTCACATTGGTTACTCCGGCAATATTATCAATCTTCTTCATCGGCCAATAAGCATAACCGATGTTGTTTTTCAATAATAATTGATTGAGTTCTGTAAACCAAACATTGGAGTTTTCTCCCGTTTCTCCCAACCAAACCGGAACATTAAGTTTTTGTCTGAGATCTATAATATTCTGAATAGATTCTAGCGCATTGGTTGTCCAATATTTGTGAAAACTCAAGACCAAGTTGTCGTCCCAAAGTTTCGGCAAACCATTGTAATTATTTCCCCAACCATTACCCTCCAAAATAATGATATGGTTTTTATCAACTTCTCTTATCGCCTCAGAAATTTCTTTCTGTAGTTTCCAAAGTGGTATATTGGACGTTTCGTCTGTTCCGTTTGGATTCTTGCCGGTGAAGCCATAATTGGGCTCATTAATCATATCATAACCCGCAATCCATTCTTTGTCTTTATACCGTTCTGCCAGTTTTTTCCAAAGCGCAATTGTCTTTTTCTGATTTTCTTCGCTTTGCCAAAGATTAGGTTTGGTCTTGTCGTTATCAGAAATATTGGCGTCATTGCCTTGTCCGCCGGGAGCTGCGTGAAGGTCTAATATCAAATATATTTTATTGTCCTCACACCATTTCAAAAGATCATCGGTCATTTTGAAACCTTGCTCCAGCCAGGTATTTTCTCCTTTAACTTTTTCTTTTTCGATTGGTAGAGTATAAAGGTCATAATGCATCGGAAGTCTTATCGAATTGAATCCCCATTTTGCCAGGGAATCAATATCTTTTTTGGTAATTCCGTTTTTGAGATAGGCTTTGTAGAATTCATTTTTGCCATCTTCTCCAGCAACTTCTGCAATTTTTTCTTTGATTTTGAATTGAGGTCCTGCGAAGTCGTCGGTTTTCAACATATAACCTTCCTGGAGCATCCAACCTCCCAATCCTAAACCTTTCAGATAAACATTCTCACCTTTTGAATCCACTATTTTCTGACCTTTGGTCTTCAAAAATCCCTGAGCTGTCCCGAATTGAGACAATAAAAGTGCGAAAAAAAATACGAGTCTCTTCATAATTTTGATTTTGATAAAGATAATATTATTTTCTTAACGGAAAAGAAATTTGAAAAACTTTAAATTAGCAGTGGATTTAATTCAAAAATGATTGAAATTTAAACTACAAAAATCACAAAATACATTTACAAAGCTTTGTGACTTTTGTAGTTTTATTAAGTTTAAAATTTCATATTCTGAATTCGTACCGCGTTTAGAATTGCTAATAAAGCAACGCCAACATCAGCGAAAACCGCTTCCCACATATTGGCCAATCCGCCAGCACCTAAAATCAACACAATAATTTTAACGGCGAACGCCAAACCTATATTCTGATAAACGATTTTCTTGGTTGCTTTTCCAATTTGTATAGCGGTAGAAATCTTTGAAGGTTGGTCGGTTTGGATGACGACATCGGCAGTTTCAATCGCTGCATCAGAACCTAATCCACCCATTGCAATTCCGACATCACTTAAGGCTAAAACCGGCGCATCATTGATTCCGTCGCCTACGAAAGCTACAATTTCTTTAGGGTCTTTTTTGAGGTTTTCCAATTTCTCAACTTTCCCTTCCGGAAGTAAACTACCGAAAGCCGAATCTATTCCTAATTGTTTTGCGATGTTTTGAGTCAATGCATCTTTATCGCCGCTCAACATCATTGTTTTGACACCTGCATTTTTAAGTTGTTTGACTGCTAAATCTGCATCTTCTTTCACTTCATCAGAAATCAGTACGTAACCTTTATATTGATTATCAATCGCCACAACAACCGTTGTCTCTACAATTTGATCTAATTCTGAAGGATAATTGATATTGAAACTTTTCAGCAATTGTGTGTTTCCGGCAAGAATTTGTTTTTGATTGATGACAGCACTGATGCCTTTTCCAGAAATCTCTTCTACAGATTCAGGATTTTGGTTTGATGGATGAAATTGTGAAATCGCTTTTGCAATTGGATGCGTGGAATGACTTTCGACTGAAGATAATAATGTTAGAAATTCAGATTCAGGAATATCATTAGTCACGACTTTTTGAACCTTGAAAACACCTTTTGTCAGAGTTCCAGTTTTGTCCATCACAACGGTTGTGACGTTTGCAATCATATCAAGAAAATTAGAACCTTTGAAGAGAATTCCGTTTCGGGAAGCCGCTCCTATCCCACCGAAATATCCTAATGGAATTGAAATTACCAAAGCACAAGGACAAGAAATCACAAGGAAAACCAAACCTCGGTAAAGCCAATCTCTGAAAATATAATTATCGACAAAAAAGTAAGGAATGAAAGTAATTAATAAAGCTAAGACGAAAACAATCGGCGTATAAACTTTCGCAAATTTTCTAATGAACAATTCGGTTTTAGCTTTCCTCGAACTTGCTTCCTGAACCATTTCTAAGATTCTGACGATAGAACTATTTTCGAATAATTTGGTTGTTTCAACTTCAATCACTTGGTCGAGATTCAACATTCCTGCGAGAACGTTATCTGATTTTTTGATGGATGAAGGTTTGCTTTCGCCTGTCAAAGCTGATGTATCGAGACTTCCTTTTTCAGATATTAAAATCCCGTCCAAAGGCACTTTTTCTCCAACTTTAATTTGAATCTTTTCGCCAACTTTTACTTCATTCGGAGTAATTGTTTCCCATTTATTGTTTCGGAAAACTGTGGCTTCTTTTGGACGAACATCCAACAACGCTTTAATATTATTTTTGGCTTTGTTCACAGCGGACTCCTGGAACATTTCGCCAATCGTGTAAAACAGCATTACAGCAACACCTTCCGGAAATTCGCCGATTGCGAATGCACCGATTGTCGCGATTCCCATCAACGAAAACTCATTGAAGAAATCAAAACTTTTGGCAAGCTGAAACGCATCTTTGAAAACAGAAAAAGCCACCAAAACATAAGACACAAAATACCAGCTGAATCTTAACCAAACATTGTTTGTAAACCAATCGGCTTTAATCCAAAAATCTAATATCAATCCGGAAAAAAAGATAACCAAACTTATAATTAATCCAAGTTTGGAACTGCTGTGTGAATGGTCGTGATCGCTGTGGTCGTGACCTTCGTGGTTGTGTTCTTTTTTGGGTTTTGTACCGCAACATTCTTCCATATCGAATAATTTTTAACAAATGTAGTGGTAATGCAAATGCAATGCTATTGCAAACTTCATTGGCTATTAGCGATTGGCTCAAAATAAATAATGTGAGTCTTCGAGAGCCTCAGACTGACAAAAGTAAATGTTCTAATTATTGAATGTACTTTCGAGGCAATTTTCGCAAATGCCTTTGGCAAAAAGTTTTATTTCATCGATTCGGAAATTGGTTTTCATACTTTCAGGGAACGAGATGTCTTCTTTGCAGGTGGTTTGTTTGCAAATTTTACAGTAGAAATGCAGGTGCCAGTCTTTGTGCGTTTTTTCGTCGCAATCGTCTTGGCACAATTTGTACTTTGTCGTTGTATTTTCCTGAATGCTGTGGACAATTCCTTTTTCTTCGAAGGTTTTTAAGGTTCGGTAGATTGTAGTTCGGTCGGCATTTTCGAAGTGGTTTTCGATTTCGGATAAGGAAGTTGCGACTTGTTGGGAACTTAGAAAATCATACACCAGAATTCTCATACTTGTTGGTTTGGTGTTTTTGTAGATGAGTTTGTTTTCGATTTCTTTGTTCATAATGTATTATCTGATGATTTTAACGCAAAGTCCGCAAGGATTTTTTTGATAGTATTGAAAATATTTTTAAGGTTCGCAAGGGCGCTGACGCTCAGCGAAGAAATAAAGCGTAATTATTCTCTCAAATTGGGTGGATCTTGCAGATTTTTAAAATACAATTTTGTCTTTCTGGAGGAATCTAAACTTATTTATTATTATTAATGGTGTGTTGTGATTCCTACGGAATGACAAACTGTATGTTATATTCTAAACTTGCAAATTTTCACATTTTTGACAAATCATATTTTGATAACAAATCTTTAATCTTTGACAAAACCCATAGCCCCGATGGGAACGGCATCCTTTTTTATTTTTTTGGTGCTTCGCTTGATTTGGAAAACAAAACGTGAAAAAAAATAAGAAAGATATAGTGGACAGCGGGATTAAGCTCCTAATAATTGTTCTTATATAAATTCTATCAATCAAAGTTAAGGGAAATAAGTCGGAATTTTTGATGAATTAGCGGATAATAAATACCTTTGAAAAAAAATTGAAATGGGCGTAGCGGATTTGTTATTCAAAAGAAAAAAAGAACTGGCTGAAAAAAACCTGAGAAGTGGCCAGGATTATATGGTTGAAAACGGAAAAAGAGAAAGCGTGACGATTTTGCCAAGTGGTTTGCAATATGAAATTCTGGTGGAAACGGAAGGCCCAAAACCGACGGCGAAAAGTACGGTGAAATGCCATTATCACGGAACTACTATTACAAGCAAAGTTTTTGACAGCTCTGTAAAGCGCGGAAAACCAGCATCTTTTCCGTTGAACCGAGTGATAAAAGGTTGGACAGAAGGTTTACAATTGATGTCTGTTGGCAGTAAATTCAGGTTTACGATTCCGCCACATTTGGCTTATGGTGAACAGGAAGTGAGCAAAGAAATTGGCCCGAACAGTACATTGGTTTTTGATGTGGAACTATTGGAAATAAAGTAATGTTAAAAAAATTAAATTTAATTGACAGATTGCATTGCAGATATGAAAATTATTTTTATTTTTGCAACCTGTTAATCAACCTCTGACGAAGGACGTGAATGTTGCTTGGCTTGACAAAACAAATTTTTTATTACAAAAAATGGATTTAGTAAAATACGTACAAGATAAGTACATTACGAAAAAAGAATTCCCAGAATTCAAAGCCGGTGACACCATCACTGTGTATTACGAGATTAAAGAGGGTGCTAAAACAAGAACTCAGTTCTTCAAAGGTACTGTAATCCAATTGAGAGGAACTGGTCTTACTAAGACTTTCACTATCAGAAAAATGTCTGGTGATGTAGGTGTAGAGAGAGTTTTCCCAATCAACATGCCTGCACTTCAAAAAATTGAAGTTAACAGACAAGGTAAAGTTAGAAGAGCTAGAATCTACTACTTCAGAGACCTTAGAGGTAAAAAAGCAAGAATCAAAGATAAGTCTTACGGAGGTAAAAAATAATCCTGAGATTTTCTTCTTGAAATATAAAAGACCAGCAAATTTTGCTGGTCTTTTTGTTTATAAAAAAAGCTTACAACGAATTGTAAGCTTTTGAATTTTTATGAAATAACACCTAAATCCTTCCCTACTTTCTCGAATCCTGCAATTGCTTTGTCAAGATTTTCTCGGGAATGTGCTGCAGAAAGCTGAACTCGGATTCTGGCTTTACCTTTCGGAACCACCGGATAGAAGAATCCAATGACGTAAATCCCTTCTGAAACAAGTTTCTCAGCCATTTCCTGTGCTAATTTTGCGTCATACAACATCACCGGAACAATTGCTGCGTCGCCGTCTGGAATATCGAAACCTTTGGCTTTCATTTCTTTTCGGAAATATGCTGCGTTTTCCATTACTTTGTCTCTCAGCGAAGTATCGTTAGAAATCATATCCAAAACCTTGGAAGCTGCACCAACAATTCCTGGTGCTAATGAATTTGAAAATAAATAAGGACGAGAACGTTGTCTCAACATATCAATGATTTCTTTTTTTCCTGAAGTAAATCCGCCTAAAGCGCCACCCAAAGCTTTTCCTAGCGTAGAAGTTATGATATCAACTCTTCCAATCACATCGTTGGCTTCGTGCGTACCACGGCCTGTTTTTCCGATGAATCCGGTTGCGTGAGAGTCGTCTACCATTACCAAAGCGTCATATTTGTCTGCTAAGTCGCAAACGCCTTTTAGATCAGCAACAATTCCGTCCATCGAGAAAACGCCGTCTGTCACGATGATTTTGAAACGGTGATTTTTTTCGGAAGCGGCGATCAGTTGGGCTTCCAAATCTTCCATATTGTTGTTTTTGTAACGGTATCTTGCAGATTTACACAATCTTACACCATCAATAATTGAAGCGTGATTAAGTTCATCCGAAATAATTGCATCTTCATCTGAAAACAATGGTTCAAAAACACCGCCATTTGCATCAAAACAAGCTGCGTAAAGAATAGTATCTTCCATTCCTAAGAACTTGGAAATCTTTGCTTCCAAATCTTTGTGAATATCCTGAGTTCCGCAGATGAAACGAACTGATGACATCCCGTAACCGTGAGAATCGATTGCGTCTTTCGAAGCTTTCATCACTTCAGGATTGTTGGATAATCCAAGATAATTGTTGGCGCAAAAGTTCAGTAATCGCTTTCCAGCAACTTCTATCTCCGCACTTTGCTGGGAAGTGATGATTCTTTCTTTTTTGTAAAGACCGTCGTTTTCTATATTAGTTAACTCGTTTGTAATGTTTTCGAGGAATTTTTGTGATATCATTTTTATTGATTTTCGATTTTAACAAAAATAAAAAAAGCACTTCAATTGAGTGCTTTTTTTAACTTTTTTATGTTTTGAATTTCATGAAAGTTTAGTCCTTAATAATTTTCATTGATTGATTATTAAACTTAATAATATAAGTCCCTTTTACCAAAGTAGAAATATTGATTTCTGAATTAGGATGAACTGTTCCATGCTTAGTTAATTTCCCATCAATAGAAAAGATTTCATAATCTGCAGATTTTTCCAAGCCTGCTATTTTGATAAACGATTTCGCCGGATTTGGGTAGACATTTAGTTTTTCATTATTAATGTCATTTACAGCTAAGTTGTTGTCTCTAACCGTCGTTGAACCTTTCGTAACGATTTGGTTTTCATAATTAAAAGCTACGTTCGTGACTGTAAATCCTACATCCTGCGTAAAATACTGATTATTAGAAGTATGATCCAAAACAAAATAAGCTGTTTGGCCGCTTGATCCTGTTACTTTTATTGGAAGTGGCATTTCGAAAAAGCTGACCGTAGAACTGCTTCTGGTTTGACCAACACGGAAAATTATTTTATTATTAGTAGCATTTTGTGTCCATCTAATCTGATAACTTGGGTAACCTTCGCCATAGATCCAGTCTTTGAAAAACTCCGTAAAATCTCTTCCTGTGAAGGTGCTCAAAAAGTTTTGAAAGTCCGGTGTTTTCACATAATTATAGGCAAAAGCAGGATTATTTTGGTAAGCTTTCAGCATTGCATAAAACTGATCGTCACCAATAATCCACTTTATCATTCGAAGGGCGTAGCCACCTTTTGTATAAGTCAATCGTCCGTTAAAAATCCTATTGGAATTCAGATCGCTATCGGGAATATAGACACTACCTCCAGGCTCACTCGTAATATAATCCATTTCACCTGCCAGATAACTTTGGAATTGAGATGATGACATTAATTGTTTTTCAAAAATTACATACTCGCCCATAGTTGCAAACCCTTCGTTGAGCCAGATGTCGTTCCAAGCACCACAGGTTAGTTTGTCTCCAAACCATTGGTGGGCTAGCTCGTGCGCAATTAAATCCAAGGCGTAGTATCCCATAGACGTCATTGTAGCATGTTCCATTCCTCCACCCCAATTGAACTGCATGTGGCCATACTTTTCATTCCTGTAAGGATATAATCCAAAATTATCTTCAAAAGTCTGCATACAGTTTGTGGTCCAGTTTAGGTTAGCCTGAGTACTTGCATTTGCAGAAGACGGATAAACATAGTTTAGAAACGGAAAAGAACTTCCAGTAGTTGTAATTGTAGAGTTTAGTTTTGTATAATTAGATATTCCTAGTGCAAAAAGATAGGCAGGAATGGGATAATTTGTTTGCCAGTATGTTAACTTTTTTCCATTTTCTAAAATTGTTTCTGACATCAGTTTTCCGTTCGAACCTACAGTGTATTGCGAAGGTGTTGTAATTTTGATGTCCATTTTCTCTATTTTATCATTCATACTTTGTTTGGTTGGCCACCATTCTCTGGCTCCAAACGGTTCTGACAACGTTGCTAAAATAGGATCGCCGGCAGATGTAGAAGTTGCAATAAAAGCAGTTGTACTCGTATCAGGCGTTCCATTATATGTAATTGAAAGAGAATCTGTAGTCTGAGCAGTCAGAGCTGCAGGAAAATTAATCTTAATCTCGTCTGTACTTAGCTGTTGAAAAGTTAAGTTTTGTCCGTGATATTTCACATTAGAAACTGTGAGATTATCAGCTAGATCAAAATAAATATTACCGGAATTCTGCAGCATTTTGAAATGTGAAGTGACTGTTCCGGAAACATACTGCTGGTTGGGATCCAAATCCAGTTCTGCTCTCACATACACCAAATCATAATTCAGGGTATTGGGATTGACATTCACATCCAGTATAGATCTGGAAGCAGCTTTCCTTTCTGATTCTATTAACCCCTTCCTGTCAATATTATCAATTTGTCCGAAAACAGAACCAAATGTTAAACAAACAATTATTAAAGTATAAATATGTTTCATTTTATTCAAATATTTGATTCAAAGCTACAAAAAAACCCACAAGAAATTTGTGAGTTTAAAATTTTAACAGATTAGTTCTTTTTTACAAATCTAAAGTCGGATCCAGCAGCTCTTCCATTCTGGTTTTGACCTGAGCCACAGAACCAGAAAATTTATTAATTAACAAAGAAAATGCAAGTGTTCTGTTGCTTCTGGTTTTAATATATCCCGCCAGACATTTTACACCGTTCAAAGTTCCGGTTTTTGCAAAAATCTGTCCGTTGGAATTGACGAGAAACATGTGTTTCAGCGTTCCTGTTTGTCCTGCAATTGGCAAAGATTCCATATATTCCTTGTAGTAAGGTGTCTTCATCAAAGCTGTCAAAAATTTGACCTGCGAAATTGGTGTTACTGTATGTGCTTTGGAAAGTCCGCTTCCATCCATATAATTAAGGCCTGTTACATCAAAATCAATAGCCTTCAAATGATCCGTAACCACAATTCTACCAGCCTCTGTGGTTTGATCTCCCAGTTTCATAAAACCATTCGACTTCAAAATTGCTTCTGCATAGCCATTGTCACTTCTTTGATTGGTGTAATTCACGATTTCAGCTAAGGTTGGCGATTTGTAATTGTTGAGAATCTCTCTCGGTTCCGGATCTGTGTCCACGATTTTCGGCGTTACTTTTCCCACGATTGAAATCTTATTTTTAACCAAACCCTCTCTTAGCTTATTAGCCAAAAAAGCTGGAGGTTCTGCAACTTTCGTCGTCACCCAAGCACCATCAAATTGGTCTGCATAAACCATTTTATTGGAATAGGGTGAAACGTAAAAATATTTTTTAACCTGGTTGAAAGGATTATTGGACTGACTTACCAATAGCTTCTCATTTCTAGGATTGATGTCTTTCGTAGTGCCGGCTGGCAGATAATAATTTGGCTGCTCCAGCCAGACGATGTTCTGCGGAAGTTCCGTTTTGTTCTCTTTGAAGATTGCAGTTTGAATGATGATGTCGCCAGTGATTTTCTTAATTCCTTTTTCTTTGATCGATTCCAGATATTGTGTCACGATTTGTCCGTAACTAGCAGCTCCGCCTCTGTTTCCGCCCAAAGATGGGTCACCACTGCCAACGATGTAAAGATTTCCTGTCAAAACACCTTCCGCATCTATGCTTCCAGAATATTCCAATTGTGTATTCCATCTGAATTTGGTTCCAAGTAGCGCAAAAGCCGTTTCCGTCGTTAGCAATTTTGTGGTGGAGGCTGGAACCAGAGGTGCATTTTCATTATAAGATGTGACGATTTTCCCTGTTTTGGTATCGTAAACTACAAATCCCCAATTCGCATTTCTGAGAACAGGATCGGTAAACATTTTATTGATATTAAATTCGATTTGCTCTTTGGGAGACAACAACGCCTTTTCCGCAGTAATGTCTTTCACCAATGTCTGCTGATCCGAAATCTGAGGCAAAGCTCCCGCAGAAGTACCTTGTGCGAAAATAAATGAAGACAATCCTAAGCTTAAAATCGAAAAATAATTTCTGAATTTATTCATTCTCAAAAGAATTACATTTTTATTGAATTATTTCTAATTAAGTTTTTCAAGATCTTAATCTAATCTCAAAACGTAGTAAATTTAGAGAATATTGCCAAGGAAATTACGGCAAACCGTAATAAAAGAATCAAAATTTTGTTAATTATAGTTAAAAATCAACCAGAAAATCTCTCTTGATAGATTTGTAAGCCGTAATCTCATCAAATTCCTCCAAAGATTTTGCAAGCAGTTCCTTGTAAATCCTGTAGTTTTTATTTTTAGGGAACTTCAGTAAAATTTGATATTGATAAAGATTATTGATTCTTGCAATTGGCGATTTTTCGGGACCGAGAATGCATTCTTCCGGAATATATTTTCGTATAACCGAGCCTAGAAATTGGGAAGCTCTGTTCAATTTGTCTTCTTTCCTGTGTTTCAGCTCGATCATTATCAATTTCACAAATGGCGGATAGAGAAATTTCTTTCTTTCATCAAGGAAATAATTGTAAATTTCTTTAACATTCTGATTTTTAATTAATTCAAAAACCGAATGCGACGGATTGTAAGTCTGAATCAAGATTTTTCCTTCTCCCGAAACTCTTCCCGCTCTTCCCGCAACCTGAGTAATTAATTGATATGCTCTTTCTTCGGCACGAAAATCCTGAACGTGGATCAAAGAATCAGCTTTCGGAATTACGACCAATTCTATGTTTTCAAAATCCAAACCTTTGGAAATCATTTGTGTTCCGACAAGAATATCGGTTTCGCCATTTTCCAGTTTTTCGTAGAGTTTTTCGTACGCAAATTTCTTACGCATCGCATCCACATCCATTCTGTCAACTTCAGCGTCGGAAAATATATTTTTCGTTTCCTCTTCTATTTGTTCTACGCCAATTCCTCTCGTATTCAGATTGTTACCGTGACAGCTTGGGCAGAAAGTCGGTTTCGCTGCACGATGGCCGCAGTAATGGCATTTCAGTTCGTTCGCGGCTTTGTGATAAGTCATCACAACATCGCAATTGCTGCAATATGAAACGTGTCCGCAGGTTTCACATTCGATAACATTGGCATAACCACGGCGGTTGTGGAGAATAATGCTTTGTTTTTTATGCTCCAATTGAAAATTAATTTCATCCAGCATTTTCTGACTGAAATTCCCAACAATCTTCTTTTGATTCTGGGCTTCCTTAATATCGATAATTTCAAATTTCGGAACATCTACGTTTCCAAATCTTTCATTTAAAGGAACATAACGGATCTTATCTTTCATAGCAAGATCATAGCTTTCCAAAGATGGTGTTGCAGAACCGAGAATTACTTTTGAACTATAAAATTCTGCCAGCATCATTGCCGAATCTTTCGCATTGAAAAAGAAATTGGAATCTCGAGATTTGTAAGCAGAATCGTGTTCTTCGTCAACAATTATCAATCCTAAATTTTCAAATGGCAAAAACAGAGAATTCCGTGTTCCAATAAGGATTTGAAGTTCATTCTTTTTGATTTTCCGCCAGACTTCTACCCTTTCAAAATCAGTTAATTTGTTGTGATAAAATCCGAGTTTTTTGCCGTATTTTTTTTCAAGACGGATTGTTATTTGTTTTGTTAAAGCAATTTCCGGCAAAAGTAAAAGCACATTTTCATCTTCACTAATGCAATCTTCAATCTTCTCTAAATAGATATGCGTTTTTCCGGAAGAAGTAATTCCGTGAAGCAGAACGTTTTTATCTTCTTCAAAAGCCTTATTAATTTCTAAAACTGCAATCTTTTGATTTTCAGACAATTGTTCTATCTCTTCAATTTCTCCTTCGTAAGATTCTATTCTGTCTTTTTCGAGATAATATTCTTGAACAAGTTTTTTTTCAATCAGCGATTTTAGTTGAGAATTATTGAAATTTCCTTCATCAAAAATATCTGATTTCCGAATTGGTTTTTCAGGATTTTCAGTTTCTTTATCCAAAATCAGAAGAAATAATTCTTGCTGTTTTCTTGCATTTTTTAAACTTGAAATGATTTCTGCAAGATTATTTTTAATTTTTAACTCTTCATTATTAATTCGCAAATAAGCGATTTCTTTGGCTTTATATTTCTCTGTGATTTTTTCATCGACCGAAATATATCGTTCATCAATCAAAGCATTGATGGTTTTGATGATTTCTTTTTTCGGAATGAAGGCTTCAATCTCCTGAAGGTTCAACATTTGTCGAACTTCCAAAGCCTGGAGAAGATATGTTTCGTTGGCATCCAGATTTTGCCAATCTATTGTTCTTTCTGATAATAGTCGAACGTAAGTTTCACTTTCCAATTTTAGAGAAGACGGAAATGCAAAACGGTAGATTTCACCAAGATTGCAGAGATAATAGGAACTCATCCAATTCCAGAATTCCAATTGTTGTTTTGGAACGATTGGCTGACTGTCAAGCAAATTGATGATTTCTTTCGGAACAAAAGTTTCTTCGAAATCATCGAATAATTCGGCGACAATTCCTGTGTAGATTTTCTTTCCACCAAACGGAATCAAAACACGCATTCCTACTTCGATTCTGTCCATTAAATCTTCCGGAACTTTGTAAGTGAAAGTTCCTTTGAGATTGAGCGGAAGGATGATTTGGGCGAAGTTCAAGTGTTGTTATTTTTACCGCAAAGTGCGCAAAGATTTTTTGAAATTATTGAAAATATTTTAAGGTTCGCAAAGGCGTAAAACTAAGCAAAGAAGCAAATAGATTTAGTAACGAATATTAATCAATAATCATTTATGTTTTATCAATTATGACTTATAAACCGTATAACTCTGGAAAGCGTCTTCCAGACTTCCAAATTTCCCTTTGAACTCAGAAATTGGCGAATCCTGGATAATATTCCCCTGATGAATTAAAATTACTCTGGAACAAAGCGCTTCTACTTCCTGCATAATGTGCGTTGACAAAATCACGGTTTTTTCTTTTCCGATTTCTTTGATAACATTTCGGATTTCAACAATTTGATTGGGGTCTAGTCCGTTGGTTGGTTCGTCTAGGATTAATAAATCTGGTTCGTGGAGAATGGCTTGAGCGAGTCCGACACGTTGTTTGTAACCTTTGGAAAGTTGCGAAATTTGCTTGGATTTCTCTGGCGTGATTCCGACCAATTCTATCACTTCTTCTACTCTTTCTTTTTTAATGTTGTGCAGATTGGCGACAAATTGCAGATATTCTTTCACATACATCTCGTTGTAAAGCGGATTGTTCTCCGGCAGGAAACCGATTTTCTTTTTGGATTCGATTTCGTTTTCTGTGATTTTTTTGTCGTCGAAGAGGATTTCGCCTTCGTCTATTTTCAGGACGCCTGTTATGGATTTCATCAAGGTGGATTTTCCTGCGCCGTTTGGGCCCAGAAGTCCGATTATTTCATTATTGGAAATGCTTATATTGATATCGTTGAGCGCAATTTGCTCTCCGAATTTTTTTGTGAGTCCTGAAATTTTTAAAGACATTCTTTTTTGATTAAAAGATTAAAGAATTAAATGATTAAAAAATTAGATGATTCTTAATCTTTACAAAATTATGAAAAATTACTGTGTTTTTTTGAACACAAAGTCCGCAAAGATTTTTTTGAAATTATTGAAAACATTTTTAAGGCTCGCAAAGACGTAAAACTCATCAAAGAGATGTAATTCAAATATACAATTTGTCATTCCGTAGGAATCTCAAAAGTCCAGATTCCTACGGAATGACAATATTATTGATAAACTTTATATAATTTCAACGAATGATAAAAATGCTAATTGAGTTACAAATGGTCAAACTTTGCGAAGCGCGCCCCGACTTGATTTCTATGGACAAACCAAATTATTTTGGTAGTTTTTTTCATAATGTCTGCCCGAATTGATGA